>NZ_JARYGI010000021.1:0-64259 GCF_033795625.1 Sphingobium sp. | reverse complement strand
GCATCCTCACCTCCCGTCAGCCGCAATGAATCAAATCACGCAGCCATTGGCTAGGGGTTTTTGGAGGTCCCCATCTGTATAAGTACTTACGTTTTTGCAGCATGCCCTTGAACTTGGGTTAGCCGTTCGCGAGAGGCGGGCCATTCATGATGACCGCTTTAATAGGCGCCGAGGTTTACTTTTGCGATACAGCGTAAGGGTGGAACTACATCGCCCCTTGCAGCGACGCGCAAGCAGCCCTGATGTCGAAAGCAAGGAACCTGCCCGCCTGACAAGCCGTTATATCCGCATAACGGAACAGGCAGAACCATGGCTACCCACTTCAACACAGATACGTACCGACAATCGTCGCAATTCCTCACGGACAGCTTTCAGCGCGGACTGGCTCGCTGGAACAGAGAGCGGCTTTCGCCCCAGTTCCCCGAAGCGGATTGGTCCGCCGTGCTCGAACGTGACACGCGGATGCTCCGGCTAGAAGGAGCCTATATCGAAGAACTGCGTCGGGAAATCGCCGCCGAAGCGGCCCGCGTACCTACAGAGCCCCAAGCCTTCGTCGCCTGGTTCGAAAACCTCAAGGAAGTTGGACCGGGACAAGGTGACGCCCTGTTTCCGTGGCTGGCAGATGAGGCGACCCGAGACGAACTTCGATGGTTCTTCGAGCAGGAGGCCGCCGGTGAAGCGGGATTCGACGATCTGGTCGCCTATACGCAGGTCAAGCTTCCGGCGCAGGCGAAGCTGGAACTCGCCCGCAATTATTGGGATGAGATGGGGCGCGGCAACGCTAAGGGAATGCACGGCCCGATGCTCGACGCGCTGGTCGAAACTCTCGAAGTCGATCCGGTGATCGAAAACACGGTGTGGGAGAGCCTCGCCCTTGCCAATGCCATGACGGCAATGGCGACCAGCCGACGCTATGCGTGGCATTCGGTTGGCGCGCTTGGGGTGATCGAGCTGACGGCTCCGGGCCGCTCGGCCATGGTCGCAAAAGGCCTCCGCAGGATCGGGCTCAGCGAAAAACAGCGCCGCTATTTCGATCTGCACGCCGTGCTCGACATCAAGCACAGCGAAGACTGGAACCGCGAGGCCCTCATACCCCTCATTGCGGAAGATCCGAGGCGCGCAACAGCCATAGCCGAAGGCGCCCTGATGCGCCTGACATGCGGTGCAAGGTGCTTCGAGCGGTATCGCGCGAAATTCTGGGAAAGCTGCTGAATACGCCGGCTTGGCCGTACCTTTGAACTACACAAGCGCTCCTGTCAGGATGTTCGCGGCACTTGTCGTGGGCCTCGGGGCGGGCATGGTGATGAGCATCATGCACCTTCCCGGGCAGCGGCAGGTGCTGGCAGTGGCTCAGCCGATAGGCCAGCTTTGGCTAGACGCGCTGACCATGACGGTGGTGCCCCTGGTTTTCGGCCTGCTGGTCACTGGCATAGCGAGCGCCGCCACCACCGCCTCCTCTAGCAACGTGGCGGTGCGTTCTGTACTGTGGTTTGCGGTGCTATTGACTGCAGCGTGCATACTGTCGGCATTGTCGACCAACACGTTGCTGGCATTGTGGCCGGTATCGGACAAAGCCTCACTCGCGACATCTGGCACATCGATGCCCGAACTGGCACCGGCAGCGGAGTGGTTCCGCGGGATCATTCCGACCAACCCGATCAAAGCTGCAGCGGAGACCGCGATGGTGCCGCTCGTCCTGTTTGCCGTATTGTTCGGGCTTGCCACGGCCCGCATCGAGCCCGCGCTCGGCGCAACCATCGTCACGTTCTTTCAGGCAGTGGTGCAGGCCATGCTGGTGATCGTCGGATGGGTGTTGTGGATCGCGCCGGTCGGCATTCTCGCGCTGGCCTATGCAGCCGCTGCGCGCATGGGTGTCAGTGCCGCGGGTACCCTTCTGCAGTACATCGTGACCGTGATCGCCGCCTGTCTGATAACGACGATCATGGCCTATGCGGCAGCGGTCATGGCGGGCCGCATGTCCCTTGCCAGGTTTGCGCGTGCTGCCGCGCCCGCCCAAACAGTGGCGATCAGCACCCAGTCGTCACTCGCCTCGCTGCCCGTCATGATCGACGCCGCAGCCGGACTGGGGATCGGCAAAGCCTCAGCGGGTGTCGTGTTGCCGCTGGCCGTATCGATCTTTCGTGCGGCTAGCGCAGCGGCAAACGTAGCCGTCGCAATCTACCTCGCCCATCTTCACGGCGTGTCGCTATCCCTGCCGGTGCTGGCAATCGGCACCCTGATTGCCGTGCCCGTGAGCCTGGCAGCTGTCGGCCTGCCTGCGCAAGTCTCCTTCTTCGCGACCATCGGTCCGGTGTGCCTCGCCATGGGCGTGCCGATCGAAGCACTCCCGCTGCTGCTCGCCGTGGAGACGGTGCCCGACCTGTTCCGCACCTTGGGCAACGTGACTGCGGATCTTGCAGTTGCGCGCCTCGCGAGCGATCGGATAGGCTAACCTTTGGCGTCAAGCACATCCGTCACGATGGCTGCTGCGCGGCCGATGGCGCCGCGATAGTCTCCGAATGCGAACGCCACCGCCTCCTGCTGACGAAGTATCTGAGCTGGCTCATTGCGAAATGCGCGATCGATGGCGTCCAGTATCTCTACGGGCTTCCGTACCACCTCCCCCAGCTGCCAGCCTGCGTAGCGAGAATTGCCCTCCCACACGACGTCATGCGTATTGATGAAGACCGCAGGACGGGGGCGGACCAGAAATTCGTAGAGCTGGCTGGATACGTCGCCGAGATACAGATCTGCTGCCTGCGTATAGGTCATGTCGCACAGTCGCGGCGAGCCAAGATCGACGAGGATGCGTCCGGGTATCTCCATGGCCTGCCACTCGGCCCGCTCGGCTGATGACATATCCTCGGTTGCGCGGACATGTGGGGCAAAGATCAGGTTGTAGCGTTCCTGCTCTGCAAATTTCCCAATGACTTCGCGTGCCACATCGAATGACGATAACGTGCGATCGAAATGAGGGTTATAGAGAATCACCGGGCGACGGTTTGTAAAGAGATGGTCCGATGGCGGGCCTTTCAGGGCTATATAATCCAGTTTCACATAGCCGCCGATCCTGAGACGTTCGGGACTGATCCCGATTGCAATGGCGCGCTCGACATCCTTCTGCCCCGGAACCACAATCAGGTCGAACGCCCCCATACGCTTCTCGGAAGCTGGTGCCCGGTCCCCCGCTCCATGCCTGAAGTGGATCAGCGGACCGCGCCAGCCCATCCAGCGCAAGGCTGTCGAGGTTCGCTCCGGAGTGACGATCGCCGCTGCGCCTTTCGTCCGCCATCGGATAGCAGCAAGTATAGGTCCTTTAACCGCTGAACGGCGATGGATCAGGCGCGCAAGGAAAATCACCAGTCGCGGCGTCGTTAGCTTGGTCAGCCGCAGTGAATCGGCGTTCATGCCCGCCTTCACCGCACCCAGCATCGCATATGTGTCAGGATCGGCACAGAAGCACTGGACGGCGATATCGGGGCGCGTCCGGCTGATCTCTGCAGCCACAGGCGCCAGATGCAGGACCTGATGCATCCCGCCGATAAAGAGGAAAGCTAGTCTTGGTCTGGACACGCCTAAACTCCGAAGAGCCGGCCTGCTTCGAAAAGAGAGTCACCGCTTCTGTATTTGTAGCGCACCACCGCAAGCCGACGTTTCAGGTGAATCAGCGTCGATAGCTATTGCGATCAATAACATAGGTAAGGTCCCGCTCGTCCATCGGGCGTTATTCGATGGCATTAGCGGCAATGAACCGAACTAATCTCCTTCAGGAGAGTTCTATCGCAAACACGGTCACGCCGGCATATTTAGGATCGCCCGGCGCGTAGAGCGCCATGGGGTCGAAGGTCCGATCCAATATCGATACATCCTTAAGTCCCGCCAATTTGAATGTGCCGAGCTTCAGTTCGCGAGGCGGCTGACCGTCCCGCTCGATCGTCACGGCGTCGAGGTAAAGCTCATCGTGGCGAGTGAACAGAATGTGCGGCGCAAGTATTATCAGCGTTCGATTGTACGTCGCCTTCACGCACTTGCGTAGCGCGATTGCCTCGAAGAAAATCCGGTTCGTATCCATGGGCGCAGATTGTTCGGTAGCGCGCGTATGTCCAGTGCTTTTTGTGCATATGAGTACCATCCTGGAAGACTATCATGCCCGGTTGTGCCGTAATCGCGTCATTGCGGCGGCGCAGGAGGATAGGTTACGCCGAGTTGCTCCAGATAGGTGCCATATTTCGCCGGATCATAATAGAAACGCTCCATCTTGGGACGCATACGCTCCATCAACTCGGCGTTCAGGTGAACGGCAGGCTGATCCTGCGGCGTCAGCGCAGGGTCGTACTTCTCGTCCTTGAACTGAACGGTCTGCTGGTAGGACTTGGCCTTGGCGATCAGCGAAGGCGTCGTCATCAGGTTCAGCACCGTCATCGCAACGGCTTTCGCCCCCGCCACTGCGCCCTTGTGAGCGATTGGTGTCGCCATCGCCATAGCCGAGGTCACGTGATGGCCTATCGTGTTTGGAACATTGGATGGAAAGCCGATGGTTATGGTCGGAACCGCCCACATCACGTCGCCGATATCATCCGAGCCGCCAAAGTTCGCATTGCCCCGCGTCTCGGGAGTGGAAAGAGGTGCCACCTGAGCCTCCAGCGGCTTCAGTTTGAACTCGTTTTCGGTCTGGACCATCTTGGCGAAGCTCTGGTCGGCGTCGCTCCACTGCGGCATCCCCACCATCTTGATATTAGCGTAAGCAGCCTCTGCCAGCGGCTTGTTCCCGAAATTCGGAGCGGCATAACCAAGCACCCGGCGCGTGACGGAGGTGCCCGTAGCCTGCGCCGCTGCCTCGGAAACCGTGTTCCCGGTCGCGTAGAGATCCTTGATGGACTTGAAGTCCTTCTCACGGAAATAATACCAGACGGAGGCGACGCCCGGCACGATGTTCGGTTGACCGCCGCCATTGGTGATAACGTAATGCGACCGCTGGCTGAGCGGCAGATGCTCGCGGCGGAAGTTCCAGGCGGCGTCCATCCATTCGACGGCATCGAGCGCGCTGCGGCCATTCCAGGGCGCAGCGCCGTGGGCAGTCTTGCCCTTGAAGGTATACTCGACCGAAACCATGCCATTGAGGCCGAGGTTGCCGTACCCGGTGGTGAAACTGGATGCGACATGCGTGAAGATCGACGCGTCCACGCCCTTGAACATACCGTCGCGCACATAAAAGGCTTTCGTGGCGAGCAATTCTTCTGCGACGCCCGGCCAGAGCATGAGCCGGCCCTTGATCTTGTTCTTCACCATCACGTCTTTGGCTGCGAGAGCCGCCGCAATCATAAGCGGCATGCCGGAGTTGTGCCCTTCGCCATGACCGGGCGCACCCTCGACCTGCGGCACGATCTTGGCGGTGCCGGGCGCCTGCGAGAGACCGAGTAGGCCGTCGATGTCGCTACCCAGAGCGATCAGCGGACCGCCCTCCCCCCAAGTAGCCGTCCATGCAGTCGGAATACCGGCGACGCCTCGCGTGATCGTGAAACCGTTCTTTTCCAGGATGCCGGTCAGATAGGCCGATGTCCTTACTTCCTGGAAGCCAGGCTCTGCGAAGCTGAAGACGGAGTCCACCATCTCCTGCACCAGCTTCGCCCGCGCATCGACGCCCGCAGCCGCAGCCTGCTTCAAGGAAGGCTTCGCTTCGGCGAAAGCAGCGTGCGGCAGGGCAAAGGCTGATGCGGACAGTAGCAAGGCAGCAGGGAGACGAACGGTTCTGGTCATGAGAAACTTTCCGGATGAAGCCGAAGAAAATGTGCCCGACAAGCAGCGCCGGGCGAGGTACTCACTTGCCGGTGGTAAGGTCTGGATATTTGATCCCGAGCTGTTCCAGGTAGCTGCTGTGTTTGGCGGGATCGTAATAATACTGCGTCATCTTCGGACGCATCTGCTCCATGATTTCATGGTTGAGATGGATCGCCGGCTTGTCTTCCGCCGTGAGAACGGGGTCGTATTTCTCGTCCTTGAACTGCACGGTCTGCTGATATTCCTTGGCTTTGGCGATCAGCGTGGGCGTAGTCAGCAGGTCGAGCACCGTCAGCGCAACGGCTTTAGCGCCGGCCACGGCCCCCTTGTGCGCGATCGGCGTGGCCATCGCGATGGCCGACTGGACGTTGTGGCCGATCATATTGGGGATGTTGGACGGGAATCGGATAGTGATCGTCGGCACGGTCCACATGATGTCGCCGATGTCGTCGGAGCCGCCACCCATAGAGGGCCCCCGCGTTTCCGGTGAAGACAAGGGCGGAATAGTGGTAGGCAGTGGCGCAATCGGCTGGTCGTTCGCGACCTGCGCCGCCTTGGCGAAGGCCTGATCGTCGGCAGTCCACTTCGGCAGACCGACCATCTTGATATTGGCATAGGCGGCTTCGGCCATCGGCTTGTTACCGAAATTCGGAGCAGCATAGCCCAGGACCCGCTTGGTCACCGTGGTGCCGGTTGCCTTCGCCGCGGCTTCCGCAATGGTGGTGCCCGTTTCGTAAAGTTCGCGGATCGACTTGAAGTTCTGTTCGCGGAAATAATACCAGACCGACGCGACACCCGGCACGATGTTGGGCTGCCCGCCGCCATTGGTGATGACGTAGTGCGAACGCTGCGTCAGCGGCAGATGCTCGCGCCGCATATTCCACGCCAGATCCATCAGTTCGACGCCATCCAATGCGCTGCGCCCAGACCATGGCTGGCCCGCGGCATGGGCGGTCTTGCCCTTGAAGGTGTATTCTACCGAGACCATGCCATTATTGCCGGAATCTCCATAGCCCGTGCCGAAGTTCGATCCGACATGGGTGAAGATCGAGGCATCGACATCCTTGAAGAGGCCTGCGCGCACATAGTATGCTTTAGTCGCCAGCAGTTCCTCGGCAACGCCCGGCCAGAGCATCAGGCGGCCCTTGATGTTGTTCTTGACCATGACATCCTTGGTCGCGAGCGCCGCAGCAATGATGAGCGGCATACCCGAATTATGGCCTTCGCCATGGCCCGGAGCACCTTCGACCATCGGCTTTATGACTGGAGAGCCGGGATATTGCGAAAGCCCGAGCAGGCCGTCGATATCGCTGCCCAGGGCGATGACGGGGCCTTCCGTGCCCCATGTTGCGGTCCAGGCAGTGGGAATACCGGCCACGCCCTTGGTGATGGTGAACCCGTTCTTCTCAAGGATCCCGGTCAGATATTCCGAAGTCTTGAACTCCTGAAACCCCGGCTCCGCGAAGCTGAAGACCGAGTCGACCATCTCCTGCACCATCTTCGCCCGGCTATCGACGCCCACCATCGCTTCCTTCTTGAGCTTGGGGCTGGCTTCGGCGTGAGCCGATTGCAGGGGCGCAGCCAATCCAGCGGTTGCCATCAGCGCTGCCAGTATCTTGGAGCGGGTCTGGGTCATCAATCATCCTCCGGTAATCAGGGCCCTTCAGCGGGCGGTGTTATGAGCAAGGCGACGCGGACCGGGCGAAGGGGGGCACGCCCGGTCCGGCCACCCCCGCATTAGAGAGCGAAACGGACGCCCATGCGGAACACGCGGCCCAGAACATCGTAGAGGCTGCGGTTCGTTTGCGGGTAAGCGGGTGTGTTGTTGCCGGTCGGGCCGTTGCCGATGAGGACCGGATCGGTATTCATGACATTCTTGATGGCAAGGAACACTTCCATCTTGGCATTGCTGACTTCGAAGGAATAGTTGGCGTTGAAGTCAAGATAGAAGGCGCCGGGAATCTTGTTCCGGTTGATCGTGCGGAAGTCCGCGGTCGAAGCCGGGCAGTCGGTTTCACACACGATGTAGTTGTTATTGTACACGCCGCCGCTGACGCCACGTCCGATGAACTGGAACGCGAGCGGGCCGATATCGTATCCGGCCGAGAGGCGGTAGGTCCAGTCGGGAAGGCTGCCGGTGTTCTCGCCGGCGCCGTCGGTCGTCGCCGTAACGCCGTTGTCCGTCTTCAGGCTGAAGGCTTTGCTGGCCAGCGCGCGCAGCGTGACATTCCCCTCGAAGAGCGGGCGGCGATAGCTTGCCTCGAAATCGATGCCCTTGGTCTTGATACTGACGAAGTTGGTGGGTTTGATCTCGATGCTGGTGACGGGCAGGCCAAGCGTGGTGACGCCGCGCCCGCCGGTCGTCGAAATGAAGGTGCAGGCATCTGCGATGTTCTGCTGATAGCATTGATCGACCAATGTCTGGGCAAGGAGGGAGGATATCGCGCCCTTCAAGGTGATGTCGTAATAATCGACCGATAATGCGAAGCCCGGCAGGAAGGTCGGCGTCAGGACCACGCCCGCACCATAGGTCTTCGCGACCTCAGGACGCAGGTTGGCGTTGCCCACCGTCGACTCGTTGAACTGGTTCGATGCAATCGAACCGCCGATCTGCGGCACGTTGACCGTGTTCGTCCGGCCCGTCCCCGGTGCGAACAGTTCGCTGAGGTTAGGTGCGCGGATATCGCGGGAAATAGTGCCGCGGAACTTGATATCGTCCAGCGCCTGCCAAGTGAGGCCCGCCTTCCACGTCTTGACGCTGCCCGAGGTAGAATAGTCGGTGATGCGGAACGCGCCATTGAAATCCATGCCCTTGAAGATCGGAACGATGGTTTCGAGATAGGCTTCCTTCACATTATACTTGCCGAATGTGGGCAGGTAATTGCCGTAGATCCAGGTGCCGGTCGTCACGCCATTGGACACGAGCGGCTGGTATAGCGGATCGACATAGCCGCTGACGGACTCCTTGCGGTACTCCGCACCGAATGCGAGCGACACGGGGCCTGCCCAGATATCGAACAGGTTGTTAGCGGAGAAGTTGAGCGCGGCCACCTGCTGCTTCAGGTTTTGAAGCCGCAGCGGCTGAGCGCCAATGTCATTGTACAGCACGTAGTTGATCGCCGCCTGCGACCCGCCGCCGACGCCGATGCGGTTTAGCGGAATACAGCCGTTGGACGGGTTGGCCAGCGTCGAGCGACAGACGATGGTGCCCGCGGCAATGCCCGCCGCATTGCCCGCTGGCGCGACTACGGCGTCCGTCGCCAGCGTCATGCGATTGATGTTCCAGGCGTTGGTCAGCAACTCGCGCGTTTTGGTCTGGCCGTACTGATAGTAAGCGTCCCAGCTCCATTCCTTGCCGAACAGCCCGAAATCGCCGTTGCCGCCAACCACATAACGCCCGACTTCGCGTTCGTTCGCGCTGCCCTGCGGCGGGATGTCGATGTTGCTGGTGCCGATCTGGATCGAGTTGAGGTTGTTCGTCACCATCGCGGCTCTGACGGAATCAGGCAGATAAGCGTTGTCCCGCTGGATCGTAACGCCGGTCGTCGGCGTCTGCTGATAGAAGCTGCGGCCGGTGTAGTAGCTGTAGGCAAGCTGTCCGAAGAGTTCGAACGCTGGCGAGAATTCGTAGCTAACGCGGCCAAAGGCGCTCGCGCGCCTTTCGGAAGGAAGCAGGGTGGCGCTGCCGCGATGGCCCTCCGTGGTGATGTCGATATCGCCGCCCAGCATCCACTGGCCGCTGGTTGCGCCGAAATTGAGTTGATTGACGGTGGCTTTGCCCGTCGCAGGGTTTACAGAGCCAAAATAGGTTCCACGCAGCGGGCCCGTGCTGATCAGACCACCCGGCGTAAATTGGCCGGTGCCGATATTGTTGGACACAATAAATTCGGGTACGCAGGGCGTGTTCAGCGATGCGGCATCAGTGCAGCGACCTGCGGCATAAGCGGGATTGTTGGCCAGGAAATAGCCGCTCTCGTTCCAGTCGCGGTCGATCGACTGAATGCCCTTTTGCGTGAAATACTCGCCGCTGAGCAGGATATGCCCCTTGCCGTCGGCGAACGACTTGCCGCCAGTGAAGCTGATCTTGTGATTGGGGCCGTCGCCATAGGTAGTGACGCCATGCTCATACTCACCCTTGAACCCCGTAAAGTCCTTGTCGAGGATGAAGTTGACCACACCCGATACTGCGTCCGACCCATATGCGGATGAGGCACCCCCAGTCACAACTTCCACGCGTTCGATCAGGGCTTGGGGGAAAGTGTTGACGTCGACCTGCCCCGTTGTCGTGGATGCGACTGATCGCTGGCCGTCGAACAGCACGAGCGTGCGGTTTGCGCCAAGATTGCGGAGATTGACACTGTTGACACCAGCCGCGCCGTTGCTGAGCGACCCGTTCGAGGTGGCTGCGGTGCCGCTGCCGCGTACAGCTGGCAGCGTATTCACGAAGTCGGAGATATTCGCCGGCGCTTCGGATTTCAGCTCCTTGGTGCTGATGACGCTGACGGGGGTTGGTGCATCGTAGCCATCGCGCACGATGCGCGAGCCGGTAACGGTGATCTCCATTGTCTCGGGCGCGGCGTCTTCGACATCGGCAGGCGCCGCAGCATCCTGTGCATAAGCAGATTGGGCAGCCAGGCACATTGCGCCGGTGCCGATCGTCGCCAGCAGCCGTAGACGATCCCCGCGCCGACCCGCCGCAAGGCCGATCGTCCTCGAATAATTCAGAACGCCCATATTATGTCCCCTGTCTTGTCTCCGTGGGCTTTTCTGACGTCCTCTCCGGTCATTTTCCGACGCCCTCGCGTTCATCGTCAATGGTTCAGTTTCATCGTCTCTGCGATATCCGTCACTTCAGGTTCGTAACGGATTCAACGAGCAGGCATGGCAATCCCTCTACGTTTCACCTCCAAGTCAGGAGCGAACGGAACATTATTGCGATCTTGAGGAAATCAGGGCAAATCGAAGAAATATCTGGTGCTATTTGCCATGAAGGATGTAAATTGTGGGAAATTCCCTCGCTACTTCGCTCGATTCGGTAGATTTCAGGATTCTGAAAGAACTGTCCGAAGATGGGCGCGCCTCTGACGTCGCCGTGGGCGAACGCATAAATCTTTCCAGTAGTTCAGTAGCTCGCAGGCGCAAGATGATGGAAGATTCCGGCATCATCGGGGGCTATAATGTATCGGTGAACCTGAACGCTCTAGGCTTCAGCGGCGTGGTGCTCGTCGCCATTGAGCTGAATTCACAGGCCGAGAACGTGCTCAATGAGTTCGAGCAGGCGGTCGTAAAGTGCCCGTCAATGTCCTATTGCGGGTTCGTGTCGGGCGATACCGACTTCATCATCATGATCCACGTCACGTCGTTCAACGACTACGACACGATCTACCGGCAGGAACTTTCGATCCTGCCGCATGTGTCGAAGATCCGCAGCAGCTTCGTCCTGCGCGAAGTCGCGCGGCGAGCGAACCCGCCGACGATCTTCGACAAGCGGTAGAGGTCAGCCGCCGTTCGCAGCTGACTTCACTTTCTCGTACGGCACGAACTGGCCGAGCCCGACCGACCCCCGCTCGAAGCGCGCGGTAGTATCGTAAAGGCGAACGATATCGACGTTGCAAAGCTGCGAAAGCGAGGTTCGCGTCACCAGCGCGTCCCCCTTACGCAGGAACGACGCACCCGATGTGGGTCGATTGACGTAGATCTTCCTTCCGCTCGTTTCGTAGACGATCGCTGTGCCGTCTATGATCCGGCTGGATCGGATGTCCCGAAAGTTGATGCAGCTCACGGGTTTTCCGGCAACGCGACCTTCGATTTCCTTGGCCAGCTTGGCCTCGCCTTTTTCATTTGGCGCCGCCTGCGCCTGCACGCCTGCTGCCGTCAGCGCCGCCGACAGCATGATCGATGGAATGATACGCATGTCTATACCTCTCTAAACAGAGATTATGGGACTATATATAAGCTTGCCGCCCTGAATGCGCCATGACCGAGAGGCGAAAATCAGCGGCTTGGCGTTAGAAAAGCAATACGAAGTCGACGATCTTACCCCAGATCATGAAAGTTGGAATGTAGTGACAAACGAAACCATACTCCGCATAGGAGTTGTATGAGCACTGACCTTCCGCCCCCTGCCGGAGCCGCGTCCGATTGGACCATTCCGCAGGATTGGTCCCGCTACACGCCGGCAGAAAATGGGATGTGGGACAGGCTATTCGCGCGCCAATCCGCAATGCTGCCGGGGCGAGTCGCACCAGCTTTCCTTTATGGCCTGGACGTTTTGCGAATGGAGCGTCCGGGCATCCCTAATTTCGACGAGCTGTCCGAACGGTTGATGAAGAAGACGGGTTGGCAGGTGGTTGCGGTGCCGGGGCTCGTGCCGGACGAAGTGTTCTTCGATCATCTCGCCAATCGGCGTTTCGTGGCGGGGCGCTTCATCCGCACCCCCGACCAGATCGATTACCTGCAGGAACCCGACATTTTCCATGACGTGTTCGGCCATGTTCCCTTGCTCGCGCACCCTGCCTTTGCCGATTACATGCAGGCCTATGGCCAGGGCGGCCTTCGTAGCCTTGGCTTCGGTGCATTGCACAAGCTGGCGCGGCTGTATTGGTACACGGTGGAGTTCGGGCTGATCCGCGACGGCGGCGACCTGAAGCTTTACGGCGCGGGCATCGTCTCCTCCTATGGCGAATCGCGCTTCGCACTGGAGGATGCGTCTCCCAACCGGATCGGTTTCGACCTGATGCGGCTGATGCGGACTAACTATAAGATCGATGACTACCAACAGAGCTACTTCGTCATCGACAGTTTCGAGGAACTCCTCCGCATCACGATGGAAACCGACTTCGCCCCGCTCTACGAGGCTCTGAACGACGCAAGTGATCTCTCGCCCGACGCCATTATCGAGAGCGATGTCGTGCTTACACGCGGCACGCAGGCACATGCCCGGAACATGACGCGCGTTTGACCTTGCAGGTAAGGCGCGAGCAGCGCTAAGACCGCCCCAAATATAAAAGACGGCGTCGCTTCAGGGGCCTTTCGCAAGCATAGCTTACGGAAGTTAGGGAGATTTGCGGTGCGGGGGTTTCGAGTTTCTGTGGCGGCCGGGCTTATGTCGGCCGGGGCCGTGCTGGCGATGGCTATGCCGTTCGTGGCGAACGCACAGGCTGAAAAGCCAAGCCTGATGGACAGCTTCCGCATCGGCGGCAGCGGCAAGGGAGCGCTGTGCCAGGCGCAGAGCCGTAGCGGCGATCCGACCAGCAACAGCATGTTCGACCGCGCATGGACCGTGGCATGCCGCGATTCGGCACAGCCGGTTGGGCGGCTCTACGCACTGCGCCTGCCTGCTGGCGGGAGCGGCGATGCCCTGCTCGGCATGTTGGCGAAATCACGCGGAGCGGAACTCTCGTGCAGCGATGAAGGCGGTAAGACACTGGCCGACCTTGGCGCCGTGCTGGTGCGCAACTGTCGGATTGCCGGCAACGGCGCTGCCTACCGCATCACCCAAGTAAAGCGCGGCAAGACGACCTATATCGCACAGGGTTTCGCCAGCTACGCCAGCGCCCTCGACCTTGGCCTGCGTACCATCGTCGCCGACAAGATCGTGGCGGGCACTGTCGAGATCGCCACCCTTGGCGGAGAGGACATGACGGCCTTCGCCCGATTGCAGGCCGCAGGCCTCGATCCGCAGACAGTGCTTGCGGAAGGGTATCGCCGGAACAATTCGGGCAATTATGCCGAAGCCGCCGAGTTTTTCGACAGCCTGGAGGACCGTTTGGCAACGGCACCGGATGCCGCAAAGCTGACGGCGCAGGAACGCACCGGACTGGCGCATGAGTATCTGATCAATCGCGCGCTGCAGCTCTCCAATATGGGCGAATTCGCGCAGGCCGACGCATTGTTCGCGCAAGCGCGCAGGTTGCCGTCAGGCGGCCGTCTGCAACTGAGCCTGCGCCGCAATTTCGAGGCCATGCACCGGCTCAACCAGCGTGACTATGCAGGCGCGCTGATATTGCTCAACCAGCCGCTGGAGCAAGTACCGGAGGGCGTCATCGGCGATGCAGGCGGCGTTTCGCTGGGCGCGCAGGTCGTGGCCGAGATCAACAGCGGCATTCCCACTGGGCAAGCGCTGGGCACGGCGCAGGCGAACAAGCTGACGCCGCAGGAACGCGGCGCAATCATCGACGCGCAAACGCAGCAGCTTCGCGGCACCCTCCAGCGGCTGACCGGCAAGCCGGAGATGGCGCGGGCGACGCTTGATCAGGCGCTGAAAGCCGCGATGATGATCCGCGATGGGCGAGTGACCTCGATCACCCGTTTGCGCGCGCAATTGCTGGCGGAAATCGCGCTGACCTATGAAGCGCAAAAGAATTTCGGGCAGGCCGAGGCCCTCCTCAATCAGGCTGTCGATCTGCTCGCCGTGCAATATCCCGAGACAGTGGCGCTGAACGGTGCACGGGCGCGGTTGGGCTCGTTCCTCGTGCGGCGCGGGCGCACTGACGATGCGATCCCACTCTACCGGAAGATCATTGCGTCCACGACCGAGAACCGCAATGCGTTGACGGGCCTTTCCAATCAGTTGCAGCCCTGGTTCGCCCTGCTGGCGCAGCAGATCCCGACCCGGCCGGAACTGACCGCTGACCTTTTCCTCGCGACACAGACGCTTGTCCGGCCAGGTGCGGCCGACACGATGGAAGTGCTGACACGCGAGTTGTCGGCAGGCACCGGCGACGCGGCACGACTGTTCCGGCAGTCGGTGTCGCTGGCCCGCGATGTGGAGCGGGCGCGGATCACGCTGGCGCAACTTTCGCTAACAAAGTCGAGCGAGGAAGGTGTCGCAGCGCAGATCGCCGCGCAGCAGAAGGAAATCGCGACGCTCGGCGAGCAGCAGGCAACGACGCTCGCGGCATTGGCGGCCTATCCACAGTATCGCGCAGTCGCCAAGGATGTGCTGACTCTGGCCGACATGCAGGCGGCACTGAAACCCGGCGAAGCCTATGTGAAGATGGCGCAATTGGGCGACGCGCTCTACGCCGTGTGGATCGATCCGCAGGGTGCGACCGGCTATCGCATCGGCATCGGCGCTGCGGCGATGCGGGACAAGGTCACGTCTCTCCGCGAGACCATCTCCACCAGCGTGAATGGCGTCCAGGCGACGTATCCGCTGGACGTCGAACTGGCGCGCAGCCTCTATCTCGACCTGTTCGCGCCAGTCCAAGCGCGGCTGGCGGCGACCAGGCACCTGATCTTCGAGCCCGACGGCGCGATGCTGCAATTGCCGGCGAACCTGCTGATTGCGAGCCAGCCGGGCGTCGACGCCTATACGAGCCGGGTGGCCGCGAAGCCCGACAGCGAGTTCGACTTCCGCGGCATAGATTGGCTCGGACGGTCGCACAGCGTCAGCACCGCGCTCTCTGCACGCGCCTTCCGCGACGCCCGCAATGCGCCTGCTTCTGCGGCGGCGCGCGACTATATCGGCTTTGGAGAGAACGCGCCGGTTTCCGCGCTGCGCACAGCCGCATTGACGCGGAGCGCCACCGGCGAACCAGGGATCAACTGCAACTGGCCCGCTGCCGAGTGGAACCGCCCGATCCCGGCGACCGAGCTGCGCGAAGCGGCCAGGCAGATTGGCGGGCAGGGGTCGGAAGTGCTGACCGGCGCGGCCTTCACCGATGATGCGATCATGGCGCAGGGCAATCTCAACGATTTCCGCATCCTGCACTTCGCAACGCACGGGCTGGTGACGGCGCCGCGGGCGCAGTGCCCGGCACGCCCTGCCCTGCTTACCAGCTTCGGCAACAGCGCCAAATCGGACGGTTTGCTGCAATTCGGCGAGATATTCGACCTTAAGCTGGACGCGGACGTAGTGATCCTCTCTGCCTGCGACACGGCGGGCAAGGCGAGCCGGGAAGCGACCAAGGCTGCGGGCCTCAGCGGCGGCGGTGGTGCGTTGGACGGCCTGGTGCGCGCGTTCATCGGCGCAGGCGGACGTTCGGTGATCGCCAGCCACTGGCCCGCTCCGGAAGAGTTCAAGGCGACCGAGCGGCTGATCAACGGCCTGTTCTCCGCACCGCGCGGCGTCGGGATGGCCGAAGCGCTGCGTGAGGCGGAAGTCGTGCTGATGGATGATGCCGACACATCGCACCCCTTCTACTGGTCCGGCTTTGCGATCATCGGCGATGGCGCGCGTCCGCTGGCGGCTCCGGCGACCGTAGCGCAACGCTGAAGGCCGTGGCGGAGCGCCCCAGAGCATCCAGATCCTGGCTGAGGCGCGCCGCCCGCATCATCCAGGATGCGGGCCAATGGCGGCTGGTATCCACAGGCGTGGTGCTGTTGATCGCCCTGCTGTGCGCGCGCTTTAGCTGGGATTATGTGCCTGTCGTCGGCGATGCGGAGCGGGCGCTCTATGATGTGCGCATGACGGGCTTCGCACCGCGCGTGGATCAGGACCCGCGCATCGTGCTGGTGGTCTATAATGACCAGACGTTGATCGCGACCAAGAAACGTTCGCCACTCGACCGATCCACTTTGGCGAAAGCGTTGCGCACGCTCGACGCGCTGGGTCCCAAATCCATCGGCATCGATATCCTGATCGACCAGCCGCAGGATGAAGACCCGGACCTCATCGCGACGATGCGGGCGATGAAGACACGGACATGGCTCGGCTATGCCGAAGTCGCCGACAATGCCGAACAGATCATCTACGAACAGCAGCAATTTCTGGACGGCTTCGTAAAGCAAGTGCGGACGGACAGAATGAAACCCGCCAGCATCCGCCTGGAAGCGGATGCCGACAATGTGGCGCGCAGCTGGCCGGCGCAACTGGCTTCCCTGCCGCCGATATTGGTGCAGGCAATGGCCCCCTCCCCCGCCTTTGCCAAATATAAGGGCTCCATCCGCTATCGCCTGCCCGCCGATCCGGACCGGCCGGTGTTCGCGTCTTTCCCCATCGACCTGTTCACTGACCCCGCAGTCGGCGCGGCCTTCGCGGATCAGATCCGCGGCAGGCATGTGATGATCGGCGGAGACATCGTCGATAACGACCAGTTCGAGACGCCGATGTCCGCAACGACCGGCAAGTCGATGATCGGGCTGGAGGTTCACGCGAATATGCTGGCGCAGTCGCTTGATGGCGCAGCCCTGCCGCGCGTGCCGGGATGGCTCCTCTGGATCATCGCGTTGTTGGCGATCATGACTGCCGTGTTCACCAGCCTGGCAGAAATGCGGTGGTATTCGCTGGCGCCTTTTCTTATCGTGCAGGCCATATTATTCGGCGGCCTGCCATTCTGGTTCCAGCATGGCGGGTGGGATACACAGGGCGTGCCAGCCATCGGCTGGGGCATAGGCTGGGTGCTCGCCTTCGCGGCGGTGGGATCGGCGGCGCGCGCGGTCGGATCGCAGCAGCGGCGGTTCGCCCAGTCCGCGCTTGGCAAATATCTCCCCCGCGATATCGCCAACCAGATATTGGCCGAGCCCGAGAAGCTCGCATTGCATGGCGAGAAGCGCGCGATCTTCGTGGTGTTCACAGACCTTGAGGGCTTCACAAAGCTCAGCCACGCGATCGCGCCGGAAATGGTCGCGCAACTGCTGAACCGTTATCTCGACAGCCTGTCCGACGTGGTGTTGGCGCATGGCGGGACAATCGACAAATTCGTGGGCGACGCCGTGGTGGCCTTCTGGGGCGCGCCCATCTCGCGACCCGACGACGGCACCAACGCCGCCAAGGCCGCCTATGCGATGTGGCAGGCAGGCGAGGCCTTCCGCAAGGACGTTCCCGAAGGCGTGCCCCCGATCGGCAAGACGCGCGTGGGCCTGCATTACGGCGAGGCGATCGTCGGCAACTTCGGCGGTGAAGGCCGCATCCAGTACACGGCGCTGGGTGACAGCATGAACACTGCCGCGCGGCTGGAGGCAGCGAACAAATCCCTGCAAGCCAGCGTGATGGCCAGCCGCGAGGCGATGGAGCGCTCGGGGATGGACTGGTGGCGGCCAATGGGTCGCGTGATCCTGCGCGGGCGGGCAAAACCAGTCGAAATCTTCGAGCCCGCGCCGGATTTTCCCGCCAGTGACCGCGATCACTTAACCGCGATCCTGAGACGGTTAACAGAAGACAGGGAGGGCGCCCTGAAGGGTCTGATTGCGCTGGTCATGCGCCATCCCGAGGACACCGCTCTCGCCCATTTATTGTATCGTATCGAACAGACCGAAAATGGAGACGCATATGTTCTGGGGTAGGAAAAGTTCGCTGGGAGCTGCGATGGCGTTGGCGCTGAGCGCTGTCGCAGCCATGCCCGCCGTTGCCGAAACCATAGTGGTGCGCGCATCGGGTCCTTCGGCCAAGGGCTATCCTCCGGGCAAGAAGCTGGCGGACAGCGGCACTGTTTCACTCAAGGCTGGCGACGTAGTGACACTGCTGGACGGACGCGGCACCCGGACATTACGCGGACCCGGCACCTTCGGGCTGACGGCTGCGGCATCGTCGGGCACCGACAGCCGCAACACGCTCGCCTCGCTGCTGGAGACCAAGCGTGTGCGGCGGGCACGGACCGGGGCAGTTCGCGGCGGCATAAGCGAGGGCGCGCCAGCGCCCCGCAGTCCGAACCTCTGGTATGTCGACATCAGCCAGCCTTCGACTGCCTGCGTTCCCGATCCCGCCAATGTCCAGCTATGGCGTCCGGACATCGGTAGCGCCGTTACGCTCACCATCACTCCAGCAAAGGGCGGCCCAAGCGCTCCCGTCAGCTTCGCTGCGGGGGACGCCGTGGCGGGCTGGCCAGCGACCCTGCCCGTAACCGAAGGCGCGCAATACCGCTTGAGCTGGAGCGGTCTTGGCAAGCCTATCGACATCGGCTTCGCATTGATGAGCGGCGCAGCGGGCGGTCTGGAGACGATGGCCTCCACCCTGATCGCAAAGAAGTGCGAAGCGCAGTTGGCGCTGCTGACGGAGACGGTCGCGCTGCCCGATCCGGCACCTGACGCGCCCTGACCGAAGCGACGCCTGACAAGGATATATTTCTAGGTAATTGCCGCATGGCGATGCTTGTCAGCGTGGGGCCGGACTGTTAGGCCATCGCCCGACGAGCGCCGCCGGCAAAGAGCGGTGCCGATTCCCTTTACGGTCGCAAGAATAACAAGGCCAAGTCGGCACATCCGCCGCCTGGTCTTTCGTGTTTAGAGGCGATGTCCGACATCTGCGGCAGGGGGCCGCGTGCGGACAAGTGGGGGATCGTCATGGGTTTGAGAACAAGTGCAGAGCGGTCCGGGTCTTGCCTGCTGGCACTGATTGCGGCCTCTGCGCTGTCTCCTTTCGGCATAGTGTCCGGTGTTGCGATGGCGCAGGCAGTTCCGCCCCCGGCCCCCACAACCGGCGCGCCGACCCGCGAGGAAATCGAGCGCGGCACCACGCCGACGACACAGGCGCCCGGCCCCTCGCGCCTCACCGTGGAGGGCGGCGTCGAACGCGCGCCCTGCCCGCTCGCCGATCCGCGCTATGCCAAGGTGATGGTGACGTTCGCCGATGTGCGTTTCGACCATCTCTCTGCCGTGGACCCGGCCAGCCTGCGCGATAGCTGGGCGGAGTTTGCTGGACGCGAAGTGCCCATCGCCACGGTCTGCGAAATCCGCGACCGGGCTGCGACTGTCTTGCGTACGCGCGGTTATCTGGCCGCTGTGCAGGTGCCACCCCAGCGGATCGAGAAAGGCGGCACGGTCGTCCTCGACGTGCTGATGGCGAAGCTCGTGCGAGTCGAAATCCGCGGCAATGCGGGCAATGCCGAAAAAATGATCGCCGCGCACATGAATGCGCTGACCAGCCAGCCGGTCTTCAACGTGCAGGAGGCGGAGCGGCACCTTCTTTTGGCGCGTGACATGCCCGGCTTCGACGTGCGGCTGGCGCTGAAGCCTGCAGGCACCGGCGTTCCGGGCGAAGTGGTCGGCGAAGTACAAGTGACGCGGCGGCAGGTTCAGGTCGACGTCAACGTGCAGAATCTGGGCTCGCGGAGCGTCGGGCGCTTCGGCGCACTGGCCCGGCTTCAACTGAACGACATCACCGGAATGGCCGACAGCACGGTCTTCAGCATCTTCTCGACTGCGCAGACCAAGGAGCAGACCGTGCTTCAGGTCGGCCATAGCATGGGCCTTGGCAGCAACGGACTGCGGCTGGCGGGCGATTTCACTTATGCCTGGACCACGCCGGACATCGTCAATGGGACGCTGGAGTCCGAGACGCTGATCGCCAGCCTGTCGCTGAGTTACCCGCTGCTGCGGCGGCAATCGCGCAATCTGCTGGGTGCGGTTGGACTGGACGTGGTCGATCAGAAGGTCGAATTTTCCGGATTGCCCTTGAACCGCGACAAGCTGCGCGTGGTCTATGCGCGGCTGGACGCGGAAGCGACTGACACTGCCAGCCTGACCAGCACCATCGGCTATTCCGCCTCCGAGCCCAAATGGCGGATCGGCGGATCGCTGGAGGTCCGGCAGGGACTGGACGCCCTTGGCGCAAGCAAGCCCTGCGGCCCGCTCGGCATCGACTGCCGCGCGCCGCGCGTGCCACTGGGTCGTGTCGAGGGCGACCCCAGTGGATTTGCCGTGCGGCTGAGCGGCTATAGCGAATATCGCCCTGTGCCCAAGATCGCCTTCACCCTGTCCCCCCGCGCGCAATATTCGCCGGATGCGCTACTCTCCTATGAAGAAATGAGCGCGGGCAACTATACGGTCGGGCGCGGCTATGATCCCGGCGCGCTGATTGGCGACAGCGGCGTCGGCTTCGCCGCCGAAGTCCGCGTCGGCAGCGTCGTGCCGCGCAGTGTCAGTGACCTGTCGTTGCAGCCGTTCGGCTTCTTCGATGCGGCCTGGATCTGGAAC
The DNA here is from genome assembly GCF_033795625.1 of Sphingobium sp. GTDB lineage: Bacteria > Pseudomonadota > Alphaproteobacteria > Sphingomonadales > Sphingomonadaceae > Sphingobium. Next base: position 43,625 of record NZ_JARYGI010000021.1, on the reverse strand, counting down.
AACGACAGGAGCTTCGACGGCATCAATCCGCAGCGGCTCTATTCGGCTGGCGGCGGCGTGCGCGGCGCATTCGGCAATCGCGCGCGCTTCGACCTGACGGTCGCGGTGCCGCTCAAGAAAACCACTTTCGAGACGGAGCGCAGCGATGTGCGCGTGCTGATGTCCGTCACTGCCCAGCTGCTGCCCTGGAGGCGATAATGCGCAAGATACCGCAAAAACTTCTCTGCACCTGTGCGATGGCCGTGGTGATGGGCACGGTAGCAGCCGTTTTGCCGCTGCAGGCGCAGGGCGGCTTTCAGGGCAACGTCACTTCGGCGATCGGGCTGAGCGGCAACAATCCGTTCATTTCCCGTGGAGAAACCAGTGACGTGATCGGCATCCGTGATACGGAGACGATCATCGACTGGCAGCCCTATGACAATGACATAAACAGTACTGCTCCGGTCGACTTCCTGCCGGATGGCAATGATGTCCGGTATGAGATCGGCATCTCGGCCACGATCAGCGACTACACGGTGCTCAACCGCATCAACCCCAGCAATACATCGCGGATCGTCACGCTCGATGGGCAGATTCGGAGTGTCCTGAACGACATCAACACGCCGGGCGGGTCGGTCTGGTTCTACACACCGGGCGGTTTTGCCATTGGCGCCAACGCCGTCATCAACGTCGGGAGCCTGGTCCTCACCAGCAACCCCATCACGACCACGGGCGGACTGTTCGACGCGAATGGCGCGATCCGTTTCCGGGGGCCTGCGAACAGCACATCGGCTGTGCAGGTCGGGACCGGCGCGCAGATCACTGCCGGTAACTACATCGCCCTCGTCGCGCCGCGTATCGAGCAAGGCGGCACCGTCTCCGTGAACGGGTCCGCGGCGTATATCGGTGCCGAGCAGGCGGATATCGTCATCAACGGCGGCCTGTTCGACATCAATATCCTGGCAGGCACCACCGATAGCAATGGCGTCGTCCATACCGGCAGCACGACCGGCCCCGCCTCCACTGCCGCCACGGACGTGCAGCGCATCGCCATGGTTGCCGTGCCGAAGAACAACGCGCTGACGATGTTGCTGTCCGGCGCCGTCGGCTATCCCGCCGCCGCTGCCCTGACGCAGGAGGGCAGCGCCATCATCCTGTCGGCGGGCTATAATCTAAACGCCGGAGACATAACGGATCCGGTCAACACCGTCGCCGCGAACATGACATTGGGCGGCGGTACGCTCTCATCCCGAACCTATGCTGAAGCGACGGGAACACTAGCCCTCGATCAGTCCGTCTCGCCAACGCTCACGTTCGGCAATTCGGCCGATCTGAAAGGCGGCGGCGACCTCTCGCTAGACGCCAGTGCAGGCAGTCTCATTCAGGTTCAAGGAGACCTCACTCTCGATACCTACAACCTGAACGGCCCCGGAACGATCAAACTGACGGCGCTCGGCGGGCCGAACCAGGTCGGCACCATCGATGTAACTGGCAATCTGACAGTCAATCTTTCCAACGAAGGGGTGAACGATCCGCTGAACGGCGGGAACGTCACGGGTGGCTCCTTGACGATGGAGAGCAACGGCGGCCTGATCCGCGCGCAATCGCTAATGGTCGATGCTACCAGCTATAGCGGCGTCGGGTCGAACAGCTCCGGCAATGCCACCGCCGGCAGCGTCGACCTGACGGTATCTGATGGCGGCATATTGCAATTCGCCACGACCGCTATCGATGCTTCGGCGGCCGTGAACCGGGACGCCAGCACATCGCCCGTCAACGGAGGCAATGCGACCGGCGGCTCGATCACCTTTACCGGCAACGGCGGAACCTTGGATCTGGGCGTCGTCACGGCCAAGGCGCAGGCCAGTGCCGGAACCTCGACCAGCGGCATCGCGGGAGATGCCACGAGCGGCAACATCGTCGTCGATCTGACCAGCGGCACCCATAACTGGACGAGCTTCAACGGCGACATAACCGCCGCTAACGGCTTTTCGGTCACTGGCCTTGGCACATCGGGCGCGACAGGTCCCGGCCTCGGCGCTCATCGCATTCTGATAGACGTGTCGGGATCGGCCACGCTGAACCTCTCGCAGTCGATTTCACTCTATGCCGAAGCATACAGCTTTGGCGGCAGCAGCGCGGCGGGAACCGTGCGGGGCGGGACAATCGGCGTGCAGGCCCGCGATGGCGGCACCCTGAATATCACCCGCGATCTGTTCGCCACCGCCAATGTCTTTTCCAACAACTTCAGCCTGAGCGGCGACGTCACCGGCGATATGCTCGGCGGCAATATCTCGGTAGGCGCATTGGGCGGCACGTTCAGGGCAGCGGGTCTCAATCTTTCCGCCTCCGCCGTTGCCGGGCAGGCCGGGATCACCGCCGGTTCGGCGACCGGAGGCTCCATCACTTTGGCCGCGACGCGCCCAGACGGCCTGCGCGGGAACCTGTCGCTCACGGACTGCGCGACTTTCGGCTGCGCCTTGAATGTGTTCGCGGCGGGTGCGCAGGGCGCCAACGGTTCCAGCGGAACCGGCGGCACTATTCTCGCCTACACCAGCGACGCCGACATGGCGATCGGCGCACTCTCGTTGTCGGCAGAAGGGCAAGGCGGCGCGGCCCGTCAAGCCTTCGGGCAAACCGGAACGGGTGGCGAAGGCATTGGCGGCACCATCACCATCGAGAGCCGCCGCGGCACGTTGAACAACGGCACCCTGACCTTGGGACAGCTATTCGCCAACGCGTCCGGCACGCCCCAGATCCTGGGCGAATATTATAATTTCAATCCGGGCGATGCAGGAGCCGGCTCCGGCGGCACCGTAACGCTGGGGCTCGACGGCGGCACTTTCAGCGCGTCGGATGTGGAGCTGACAGCCAATGGCTTTGGAGCGGCGGCGGACGAGAATTGCCTCGACTGCACGGGCGGCGGCACCAATCCCTTCCGGGCAGGAACGGGCGCGGGCGGCGCCGTAACGATGCGGCTGGCAGGCGCGAACGCGACGCTGGGTTCCTTGACTTTGAGCGCTAACGGAACGGGCGGCGAAGCACAGGGCGCCTATTCGCCTGACAGCATTGGCGCCATTGCCGGGATCGGGCGCGGCGGCACGGCAAGCCTTGAGGCAGTGTCCGGCCAGCTTACCGTCGGCACTCTTACGATCAATGCCAATGGCCTCGGCGGCACTGGCAGCCAGGTCTTCGACGGCAACGCTGCAGACGGCGGTTCGGGCGTCGGCGGCACGGCGCAGTTCGTCATGGAAGCTGGCACCACGGCCATAGTGAACGCCACCAATCTCACCCTGTCGGCGGCAGGCACCGGCGGTCTGGGCGGATCGGCGATTGCCGACGGGCTGCCTGCTGCCTACCGCGCAGGCACTGGCGGGGACGGCACGGGCGGCACAGTCGATTTCCAGCTGGCGGGCGGCACATTGAACACGCCCACCATCTTCCTTTCTGCGAACGGCGAAGGCGGGAACGGCGGCGAAAATGAAACGGACGGTGCAGGCGCTTCCGGGGGCGCGGGCATCGGTGGATCGGCCCGCCTGGCCTTCCAGAGCGAAGGGCACAATCTTGTGGATCTGACGCTCTCCGCTGCAGGCCGGGGTGGACAGGCGGGCACGACGCTCAGGATCGTGGGGTTCGATCAGAATGACGAGCCTATCTACGATTATGGCATCGGCGCAGGCGGCAATGGCGGCTCCGGCACTGGAGGGCTCGCCTCCTTGGCCATCGATGTCGATCCCGTCTTTGCCAACCTGACCCTGGATGCAAGCGGCGCCGGACGGGATGGCGGGACCGGATCGACCGGCGGTGCTGGCGGTGCGGGCACCGGCGGCATCAATGGCATGGGCGCCAATCTGGCGGTCAACTTCGGCACGCTGACCGTGGCCAATACCCTCACCATAACCGCAGGCGCGTTGGGCGGCGACGGCGGCATGGGGCTAACCGGCGTCGGCGGCGATGGCGGAATCGGCACCGGCGGCGAGGCTGGTATGATCGTTTCAGGCGGATCGACTCTGGTTCAGACGAACATGCTCGATATCTACGCAGGAAGCCTTGGCGGCGACGGCGGCGCAAGCGGAACGATGAGTGGCGCCGGGCTTGCGGGCGCCAGCGGCGGAATGGCGATCGGTGGAGCCGCAGGCATCCTCGTTGCCGACAACGCAACGCTGGAACTGGGACAAACGACGCAGATCAGCGCCGCGACCATTGGCGGCACCGGCTTTTCCGGCACCAGCAGCGCGGTGCCCGGCACCGGCGGCAGGAGCGGCGCGGGAGGCGACGCGACGGGAGGCACTGCCCGTTTCGTGGTACAGAATGCCACCGTCACCAGCGGCACGGGCAGCACTCTCGCTATCGACGCATCGGCAGCGGCGGGATCGGCGTTCGGCGTCTCCGATGGCGGACAGGGCGGCCCCGGCGGCAGCGCCACGGGCGGCATCGCACAGATCGAAGCGGCGGGCAGCGCCGTTGCCCTCAACACCGTCTTACTCTCTGCCAATGCACTAGGCGGGACCAGCATCAACGGCGCGGCTATCGGCAATGTCGGCGGCAATGCGACTGGCGGCAACGCAGCGGTCAATGTAAGTGGCGGCGGCATCGTTGCACAGCTCGACGCACTCGCCCTCAGCGCATCGGCGCTTGGCGGCAGCGGCGGCGCTTCGAGCGGCGCAGGCGTTGCAGGCGCAAATGGCGGAGCGGCCACAGGCGGACGTGTCCGGTTCGGCGGCAGCGGCAACAGCCAGACCGTGCTGGCCCCCTCCATCACTCTGATCGCCAATGCGACAGGCGGTGCGGGTGGAGCAGGCGCTACGGGTGGCACGGGCGGCAACGGCGGTATAGGACTGGGCGGCACCGCGCAGTTCGCCATCGACTCCGCACAGGCCCGATCTTCAGGCTCGGGCACCTACTCGCTCTCCGCGCATGGCACTGGCGGCAATGGCGGAGCAGGCGGCGATGGCACCGGCGGCCTCGCCAACTTCGAAGCCCTGAACGCCGATTTCGATCTACCGGCAATGCAACTCTTCGCCAATGGCAGCGCGGGCGATGGCGGGCTTGGCGGGATCAGCGGCAACGGCACTATCCCGGTCGCCTCCGGACGGAACGGCTTCGCCACGGGCGGCATCGCCCAGGCATCGAATGGCGGCGGCGGATCGCTCGCCAGTGGTGGACTGCGCCGCCTCGCCGGACTTATCATGGAAGCGAACGGCCAGTTTCAAACTGCGAACGGCTTCGCCCTCGGCACTACGGCCGGCCGCATCACTATTACCGACACGTCCATCACGGCTGGCGGCGGGCTGATCATCAACGGCACGCTGAACGCGGATGCTCTTGGCAGCCCATCCTGCAACTGCTCGGGCATCTTCGTCAACGCCAGCGGCAACCCGATCCAGAGCAGCGATGCTTTCCTGTCCAGCGACGCGCCGATTTCCTTTGCCTTCAACGGCGGCGGGTCGTTCCGCGCCACCAACACGCTGGACGTACAAAGCCGCGGCACGATCACGGTCATGCACAGCAATCCGGTTGCCACCGGCGACAGCCTGTTCGGCAGCACCGTCGCCTTGAATGCGGCAGGCGATGTGCTGAGCGCCGCAGGCACGACCCTGCGCGCCGCCAATGCGATGACGATCACCAGCGGGAACGGATCGGTCGCACTTGCCCAGGCCATTGCGGACACCGGCCTCAACGTGCTTGCGACTACCGGCACGGCAAGCGTCAGCGGACAGGCCGTTGCGCAGACCATCAAGATATCCTCGGCCGACATCGTGATCGGCAGCGGCGCGCGGCTGGGCGCGCAGGGTACGACGCGCAACATCACGCTGAGCGGATCCTTCGGCCAGCAGGGCCGAAACTATATCGGCGGTGGCGATCAGGCAGGTGCCTACAGCCTCTCGGGCGATGAGATGACGCGCCTGTTCGCGCAAGACATATTGATCGCTCTGGCGGCGCAATCCACTATCGGCAGCTTCACATTGACGTCGGGCACGAATGGCAATCTTGGGCCGAACGGCACGTTGACCGTGCAGTCGCAAGGGCGGATGGAAGTCGTCGGCGCGATCAGGTTGACAGGGCTTGGAACGACCGGTGGTCTTACGCTGAGTGCAGGCAATGGCATGGACGTGTTCACGGATACGGCCTCCATCGACCTGCGTGGCGCAGGCACGACCCTTGGCGGAGTCCTGACCCTGGACGCTCCGAGCGTCGCGGTTGCGACCAGATCCGCGATCACCGACATCACTGGCTTCATTCCGGTGGACACGCGTAACGAGCGGCTCAGCCGGAATGACGGCAATGTGAGCGATGAAGGGTTCCTGCGCGCCGGGGCGATCGCCATCAACGGAATCGGCGTCTATATTCAGAACAGTGGCGCAGGAACGGAGCTTGCCGACCGGCGCGGCTTCACGACGAACCGCCTGACACTGACGGGTGGCGGGCCGGATACGGAAATCGTCATCAACGGCCGTCTCGTGAACAATGCGGGGGGCTTCATCACGGGCGCCGAAGCAATCCGGCTGGTGTCGATCAACGGCGTTCCAGGCGGTCGAACTGGCGATTTCAGCGACCGCTCGACGGTCAATGGCTGCCTGATCCTTGCCGTAGCGAATTGCACCATCGTGCCGCCCGTGATCCCGGAAATTCCGCCGGTCATGGCTGACAACCGCGACGCGATCGAGCGCATCCTCGATCCGGCCATCGCTGTGAAGCAGATCTTCCCGGTCGCCATCGTGGAACTGCGCGACTTCGTGGCGGAGGGTTATCCGCCGCTGATCGACGAGCCCGTGACCGGCGCGGGGAACGAGGACCTGTGGGACAGCGATTGCAGCGTCAGTGGCAATGAAGGCTGCGGTGATCCCGTCGCGCAATGATCGATTTCTCAGTAGGGGGATAATTTATGACGAAGGCTTCGGACCTTTTCATTCAGTGCCTTGAGGAAGAGGGCTGCGAATATATCTTCGGCGTCCCCGGCGAGGAAAACCTCGACATGCTCGACAGTCTGAGCCGGTCGAAAACGATCAAGCTGATCCTCACCCGGCACGAGCAGGGCGCTGGGTTCATGGCCGCGACCTATGGGCGGCACACCGGCAAGACCGGGGTGTGCATGGCGACACTGGGACCCGGCGCGACCAACCTGGTGACGGCCGCCGCCTATGCGCAGCTGGGCGGCATGCCGATCCTGATGGTGACGGGCCAGAAGCCGATCAAGAAGAGCAAGCAGGGCCGTTTCCAGATCCTGGATGTCGTGTCGATGATGGGGCCGATCACCAAATATACCCACCAACTGGCGAGCGCGGACAATATCCCCAGCCGCGTCCGCGAAGCCTTCCGTCTGGCCGAAGAAGAGAAGCCCGGGGCGACGCATCTGGAGTTCCCGGAAGACGTCGCGGACGAGCACACGGACTCGCGCCCGATCAAGCCGAGCCTCGCCCGGCGCCCCTCCGCCGATCCGAAGGCGGTGCGCGCGGCGGTGCAGATGCTGGAAAAAGCCAAGTCCCCCATCCTCGTGATAGGCGCAGGCGCGAACCGGAAAATGACCGGGAGGATGCTGCTCCAGTTCGTGGAGAAGACCGGCATCCCTTTCCTTACGACGCAGTTGGGCAAAGGCGTGATCGATGAGACGCACCCCAAATTCCTCGGCTGCGCCGCGCTTTCCGCGGGCGATTTCGTGCATCGGGCGATCGGCGCGGCGGACCTGATCGTCAATATCGGCTATGACGTCATCGAAAAACCGCCCTTCTTCATGAAAAACGAAGGTGGTTGCCCCGTCATCCATGTCTCGACGCGCTTCGCGGAAGTCGATCCGGTCTACTTCCCACAGGTCGAAGTAATCGGCGACATCGCCAACGCCATCTGGCAGATGAAGGAAGACATCGTGCCTAAGGGCTGGGCCTGCGAAAAGATGCTGGACTATCGCAAGGCGGAAGTGGCGCATACCGCCAGTCTCGACGGCGATGATCGTTTCCCGATCTTCCCGCCCTATCTCGTGCGCAAGGTGCGGGAGGCGATGCCGAACGACGGGATCATCTGCCTCGACAATGGCGTCTACAAGATCTGGTTCGCGCGCAACTATCCCGCGCGCCAACAAAATACCGTATTGCTGGACAATGCGCTGGCGACGATGGGTGCGGGCCTGCCCTCCGCCATGGCGAGCGCCATGGTCTATCCCGACCGCAAGGTGATGGCGATCTGCGGTGATGGCGGCTTCATGATGAACAGTCAGGAGATGGAAACCGCGGTCCGTCTGGGCCTCAACATCACCGTCCTGATCCTGAACGACGGCAGCTACGGCATGATCCGCTGGAAGCAGGCAAACATGGGTTTCGAGGACTTCGGACTGACGTATGGCAACCCGGATTTCGTGAAGTATGCAGAAGCGTATGGCGCGCATGGCCACCGGGTTGAAAGCTCGGCTCATCTTGCCGATATCCTGAAGCACACCCTGGACACGCCGGGCGTTCACCTCATCGACTGCCCGGTCGATTACGCCGACAACGATCAGATCCTGAACAAGGATATCAAGGAACTGAGCGCGGCGCTCTGAATTAGCCTACTGGCCTTATCCCCGATGGGCCAAGGAGAAAGCATGACCAAGCTCAAGGACGTCTATCCGCTATACCTCAACAACAAGGCGCAGCAGCCCAATACCGACCTCGAAGTCACCGACAAATATAGTGGCGAAATCGCATTCCGCGTCGCGCAGGCTGACAAGGCGACGATCGAGGAGGGTATTGCAGGGGCCGTCCGCGCGGCGGGACCGATGGCACGGATGGCGGCCTATGAGCGGCAGGCCGTGTTGCAGCATTGCGTCGACCGCTTCAAGGAACGGAAGGAAGAACTCGCGTTTGCGCTATGCGTGGAAGCGGGCAAGCCGATCAAGGACAGTGAAGGCGAAGTCGGACGGCTGATCGACACCTTCCGCATTGCCGCCGAAGAAAGCGTGCGCATAACTGGCGAAGTCCAGCCTCTGGACATCTCGCCGCGCGCAAAGGGCTATCAGGGCATCTGGAAACGCGTGCCAATCGGCCCCTGCTCCTTCATTTCACCCTTCAACTTCCCCCTCAACCTTGCCGCGCACAAGATCGCGCCCGCCATCGCTGTGGGCTGCCCCTTCGTGATGAAACCCGCCAGCCGGACGCCACTGGGCGCGATCATCATGGGCGAGGTTCTGGCCGAGACGAACCTGCCCGAAGGCGCGTTCTCCATCCTCCCCGCGCATCGCGAAGGCGCGGACCTGTTCACCGAGGACGAGCGACTGAAGCTGCTGTCCTTCACCGGATCGCCCGGCGTGGGCTGGGACCTGAAGGCCAAGGCGGGCAAGAAGAAGGTCATCCTGGAACTCGGCGGCAATGCGGCCGTCATCATTGACCATGACGCCGATCTGGATGACGCGCTGGAACGGGTGATCTTCGGCGCCTTCTACCAGTCCGGGCAAAGCTGCATCGGCGTGCAGCGAATCATCATCCACGAATCGATCTACGACCGGTTCCGCGATATGCTGGTCGCCAAGACCAAAACGCTGGTTGCGGGGGATCCAAAGGACCGGAACGTCTTCATCGGCCCCATGATCTCCGAAAGCGAAGCGCGGCGTCTGGACGGCTGGATACAGGAAGCCGTCGCGGGCGGCGCGAAGCTGCTGTGCGGCGGCAAGCGCGAAGGCGCGATGCTGGAGGCGACGCTGCTGGAGAATGTCGACCGCTCGTCCAATGCCTACCGCGAGGAAGCCTTCGGGCCGCTGGCCTTGCTGAGCAAGTTCAGCGATTTCGATGCGGCGCTCGATGAGGTCAACGACAGCAAATTCGGGCTGCAGGCGGGCATCTTCACGCGCGACCTGTTCAAGATGTTCGACGCATGGGACCGGCTGGACGTGGGCGGCGTCGTGATCAATGACGTGCCCAGCTACCGCGTGGACAACATGCCTTATGGCGGCGTCAAGGATTCCGGATTGGGCCGCGAGGGCATCAAGTTCGCCATGGAAGACATGACCGAGATCAGAAACCTCGTCATCCGGCGCAACTGAGCCGATTTCGGATTGTAAGAAGGCCCCGGTCGAGGCTAGGGACAATTACATAAGATAAAGCGGTCGCGCGCAATATTCGGGGGGCGCGTCGGGCAAAGGTCCGGCGCGAATTGGGGGCGTGCAAATGACGTTCGGGGGCAGAACTGTCCGCATCCGGGCCATGGCGGCGGTCATGCTGCTGACGGCCTTTGCGCTGTGCGCGCTGCTGCTGGGCGGACTCCCGGGCCGGATCATGACGTCTGCCGATGCCGCTCCGTCGTCCACTTCCGTCTCTACATCGTCCGGGCCTGGCGGCTTCGTAGGGGTGGCGTCCTGCGCGGGCACCACCTGCCACGGACGCATGGAAGCCGACGGCAAGATCGTGCGTCAGGACGAATTGATGCGCTGGCAAGAACCATCAACGCAGGACGGCGCGCATAGCCGCGCCTTTGCCGTGCTGTCCGGCACACGCAGCAAGCAGATCGCGGCAACATTGGGCATCGGGGATCCCACGGCGGCGGGCGCGTGCCTAGGCTGTCACGCAACGCCCGCATCGGCAGAGCGCGGCCCGCGCTTCCACACGCAGGATGGTGTCGGCTGCGAGGCATGTCATGGCCCCGCTTCCGGCTGGATCGCATCGCATTATGCGGTAGGGGTCACCCATGCGAGCAACGTCGCCAAGGGCATGATCCCGCTGGATCGCCCCGCGGAGCGGGCGGCGGTCTGCCTCGACTGCCATTTCGGCAGCGACCAGCCGGGCCAGTTCGTAACGCACCGGATCATGGCCGCCGGACATCCACGCATCGCCTTCGAACTCGATCTGTTTTCGACTTTGCAAGCGCACCACAACGAAGATCCGGACTATATTCAGCGCAAAGGCAGGCCCGACGGCGTGCGCATGTGGGCCGTGGGTCAGGCGCTGGCGCTGGAACGGTCGCTTTCCCTCTATGCCAGCGCGCGCGGCACCGAAGGCGTATTCCCCGAATTCTATTTCCTGGACTGCCATAGCTGCCACCGCCGCATTGCCGATCAGGATGCACGCGTGAAGACGTGGGAGAGCAATCCCGGTCGCCCCATCCCGGCAGGCATGCCGCCCTATAATGACGAGAATCTGATCATGCTGTCCGCGGCGGCGCAAGTGGCCGCACCGGGTCTTGCGGCGCGCTTCGATGCCGACAGCCGCGCTTTCCACGCCGCGATGGGCCGCGACCGACCGAGCAGCGTTGCCGCAGCCCGCAAGCTCGCGGCAAGCGCCGCGGCACTGGCGGCGGACTTTTCGAGTGATCGGCTGGGCGGCGACATGGGCTTTGCCATCATCGACAGGATCGCCAGCACCAGCATCGCGTCTCGCTTCACGGACTATGAGGGATCGGTACAGGCAGTGATGGGCGTGGACACGCTGCTGAACGCGCTGGTGAGATCCGGGCGGGTGACGGTTGGCGCGGCAGCGGGAATTCGCGGCGACATCAATCGCGCTTACGCCGCCGTAAGGGAGCCGAACAGCTATCGCCCTGTCGATTTCCGCGCCGCCTTGGGCAGCGCGTCGCGCAGCATCGGGGCGTTGCACTGACATGAAAAGGCTGTCCGCTTTCCTCGCCGGAGCTTCGCTGGTCCTCTCGTCCTGCGGCGGGGGCGGGAGCAGTTCGCCAGCGCCGAGTCCCACGCCCTCCCCCGCGCCGTCGCCGACGCCGGCCAGCCTCTACGCCGTGCCCGCGCAGGAATCACTGAGCGTCGCGGACGTGGAAACCATTGTCGCACGGGCAGCGGCCGAAGCGCGTGCGCGCAACCTTCCCGCCGTGATTGCCGTGACGGACCGGGTCGGCAATGTGCTGGCGATCTTCAACATGACCGGCGCGCGCGCGACCGCAACCACCAGCGCCGCACCCAATGGCGACAATATCGACGCGCAGAACCTGACCGTACCGGCAGCGGCAGGCGCCATCGCCAAGGCCATAACCGGCGCATATCTGTCGAGCGGCGGCAATGCCTTCTCGACACGCACGGCGAGCCAGATCGTACAGCAGCATTTCCCGCCCGCGCCGACGACCGTGGGGCTGGAGAGCGGGCCACTCTACGGCGTGCAGTTCAGCCAATTACCGTGCTCGGATCTCGCGGCGCGGTTCGCCTCGTCCGGCGCGGGCGCGCTCATCGGGCCCAAGCGCTCGCCACTCGGTCTCGCTGCCGATCCGGGCGGCTTCCCGCTCTACAAGAACGGTGTGGTCGTCGGCGGCATCGGCGTGATGGCGGATGGCGTCTATGGCTCCGACCCCAACATCCTGGACGATGACAACGATCCGGAGGAATATATCGCGCTGGCCGGAACGGTCGGCTTCGAGACGCCGGAAACCATCCGCGCAAGCCGCATTTCGGTGGACGGCACATTGCTGCGCTACTCGGACGCGACCTATGACCGCCTGATGGCAACTGGTGTGGCGAGCTATGCCGCGACAAACCCGGCGCTCGGTACATTGGTCGCGGTGCGCGGCTATTATGGCGACCCGGCTCCGGCGATCCTGGCGGGCACGGCCTATGGCAGCGAGACGTCCGGCATCCGCCCGTCCCGCACGGCAGAGTTCTCCAATCGCGATGCGTTCATCCTGACCGACGGGTCGGGCAACAATCGCTTCCCCATCCGCGCCGCCACCGATGCAGGCGATGTCGCGCAGCCGCTCACCGCCGCCGAAGTCACGGCATTGATCGAAGAAGCCTTCACTGTGATGAGCCGGGCACGCGCGCAAATCCGCCAACCTTTGGACAGCCGCGCGCAGGTGTCGATTTCCGTAGTCGACACGCGCGGACAGGCACTGGGCGTGGTGCGCTCGCCCGATGCGCCGATCTTCGGCACGGACGTTTCGTTGCAGAAGGCGCGAACCGCCGCGTTCTTCTCCGGCGCGCGCGCGGGCGAAGAGCTGCTGCTGAACCCCAGCGCGGACGTCCGTGCCTTCGTCGCCAAGGCACGGACCTTCTTCAACGATCAGAGCGCGCTGACTGGCAAATATGCCTTTACCGACCGCGCGAACGGCCTGATCTCTCGCCCCTATTTCCCCGATGGTGAAGTCGGCCGCCCGAACGGCCCGTTCTCGCGCCCCATCGCGCAATTCAACCCCTTCTCCACCGGGCTGCAATCGGCGCTGATCCTGGGCGACCTCGCCGCGCATCTCGGCTTCGTCACCGGCGCGACGCCCACCGACACACCGCAGCGCTGCACGGCTCTCCCCGCTCCCGCCCCTAACCAGAACCGGCTTCAGAACGGCATTCAGATCTTCCCTGGCTCAGTGCCGATCTATCGCGGCAATGTGTTGGTCGGGGCCATCGGCGTGTCAGGCGACGGCATTGATCAGGACGATATGATCAGCTTCCTGGGCGTCAATAATGGCGGCAAGCGCACCAGCGGCATCGGCAATGCGCCCGTCGCGATCCGGTCCGACCAGATCGTCGTGCAGTTGGACAATGCCAGCGTCCGCCTACGCTATGTCGGCTGCCCGTTCGCGCCGTTCCTCGACACCAATGCCCAAGATGCGTGCGGCGGGCTGTAGCAAATGGCCATAGTTTCCCTCCTGCCGCTGATGGCGATGCTGGGCGCGCAGCCGCCCGGAGAGCCTGTGCCTCCGCCACCGCCCGACAATTGGCAGGAGATCATCGACGCGCCGGAACATCAATCGCAGGCGGACGCTGACGAACAGTTGATCGATGGCCGCCGCCGTCCTGGCTTTCAGCAGGAACTGCCGGACAAGGTCACGCAGGACAATCAGGGCGCCCTCCGCGCCCCGCCGCCCGAGGCATTCCCGACCGATCAGGTGCCGGTTCCGGACCGCTGGCGACTGATCGAGTCGCTGGGGCTGGTGAAGGAGCGCTGGTTCGACCCGTACAATCAGAACACGCTGAAGGGCGACCGGCCCATCAATCGCGAGAAGGTGAAGTGGCTGCCGATCAAGGGCGAGGACTGGTTCTTCGTCGCGAGCGCCGTCAGCGACACGGTGCTGGAGCCGCGCACCTTCCCCATTCCCGTCGGAGTGCAGACCACCGAGCGCCCCGGCAGCCTCGACGTGTTCGGCAAGGACGCCAGCTTCGTCTTCTCGCAAACCTTCATCGCCAGTGCATCGCTGGTGAAGGGATCGACGGCCTTCAAGCCGCCCGAGATCGAATATCGCGTGGCGCTGGCGTTCAACGTCAATCATGTGGATGTCCCTGAACGTCGTGTGCTGTTCGTCCAGCCCTCCAAACCCAGCCACCGCACCGATCATTTTCTGGGTGTACAGGAATTGTTCGTCGATTATCACCTCGCGAACACGTCAGACCGCTACGATTTCCGCTCGCTACGCGTCGGCATCCAGCCGATGCAGTCGGACTTTCGCGGCTTCCTGTTCAACGACCAGCAGCTTGGCATCCGCCTGTTCGGCAATCGCGACAACAATCGCTTCCAGTTCAATCTCGCGGCCTTCTGGCGACTGGAGAAGGACACGAACAGCGGCCTCAACAGTGTGGTGCAGCGCCCGCGGGACGATTTCGTGTTCCTCGCCAACGTCTATCGGCAGGACTTCCTGATCCCCAGTTTCACCAGCCAGATTACCGCAGTCTACAACATGAACCGGGAGAAGAATGACGTCGAGATCGACGACAACGGCTTCCCGGTGCGCCCTGCCCTGCTCGGCGATCTGCGCGGGCGGGAATATGATGTCGTGTATCTGGGCTACAACGCGGACGGTCGGATCGGCCGCATCAACCTGACTGCATCGCTGTACGGCGCATTGGGTGAGGACCGGAACAGCTTCTTCACCGGCAAAAAAGCGGAAATCCGCGCCTTCTTCGCCGCTGCGGAGGCAAGCTACGACATCGACTGGGTGCGCTTCCGTCTCTCCGGACTGTACGCCAGCGGCGACGGCGATCCCTATGATGATAGCGAAAACGGCTTCGACGCCATTTTCGAGAACCCCGTTTTCGCCGGAGCCGATACCAGTTACTGGATCAGGCAGACGATCCCCTTTGCAGGCGGCGGGCGCGTCATCAGCATCAACGGACGCAACGGCATCCTCAATTCCCTGCGATCCTCGAAGGAGCAAGGGCAGTCGAACTTCAACAATCCCGGCACGATGTTGGTGGGCGCAGGCGCGGATTTCGACGTGACGCCGGAGCTACGGCTCTCCGCCAACGCCAACCATCTCTGGTTCGAGAACACCGCCACGCTGCAAGCGCTGCGGGTGGAGGGCAGCATTCCCAAGTCGATCGGCTGGGACCTGTCCACTGCCGCGATCTGGCGGCCCAAGGCAACGCAGAACATCGTGTTCCGGCTGTCAGGCGCGGCATTGCTTCCCGGCAAGGGCTTCAGGGATCTTTTCGATAACCGCGACAGCCACCGGAATTACTATTCGGTGCTCGCCAATCTGATTGTCAGCTACTGATGCGCGGCCTGCTTCACCTTCTCTCCCGAGTGAAAGCATGGGCGCTGCTCCTGCTCGCGGCGCTGTTGATCCCCGTCGCGATCGTACAGGCGAGCGACGACGAGAAGCCGGTGAAGCGGAACTATGCGGTCGCCCCCGCCGCACCGATGAGCCAGACTGCCGAGCAGGTCGCGGCGAAATCCGACGGCTGCTATAGCTGCCACACCAAGACTGACGAGCCCTCAATGCACGCGACTCCGGCGGTGATGCTGGGCTGCACCGACTGCCATGGCGGCAATGCGAGCGTGCGCGGCAACCCGGCGCTAGGCTTCGACGCCCCGGAATATGCCGCCGCGCGCGATAAGGCGCATGTGCTGCCGACCTATCCCGAGAGCTGGCACTACCCCTCCTCCGCCAACCCGAAACGCACCTACACGCTGCTGAACAAGGAAGCGCCGGAGTTCGTGCGCTTCGTGAACCCGTCCGACTACCGCGTCGCGCGTGAGGCGTGCGGGTCCTGCCATCTTGCCACAATCGAGGCGGCGGAGCGCTCGATCATGGCGTCCGGCGCGATGCTGTGGGGCGGAGCGGCCTATAATAACGGGCTAGTGCCGTTCAAGAATTACATATTCGGCGAGGCTTATACCCGCGACGGCAAGCCCGCCAAGATCGTGACGCCGGGCAATCCTCCCGGCACGCTGACCGACGCCGAGAAGAAGCGCGGCGCGCTGGCGGAACTCTACCCTTTGCCGACCTGGCAGGTCATTCCGCCGGGCGACGTGTTCCGCGTGTTCGAGCGCGGCGGGCGTAATATCCAGACGCAGTTTGCCGAAATCGGCCTGCCCAATCCCACCGGATCGATCCAGCGGCTGGAAGAACCGGGCCGCCCCGATCTCAAGCAGTCCAGCCGTGGCCCCGGCACCGGCCTTCGCGTCGCCATTCCCGCGCTCAATATCCACAAGACGCGCCTCAATGACCCCTTCATGTGGTTCATGGGCACTAACGACCAGCCGGGCGATTATCGCCATTCGGGCTGTTCGGGCTGCCATGTCGTCTATGCCAATGACCGCGAACCGCGCCACAGCCTTGTCTACGCGCAATATGGCCGCGACGGGCAGAGCGCGACGATAGATCCGACGATCGCCGCTAAGGTGGAACATGCGGAAGTCGGCCATGGCGGCCTGAAAGGTCCGCATGGAGAGACTGTCGCCCCCGGCCACGGCGCCGAAAAGCCGGAGCACCCCATCGCCGCCGCCAAGGAAAGCGGGCACCCCATCCGCCACGCCTTCACCCGCGCAATCCCGACCGCGCAGTGCATGAACTGCCACATGCATCAGCCCAACATCTTCCTGAACAGCTACCTCGGCTACACGATGTGGGACTATGAATCCGACGCCCCGCTGATGTGGCCCAAGAAGCAGAAATATCCGACCGCCGCGGAAGTGCATGAGGTGCTGGAGCGCAATCCCGAAGCCGCCTCACCCAAGGGCAACTGGTCGGACGTCGATTTCCTGCGCAACGTCTATGACCTGAACGAGAAGGCGAAGGACACCCAGTTCGCCGACTATCACGGCCATGGCTGGAACTTCCGCGGCATCTTCAAGCGCGACCGCGAAGGCAATCTGCTGGACAAGGACGGCAAGATCGTCGCCAATGACGATCCCGAGAAATGGCGCAAGAAGGACGAGCCGAAGTTCGTCCAGCCCGGCACCAATCCCGGCAAAACCGTCCACATGATGGACATCCACGCTGAAAAGGGCCTGCAATGCGCCGACTGCCATTTCGGGCAGGACAGCCATGGCAATGGCTATATCTACGGCGAAGTCGCCAACGCCATCGAGATCGGCTGCAAGGATTGCCATGGCACTGCCGACGCCTGGCCGACTCTGCTCACCTCCGGCCCGGCCGCGCCGCCGAACGGCACGAACCTCGCGCTGCTGCGCAATCCGGACGGCAAGCGGCGGTTCGAATGGTTCTATGATGCCAGCGGTCGGCGCAAGCTGATCCAACGGTCCATCGTCGATCCGAACCTCGAATGGGAAGTCAGCCTCGTCAAGAACTCGGTCGACCCGGCCAACCCGCACTTCAACGCCCGCGCCGCCCGCGCCAAGCTGATGAGCAAGAGCGGCGCGGAAGATGGCAGCTTCGGCTTCGGACCGGGCGTCGCGCAGGAAGACCGCGCACATGGGGACGACAAGATGGCGTGCTTCACCTGTCATCTCAGCTGGACGACAAGCTGCGGCGGCTGCCACTTGCCGATCGAGGCGAACTGGAAGACCAAGAGCCATCACTTCGATGGCGAGGAAACCCGCAACTTCGCGACCTACAATCCGCAGGTCGCGCGGGACGAGATGTTCCAGCTCGGCCGCCACATGACGACCAAGGGCAATCAGATCACGCCGGTGCGCTCCACCAGCGCACTGGTGCTGTCCTCCACCAACCTCAACCGTGAGCGGATCTACGTCCAGCAGCCGCCGATTTCGGGCATCGGCTTCTCCTCGCAGGCCTTCGCGCCGCATTTCCCGCATACGGTGCGCACGACCGAGACCAAGACCTGCTCCGACTGCCACCTGTCCGCGAAGGACGACAATAACGCGATCATGTCGCAGCTGATGTTGCTCGGCACCAACTTCGTCAATTTCGTCGGGCTGAATGCATGGACCGGCCTGGAGGGTGGGTTCGAGGCAGTCCGCGTCACCGAATGGGACGAGCCGCAGGCGGTGATCGGCAGCTACCTTCAGAAATACGCCTATCCCGATTATTGGCGCATGCACGTCGAGGACAACAAACGCGAGTTGAAGGATTGGGTGCGCGGCAAGGCGTTCGACGCCAAAGCCTCGGGCGAAACGCAGCCGATGGAGGAGTTCAAGAACATCGTCCAGGGCACCGCCGGCCGGGTCGGATGCCTGCAATTGCGCGGCGAATATATGTTCGTGGCGGAGGGCAGGGGCGGCTTCCACGTCTACGACGTCGCTTCGATCGCCAACAAGGGCTTCTCGGAACGGATCGTCAGCGCGCCGTTCTCGAAGCTCGGGCAGAACACCCGCGTCAAGACAACCAACGCGACCTGCATGGCCATCGCGACCAATCAGCCGATCAATCCGCTGCGCAGCACGCCGGAACTGCGCGAGATCAATCAGGAGCAGGCGTTCCTGCCGATCTATTCCTACGCCGCCGTCACCGACAGTGTGGAAGGGCTCGTCATGGTCAACATCGAGACGATGGCCGACGGCGAATTCCGCAACAACTTCCTGAAACGCGCCGCGACGTGGAACCCCGACAATGTGCTGAAGGGCGCTCGTCATATCACCCTGGCTGGGCAGATCGCCTACATCACTGCGGATGTCGGCCTCGTCGTGGTCGATCTGTCCGATCCGCTGAAGCCGCACCTCGCAGCCGTCCGGCCGCTGAAGGATGCGCGGGCGAGCGCCATCCAGTTCCGCTACCTCTGGGTGACGGACGCGGATGGCTTGAAGCTGTTCGACGTGACCAAGCTCACCGATCCTGTCGGCGTCCCTTCAGGCACAGTGCCGCTGGCCGATGCGCGTCGCGTCTACCTGGCGCGGACCTATGCCTATGTCGCGGGCAAGGCGGACGGGCTGGTGATCGTCAACATCACCAACCCGATACGGCCGCTGATCTATGCCAAGGAGACTTTCGGCGGCGCGATGAACGATGTCGAGGACGTGATCGTAGGCACCACCAATGCCTCGCTGTTCGCCTATGTGGCGGACGGTCGCAACGGTCTGAAGGTCGTGCAGCTCACCAGCCCCGCGAGCCAGCCGAACTTTTACGGCTTCTCGCCGGCACCCAAGCCCGAATTGATTGCCTGGGCCCGCACACCCTCCCCCGCTTTGGCACTATCCAAGGGGCTGGATCGCGATCGCGCAGTCGATGAGACCGGCGGTCAGATCGCCGTATTCGGACGCCTCGGCTCGCGGCCTTTCACGCGCAGCGAGATGGAGCGCCTGTTCCTCTCGCCGCGCGGCATACCTTACAAAGTCACCGATGACGTGGACATGAAGGACTGGCGACCACCCCTCAAGGCGGCCAGCCGATAGAGCCCGTTCGAAGGGTCAAACTTAAAAAATAGATGCAAATCAATATCCTTGCTCCTATACCTAGGTAAATTCACGATGATCTGATCGAAACTGGGGGTAAGCGGGGCCGTGCTGACTGTCCGGAACGACCGATCGATACGCGCCCTGGTGGCGGGCTTCGTGCTCCTGGCATTGGCCATCGGCGGCAGCATCTGGTTTTCGGTGCAGCAGCACAAGTCGGTACAAGCCATCACTCAGACATTGGAAGTGCAGAGCCGGTTGGCGGGTATCTTGTCTCGGTTGCAGGACGCCGAGACGGGGCAGCGCGGCTATTTGCTAACCGGACGCCGCGAGTTCCTGGGACCGTACGATCTGGCGATCAAGAATTTGCCGCCAGAGTTTGCTGCCCTCGAAAAACTGCTCGCGAATAATCCGGCGCAGTCGGACCGGCTGCATCGACTTCGGGAAATATCTGCCGGAAGGCAAGCATATCTACGCCTCGCGATCGCCAAGTTCGAAATGGGCGCTCCCATAGACATCCTCGAGCTTCAACGCGGCAAGCAGACGATGGACCATGCACGGCGCCTGATTTCGGACATGCGCGCGCATGAGCAACAGCTACTTCGAAAGCGCGAAGCCAGCTCTCGTGTGCAGCGGATATGCATTGGACTGGCGCTTGCTTTGAGCGGGCTGACGGTGATGGTGCTGGGGATGTTTGCCGTGCGCCATGCACGTGCCCGCCTGACTGAAGCCGTCACCGCCGGCAGTGCGCTGGCCCGCAGCAATGCGCAACTGCGTGAGGAAGCGCAGAGCCGCTCCCTGGTGGAAGCGCAATTGCGTCAGGTGCAGAAGATGGAGGCCGTTGGCCAGTTGACGGGCGGTATCGCGCACGACTTCAACAACATGTTGGCGGTAATCGTAGGCTCGCTGGATATCGCCCGAAGACGGCTGGGCGGGACCATCGACAAGCGCATCGTGCAGAATATCGAAAACGCTCTGGAGGGCGCGCATCGCGCAACGCAGCTCACTTCTCACCTGCTTGCCTTTTCGCGGCAACAGCCACTTGAGCCGCGCGCCATCGATACCAACAAACTGGTGGGCGGCATGTCGGAGCTGCTGCGGAGGACAATCGGCGAATCTCTGCAGATCGAAACAGTTCTTGCAGGCGGCCTGTGGCCAAGCTTCGTTGATCCCAACCAGCTTGAAAACGCGATCCTGAACCTCTGCGTCAACGCGCGGGACGCCATGCCCGATGGCGGCAAGCTGACCATCGAGACGAGCAACGCCCATCTGGACGACGCCTATGCAGCGGCGCATCAAGAGGTAGTCGCAGGGCAGTATGTCGTCATAGCCGTGACGGACACCGGCATGGGCATGTCACGCGAGCTTATCGAGCGTGCGTTCGAACCGTTCTTCACGACCAAGGAAGTCGGGCGCGGCACCGGCCTTGGCCTCAGCCAGGTCTTCGGTTTCATCAAACAATCGAAAGGCCATGTGAAGATCTATTCCGAGGTGAGCGAGGGAACGACCGTCAAGCTGTACCTGCCCCGGCACATGGGCCCTCATGACGTGGCGACCGGACCGAGCGAGATATCGTTCGCCGACGATCTTCTGGCTGCCCGTGATGGCGAGATCGTTCTGGTCGTGGAAGACGAGGACAGAGTGCGCAATGTCTCCGTCGATGGCTTGCGCGACCTTGGCTATACCGTCGTGCAGGCGGCCGACGCCGCAGAGGCGCTCGCGGTTCTCGCCAATCAGCCCCGCGTAGACCTGCTGTTCACCGACGTGGTAATGCCGGAAATGAACGGCCGGAAGCTCGTCGACCACGCGCTCATCGCCCGCCCGGATCTCAAGGTGCTGTACACCACAGGCTACACCCGGAACGCCATTGTTCATAACGGGATGTTGGATCCGGGCGTCGCCTTGCTGTCGAAGCCCTTCACGCTGACCCAACTGGCGCGCAAGGTGCGGCAGGTTCTGGACAGCGACCAGGCCACTTGAACGACTCGTCGCGGAGAGGTGGCAACCTGTCGATTGGATCGGATCTCCTGCCCCTCCGGAGAGTACGAGGCGGCATGGATGAAGCTTCCCTGTCTTCTCACCGGCATCGCCGGGACCGCCGCCATGTAAGCCAGCACTTCGCCCGGGAGATCAGGCGCAGACGCGATCAGGCATGGGCTTCACTGGCGCAAATGCTGCCGGACGAGCGCACCTGATTCCTGTCCCGTAGAGGTACCGGCACCTCATAATCAGCCAAGAAAAAGGGCCGCCCGGACAAACCGGACGGCCCTTTTTTGTTCAGACAGCCCAGAAGGCCGAGCCGATTAGTCCTGCGTCAGGAAATCAGGCAGGCCACCGGCATCGCCTTCATTCTGAGTCTTGTCGCCACCTTCGCTGCGCGGGCCACGTTCGCCACCGCGACCACCACGGTCACGACGATTGCGATCGCCTCCTTCGCGACGGGGACCACGATCACCGCGCCCGTCTTCTCTGCCGCCACGATCGCCACGCGGTTCGCGGGGCTCACGTGCGGGACGGGTGTCTTCCAGTTCGGCGCCGGTTTCCTGATCGACGACGCGCATCGACAGGCGAACCTTGCCACGCGGATCGATCTCGAGGACCTTGACCTTGACTTCCTGGCCTTCCTTCAGAACGTCAGCGACCTTCTCGACCCGATCGTTCCGGATTTCCGAAACGTGGACGAGACCGTCCTTGCCGCCCATGAAGTTCACGAAGGCGCCGAAATCGACGAGGTTGACGACCTTGCCGTCATAGATCTTGCCGACTTCCGCTTCCTGCGTGATGCCCAGGATCCACTTACGCGCGGCTTCGATCTGGTTGATATCGGAGGAGCTGATCTTGATCAGGCCCTCGTCGTCGATATCGACCTTCGCGCCGGTTTCCGCGACGATTTCACGGATGACCTTGCCGCCGGTGCCGATGACTTCGCGGATCTTCGACTTGTCGATCTGCAGCGTCTCGATGCGCGGCGCATGAGCGGAAAGCTCGGTGCGGACTTCGCCCAGCGCCTTGCTCATTTCACCGAGGATGTGGGCACGGCCTTCCTTTGCCTGCTCCAGAGCCTTGCGCATGATCTCTTCGGTGATGCCGGCGATCTTGATGTCCATCTGCATCGTGGTGATGCCTTCGGACGTGCCGGCAACCTTGAAGTCCATGTCGCCAAGATGGTCTTCGTCACCCAGGATGTCGGACAGGACGGCGAAGTCCTTGCCTTCCAGGATCAGGCCCATGGCGATGCCCGACACCGGACGCTTCAGCGGAACGCCTGCGTCCATCATCGAGAGCGAACCGCCGCACACCGTAGCCATCGACGAGGAGCCGTTGGATTCGGTGATGTCGGAGAGGACGCGGATCGTGTAGGGGAACTCGTCCTTGCTCGGCAGCACGGGGTGCAGCGCACGCCATGCCAGCTTGCCATGACCCACTTCACGACGACCCGGCGCGCCGAAGCGACCGACTTCACCGACCGAATAGGGCGGGAAGTTGTAGTGCAGCATGAAGTTTTCGTACGACAGCCCAGTCAGCCCGTCGATCATCTGCTCGGCGTCCTTGGTGCCCAAGGTCGTGGTGCAGATCGACTGCGTCTCGCCACGCGTGAACAGCGCCGACCCGTGGGTGCGGGGCAGAAAGCCGACGATGGCTTCGATCGGACGGATCTGCGTCGTGGAACGGCCGTCGATGCGGGTGCCATCCTTCAGGATCGCGCCGCGAACGATTTCCGCTTCCAGCTTCTTGACGAGCTTCTGGGCAGCCATCTGATCCTGCGGCGCGGCGTCGGAGAAACCTTCCTTCGCCTTGGCGCGGGCTTCGTTCAGCGCGTTGGAGCGTGCCGACTTGTCGGTCAGCTTGTACGCTGCGGCAATGTCCTTGCCGATCAGCTTCTTCAGCTTGTCCTTGGCAGCGGAAAGATCAGCCTGAGCGGCCATTTCCCAAGGGTCCTTGGCAGCCTTCTCGGCAAGCTTGATGATCGCACCGATGACCTTGCGGCAGGCATCATGCGCGAACGAAACGGCGCCGAGCATGACGTCCTCGGACAGCTCCTTGGCTTCCGACTCCACCATCATGACGGCATCGTTGGTGGCCGCGACCACCAGGTCGAGTTCACCGGCCTTAACATCGTCCATCGACGGGTTCAGGCTGTACTCGCCATCCTTGTAGCCGACGCGCGCCGCGCCGATCGGGCCCATGAAGGGAACGCCCGAGATGGTGAGCGCTGCCGAAGCCGCGATCATCGCGACGATATCGGGCTCGCTTTCGCCATCGAACGAGAGCACCTGGCAGATCACGTTGATTTCGTTGTAGAAACCTTCCGGAAACAGCGGGCGGAGCGGACGGTCGATCAGGCGGCTGGTCAGCGTTTCCTTTTCCGTCGCGCCGCGCTCACGCTTGAAGAAGCCGCCGGGAATGCGGCCTGCTGCGGAGAATTTTTCCTGATAGTGAACGGTGAGCGGGAAGAAGTCCTGCCCTTCCTTCACGGACTTGGCAGCGGTCACGGCGCACAGCACCACGGTCTCGCCATAGGTGGCCAGCACAGCGCCGTCGGCCTGACGCGCAATGCGGCCCGTTTCGAGCGTGAGGGTCTTGCCGCCCAGCTCGATTTCTACTTTCTTTACGTCGAACATATTTATTTCCTTCGCCCGCGATGCCCTATTGCATGGCGGGGCCTTTGGTGGGTCCAAACGACCCATGGGTGGAGAGCCTTGGCCCTCCTTAGCCGTCCCTAACGGAACGGTGCGGGGGACGTTCCCCCGGTTTCACACCGCCGCACCGAATTGCACAACGACATGTCTCAGAATCAGAAACGGCCCCGCGCGGGGGCCGCTCCTTCGTTTCGGCTTACTTGCGCAGGCCGAGCTTGCCAATCAGGTCCGTATAACGCGCCTGATCTTTCTTCTTCAGATAATCCAGCAGGCTGCGACGCTTGTTGACCAGCATCAGCAGGCCGCGACGGCTGTGATTATCCTTGTGATGAGTCTTGAAATGCTCGGTCAGGTTCGTGATCCGCTCAGTGAGGATCGAAACCTGGACTTCGGGAGAACCCGTATCGCCTTCGGCGCGGGCATGTTCCTTGATAAGCGCTTCCTTGCGCTCGGCAGTGATCGTCATCTGTCTTCTTCCTTCGACATCAGGTTAAAGCCACGCACCACCCTGATCACATGATCATCGGCCTCGACCAATGCGACGGGTATTTCGCCCAGTATCGCCAGATGGAGTCCGGTGGTTGCGGCTGTCCCGGTCAGCGTTCGGCCTTGTTGAAGGGCAGCGGCCTGATCGGCGGTAACAGCGAAAGCCGGGATGTCGTCCAGCCCTGCTGTCAACGGCAGCAAAAGCTGCGCGATGGAGCGGTCGTTAGCAGCATCCGCCAGATTGTCCAGTGAAATCGCGGACTCGAGCATGAACGGGCCCGCCTTGGTCCGCCGCAGCATAGTCACATGGCCGACGGTGCCGAGCGCAAGCGCGATGTCCCGCGCAAGGCTACGGATGTAGGTGCCTTTGGAAACGTGAGCGGTAATCGTAATTTCCGTGAGCCTGCCGTCCCTGCCCGCGCCGGTGTGATGGATTTCAAGACTGAAAACAGTCACACTCCGGGTCTTCATCTCCACCACCTGGCCCGCGCGGGCGAGATCATAGGCGCGCTGGCCATCGATCAGGATCGCGGAATAAGCGGGCGGCACCTGCTCAATCGGTCCCGTGAACCGGGCAAGTATGGCCTCCACTTCGGCCAGAGTGGGCAGCACCTCGCTTCGGGCCACCACTTCGCCCTCCATGTCCAGCGTATCGGTCTGCAAGCCGAAGCCAATGGTGAACTCGTATATCTTGGATGCGTCCAGCATCCGACCGGCCAGCTTCGTCGCCTCGCCCAGCGCGATCGGCAGCACGCCCTCCGCCAGCGGATCTAGGGTGCCGCCATGCCCGACTTTTGTCTTCGGTTCGCCCGCCTGCCGTAGCGCGCGCTTCACCGCCGAGACAGCCTGCGTGGAACCCAGCCCGCGCGGTTTGTCCAGGATCAGCCAACCATGCAGCATCACTCCTGCCACTCTTCGCGCAGGATCGAGAGCACGACCGTATCCCGTAAGTACCCCGTCCACGTCCGCCGCTGGCGGCGCAACACGCCTTCCCTGACGGCCCCGAGCTTTTCGACAGCCCGCAACGACCGTCCGTTGCGGGTATCGATCCGGAACTCCGCGCGCTGGAACCCGCATCCGAAAGCACGGCCCAGCAACAGCGGCTTGATCCGGCCATTGAGGCCGGTCCCCCGCACCGCCGGAGTCATATAGGTGCCGCCGATTTCCAGCACGCCGCTCGCCGCGTCGATGTTGAGATAGCCGGAAATGCCGGTAAGAACGCCGCCTACGCGAACGGCAAAGGGGTTGCGCGCCGGATTGCCGACAATGGCCTCGAATTCACGATCGAAGTCATCACTCGCAAGCCGAACCGGATATATCTCCCATACCGCGTCATCGTCCGGGCAGATTGCGCGCAGGTCCTCGCGATCTCTCTCGGCCAACTGAGTCATGACGATATCGCCTGCCGCAATCGAGGCGAGCAGGCCGTCCATATTTACCATCGTCAGCCTTCCCGCAGCCGCGCCATGAAGTGCCTGCGGCACAATGCGATGTAGCTGTCATTGCCGCCGATCTGCGTTTGCTCCCCATCGCGCACGGCCCTGCCCGCGCCGTCCACCCTCAAGTTCATCGTCGCCTTGCGCCCGCATTCGCAGACCGCCTTGATCTCGCTCAGCGAGTCCGCGATCCCAAGCAATAATGCGCTGCCTTCGAACAGCGCACCGCGAAAATCCGTGCGCAAGCCATAGCAAAGCACCGGAATGTCGCTCTCGTCACAAATCCGCGCCAGTTGCAGCACCTGAGCAGCCGTAAGGAATTGCGCCTCGTCCACCAGCACGCAGGCAATCGGCCCCTGCGCATGCTGCATCAGGATCGCGCTATGCAGGTCCATCTGCGGATCGAAGACATGCGCCTCCGCCTCCAGCCCGATACGGGAGGTGATGTGCCCGGCATCGTAGCGATCGTCTATCGCGGCGGTCCACAGCATCGTCGCCATGCCGCGCTCGCGATAATTGAAGCTGGACTGGAGCAGCGTCGTCGATTTCCCCGCATTCATCGAGGAATAATAGAAGTAGAGCTTGGCCATGATGCGTCAGGGAATGGGCGGCGAAATGCCGTCCAGCCAGCGCACCAGCAAGTCGGCCAGCGCAATGCGATGGTCGGAAAAGCTGTGGTCGGTCGGCATCACCTGGACCTGTGCGGCGGGCCATACCGATTGCGCGGCCCCGCCGATCCTGCGTGCCGTCGCTCCAATCCCTCGCTCCGCACCGACGATGCTGAACGGGCGTTGTCCGAAGGCTATGACACGCGCGCTCAGATCGAAGCGCGCAGCATTGGCGGTCATTTCCTGCGACAACGCCTCCACACTGGTTCCCGCGAGCGGCGGCAGATCGCCCGTCGCCTCCGCCGCCCAAGCGACCTGCCCTTCCTGAGTCGCGAGCGAGGCGGCCGTCTCCGATATATCCCAGGGGTCGATGAGGAACAGGCCCGCGACCGCCGGATCATCCGCCGCCGCATCGGCCGCCATGAAGCCGCCCATGCTGTGCCCGGCAACCGCAATCGCCTTAGGATCGATGCGGTATTTCGCCTGCGTCACCGGATCGTGAAGAAAAGCGAGTGCAGTATGCGCGTCCTGCGCGGCGTTGGTCAGGGAGAAGCGGCCGGGGCTGCCCCAACTGCCGCGATAGTGCAGCGTCAATACGTTCCAACCACCGCGCCGCGCCGCCTGCGCGAGATCGAGGTTCTGCTCATTACCCGGAAAGCCGTGCAGCAACAGCAGCGTCGGATGCGGTCCGCGTCCTGACGCCCTGTACATCACTGCGTTCATTGCGCCATCGCCTGCGGGGAGCACGAACGCGCTCATGTCGGCGGGAATGCTCTTGTCCGCCATCGGATCGGAGATGACGGCGCGATGCACAGCCTCCTTCGCCTGCGCATGCGAAACAGTGAGCAGAAGCGCTGCCAATGCCGTCATCTTACGCATGGGAATCTCCGCCGCTTGGCCCTTTGTCGCCGCATCTTTGGGCCGGACGTTCATCAAGCGCAACAGAACGCCGCAATCTATTCCGCTTCGTCGCTGCCCAGATCCTGCGCCACCTTGGGGTTGCGCAGCAGCTTGTCGATATGGCTGCCTTCGTCGAAGCTGTCATCGGCCAGGAATTTGATCTTCGCGGCATATTTAAGCTTCATCCGGCTCGCCACTTCGCGCTGAAGATAGGCGGTGTTCGTCCGCAGAGCTTTCAGCACCGCCTCCTCGTCCCGGCCCAGCAGCGGCTTGATGAACGCGGTCGCATGACGCAGATCGGGAGACATGCGCACTTCGGTGACGCTGACGACATGCTTTGCCAGCACATCGTCATGCACATCTCCACGCGCCAGGATTTCCGAGAGGATATGGCGCACCTGCTCGCCCACGCGCAGCACGCGGACGGAGGGGCCTTCGGAAGGTGTCACAGCCATATGCATGTCCCGTCATCCGGACATCCCGCCATCCCGACATCAGCCGGGATGGCGCAAATCCTTACCGTCACAACGTCCGCGCGCGTTCCTCGACCTCGAACGTTTCGAGATAATCGCCTGCCCTGAGGTCAGTGAAGTTCTGCGTGAAGGTCACGCCGCATTCCAGACCTGCACGGACTTCGGCAACATCGTCCTTGAAGCGACGAAGCGAGGCGATTTCACCCTGATAGGTGATGACATCGTCGCGGGTGATGCGCGCCTTGAGCGCCTTGCGAATGACGCCGTCGACCACCAGCAGACCAGCGGCCTTGCCATGCTTGCCCGCCGAGAACACCTCGCGGATTTCGGCGCGGCCGACGATGGTTTCGATACGCTCCGGCGCAAGCTGCCCGGCCATTTCGTTCTTCACTTCCTCGATGAGGTCGTAAATCACATCATAGTAGCGCAGCGAGACCTTGTCCCGCTCGGCCAAGACGCGCGCCTTTGCATTGGGACGCACGTTGAACCCGATCAGCGGGGCGCGCGAAGCCGCGGCCAGCGTAACGTCGCTCTCGGTGATCGCGCCTACGCCGCTTTGCAGCACGCGGACCTTGATCTCGTCGGTCGATGCCCGGTTGAGCGAATTGACGATCGCTTCGACCGACCCCTGCACGTCGCCCTTCACCACCACCGGATATTCGATGACGGTCGTGTTCAGCGCAGAGAACATATGCTCGAAGCTGGTCGGCGCAGAGGTCGTGCGCTTGCGCGTCTTCTGCTCGGCGCGATAGGCCGCAACTTCGCGGGCACGCGCTTCATTCTCCACGACGGAGAGCTGATCGCCCGCCATCGGAACACCTGACAGCCCGAGGATTTCCACGGGAGTCGAGGGACCGGCGACCTTCACATTCTGGCCCTTGTCGTTGACCAGAGCACGCACCTTGCCGCTTTCGGCGCCGACGACGAACGTGTCGCCAACCTTCAGCGTACCCTTGCGCACCAGCACCGTCGCGACAGGACCACGGCCCTTGTCCAGTTTCGCCTCGATCACATTGCCTTCGGCAGCGCGATCGGGATTGGCGGTCAGTTCGAGCAATTCGGCCTGCAACAGGATCTTTTCGATCAGTTCGTCCAGACCCGTCCGCTTGGTCGCGGAGACGAGCACGTCCTGAACGTCGCCGCCCATGTCCTCGACCACTACTTCCTCGCTCAGCAGGCGCTCGCGCACCTTCTGCGGATTGGCTTCAGGCTTGTCGACCTTGTTGATCGCAACGATCATCGGCACGCCTGCCGCCTTGGTGTGGTTGATGGCCTCCACCGTCTGCGGCATCAGTCCGTCATCCGCCGCCACCACAAGGATGACGATATCGGTAACGTTCGCACCGCGCGCACGCATTTCGCTGAACGCCTCGTGGCCTGGCGTATCGAGGAAGGTGATCAGATCGCCCCCCTCCGTCTTCACCTGATAGGCGCCGATATGCTGGGTAATGCCGCCGCTTTCGCCGGACACCACGTCGGTGCCGCGCAAGGCGTCGAGCAGCGAGGTCTTGCCGTGATCGACATGGCCCATGATGGTCACGACCGGCGGACGGGCCTTCAGCGTTTCGACGGCATCCTGATCGCCCTCGATGCCGATTTCGACGTCGGATTCAGACACGCGCTGGATGCGGTGGCCGAATTCTTCCACCAGAAGTTCGGCGGTATCCTGATCGATCACTTCGTTGATCGTGACCGGAGTGCCCATCTTGAACAGGGCCTTCACCAGATCCGCGCCCTTTTCGGCCATGCGGTTGGCGAGTTCCTGGATCGTGATGCTTTCCGGCACGACCACATCGCGGCTCTGCTTTTCCCGCGGCTGCTGACGGCCGCCACCATGGGCGCGCCGTTCCTTTTCACGGGCACGCTTGAGCGCGGCGAGGCTGCGGGCGCGAGCGCTGTCGTCCTCGGCAAGCGCCTTGGTAACGGTCAGCTTGCCGGACTGGCGGCGATCGTCGACGCCGCGCTTCGTCTTGTCCACCTTGGCCGGCTCGGGCCGCTTGATCGGCGACACCGGCGTAAAGCGCCGAGGCGGCGGCACAACGCTCGTTGTCGTTGCGGCAGGTGCTGCGGCTTCGGTGGCAGGCGCTGCGGCTTGCGCAGGCTCCGCCGGAGCAGCGGGCGCTTCGGCCGTAGGCGCGGCGGCAGGCGTTTCCACCGGAGCAGGCGCGGCAGCGGCCGGCGCAGGTTCGATTGGCTGGGGCTGAGGCTCAGGCTGCGGCGCATTGCTCTGCTCGGCACGCCGCTTCTCTTCCTCGATCGCAGCCAGACGTGCGGCTTCGGCACGGCGACGCGCATCTTCCTGCGCGGCCATTCGTGCTTCTTCGGCTTCGCGCAACAGCTTCTGCTGCAGTTCCTGACGAGACATCAGGCTGTTGGCGGGGTTCTGGCGCGGCGGCGGCGGCGGCGCGGCGGGCGCTGGAGCCGGACGCGGCGCCTGAACAACCGGCGCGGGCGCGACTTCGGGCTCGGGCGTCGGCGTCGCGGCCTCGCCCGGCTTGCCAATGAGGCGGCGCCGCTTCACTTCCACCACGACCGTATTCTTGCGGCCATGGCTGAAGCTCTGCTGCACCTG
This sequence comes from Sphingobium sp., assembly GCF_033795625.1. Lineage (GTDB taxonomy): Bacteria > Pseudomonadota > Alphaproteobacteria > Sphingomonadales > Sphingomonadaceae > Sphingobium. The sequence continues at coordinate 13,104 of NZ_JARYGI010000021.1, read as the reverse complement.
GCCGGACTCGACCGTCCGCTTGATACCAAGCGGCTTGCGGCCCAGAGTCGGCTTGTCTTCCTTGCTGTCACTCATTGACTAAACTTAACCCTTCACTTGCGTCATCTGGGCGCGCGAACCATTCGGTTCGCAGGCCAATTCCTGATTCTGATCGGCCGGAACGCCCAGCGCGGCGGCGACTCCGTCCTCCTGGGACGGGGCAGCGCGCGACGGCGCTGCATTAGCGCATCCGAGATAGATTTGCCAGCGGCCAAGGGCGCTTTGCAGACGCGCGGCGGCCTTCTGGTCCGTTACGGCAATATGGACGACGTTCTCACGCCCCATGGCCTTAGATAATGCGTCCCGGCCCACAGGCAAGACGATGCCCGCCAAATCGGTGCCTTCGGCGTCCTGCCCCACCCGCAAAGCCTGATCCAGCTTGCGGCTGCCATCCGGCCGCGCATCGGCGGCATGATATAGTTGCACGACATTCCCGCGACGCGCCGCATCCTCGATCTTCGCCGATCCAGTGAGCAACATGGACGCCTTCGCCTCCAGCCCCAGCCGGTCGAGCAACGCATCGCGCAAGGCGGTGTCGATCCGATCCGCCAGATCGTCCCGGACCATGATGTCACTGGTCTTGAACGCGCGGATCAGCGCGCCTTTCAGCTTGTTGTTGGCCAGCGCCTTTTCCAACGCCGGACGCGCCACGCCAATCCATGCGCCACGGCCCGGAGCCTTGGCGCGCGGATCGACCGCGACCTGCCCGTCAGGCCCGAGCACCAGACGCACGAGACCTTCCGGATCAGCCCGGTCACCCGAAAGGATGCACCGTCTTTCGGTCATTGCGGCCTCCCCTTAAGATGGGAAAGCCGGTCCGCCTCAAACCCTAGCGTGTCATTGGGGAGTTTCCGCAACAGCGTCCTCCCCAACATCAGCGGCTTCATCTTCGAACCAGTGCGCACGCGCGGCCATGATGATCTCATTGCCCTGCTCTTCACTCAGGCCATATTCGGCCAGAATGCCGCCCTTGTCTTCCGCACTTTCCTTGGCGCGGCGGCGCGTATCGACGCGCTTCTTCGCAACCAGTTCGTCGGTGGCGAGATCGGCGAGATCGTCCAGAGTCTTGATGCCGGCCTTGCCGAGCGTGACGAGCATCGCTTCGGTCAGGTGCGGCATTTCCGCCAGCGCATCCTCGACGCCCATGCCGCGGCGTTCCTCGCGGGCAGCAGCTTCGCGGCGCTCCAGCGCTTCGAGGGCGCGGCTCTGCAGTTCCTCGGCCAGTTCATCGTCGAAGCCTTCGATGCTCGCCAGTTCGTCGATCGAGACATAGGCGACTTCATCGAGTTCGCCGAAGCCTTCCGCGACCAGAAGCTGCGAGAGCGTCTCGTCCACGTCCAGTTCGCTCTGGAACAGTTCGGAGCGCTGCACGAATTCCTTCTGGCGCTTCTCGCTGGCGTCCGCCTCGGTCATGATGTCGATGGCCGACCCGGTGAGTTGCGAAGCTAGGCGCACATTCTGGCCGCGACGGCCGATGGCGAGCGAAAGCTGATCGTCGGGCACGACCACTTCGATGCGGCTTTCATCCTCATCGATGACGACGCGGCTGACGGTCGCTGGCTGCAAAGCGTTGACCACGAAGGTCGCCGTGTCTTCCGACCAGGGAATGATGTCGATCTTCTCGCCCTGCATTTCCTGCACGACGGCCTGCACGCGACTGCCCTTCATGCCGACGCAGGCGCCGACCGGATCGATACCGGAGTCGCGGCTGATCACACCGATCTTGGCGCGGCTGCCGGGATCGCGCGCGGCGGCCTTGATCTCGATGATGCCATCGTAGATTTCGGGCACTTCCTGCGCGAACAGCTTCTTCATGAAGTCGGGATGCGCGCGGCTGAGGAAAATCTGCGGCCCGCGATTTTCACGGCGGACATTGAGGATGATCGAGCGAATGCGGTCGCCGACGCGAACGACTTCGCGGGGGATCTGCTGGTCGCGGCGGATCACGCCTTCGGCGCGGCCGAGGTTCACGACGACATGGCCGAATTCTACGGACTTCACGACGCCGGTGATGATCTCGCCCACGCGGTCCTTGAACTCTTCATGCTGGCGCTCGCGCTCTGCGTCGCGGACCTTTTGAAAGATCACCTGCTTGGCGGACTGCGCGTCGATACGGCCGAGGTCGATCGGGGGCAGCGGATCCACGATGAAGTCGCCGACGGTCGCGCCGGGCTGCAATTTCTGCGCAGCCTTCAGATCGACCTGCTTGAAATAATCCTCGACGGCTTCCACCACTTCGACGACGCGCCACAGGCGCAGGTCGCCGCTATCCGGGTCGAGCTTAGCGCGGATGTCGTTCTCGGCACCGTAACGCGCGCGGGCGGCGCGCTGGATCGCGTCCTCCATCGCTTCGATCACGATGGCCTTGTCGATCATCTTTTCCGATGCCACCGAATTGGCAATGGCGATCAACTCGGCCCTGTTGGCGGAAATGGCGTTGGCCATGTGGGGACTTATCCTTCCGTTTCGATTTCGTCCGCTCCGTCCGAGGACAGCGGCATTGTAGCAGATATGAGTGCGTCAGTCAGCACCAGCTTGGCGCTCGTAATATTGGAAAAGGGAATCTCCACCCGGCCGACCTTCGCATCGACCAGATGAATGATGTCGCCCTCATGGCCTTTTAGGATTCCCTTCAGGGTCTTGCGGCCCTCCACGGCTTCCTCGACGGTGATGCGAGTCTCATGGCCCTTCCAGTCGTCGAAGTCGTGGAGGCGCGTCAGCGGCCGGTCGATGCCGGGCGAACTGACTTCCAGGCGATAGGCTTCCTCGATCGGATCGGTTTCATCGAGCACATCGGAGAGGCGGCGGGATATCGCGGCGCAATCCTCGATCACCAATTGGCGCGTATCGCGGCGCTCGGCCATGATCTGGAGCGTGCGCTCGTCGCCCGCGCCGAACAGCTTCACGCGCACCAGGTCGAAGCCAAGGGCTTGCACCTCCGGCTCGATCAACTGTGTCAGTGCGGCAATGTCCGCCATTCAAACCCTCGAATAATTGCACAGGCGCTTGTCGCCGCCGGCCCCGTCGGAGCCGACCCTCGCATGTGTGACGATGTAAGGAAGCAATGGCGATATAGGCAGACATGCCCTTTAAGGCAACCATATTTGCACAAGATCATTTGCGTAGTAGCTTCATCGTCAGGATCGTCCCTTGAGAGGATATCGCATGCGCCATTCGCCGCTCGCCATTGCCATGCCGCTCGCGCTTCTCGCCTGCTCAGGCAGTGGCTCCGCCAATGGCCAGCCTGCCGCGAGCGCATCCAAGCCATTCAAGACGTCCGTCATAGCGGATTTCGACGCGCCATGGGCCATGGCATTCCTGCCCGACGGACGGATGCTGGTAACAGAAAAAGCGGGAACCTTGCTGCTGTTCGATCCGAAGAACGGCACGAAAATACGTGTTTCCGGCATTCCACCCGTCGACAGTGCCGATCAGGGCGCTTTGATGGATGTCGTGTTGCACCCTCAGTTCGCAACCAACAAGCAGGTCTATGTCAGCTTTTCGGAAGCCGGCCCCGGTGGCAAGGGCGTGGCGCTGATCACCGGCACCTTCGCGCAGGCGAGCGATGGCAAGGCGGCGCTCTCCAATGTGAAGAAGATTTTTCAGGCCACACCGTACGTCGAAGGCAACGGCCATTATGCCGGCCGGATCGCCTTCTCGCCGGACGGGAAATATCTGTTCTTCACCAATGGGGAGCGGCAGAAGTTCACGCCCGCGCAAGACCCTAAGGCTACCCTCGGCAAAGTGCTGCGGCTGAACCTGGACGGTACGCCTGCGGCGGGAAATCCGCTGGCGGCGAAGGGCTTCCATCCGGCTGTCTGGTCCTATGGCCACCGTAACCTTCTCGGAATTGCGTTCGATGACAAGGGACAGCTTTGGGAACAGGAGATGGGCCCCAGGGGCGGGGACGAAGTGAACCTGATCAAACCGGGCCTGAATTATGGCTATCCCCTCGCGTCCAACGGCAGCCATTATGACGGACGCGATATTCCCGACCACAAGCCCGGCGACGGCTTCGAGGCGCCGAAGGTGAGCTGGAACCCGGTGATCTCGCCCGCCGGCCTGGCGTTCTACAACGCCGACCTGTTCCCGGCCTGGAAGGGATCGCTGTTCATTGGCGGCCTGTCCAGCAAGGCGCTCGTCCGGGTGAAGATCGACGGAAGCAATGCGAGCAAGGCCGACCAGTGGGACATGGGCGCGCGCATCCGCGACGTCGAGCAAGGCCCGGATGGGGCATTATGGGTATTGGAGGACGAAGATGACGGTTCCCAGGGCCGCCTACTGAAACTGACGCCCGCCTAACGGCAGGCGCGCCAGCCCATTGCCCCCCGCTCCGCCTGATCGAGGTGGAGATGGTCGGCATGGGCAGAGTTATAGTCGGGCGATAGCACCGTGGAGAACAGCGCGCATGCCCCATCCCGCACCTCATGCAGGAACTGCGCGCTTTTACCCTCCACTTTCCAATCACGAATGAGGCGTATCCTGCGCCCGTCCGCCAGAACGAACCCGGCAATGTCGATGGCGTCGGCAGTCGCATGTTCGCTGAAGTCACCGCTGGATCGCCCGTACATCCGGCGGCAACTGAAGCTGCCGAAATGCTCGATTTTGCGCACCTGCTGCCCGAACACACGTTGCGCGGCGGGCTGCACGACGTTCCATTCCCACATTTTCAGCGCGGCGGCGACCGGGCATGAAGGCGCAACCGAGGCCGGAGCGTAAGCGATCGCACCCTCTGCCGGCTTTAACCTCAGGGCATCGCCATATGCGCACTTTCCTCCACCTCTGGCCCCGAGCGCAACATATTCCACCCCGGCGCGATCGAGCAGTTGCTGGCACTGCGGCAAGTCCTGTGTCAGCGCCGCCAGCTTGCGCCCGGTAAACATGCCGACCGGCTGCGCCAGATCCAGAGGTGTCCATGGGAGGTCCTGTGGACGCCCCTTCATCAATGCATATCCGCAGATCAATGCAGAGCCGACCAAAGCAAGCCAGAGGAGCCGCTGCGTCCATCTGTAGAAGGCTCGCATGGTCAACCCCGCATGGCTGTCTCGATCGGCTCTTCACATATGGGGTAGCCAAGGTGGTTGGGGATGCAGAGCACCTCTCCCCCCGGCCGATGCTCGATCCAGGGCACGATCTTTTCCACCGCAATGGTGCGCGCATGCTGCTCCAGCGCGGCTATCGATGAGAATTGGGCCACGCGCTCCAGATTACGACGGGTCGGGAAGATCACGCGCCCGCTCCCATTGGCACAGCGTGCCAGCACGCCTGCCGCCGTGTCCCAGAACAGATCGACATGTTCAGAATTGTCCACCGTCGGCTCAGGGCCTGCCACGTTGTGCCGCGCCAGGTAAAAACGCGCGTCGAACACGCGACGAGCCACATCTTTCGCGTTCGGATGCCATCGCGCGAAAGGTACCAGGGCGCCAAGGTCCAGCGTCATTCCCCCGTTGCGGAGCAGGCCGGAAAAGGGCGCACCGCCCTCCAGTTCCTTGCGGAGTTCAGCCAGCACATCAATGTCGGAAACGCTCAATCCGGGCGCGATGCCGCTTTCTTCCAGGGTCTCACGGATTGCCCCGACACGCGCGCTCGCCTCATCCAGCGTCAGGTCCGTGTTCAGGGATTGCGCAACGACACTGTCGTCCGGATCGATCGCACCGCCTGGAAACACGAGCGCATCAGCGGCGAACGCCATATTGGGTGAGCGCTTCACCATCAATATTTCGGGAGCAAGCGCTTCCCGCTCGCGCAGGACGATGAGAGTCGCGGCTTGGCGCGTAACAGGTGATCCTTGGGCCTCGGTCATGTCACCTGCTTAGGCTGGCTGCATCACGAGCGAAAGCCGTCATTCCAACCATAGCGACGGGCCGCGGTTTCCCGGCCGGGCTTTTGCCACAGGATCGTTGCCGCACGCCCATTTCAGCGTCTTAGCCAGGCTTCCGCGTCATCAAGGTCGATAAATTTATAACTGGTCGGTCCAGGCGGCGCGGAGAAATTGGCTTCCAGGAACCACTGCCCCTGCAATTCCCCATGAAGATCGGACAAACATGTCAGAACGGCCATCAACCGACCGTCCCTGAAGGCAAGCACGGCGTCATTGTCATGATCGCCGCAATCGAGTTTCACCGGCTTGAATTCTATGACCATCATTAAGCTGCTGCTGCGTGTAGATAGGCAGGATCGAAGTCGGCTGCATGCTTCAGTCCCTCCCAATCCAAAATATGCACATGCCGCTTGTTGCGGGCGATCACTCCATCTTCCGCAAGCGCCTGTAGCATCCGGTTCACGTGGATCGGCGTCATTCCGGTCGCGTCTGCAATCTCGTCCTGGGACATCGGAAGCTCGAAACGCTCGATCGTGCCAAGTCCGACAGCTTCCCGGCGTGCCGCGAACTCGCACAGCATATGCGCCACGCGAGACTTGCCGTCCCTACGCCCCACGTTGAGAACCCATTCCCGGAAGATCGACGCATCGATCAGCGCATCGCGCCAGAGCGCTTCATTGACGGCCGGCCGGGTTTCCAGAACATGGCGGAGGCTCGCCGCCGAAACCCACGCAACCGTAGCGGTGGTGATCGTGGAAACGCTATGATCGGCGCGCGTCAGCATCAGGTGCTGCAGGTCCAGCATGTCTCCGGGAATGTGGAACGAGACGATCTGCCGCCCGCCCTGGCTCGTCAGCTTGTACCGGCAGGCATACCCCTTAAGAAGAAGGCAACAGTCCGTCGGCCGATCGCCCTCCCGGACGAGATGCGTACCTGCAGCGGCTTCAGCGATGTTGAAGGGGAGTGCGGAAATAGCGTTTCGGTCGTCATCATTAAGCTTGGCAAGGCGTTCGAGCTTACGGATCAATAGCGCGAACGGCCCGTCGTCGTTGGCAGGCATCAGCATCTTTCTTTGGAAATAGATGCCCTTAATTTGGCGAAGCTTTGGCAAAGGTCAAGTGCCTGATTCCATTAGGAAGGCAGCAGGCATTCTCGTTAACACCTTGATCCTAAGGCAACCATCACACCGGGCCGAAGCGGTTTTAAGGGGCGTAGCGCCTGGGCACATCTTCCGTCTCCGGAATGTTAGTCGGACGGGCAGCGCCATGAAACCATGACCGCTGCCCGCCCGTGCTTCCGGCAGGGACCGCCGAAAGATCAGAAGCTGTAGGCGAGGCTCAGCACAGCGGAGCGGCCTTCACCCGGCGTTGCCCAACCGTTGTTGCGAATACGGGTAAAATATTTTTCGTTCGTGAAGTTCTGAACATTCAGTTGTGCCGTCAGGCCGTTGTTGAACGCATAGGACAGGAACGCGCGATGGCTGAGATAGTCCTTCGACCGGTAGATCGGCGTGAGCGTGGTCGAGGGAATGGGCGCCGCAGCGACCAGCGCGGAGTTGTTCAGCGCGAACGATCCCTGATAAGTGAAGCCATAGCCGACCTGAAGACCGAAGGGCAGCAGATAGGTGGTGAACAGGCTGCCCGAATGTTTGGGCGTGTTGTTCAGTTCATTGCCCGCCTGCGGATCGGGGATCGCAGCCGAATTGCCGCATGCGTTGGTGACGACAGGCGGCGTTCCGGCGGTCACGGGGCCGGGATTGGCAAGGCAGTAATCCGACACGCTCTGAAGGACCTTGGTCTTCAGATAGGTGTAGTTGGCAAAGATCGACCATTCGGGCGTGATATTGCCGGTCGCGCCGAGCGCAATTCCATCGGCGCGCGAGCGGCCGTCCAGCACCTGAATGTCGGGCTCGCCGGGCACGAAGGCCGAGACGCGATAATTGGTGCGTTCGTTGCGGAAGACAGCGGCCGTCAGCTGAAGCCGATTGTCGGCCAGGTCGATCTTGCCGCCGATCTCGTAATTCTTCGCGCCCTCCGGTTTGACGGTGCAGTTCGCGGCCGTGCAGGCTCCGTTGACGGACGCCTTGGACGGCGTCTTGGAATTGCCGAAAGCTGCATAGATGCTCGCATTGGGGATGGGCTTCAGCACGACGCCGACGCGATAGGAGAAGAGATCGTCTTCATTTTCGAAGCGCGTTCCGATCTTCACGTCACCCCGATTGAACGTGCTGGTGGTGAAGGGCGCGATGGCATCCGTACGGGAATAGCCCTTGTTCTTTTCATAGCGCACGCCGCCGTTCAGTTCGATCCAGTCGGTCAGCTTGACTGCATCGAACAGATAAATGGCGTAGTTAGTCTGCTCGCCGACCGTGTAGGCGGTCTTCGTGAAGTTATATGGGCCAGTGTAGAGATTGGCGCTCGCCGGATTGGCTATGTTGCCGAAGGGCAGGCGGCGCGTCGTCGTCGTCCGGTCATAAGGATTGGTGCCATCGGCATTGCGCAGCACGCTAGCGCCGATCAGCGTGAATTTTTCCCATGCAACGGACGCACCCAGCGTCATCGTATGTTCAAGACCACCAGTGTTGAAAACGGCCTTCAGATCAAGCTGGTTGTAGCCGAGCTCGTTGCGGGTATCGCGGAGGTTGCCCTGCGGGCCCGTCAGCAGGTAGGATCCGGCCGGCACTGTGATCGCAACCGTGGCGGGTGCCCCAAAGGATGTTGCCGACGGATTTGTCGCCGCTGCCGCTGCGGTGGTGCACGCTGTGCCGAGCGGCGTCAGGCCGGAAGCCAGGCAGAAGGTGCCCTGCGGCGCCGTGGCAATCGAGAGCTGCTTCACATTCTGGTAGCGCGTGAGATTGCGGATCGACACATCGTCGCTGAAATCATGATCGAAGATGGCCGTCAGCGAATTGACGTTGATCTTCTGCTTGTCCACGCCGCGCAGACCATAATAGCCTTCGCGGTCGAAGCCGGACACCAATCCCCCGGCAGCGGCAAAATAAGGCACGCCATATTGAGGAACATTGTTGTCCTCCTGATGAAGATAGGCGAGCGTCAAGCGCGTCGGGCTGTCGATGCCGATCGTGAGCGAGGGCGCTACACCCCAGCGCTTGAACTGTTCATGATCGCGCCCCGGAACGTCATTGCGATGGAACATGGCGTTCAGGCGTACCGCGATCACATCACTGATGCGCTTGTTGGCGTCCACGGTGGCGCGGTAATAGTCGTCGGTGCCGACGCCGCCGTTGATCACGGTAAGATCGTCCGCTTTGGGAAGCTTCGTGACAAGGTTGATATTGCCGCCGACTGCTCCCGCGCCCGATACGGCGCCATTAGCGCCATTGAACACTTCGATTTGCTCGAGGTTGAATGTGTCCGAGCGTGTATATTGCGCACTGTCGCGCACGCCATCGACGGTGATGTCGTTGTTCGCACTGAAGCCGCGCAGGTTGATGCTGTCGCCATAACCGCCGCCGCCTTCGCCGGCACCGAAGGTGATCCCCGGAACAGTCGAGAGCACGTCGCGCAACGTCAGCAGGTTCTGCTTCCGGATAGTCTGGTTGCCAATGACGGTGATCGTTTGGGGCGTATCGAGCAACGGCCGCACGATCTTGGGGGATTCAACTTTATCCACCTTGGGCGTATCTTCCTCGATCGCCGATTCTGTCACGGTCACGCCACCCAGAGTCCGCTGGTCTTCCTGCGCCTGTGCTGCCTGCGATGTGACAATGGCGCTGACGCATGACAACGCAAGGAAAGCCGGAGTGGCCATGCGATGCTTGGAATTGGTCGACATACTGTTTCCCCAGAGAAATGATCGAGAGAGCCACTATTGCGACGCATTATCGGTGTCAACGGTTATTGCGAATGATTTTCATGTGTGTCGCAAAATGTATCTGAAATAAAGAGGCTTCGTGCCCTGCAGGATCGCGTCTGCTCCGCGCTCTGGGGCAATATGAAGCGCCGCAACCGATTAAGTGGAGCGGGTGAACTCGCCACCTGTAGTCCGGGCATTGCTTCCACGTCAAAGCTGGCCATACTCCAGGCGATGAAGCGTTGGCTTTACCTTATCGCGGGTTTTCTGGCGCTGGCACTGGGCATTGCGGGCGCGGTTCTGCCGCTGCTACCTACCGTCCCGTTCATCATATTGGCGGCATTCTGCTTCGCTCGTAGCAGCCCGAAGCTTGAACGTCAGTTACTGGAGCACCGCCACTTCGGTCCGCATATTCAACGGTGGCGAAGCGATGGCGCCGTCAGCCGCAAGGGCAAACGTGCCGCAACGGCAGCGTTCGCAATGTCTGCCCTGCTGGGCCTCCTTTTCGCGCCTTGGCCATTTTCCCTGGTGCCAACAGCCGCAGCCGTGATTGGCGGTATATGGATCTGGGGGCGGCCTGAATAACGCCGCAGTCAAGCTACGGCATCGGGGCAAATTGCTAGGTTCACGACATCGACAGAGCGATGCACCTGTCAATCCGTTGCGCGAACCTGCCCCGCCGTTCCATCAAGCCTGTGCAGTCTTGGATGCGCGTTTCTTATAGGCGCGCTTGGCAGGCTTCGGTTCATCAGAAGCGCTCTTGCCATTGACCGTCGCTGCTCCCGATTTCTTTGGCCTCCCCACTGATGTGGCTTTAACGGTCTCATCCGCGACGTCTGCAGGCGCATCGGACGTGCCAGCTCTGATCTTGAGTTTGCGACGTTCTTTACCTGGAGTGTCGGTCGTGGCCGATGCCTGATCTGGGGCATTCTGTGCCAAGTCTTGATCAGCATTGGCACCAGCCTCAGCCGAGCCGTCGACGTCAGACTTGGGCGCGACCTTCGATGCCTTGCCCGCAGCAACTTTCGGCGCGGACTTGGCAGAAGATGCACGTGCTTTACGCGCAGACTTGGCAGGCGGCGCAACAACTTCAGGCACTGAAGGCTGGGCATCTACCGCCGGCGCTTCGGCAGCGAAATCTTCAGCCGGCTTCGTCAATGTCGCGGTTTCAGCATCGGACGGGCCATTGCCGCGGCTCCGCTTCTTGCTCCCGCCCAAACCGTGCTTGGCAGCGACAGCTCTGCGTTCCTCGGAGAAGGTCGGCGCCACCATCGGATAGTTCGCAGGCAGCTTGTAGCGCTCACGATAATCGGCCGGTGATAGCCCATTCGCCTTGAGGTGGCGCTTTAGCGTCTTGTAGGCTTTGCCATCGATCATGCTGATGATGTGATCGCGCGAAGCGAGGCTCTTCCGAATGCTCACTGCTGGCGTAAACGTCGGCGCTTCCGGTTCGACAGGTGAAGGCGCATCAATACCCGCAAGAGCAGAGTAGGTTGACTGGATCAGCCCGGACAAATTCTCACTTGGAACCGTATTGTTGACGAAATACGCGCTTAGCAATTCGACGGTCAAGGTGGTGAGATCGGCCTGCTCGTGGTCAGCCATCGTGTACGTACTCCATTTTGAGGACCGATTGGAAAAAATCCTAGTCACGCGCTTAGCAGCGCTTGCAAAACCATATAGAGCCAAACTTATCAAATTGTATACTAAGATCAGGACTACTCGATTGGGCCAGAAAATAACGGTTGCTGCGATGCAGATGGCGGGCAGGCAGGTATGTGCGAATCAGTCATAGCCGGTGTAGATGTCCGCGGATCCTTGAGCCTCCTCAGAATCTATTGATCTAATACTGATATTGCTCGTGCCACCGCAGCAAGTAATGGCGCTCGGCAACGCGCCAACCGCTGCCGGATCGATGGTTGCGTCACCATGCCAGCGAAGGTGCTTGGAGCCGCCGATGGCAAGCCATCGTTCGCGGGGCTCCTACTGGGATCGGCTTTATGTGGCGCTGAATGCACCGGCTAACGGTAACGAGAACACCTTCTCCGTTGCGGTTCGGCCGGGGTCAACAGTGGTGTGCAGCCTACGCAATCCAGGAACTGGGAATCCCCTCACAGCTATGATCTGAGCCGCGTGCGCTCATCAATGTTCTGCGCGTGTCACGTAGATCAATAAGCCGGCGAGGGCAGATATGCCTGCGAAAATCGCCGCGACCATAGGCACCCCGAGCCCAGCGGTGAGCAGCAGTCCGACGGCAATTGGGCTCAAGGCAGCCCCCCCTCTGCCAATGCCCAACGTGAAACCGATGCCGGTCGAACGAAGATCCGTGTCGAACGCGCGGGCCGCCAAGGCGCACAAGCCTGCAAAGGAGGCGTTCACAAATATGCCGCTGATGAACGCAACGGCGGCCAACAGGGGGAGCGGCCGCAAACTTGAACCAAGGATCAGGATTGCTGCTCCAGAAAGCAGAAGTATTCCTATTGTCGTTCGTTTCAATCCAAGTGATCGCACCACAGGACCGAACGCCAATACACCAGCAAGCCCGCCAACGTTGAACAACATCAAAACTGTTGCTGCCTCGGAGGGGCTGTGCCCGGCATCGACCGCAAATTTGGGCAACCATTTCAGAGCGAAGTAGAAAGTGGAAAGCGTGAACAAGCTCGCCATTGTGAGCATGACGGTCTTGCCGAGTTGCTGTGAGGCAAAAAGGCATCCGAATGTCTGCGTTCTCCGCTCAGCATCCATCGAAGGCAGTTCCTCCAACGGAGAATACCCCATGCGGCCGAGCAGTATGTTCAGTCGGCGCAGCGCATTTCGAGGCTGTTTCCGAAGGAAGTGATGGGGCGTCTCGGGAATGCCCCAAAGAGCCAGCATAAATGTGAGGCTGGTCAGAACGGCGCCTAGACCAAATACCCAGCGCCAGGAAAGGAAGGTAAGTGTATAGGCAGCTGTAGCGCCACCCCCGATCGCGCCGATCGTATATCCAAGGCCCAATAATGCCACGGATTGGTCACGCGATCTTTCGTTGGACATCTCCGATACCATTGACGTCACAGCTGGGTTAAGCCCGCCGAGTCCCAGGCCAGCGATTAACCGGGAAAGAATGAACGGCAGAAGGCTATTGGCTGAAGCCGAGGCGAGCATCCCCAAGCACATCAACATAAGGCATGTGAGGACAATCGGGCGCCTTCCAAGCCGATCTGCCATCCGCCCCATGGTCATTGCGCCGACTGCGGCGCCGATCACGTCCATTGCGAGCATCAGCCCGAGATTGGCTTGGCTCAACTTCCACCCTGCCGCTATGCCTGACGCAGCGACACTGACGGTGACGACGTCAAAGCCGTCAACGGCAAGCTGATCTGCCCCCTTCTGAGTGGTCCAGAATCTCTGTTATTTTGGATTATGAAGGAGTTTGGAAATGGGCAAGAGGC
>NZ_JARYGI010000020.1:0-66146 GCF_033795625.1 Sphingobium sp. | reverse complement strand
AAACTGGCAAAGGCAGCGCTTCATCAGCCCTCCGCTGCCAAACAGGCGTCAGAACGCGAGGTTGATAGAGGTGCCCAACTGGTCGTCGCCCGGCGCAATCGAGGAAGACGTTCGCGCCGTCGACGTTTCCGAGGACGGCGACTGGAGCGCCGTTCGCGTCTGGCACACCCCCACCGGCCAGATGGGTGCTCGGATCAATCCGACATACGGCTTCATCTATGGCGAAAAGGCGCGCCTGCGTCCGTTCACCGGCATCGGTGGCACGCGTCTCACGCAGACCGCGCGATTCGCTATCGAGGGCGATGGGTCCGACGAGCCAGCACTTACGCGCAAAGCGGCACCGAGGCTGGCCTACGCGGACGTGACCCGGACCGATGACGTGCGGACGTTGACCGACATCATTCGCGACGTGAAGCGGCTGGCCAAACTCAAATAGAAAACAGGAGCAAAGCCCCGCTTCTACTCCGCGCTATCGTCCTGCGGCGGATTTTCGAACCAGGCTTCGACCGGGCCGGAAAGCTTGATCGTCAGAGGTTGCCCATGGCGATCCTTGGTCTTGCCCGCGGCGACACGTATCCAGCCTTCCGAAATGCTGTATTCTTCGACATCATTGCGCACACGATCCTTGAAGCGGATGCCGATGCCACGCTGAAGCACGTCCATGTCGAAGTGCGGGCTGCGCGGATTGGTCGACAGGCGGTCGGGCGGCGTGTCGGTGACGGGAGCCGGAGTGTCGGGCGTATCGGTCATGTTCATATCCTGCTGGAAAGGCGTGCGCCTAGCGGTGCGCGTGGGGGCGCGTCAACCGTGCGAACCCTCAGGCCCGCACTTCCCCAACCACGCCCGCACTATTGTGCCGCAGCGCGGTCAGCACCGTGTCCACGATAGCAGCCGCATCGAGACGCGCATCGGCATATTGCTTTTCCGGCTTGTCCTGGTCCTGGAAGACATCGGGCAAGCGCAACGTGCGGATCTTCAAGCCGGAGTCCGTGAGGCCAAGATCGCTTGCCAGCGTCAGCACATGCGCACCGAGGCCCCCGACAGCGCCCTCCTCTACCGTCACGGCCACTTCATGCGTGGCCAGCAGCTTGCGGATCAGCGCCTCGTCCAGGGGTTTTGCAAACCGCAAGTCGGCGACGGTCGTAGACAACCCCTTGGCCTCCAGCGTTTCAGCAGCCTTCAAGGCTTCCTCAAGCCTCGTACCAAGCGAGAGAATGGCGATCTTCTGCCCCTCCCGCATGATGCGGCCCTTGCCGATCTCCAGCAATTCAGGCGTACCGGGCAGGGCGACCCCCGTTCCATTCCCGCGCGGATACCGCACGGCTATGGGGCCGCTGTCGTGCTCGGCGCAGGTATGCACCATGTGCACCAGTTCCGCTTCGTCGGCGGCCGCCATGACGACGAAGTTGGGTAGGGTCGCCAGATAGGTCACGTCAAAGCTGCCTGCGTGGGTGCTTCCGTCCGCGCCAACCAGCCCCGCCCGATCGATGGCGAACCGGACAGGCAGGTTCTGGATAGCGACATCATGGACGACCTGATCGTAGGCCCGCTGCAGAAAGGTGGAGTAGATGGCGCAAAACGGCCGCATCCCTTGCGCAGCAAGACCCGCGGCAAACGTCACCGCATGCTGCTCCGCGATGCCCACGTCGAAGGTGCGCTGCGGAAACGCCTGCTGAAACTTGTCGAGCCCCGTGCCCGAAGGCATTGCTGCCGTAATAGCACAGATCCGGTCGTCTTTTTCCGCTTCGGCGACCAGAGCCTGAGCGAAGACATTGGTATAGCTTGGCGGTCCCGGAGGCGCCTTTGCCTGTGCGCCTGTGACGACATCGAATTTCTGCACGCCATGATATTTGTCGCTGGCCGCTTCGGCAGGGGCATAGCCCTTGCCCTTCTTGGTCACGACATGGACGAGGATCGGTCCTTCCTCGGCGTCCCGGACGTTCTCAAGGACAGGGATCAGCTGTTCGAGATTATGTCCGTCGATCGGGCCGACATAATAAAATCCAAGTTCCTCGAACAAGGTGCCGCCCATCGCCATGCCGCGCGCGAACTCGTCCGTCTTGCGGGCCGCCTTGTGCAGCGGTCGCGGGAGCTTGCGGGCGAGGCGCCTCAGCACATCGCGGACCGAGAGGAACTCCCGGCTGGACACGATCCGCGCCAGATAGGCCGAAAGGCCGCCGACCGGAGGCGCGATCGACATGTCATTGTCGTTGAGAATCACGACCAGCCGGTTTCCGGCCTCCCGCGCATTGTTCATGGCTTCATAGGCCATGCCGGCCGACATAGCGCCGTCGCCGATCACGGCAATTCCCTTGCCCGGCTGGTTCTTCAGCTTGTTTGCGACCGCAAAGCCGAGTGCCGCGCTGATCGAGGTCGAACTATGCGCCGCGCCGAAAGGATCATATTCGCTCTCGGACCGCTTCGTAAACCCCGATAGCCCTCCGCCCATCCGCAATGTGCGAATACGGTCGCGCCGGCCGGTGAGGACCTTATGCGGATAGCATTGGTGTCCCACATCCCAGACCAGCCGATCCCGCGGCGTATCGAACACATAGTGAATGGCAGTCGTAAGTTCGACCACGCCTAGGCCGGAGCCCAGATGCCCGCCCGTCACGCCTACCGCCGAAATCACTTCACGCCGCAGCTCATCCGCGAGTTGCGGCAGCTGCGCAACATTCAGTTTCCGCAGATCTTCAGGGAACCGGACCTGGTCAAGCAACGGCGTGTCGGGGCGATCGGACATGATTAAGCGTTTCTCCTGACTACCGCTTTAGCCGTTTGCGCTTAGGGTGTCGAATGGCGTTATGCGGGCACTACGCCGCGCATTTGGCGCAGGTCCCCAGCACTTCGATGACGGGCCGCTCCGTCCTGAACCCCTCGCTTGCGGCGCGCTTGCGGACATTGCCGGTCAGGGCATCGTCATCCACATGAGTCGCCTCGCCGCATGTCCGGCAAACCAGGAAAATGCAGTCATGCACGCAGCCCGGATGCGCATTGGCGATGTACGCGTTGGCACTCTCGACCCGCATGGCAAGGTTGGAGGCAACGAAGAGGTCGAGAATGCGATATACGCTGTTCGGCGCCACCCGCTTGCCGCGCGCTTTCGAAACCGTATCGGCAATATCGTAGGCGGAGGCAGGCTTTTCCTCACCCGACAACGCATCGAATATGGCCGCGCGCATCGGCGTCCACTGTTCGCCGTTTCGTTCCAGCGTGGCTTGCGCTTCATTGGCGAGCGACATGCCCGTTGGTTCATGATGTTGATGATGCTGCGCCATGGATGCTATCTAGGCTTGCACGGAGGGCGCGGCAATAGCTGGAGGTCCACAGGCTGCACTCTGCGCTTGCCTCATCCGAAATTCCCCTTATGAAAGCGGCGTCATCTGGGGAGTAGGCAACCACGGTTTTCCGTGGGCCGCGCGTCAACATATTTGGTGGAGACACCATGGCGCGCGGGACGGGATCTTACGGGATTTCGTCTATCGAGACCAATGGCACCGCTTTTCAACCGGTCGGGCTGGAAGATAGGTGGCATTGTGTCCTTGCCCGGCCTGGATTAGATCATGGAAGCCTTTCTCGCTTCAACCGCTGTCGTCGCTCTCGCTGAAATGGGTGACAAGACGCAGTTGCTGGCCATCCTTCTCGCCACGCGGTTCCGCAATCCGGTTCCTATAATTGCCGGGATATTGTTCGCCACACTGGCCAACCATTTCCTGGCAGCCTGGGTGGGTCATAGCATTGCCGGGTTGCTCGAGAGCAGCGCTTTCCGATACGCCGTCGCTGCCGGTTTCATCGGCATGGCACTCTGGACGCTGGTGCCGGACAAGCTGGACGATGAGGTGAAGCCGCCAACCCATGGCGGAGTCTTCCTGACCACGGCAATTGCCTTCTTCATTCTGGAGATGGGAGACAAGACGCAGGTCGCCACCATTGCCCTCGGCGCGCAATTCGGCACGAACATGGCCAATCTTCTGGCCGTCACGGCTGGCACGACCTTGGGCATGATGATTGCCAATGTCCCCGCCGTCTATCTTGGCGAGGCGCTGATAAAGCGCATCCCGCTTGGCGCGATCCGTGTCGTCGCGGCTGCATTGTTCCTCGCGCTCGGACTGTGGCTGCTGGCATCATTGCGGGGCTGGGCATGACGCCTGTTGCGATTCGCATGCTGCCCTGTTACGCGCCCGCAACTTCAGCGCCCGTACGAAAGTCCGCTTAATGTCCGATCAGATCAACCGTGTTGTCCTCGCCTTTTCGGGTGGCCTCGACACCAGCGTCATTCTGAAATGGCTGCAGCAGACCTATAAATGCGAAGTCGTGACCTTCACGGCCGACCTGGGCCAGGGCGAAGAGCTGGAACCGGCGCGCCGCAAGGCCGAAATGATGGGCGTGAAGCCCGAACATATCTTCATCGACGACCTGCGCGAGGAGTTCGTCAAGGACTATGTGTTCCCGATGATGCGTGCCAACGCGGTATACGAAGGCGTATATCTGCTTGGCACGTCCATCGCCCGCCCCTTGATCGCCAAGCGCCAGATCGAGATCGCACGCCAGGTGAATGCCGATGCCGTCAGCCACGGCGCGACCGGCAAGGGCAACGATCAGGTGCGTTTCGAACTTGGCTATTATGCGCTGCAGCCGGACATCAAGGTTATCGCCCCGTGGCGCGAATGGGACTTGACCAGCCGCACCCGCCTGATCGCCTTCGCTGAAGAACATCAGATCCCCATCAGCAAGGACAAGCGCGGCGAGGCGCCGTTCTCCACCGATGCCAACATGCTGCACACGTCGTCCGAAGGCAAAGTGCTGGAGGACCCGTGGGACGAAGTGCCCGACTATGTCTATTCGCGCACGGTCCACCCCGAGGATGCGCCGGATCAGGCCGAGACGATCACGATCGATTTCGAGCGCGGCGATGGAGTCGCGATCAACGGCGAAGGCATGTCCCCAGCCACACTGCTCGAAACCCTCAACGACTATGGCCGCAAGCATGGCGTCGGCCGCCTCGATCTTGTCGAGAATCGCTTCGTCGGCATGAAGTCGCGCGGCATGTACGAGACGCCCGGCGGGACGATCTACCACATCGCGCATCGCGGCATCGAGCAACTCACGCTCGACCGCGGCGCCGCGCATCTGAAGGACGAACTTGCGCCGCGTTATGCCGAACTCATCTACAATGGCTTCTGGTTCTCGCCAGAGCGCGAGATGCTGCAGGCGGCGATCGACCACAGCCAGCAGAAGGTGACAGGCACCGTGCGGCTGAAGCTCTACAAGGGCGGCGTTTACATCACCGGCCGCAAGTCACCCTTTAGCCTTTACAGCGAAAAGGTCGTCACGTTCGAGGACGATGCAGGCGCTTATGACCAGCGCGATGCGGCAGGATTCATCAAGCTGAATGCCTTGCGCCTGCGCCTGTTGGGTCGCCGCGACAATTGACGCGCCGAAAAGGGTTGCGTTGTACATAGCGGGAGCGATTAGTCCTGCGATGCAGCACACCTCAAGGCATCGCATCTTCCCCTGGCGCTATGGCATGTTCCTGGCCCTGCTTGCCTTCGCGCTGCCGCTTGCGTTCCTCTTGCCGTGGCATGAAGGCGTGATGGCTGGTTTCGATGTGGCGGCACTGGCCTTCATGCTTTCCGTACCGCCCCTGCTGGATGCTGACGCGGGCACGATGCGGCGTCACGCGCTAGAGAACGACGCCAATCGCGGCGTCATGTTGTTTCTTACGGCAATCGTCAGCCTTGTCATATTGGTGGCGGTCGGGGTGGCCGTCACTGCGCATCACGCGCCGGATGCCATGTCTATCGCATTGGTGCTGGCGACGCTCATCATCGCCTGGGTTTTCTCCAACACCGTCTACGCCATGCACTATGCCCATATGTGCTATATCACAGAAGGCGGCAGGCCCGAGACGGGCGGGCTCGATTTCCTGAACAGCGAACGACCGAGCTACTGGGACTTCATCTATTTCGCCTTCACGCTCGGCATGACTTTCCAGACATCGGACGTCAGCGTCACCAACACGGTCATGCGCAAGACCGTGGTTTATCACTGCCTCGCAGCATTCGTGTTCAACCTTGGCGTCATCGCTTTCACCATCAACATACTTGGCGGCGGCTAAGGCGCTTCCGCTCCTTCATAGGTTGCTTACCTATATCGGCTAGGCCCAGTGCCATGCGCAAAGCGAGCATCACTGATCCTTGCCCACCCTCAGCCGTGAGTCATGGCGTCGGCGTTGCCGGGCTTGGGGGACTGGCGATATGGATAGCGACGGCGTGGCATTACGGCATGGATGGTCCATATGCCGGGGTCGCGGCGGTCTTCGCCTGCGGCGTGCCGATGGTTCTCTGGTCGCTTCTGGTGGACCATGTGCATCGCAACCCCTCCACCGGAATAGATTGGGAGGGCGAGCCAAAGCCGCTGCGTGACATTCTTGACATCAGCCTCGTCAAGCTGGTGGGCCTTTGGACGACCTGGGGCGGCATTGCAGTCCTGTATTGCCTGGCAAGATGGTACTGGGACGGCGGCTATCGCTTTGCGATGGAAATGTTCGGAGCGGCCGCGCCCTGGCTGCTCCTGTCGTCGGTACCCTATGTGTTTTGGCTGGACCGCAGACTCGTCGAGCCGCACGACGCATCCTATGCATTTGGCCAGTGGATCATTGGTGGTGCAGCGGGACTTGCGGATCGCACGCAAGTGGCGCACCACCTCCACGCATGGGCGGTAAAGGGCTTCTTCCTTGCTTTCATGCTATCGGTGCTGCCCTCGAACTTCGCAAACCTAATCCATTGGGACCCAGCGGAGGTGACCGCCAGCCCCGTCAAGCTCGCCAACTTCCTGATCGTCCTCCTGTTCCTGATCGACGTCGCCTTCGCGACCGTAGGGTATATGCTGACGTTGAAGCCGCTGGACGCGCATATCCGCACCGCAAACCCCTTGCTGGCAGGTTGGATCGCGGCGCTGATGTGCTATCCGCCCTTTGTCCTGATGGGGAATGGCGGGCCGCTCGATTATCACCATGGCACAGCCGAATGGAGCCACTGGCTTTCCGGCGACGGCTCGTTTCAGCTTGCTGTGCAGTGGATCTACGGCAGCGTTCTGGTGGCGCTCACTGGTATATATGCGTGGGCGACCGTCGCTTTCGGCCTCCGCTTCTCGAACCTGACGCATCGCGGGATCATCACGCACGGCCCTTATCGCTGGACGCGCCATCCGGCCTATCTGTCGAAGAACCTGTTCTGGTGGCTTTCCACCCTGCCGTTTCTGGTGACGACAGGCAGCGTCGTAGACATGGTACGAAACAGCACGACGCTGGCGATCGTCAGCGCGATCTACTACTGGCGCGGAAAGACCGAGGAAGCGCACCTGCGCATGGACCCCGCTTACCTCGCTTATAGCGAATGGATGCGCCGCAACGGATGGATCGACCGGTTGCTGACATCATTCAAAGGCGAGCACAGGGTTCCGTCCGTGCAACCCGCGGAATGATCCTCAGAAGCTTTCCTCGGCATATACGCGGCTGACATCGCCCTGCCACTCGCCATGATAGCGGTCCAGCAGCCGTTCGGCCGGCGTCTTCCCGGTATCGATGACATCCTGTAGCGCCGACAAATAGCCAGTCTCATTGTCGCCAACGCTGTTGAGGCGCCCCCGCGCCGCAAGACCACTCCGGGAAATGCCAAGCACTTCACTCGCGATGTGCCGCAAAGTCCTGCCGCCGCCGATCGGCGCATCGAGGCCAAGGCGCGGCACGGAGTCACGCAGCCACTGCCGCTCCTCCATCGACCAGTCCTTCACCACATCCCATGCAGCATTCAGCGCCGTCTCGTCATAAAGCAGCCCCACCCAGAAAGCGGGCAACGCACAAATGCGGTTCCATGGCCCGCCATCGGCGCCGCGCATCTCCAGAAAGCTCTTGAGGCGGACTTCCGGGAAGGCCGTGGAGAGGTGATCCTCCCAGTCCTTCTCAGTGGGCTTTTCGCCCGGCAGGATCGAGAGCTTGCCTTCGAGGAAGTCGCGGAAGCTAAGCCCCGACGCATCCAGATATTTGCCGTCACGAAACACGAAGTACATCGGCACGTCGAGCGCGTAGTCTGCATAGCGCTCATAGCCAAAGCCGTCCTCGAACACGAATGGAAGCATGCCCGTACGATGCGGATCGGTGTCGGACCAGATATGGCTGCGATAGCTCAGCATACCGTTAGGCTTGCCCTCGGTAAAAGGCGAATTGGCAAACAGCGCCGTCGCGAGCGGTTGAAGGGCGAGACTGGTGCGGAACATCTTCGCCATGCCTGCCTCGCTTTGATAGTCGAGGTTCACCTGCACGGTGCAGGTCCGCAGCATCATGTCGAGCCCCATGGATCCGACGCGCGGCATGTGCCGCAACATGATCTCGTAACGCCCCTTGGGCATGATCGGCAGTTCGGCGCGCGTCTTGTCCGGCCACATGCCAAGGCCAAGGAAGCCAAGGCCCAGCATATCGCCGACATATTTCACTTGCTCCAGATGCCGGCCGGTTTCGGCGCAGGTCTGGTGCAGGTTTTCGAGCGGCGCTCCGGAAAGTTCAAGCTGGCCTGCGGGCTCCAGGCTGATCGTGCCGTCGTCTCCGGACAAGGCGATGATGTTATCGCCCTCGAACACGGGCTTCCAGCCATAGCGGGTGAGACCGATCAGCAGCGTATGGATGCCGCCCTTTTCTTCATAGGACGGTGCATGATGATCCTTCATCGAGTAGACGAATTTCTCATGCTCGGTGCCGATCCGCCAGCGCTCCGGCGGCTTTTCGCCTTTTGCAAAGAGCGCAATGAGCTGATCGCGGCTTTCGATTACCGGATCGGCTCCCCCTGAGTCTGTTCTTGTGCTCATGCCCCGCCCTTAGCTGTTCCCCCGCGCAGGTCAAACAGAGCGGGCGGATCGCAGATAAGGCAGGTCTATCGCAGGCGCAATCTCATTGCGTATCGAAACCTTTCATTCTGCGGTCCAGTCGCCATTAAGCGCCATCCAAGTTGACGTTGCCGCAATGGCGGCAGTTTCGGCACGCAATATGCGAGGACCGAGCGAGACCGGAACGGCGGCTGGATGATTCCGAATCGCTTTCCGTTCCTGTGGATCGAAACCACCTTCCGGACCTACGAGGAACGCCGCCCGACCGGGATGATCCGCAAGTGCCTTGGCTATAGGAGTGCCGCCCGTCTCGTCAGCGAAGAACAAACACCGGCCCTCGGGCCATTCCCGCAGCAGTACATCAAGCTTCACCATCTCAGCCAGTTCCGGAAGCGCAGTCCGCCCGCACTGCTCGGCAGCTTCCACCAGATGGGCGCGCAATCGGTCAAGGTTGAGCTTGTCCACGACCGCCCGCCGGGTCAGCACTGGCTGAAGCCGCGCAACGCCGAGTTCGCACGCTTTCTCGGCAATGAGGTCGATTCGCCCCTTCTTGATCGGCGCGGCGCAGAGCCAGAAGTCAGGCACCGCTTCGACCGGCCGAGTCTGCGCGACGCATTCCAGCACGATATCGCGCTTCCGCACGTCGCGGGCGACCGCTGCCCACTCGCCGGATTTTCCATCGAACAGCAGCACGGTATCGCCGACTTTCACGCGCATCACGGACACCAGATAATGCGCGGGGTTCCCGTCCAACGCTACGGTCGCACCCTGTCCCAATGACGTTTCGACAAAAAGGCGCGGTGCGCTTTGCGGGGGCCAGGCGGGCGTAGCGGGCATAAATTCCAACTTCCGTTCGCCCCATGCTTGTCGGAGGGCAATTCTGGTTTAGAGAAAATCCGGGCTCGCCAAGCTCAGCCCGAACGGAGTGCATGTTGCAAGAGCAAATCGTCCCTGACAGCGAAGCGCGCGGCCTCGTCGCGCGTTTGCCCGCCACGGCACGAGGGCTGGCGCTGCTGGCGCGATTCGACAGGCCCATAGGCTGGTGGCTGCTGTTCTGGCCGGGCGCATGGGCGATAGCCCTGGGCGGCGGCGTGACGCGATGGGATATGATCCTGTGGTTCCTGCTCGGCAGCATCGCGATGCGGGGCGCCGGATGTGTCTATAACGATATCGTCGACCGCGATCTCGACCGGCAAGTGGCGCGTACTGCGCTCCGTCCATTGGCGAGTGGCGCGATATCGTTGAAGGCCGCATGGATATGGCTCGTAACCCTCAGCCTCATCGGCCTGATCGTCCTTTTGCAATTGCGCCTGTATGCACAGGTCGTCGCGCTCGCCAGCCTCGGCCTGGTTGCCGCCTATCCCTTCATGAAGCGAATCACATGGTGGCCGCAGGCGTGGCTGGGGCTGGTGTTCAGCTGGGCCGCCCTCGTCGGCTGGAGCGAGATTGCGGGCGCGCTGACCCTGCCGGGGCTGACTCTCTACGCAGGGTGCATTGCGTGGGTGATCGGCTACGACACCATCTATGCGTTGCAGGACCGCGAAGATGACGCGCTGATCGGTGTGCGGTCCAGCGCGCTGCGAATGGGAAAGCGCGTGCGGTTCGGTGTCGCCCTGTTCTATGCAGCGGCTGTTGCGCTCTGGGCGGCAGCAATCTGGCAGATCCGCCCGCAACTGCTGGCGCTCATCGCGCTGCTGCCGATGGCAGTGCATCTATTCTGGCAGATCGCGACACTTAAGGAAGACGGCATCGATTCGCTCGCCAAGTTCCGTTCCAACCGTTTCGCCGGACTTCTGATGTTCCTGGCCTGCCTCGTTGTGGGCAGCGCCTAGATCATTCCGCCGCCAGCAATTGCTCCGCCGCACCAAGGTCCACGGAGACCAGGCGACTGACACCCTGCTCTATCATCGTGACACCGAACAGGCGGTGCATTCTTGCCATGGTCACGGCGTTGTGCGTGACGATCAGATAGCGCGTCTTGGTATCCGCCACCATCTGATCCAGCAGGTCACAGAAGCGTTCGACGTTCGCGTCGTCCAGCGGCGCATCGACTTCATCAAGCACGCAGATCGGTGCGGGATTGGTCAGGAACAGCCCGAAGATCAGCGCAACTGCCGTCAGCGCCTGCTCCCCACCGGACAGCAATGTCAGCGCGGTCAGTTTCTTGCCGGGAGGTTGCGCCATGATCTCAAGCCCGGCTTCCAACGGATCATCGCTGTCGATAAGTTGCAGATGCGCCTGACCGCCATTGAAGAGCGTCGTGAAAAGACGCCGGAAATGCCCGTCTACAGCCTCGAATGCCGCAAGCAGCCTTTGCCGCCCTTCACGATTGAGACTGCCGATCGAGCCGCGCAGCCGATTGATCGCCTGCGTCAGCTCCTCGCTTTCCGAGCGGCTTCGTGCCTGCTCTGCCTCCAGTTCCGCCAGTTCCTGTGCGGCGACAAGATTGACAGGGCCGATTCGCTCACGATCCGCCGTCAGCCGGTCCTGCTCAGCCTGTTCGGCTTGCGCCACACGGATAGTGCTGCTGTCAAAGCCAAGCCGCTCCGGCAGAACGGGCGGCGGACATTCGAAGCGCTCGCCCGACAAGGCCCCCATTTCGAGCCGCTTTTCCTGCGCAGCCTCTGCCCGCGCCACCGCGCCTGCCCGCGCCTCGCGAGCCTGCGCGACGCCTTCCGACATCTTCTGCGCCTGCGCCTCGGCTGTGCGAAGAGCCGCGTCGGCTGTGCGTTCCGCATCCTGCGCATCCGTAGCCTTCTGATGCAACACCGCTGCATCGGCTGACAAGGCAGCGAGCAACTCGTCCAGTGCTTCGGGCTTGCCGATCAGCTTGGCGCGGTCTGCAAGGATCGCCTCGGCACGTCCGGCCATGGCCGCGATGCGCTTGGCCGCCTCGCCCGCGCGCGAACGCCAGCCGCGCGCTTCGGCGTCTGCGGCCGTCATGCGTTCGCGGTCGGCTGCGATGGTTCGCTCGGCCATCGCCTGTTCCGCCCGCACGTGGCTCACGGCCGTCCGCGCCCGTTCACTGTCCCGCGAAAGGGCTTCTACGAACACACGTAGCTCGGTGCCATCGGGGATCTTTGCGCGATGATCTACGGCCACTTTATACTCACCGGTAGCCGTCTCGTGGTCCCGGCTCACATCGCCCAGCCGGATGTCCAGTTCCGCACGTCGTGCCGACAATCTCTCCAGCGCCCCGGCATTCTCATCTATCGTGCGTAGCGCATGGCGCAGCCTCTGTTCGGCGTCGCTCATGATCGCCCGCGCTTGCGTCAGGGAAGCACTGGCGGCACGCCCCGCAGCCTCCGCCTGCTCCAGCGAAGCCCTTGCCGCGTCCACGCTTTCGGCCAATGCAGGACGCGCTTCTGCAATGGCTGACAGGCGATTGAGGCGGATGAGGCGCTGCGCGGCCTCCGCTCCCCCTTCAAGAGCGACAAAGCCGTCCCACCGTCGCAAACGGCCATCCATCGTTACCAGCCGCTGCCCCACGGCAAGGTCCTGCCCCTCGTCCTTCTTGGACACAGCGATTTGCGACAGGCGCCTTCTCAATTCGACAGGTGCGGTGACATGATCCGACAGCCGGGCCAGTCCGGCAGGCAGGGCCGGATCATCGACACGTGCCGCCACGCCTGCCCAGCGCCGCGTCGCATCCCCGCCAACCGATGCTTCCAGATCGTCACCCAGCGCGGCTGCGAGAGCATGTTCATAGCCGGGCGCGGCCTGCAACTGGTCGAGCGCGCGGCCATTGCCTGAGCCACGCTGGATCGCCTTTGTCAGTACTGCCGCTTCGCTATCCAAGGCCGCCAAGGCCGCTCGCGCGGAGGACAATGCCGACTCCGCCTGGGCCCGCTCCATGCTGGCGGCATCTCTGGCTCTCTCCGCCTCGTTTATCGCAGCTTCGCTCGATGCACGGTCGGCCTCCGCACGCTGCCGGGCTTCCACTGCCTCTGCACGCTTCTGTTCCAAGGGCTCCGCTTCGGGCAAGCCCGCCGCTTCGCCTTGCACGCGGCGCAGGTCGCGATCCGTACGCTCCAGCCGCGCACGCGCCGCGACGAGCGCAGCTTCGGCGACTCGCAGTTCCGCCTGCTCGGCTGCCTGCTTGGCCATGGCACGGGCAAGCTCGACCTCCGCATTGCGAGCCGCCGTTTCCGCCTCCGCCAGCCGTGTCGCCCGCTCGGGAGCGGCAGCGGTGGTTTGCGCAATCCGCTCCTTCAGCATTGCGGTTTCGGTCGCAAGCCGCGCCAGCGCCTCGGCGGCATCATTGGCGAGCGTCCCCTCGCGTCCGCGATCCTCCTCCAGACGCTCAATCTGGGCGGACAGATCGGCGAGACGCTGGGCGGCGGCGGCACGCTCGGCTTTCAACGTCGCCAGCCGGTGCCCCGCCTCCGTCGCGGCATCCCGCGCATTCTGCGCCTCCACGCGAGCTTGCGCCAACAGATCGACGCTCAGCCGGGCATGCGCCGCAGCCGCCATCTGCGCTTCCTGAGCCGCTGTCACGGCCGCATCGGCTGCCTGAGCCTCGCGCTTGGATGTTTCGGCCAAAGCAGCCGCCTCGCGCCAGCGCCCGAAGATCGTACGCGCCTCGGCAACGCGGATCTGGGCGGATAGCTGCGTATAGCGTTCGGCTGCACGTGCCTGACGCCGCAAGGCATTGGCGCGGGCGTCCATGTCCCCCAATATGTCGTCGAGCCGCGCCAGATTCCCCTCGGCGGCGCGCAACTTCTGCTCGGCATCGCGGCGGCGCACATGCAGTCCCGCAATGCCTGCCGCTTCCTCCAGCATCGCGCGGCGCTCCTGCGGGCGGGCGGCGATAACGGCGGCGATTTTGCCTTGGCTGACCAGCGCGGGGCTGTGCGCACCCGTTGCCGCATCGGCGAATATCAGCCCAACGTCCTTGGCGCGAACGTCGCGGCCATTGGCGCGATAGGCACTGCCTGCTCCCCGCTCGATCCGGCGGATGACCTCCAACTCACCGTCGGCACCCACATTGACCGAGGGGAATAGCTCGCCCTGCTCCTGAATGGTGAGCATCGAAACCTCGGCGAAGTCCCGTTGCGGACGCGTAGCGGTCCCGGCGAAGATCACGTCTTCCATACCGCCGCCGCGCATGGACTTTGCGCTCGACTCGCCCATCACCCAGCGTATCGCTTCGAGAAGGTTGGATTTGCCGCAGCCGTTAGGGCCGACAATCCCCGTCAGCCCCGGCTCGATACGCAATTCCGTTGCGTCGACAAAGCTCTTGAAGCCGCTGAGTTTCAGCCGCTTTATCTGCACCGGCCGCCCCTGCCTGTGCAGCGCCTGTCAGAAGAGAACGACCCCCGGCGTGTCAATCAGACCCCTGCTTCCTTCAGCTTCTCGCGCAACGCTTCCCAAGTCGTGGCATTCTCCACCACCGAGCCATTCAACAGCAGCGTCGGCGTGCCGGAAATCTGATATTTCGTGGTGGCGTCCTGAACTGCTTTCGCCAGCTTCTCAGCTTCTGCGGTATTTGCCAGGCACTGCTTGCCCTGATCTTCCGAGATACCCAGTTGCATCGCGAACTCCAGCAATCCGGCGTCTTTGGCCAGCATGTTGAAGCGCTGCTCCGGCGGTGCGGTCATTGCCGCCTGATACGGCGCGTCGCCCATGCCCTGCACCTTCTGGAACATCGCGGCCTGATTCGCGAAGAACTGGTCCGAAAGCGGGAAGAACGGCCCGGCCCCGCCGCACCGCGCCAACAACGCCAGCGTCATATCGAGGGGATCACGCACATAATTGCGCAACTCGAAGCTCATCTTGCCGGTGTTGACCAGGCTCCTGATTTCTTCTCCGGACTTGGCCGTGAATTCCGCGCAATGGCTGCACGTATAGGACGCGAACTCCGTCACCTTCACTGCCGCATCAGGATTGCCCATGCGGAACCCGCCCTCCGGCGTGGCGGCCACCGTATCGGCCCAGGTCGTGCCCGCAGGTGCCGCAACGGCAGCCACGGGCGCTCCGGTCGGCGCGCTGGCATTGCCACCTTCCTTCCCACCGCACGCCGCAAGGGTGAAGGCGATTGCAATCGAGGCTAAACCGGTCGGAAATTTCATGTGTTGTTTTTCCATCAGTGAAGGAGCGTGACGGCCGATCTAATTCAGTTGGAGCCGCCGGGCAATGTCGCACGCAGGGCTTCCCAGGTTGAAACGCCAGTCAGAAGCTTGCCGTTGAGCGTGAAGCCCGGCGTGCCGCTGATCTTGACGTTCTTCCATGCATCATTGGTCATGCCGGTCACGACCTTCATCGCAGCCGGATCGGCAACACAGCTATCCAGTTGCTTGGGGGTGAAGCCGCGCTTGGCCATCAGCGTGTACAGCCCGGTCTTCCTGCCGATGTCCTGCAGGATCACGGAGGGAGCCTTACCTGCCGGAGGCGCGCTGTTCGCTGCTTCATAAGCCTCGATCTGTGGCATCCACGCGCTCTGGTTCGCAAACAGGGCAGCGTGACTGCCATAGAAGCGCGATGGACCGCCGCAACGGGCAAGCAGCGCCGCCGTCAGGTCGTAACGATCGCGCACGGCGTTCCGGACTTCCACGCTCGCTTTGCCTGTCTTCACCCAGCCTTCTTTTAGTTGCGGCGCGCCCTCCATGACGAAATGCGCGCAATGGCTGCAGGTATAGCTGATATATTCGACGACCTTTGCCGGAGCAGCGGGATTGCCCATCACATGCCCCCCTGCAGGAGATACCGTGATGCGCGTGGTCCAGTCGATTGTCTTGGCGGCAAACGCCGTGGCCGGCACCGAGGCGGCAAGGCAGAGGATGATGGCGTGTCTCTTCATGGATGGCATCTCTACTGAAGCTTAGCTGATCTTGGGCAGACCGCTGGAATTGGCAAGCCCCTGGGCGAGCGACTCCAGCACGGCACGCAGTTCGGGGTCCCCGATGTCCCGCAGCGAGTCGCCTAGTTCGATAGGAACCGGACGCAGGTTCTTGGGCGGCGGCGAACGGAGAGGCGCTTTCGGCTCGACATGACCCTGCCGCATCGCCACCTTGGCGATGGCGGCATAGCCGAAGAAGCGGTTCACCCGCTC
Organism: Sphingobium sp.; assembly: GCF_033795625.1. GTDB lineage: Bacteria > Pseudomonadota > Alphaproteobacteria > Sphingomonadales > Sphingomonadaceae > Sphingobium. Next base: position 50,215 of record NZ_JARYGI010000020.1, on the reverse strand, counting down.
GATGATGTCGGGCAACACATGCTGGAGCATCGTCGCATGGCCGCTGGATACCGTGAGCGACAAGGTGCCGCCCGCTTTCTTCCCCACCGGGAAGCGGATCGAGTCGGGCGTACTGATATCGGCGTAATGCTTGCCGACGATATCGGCCCAACGCGTGACGATGCTCGACTGGACGAAACCGAACTTACGGAAAGCGGCCCGGCCGATGTCGGGCATCAGGTCGGCTATGGCGCGGGGACCATTGATGCGCGGACGTTCCTCTGCCGGTTTTGCGGCTGCCTTTTTCGGAACCGCTTTTTGTTTGGGCGAAGGTGGATCAGGGCGTTCCGTCATGCATCGCTTAATGGCATAGCGCGGCCATGCCCGTCGAGAGCCCTTCCATCGCCGATCGCCTGCTGGCGCATTATGACCGGCACGCGCGGCGGCTTCCCTGGCGAGCGCCTCCCGGAACGAACGCCACCGATCCTTACCGCGTGTGGCTGTCCGAAGTGATGCTGCAACAGACGACAGTGGCCGCAGTCATTCCCTATTTCCATCGGTTCACGGCCCGTTGGCCGACCGTCGCCGATCTTGCGGCGGCGGACGATGCCGAGTTGATGACGGCGTGGGCGGGGCTTGGTTATTATGCGCGGGCACGCAACTTGCTCGCCTGCGCCCGCGCCGTAATGCGCGAATGGAACGGCGCATTTCCAGAACGTGAAGTGGAGATACGAACGCTGCCCGGGGTGGGCACCTACACGGCCGCCGCGATCGCCGCCATCGCCTTTGGGCAGCGGGCGGTCGTCGTGGATGCCAATGTCGAGCGTGTCGTGGCGCGGCTGTTCGCGATTCCCACGCCCTTGCCAGCAGCGCGGCCGGAGATCCGCGCTTTCGCCGAAACGATCACGCCGAATGCAAGGGCGGGCGACTTTGCCCAGGCGATGATGGATATGGGCGCGACGATCTGCACGTCGCGCAATCCCGCCTGCGGGATTTGCCCGCTGCGGGAGAGTTGCGCTGCGTTTCGCACAGCCGATCCTGCCACGTTCCCCTTGAAAGCTGCGAAGAAGCCCAAGCCCCAGCGGCTGGGGCACGTGTGGTGGATGACGCGAGGCGACAGCGTATGGCTGGAGCGGCGGCCTGCCAAGGGACTGCTGGGCGGCATGCGCGGCTTGCCGGGCTCGAACTGGTCTGCCACACCCTCCACTTTACCGCCCACATCCGCGCAATGGGTGACTCTGCCGGAGCCGGTCGGCCATGTCTTCACGCATTTCGCGTTGTCTTTGACCGTGCATCGCGCCGAAGTGAATGGGAACAGCCTGAATGTCGGTGAAGGAGAATGGTGGCCACTCGACAGGATCGGCGAAGCCGGTCTACCCACGCTGTTCGCCAAAGTGGCCGATGTCGTGTTGAAGGAGGATCATATCTGATGCCGAAACTCTTCCTCCTTCCCAGAGGCGTGGTGCCATCTTGAAGCGTCCCGGCTTCGTCGGCGGAACGCTGGATCGTGCCGATCACGTCCGCAGCAACCCCGCGCTGGTCGCACAGGCTTTTGCGGACCCTCGTTCCAGGATGCTGGTGCTGGATGACCTTGATCCCGTGGTCGACGGCGCGAATCTGGCGACCATAGCTTTGCCACAGGGTACTGCCGCAGAGGCCTATTGCCTCCTCGGGATTGGCGAGGACGGGCCATTGTTCATCCGCCTGGACCCGTCGCTTGGCCACGGAGGCCAGTTCGCACCGCAGGTCTGGAGCGTTGCCCCTCTCCTCGCTCCCGATCAGCTTGCGCTCTACGGCACGGCGCGCAGCCTCATCGACTGGCATGCGCGGCATCGCTTCTGCGCCAATTGCGGCACGCCTACTGCGCCGATCAAGGCGGGCTGGGCACGGCGCTGTGGGGCGGGACTTTCGAGCGGCAGCGAAAGCGAGTCCGGCGGCTGCGGCGCAGAGCACTTCCCCCGCGTCGATCCGGTGACGATCATGCTGGCGGAACATGACGGTCGTATATTGGTCGGCCGCCAACCGCGCTTCCCCGCTGGCCGCTATTCGGCGCTAGCGGGCTTCATCGAACCCGGCGAAACCATCGAGGAAGCCGTCGCCCGCGAACTGTGGGAAGAAGCCGGGATCGTCGTGGACAATGTGCGCTACGCCATGAGCCAGCCCTGGCCCTTCCCCTCATCGCTGATGATCGCCTGCGTCGCACAGGCAAGGGACGACGTGCTCACCATCGACGAAACCGAGCTTGAACATGCGATGTGGGTGGATGCCGATGGCGTGCGTGCGGCCATGGCTGGCGAAGCGGGCGCACCCTTCATCGCGCCGCCGGAAATGGCGGTCGCCTACCATCTGTTCAAGTTCTGGCTGGATCGTAGCTAGGCGACCGCGAGATTGCTCCGCTTTCGCCCGTATGCGAAGTACAGCACCAGCCCCACCAGGTTCCACGCCAGGCAATAGAGTAGCGTCTTCGTCGGCAGGCTGGTGAACAGATAGAGGCAGCCCAATATCGCGCCGGGCCCCACCAGCCACGCCAGCGGCACGCGAAACGGGCGGCGCTGATCGGGCGCGCGGCGGCGCATCACCAGCATGCACAGGCCGACCGCCGCGAAAGCAATCAGGGTGCCCGCATTGGCCAGCGCCGCGATCTGGTCGATGGGCAGTAGCCCGGCTATCACCGCCACTAGTATCGCCGTCAGGATCGTGATCCGTATCGGCGTCCCGCGCTTCGATATGCGCGCGAGACCGATGGGCAGGAAGCCGTCGCGCGCCATGACCAGAAAGATGCGCGACTGGCCGTAGAGGAAGCCGAGCAACACGGTCGGCAACGCGATCACGGCGGCGATAGCGACGATTCGCGCGACCTGTCCCTGCCCCAATTCGCGCAGGATCAGCGCCAGTGGCTCCGGGCTGTCCGCGAAGCGCGTGAAGGGCAGCGCGCCGACCGCGGCGGCCGCCACGAAGATATAGATCGCCGTGCAGGCCAGCATCGATCCGACGATGCCGATGGCAAGGTCCCGCTCCGGCTTCTTCGTTTCCTCCGCCGCCGTTGAGATCGCGTCGAAGCCATAGAAGGCGAAGAAGATGATCGCCGCCGCCGCCATGACGCCGCGCTCTACGCCATCCGGTCCCATATGCTTGGCAAAGCCGAAGGGCATGAACGGCTCCAGATTGGCGGCGTCGAAGGCTGGCAATGTGCAGAACACGAACAGGCTGAGCGTCACGATCTTGATGGCGACCAGCACGGTGTTGAGCCGCGCGCTCTCCCGCGTGCCGATGCTGAGCAGCACTGCAACTACGCCGATGATGAAGATGGCGGGCAAGTTGATGATGCCACCCAATGCGGGGCTCGCGGTCAACGCGGCCGGAAAGCCTACCGCAGTCAGCAGCGGCGTCGCATAGCCCGACCAGCCGACCGCCACTGTCGCCACCACCAGCGAATATTCGAGGATCAGGCACCAGCCCACCACCCACGCCACCAACTCGCCAAGCACTGCATAGCTGTACGTGTAAGCGCTCCCCGCCGCGGGCATCATCGTCGCCATCTCGGCATAGGCAAGTGCGGCGCAGGCGCATATCGCGCCCGCAATCGCGAAGGACAACAGCACGGCGGGTCCGGCGCGATCCACGCCGACGCCGATCAGCGTCAATATGCCCGTCCCAACGATCGCACCGATGCCCAGCGCCAGCAGGTGTGGCCAGGACAATGTAGGCACCAGCCGCTGCCCCTCCTCACGCGCCACCAGCGCGTCCAGTGATTTGCGCCTGTTCCAGTCGGCCATGATGACATCCCCTGCTATGCCTGTGAAGGATAGCGAGCCACTGGAGGTTGCGCGAGGGGCAAGCTTCCCCTTCCTCCGTCACCCCGCGGCGGCATGACGGGGTTGAACATATCGTCCGCCCTTCACAACCGGCGCCCCGCCCCCCACATTTGCACCTGTGCCCCCATGCCGCTAAGGCGCAGGGCTTCCCCGAACCTCATGAGTCCTCTCCACTTTATGCTCAGTCTCGACGAAGCGCAGAAGCGCGCGGAAAATCTGGTGGATGCCGCGCGAAAGGCAGGCGCGGACGCGGCCGACGCCATCTACGTGTGCAATGCCTCCACCAATGTATCGGTGCGTCTGGGCGCGCTGGAGGATGTCGATCGGTCCGAAGGGGAAGAGATCGGCCTGCGCGTATTCCTTGGCCATCGCTCGGCGACGGTATCGGGGTCCGACTTCAGTCCGGCGAGCCTTGGCACTCTGGTCGAACGTTGCATCGCCATGGCGCAGCAGGCGCCTGAGGATGCCTATGCGGGCCTCGCCCCCGAAGATCGTCTGCTCACCCGCAAGCCTGCTGCGCTCGATCTGTGCGACAAGGGCGAGCCCGATCCCGCGGCCTTGAAGCTGCGCGCTCTGGAGGCCGAAGACGCCGCCCGAGCCGTGCCCGGCGTCACCAACAGCGAAGGCGGTGGTGCCTCGTCCGGGCGCAGCCAGATCGCGCTTGCCACGAGCCACGGCTTTTCCGGCAGCTATGGCGCGACCAGCCATTCGACCTATGCCAGCGTACTTGCGGGCGAAGGCGCAGGCATGCAGCGCGACCACGCCAGCCATACGGTACGGCACCTCATCGACCTCGATGGCGCGGAGACCATCGGCATCAAGGCGGGGCAACGCGCCGTCGCGCGGCTCAATCCGAACAAGATCGACAGTGGCCAGATGCCCGTCATCTTCGATCCCCGTGTCGGCTCCAGCCTGATCGGGCATCTCGTCGGCGCCATCGTCGGCCCCTCTATTGCACGCCGGTCCAGTTTCCTGCTGGAGAAGCTGGGCACCGCGATTTTCGACAGCAGCGTCACGATCATTGATGATCCGCTGCTTCATCGCGGCCTGCGTTCGCGGCCTTTCGACGGCGAGGGACTGCCGACGCAGCGCCGCGCGCTGATCGATGCGGGTGTGCTGACCGGCTGGCTGCTGGACAGTGCCTCTGCCCGGCAACTGGGGCTCGATCCTACCGGCCATGCCAGCCGGGGCACGGGCGGTGCGCCGGGTGCCGGACCAAGCAACGTACATATGGAACCGGGCGATGCGTCGCCGGGCGACCTGATGGCGGACGTGAAGCGCGGGCTTTATGTCACTGACCTCATTGGCATGGGCGTCAATGGCGTCACGGGCGACTACAGCCGGGGCGCGTCCGGCTTCCTGATCGAGAACGGCGCGGTCGTCGGCGCGGTTGCGGAAATCACGATTGCCGGTAACCTGATAGACATGTTCCGCAATCTGGTCCCTGCCAACGATCTGGTGTTCCGCTATGCGACGAACGTGCCAACGATCCGCATCGACGGAATGATGGTGGCGGGCGGATAAGGCGCGATGACGGATCGCTTATTCAGGCAGGCGATCGATGTCGTCGCCGAAGCCGCCGATCACGCGCTGACATTATGGGCGGGCGGCAAGACGCAGGTGCATCGCTGGGAGAAGACTCCCGGCGAGATAGTCTGTCAGGCCGACATGGACGTCAATGCGATGCTGAAAAGCGCGCTGCACGATCTCGCCCCGGATGCCGGGTGGCTGTCGGAGGAAACGGCGGATACCGCGCATCGGCTGGGCACGGATCGGGTGTGGGTAGTCGATCCCATCGACGGAACCCGCGATTATCTGCGCGGGCGGCCCGGCTGGGCGGTCTCGGTCGCCTTGGTGGAGGCAGGGCTGCCACGCTTCGGGATCCTGGCCGCACCGGCTCGCAACGAACTGTGGATCGCGCAGGTGGGCGGCGGCGCCATTCGAAACGGGCGGCCGCTTGCGGCAAGCACACGCAGCCGGTTGCCCGGCGCGCGAGTGCCTGCCGATACCCTGCCCAAGGTGGATCGCGACCTCACCGCCGTCGCCAAGCCCAACAGCATAGCGCTGCGCATGGCGATGGTGGCGGCGGACGAAGCGGACCTGCTCGCGACGATCCGCTGGGGCAATGAATGGGACATCGCCGCCGCCGCACTGATCGCTCAAGAGGCAGGCGCAGCGGTCAGCGATGCGCTGGGACGGCCTTTGGGCTTCAACCGGAAAGACCCGACCGCATTCGGCATCTTATGTTGTGCGCCAGGCATCCACGCCGCAGCGGTCGAGCGGCTCGAACCGAGGGCGCGGGAGATACTGGGCCGCGAACGGACCTAATAGGGCCGGATGTCCGATCCATCCAGCCAGTGACCGCAACCCAGCGCCGCGCCATCGTCAGTATCCGACAGGGCAGCAACGGTGCGCCAGCCTTCCGCCCGCTTCACCTTCGCAAGCGCTGCGTCGTGCCCCAAGGGGAGAAACAGGCGCTTCACCGGCACAGCCCCAAAGCCTGCATCGATCAGCGGATCGGGATAGAGTGAGAAACCCACCGCCGGTTCCTCACTGCCGTCCGCCCGCAGGATCGCATAGCCGCCGCCGCGCCCTATCTCGCCAACGAAACCGTCGGCAAAGATCGAGAAGCCGAACCAGCTTTGATATTCGAAGCCGTGACGCTCTGTCGGGTCGAGCGTCAACGTAATATCCCAGCCGATCGGCTTCGCGATGGCGCGCAGCGCGGCGATGCGGCTGGCGATGGCTCCCTGGCCGGTCGCCGCATCGATGCCTTCGAGCTTCTCCATCGCGGCATGGAATGGCCCGGCCGCTTCGATCAGCGGCAGATAGGCGGCCGCGCTCGCTCCTAGAGCCACCAGCGCACCGGCATCTTTCGCGTCCAGTTCTGCCCGAACCTGCTCGCGCTCAGCATCTTTCAGCGGCATCGGACCGGCAGCGAGCGTGTCGATCAAATCGGGTAGCGTGAAGTCGATGGTAATGCCTGCAACGCCCGCCGCCTGCAAAGCCTCGATGGCGACATTGACGATCTCGACGGCGGCGGCGACGCTGTCCGTGCCGATCAGCTCCGCGCCGACCTGCAAGCGTTCGCGCTCAGGCCGAAGCTGGTTCGCACGCAGCCGCAGCACCGGCCCGCCATAGGACAAGCGCAGAGGACGCGCGGCGGCGGCGAGACGCGTGGCGGCAATGCGCCCGACCTGCGCCGTCATGTCCGGGCGCATTGCCAGCGTGCGCTGCGACACCGGGTCCACCACACGCAACAGATCCTGCGCCCGCGCCGATTTCAGCCGTTGCGTCAGTGTCTCCTCGAACTCCGCGACCGGCGGCATCACGCGCGCATAGCCATGCGCCGCCACCGTATCGAGCACGTTGCGCGCCAGATGCGCCGATGCCTCCGCTTGCGGAGGCAGACGGTCGGACAGGCCTTCGGGCAGCAGCCCCAATATACCCTGGTTCGGAACGGATGCGGAAGAGGTCATGCGCCGGCTTCTAGCGAGTTTGACGAAAGAGGCCAGAGCTTCGGGGCGGGAGTTTTATACCCGCCCCGAGCCATTTCAGGCGAAGCGCAGCAGCTTGACCGTCTTCACGCCCGCCAGCTTGCAGATGTCCCAAAGCAGCGGCTCGGTCACGGTGCCGTCGACGGACAGCAACAGCACCGCTTCACCGCCCTGATTGCGCCGGCCGAGATTGAACGTGCCGATGTTGACATCCGCCTGCCCCAGCGTCGAACCCAGACGACCGATAAAGCCGGGTGCGTCCTGGTTGACGATATAGAGCATCGTACCGGCCAGATCGGCTTCCACCTTGATCCCGAACAGTTCGACAAGGCGCGGCTGCGTCGGCCCGAACAAGGTGCCCGCGACCGAGCGCTCGCCGGTCGGCGTCTGCACCGTCACGCGCACCAGGGTCTGGTAGGCGCCTTCGCGATCATGCCGTACTTCGCGCACGTCGAGACCACGCTCCTTGGCAAGATAAGGGGCGTTGACCATGTTCACCGTGTCGGAATAGGCGCGCATCAGGCCCGCCAGCACCGCCGCCGTGATCGGCTTCGGGTTGAGTTCGGCGGCATGGCCCTCGACCTCGACCGAAACGCCCTTCACCTGATCGCCTTCGAGCTGACCGAGCAGGCTGCCCAGCTTTTCGGCAATCGCCATATAGGGCTTGAGCTTGGGCGCTTCTTCCGCCGACAGGCTTGGCATGTTGAGGGCATTGGTGACGCCGCCGTCCAGCAGGTAGTCGGACAACTGGTCGGCAACCTGCAACGCCACATTGACCTGCGCCTCATCGGTCGACGCGCCCAGATGCGGGGTGGAGATGAAGTTCGGGGTGCCGAACAGCGGGCTTTCCTTGGCAGGCTCGGTCACGAAGACATCGAGCGCCGCGCCGCCGATGTGGCCGCTGTCGAGACCCGCCTTCAGCGCCGCTTCGTCGATCAGGCCGCCACGCGCGCAATTGATGATCCGCACGCCCTTCTTGGTCTTGGCGAGGTTTTCCGCCGACAGGATGTTGCGCGTCTGGTCGGTCAGCGGCGTGTGCAGCGTGATGAAGTCGGCGCGGGCGAGCAGGTCGTCCAGCGTCACCTTCTCCACGCCCATGTCCACGGCGCGTTCGGGCGTCAGGAACGGGTCGAACGCAACGACCTTCATCTTGAGGCCCAGCGCGCGATCCGCGACGATCGAGCCGATATTGCCAGCGCCGATCAGGCCGAGCACCTTGCCAGTGACTTCGACGCCCATGAAGCGGTTCTTCTCCCACTTGCCCGCCTGCGTCGAAGCGTCGGCTTCGGGCAGTTGGCGAGCCAAGGCGAACATTAACGCAATGGCATGTTCGGCAGTGGTGATCGAGTTACCGAAGGGCGTGTTCATGACGACCACACCCTTTGCCGACGCAGCCGGAATATCGACGTTGTCCACGCCGATGCCAGCGCGCCCGATGACCTTCAGGTTCGTCGCGGCGTCGAGGATTTCCTTCGTCACCTTGGTCGAGGAACGAATGGCGAGGCCATCATACTGGCCGATAATGGCTTTGAGTTCTTCTGGAGTCTTTCCGGTGATTTCATCGACTTCGACGCCACGGTCGCGGAAGATCGCTGCGGCGCGGGGGTCCATTTTGTCGGAAATGAGGACTTTAGGCATAGCAAATAGCCTTTCTGCTATTCGACATCCTGACGAAGATCAGGATCTCAAGCGGCTTGGTTGGACCTCGGGGCCTGAGATCACAGCCTTCGCTGGGATGACATGATGGGGTAGGAGGAGTTCAGGCGGCCTTGGTTTGGGCGTAGGCCCAATCGAGCCAGGGACCGAGTGCTTCGATATCGGCCGTGTCGACCGTCGCGCCGCACCAGATGCGAAGGCCCGCCGGAGCATCGCGATAGCCCGCGATGTCATACGCCGCGCCTTCCTTCTCCAGCAGACCGGCGAAGCTCTTGATAAACGCTTCGTCAGCGCCTTCGACCGTGAGGCACACGCTGGTCTTCGACCGCGAAGCCGGATCGGCGGCAAGATGCCCGAGCCAGTCGCGTTCGGCCACGATCTTGTCGAGCGCCGCGGCATTGGCGTCGCTGCGCGCGATCAGCCCGGAGGCACCGCCTACCGACTTGCCCCATTCCAGCGCGAAGATGGCGTCTTCTACCGCCAGCATGGAAGGAGTGTTGATCGTCTCGCCCTTGAACACGCCTTCGGTCAGCTTGCCCTTCGATACCAGGCGGAACACCTTGGGCAGCGGCCAGTCCGGCGTGTAGGTCTCGAGCCGTTCAACGGCGCGGGGGCCGAGAATCAGCACGCCATGGCCGCCCTCGCCGCCCAGCACCTTCTGCCAGGAGAAAGTGGCGACGTCGATCTTCGCCCAATCGATGTCATATGCGAAAACCGCGCTGGTCGCGTCGGCGAAGGTCAGCCCCTCGCGGTCGGCCGGAATCCAGTCAGCATTCGGCACGCGCACGCCCGAGGTTGTACCGTTCCAGGCGAACAGCACGTCATGCGAGAAATCGACGGCAGCAAGATCGGGCAACTGTCCGTAATCCGCGCGCACCACCGTGGGGTCGAGCTTCAACTGCTTGACCGCATCCGTTACCCAGCCTTCGCCGAAGCTTTCCCAAGCTATCGCCGTCACGGGACGCGCGCCCAGCATCGTCCACATCGCCATCTCGAATGCGCCGGTGTCTGACCCCGGCACGATGCCGATACGGTGCGTCTCAGGCAGGTTCAGCAGTTCGCGCATCAGGTCGATGCTGTACTGGAGACGCGTCTTGCCGATCTTCGAGCGGTGCGAACGGCCCAAGGATTGCGTGGCGAGTTTTTCGGGGGTCCAGCCGGGCGGCTTGGCGCAGGGGCCGGAAGAAAAGAAAGGACGCGCAGGCTTGCTAGCAGGCTTGTGATCCGTATGCGCAAGCGCATCCGTCGCGGGACGGGTAACATCAGTCATGTAGTCTCTCCTCACAGAGAGCACGCGCGGCGTTGGGACCGCGTGGCCCGCCGGCCCCTCTATAGAGGCCGGGGCGTTAGTCAAGCGCCTTCCACTCGGCCCATCGTGCGGCAGGCGGAGCGGGAAAGCCGTTGCCATGGGTTAAGCATGTCCTGTTATAAGCGTCCGCATGAGCGGGTTCCGGGCGAGGCAGGGCTTTTCAAGGCGATGGATGGCGCTGGCCTTGGTTCTCACGATCAGCGCCTGTGCCGGGACACCGGAGCCTAAGCGCAGTGTGCGCGTATCCCGTCCGCCTCCGCCAAAAGCCGCCACATCGAAATCGCCCGAGATCAGGCAGTGCATGGCGAACCTCCGCGCGTCTGGCGTGCTGTTCACACCGCTGGAGGATCGCAGCTTCGGCGGCGGATGTTCCGCCTTCGGCAGCGTCAAGCTGCTCGACATCGGCGTGCCGACGACCAATCTCGGCGCAATGACATGCCCGCTCGCGGCCAAGTTCTCCGCATGGGCGCGTTACGGCGTACAACCGGCCGCGCGGCTGTTGCTGGGGAGCGAACTCATCAAGATCGAGACGTTCGGTACCTATTCCTGCCGACCGATCGCTGGATCGGGTCGCCTGTCCGAACATGGGCGCAGCAATGCCGTGGATGTGGCCGCCTTCGTCCTCGCCGATGGGCGGCGCGTGTCGGTCACGAATGGATGGCGCGGTGACAGCCGCGAACAACAATTCCTCCGCATCATCCGCACCAGCGCCTGCAAGCGCTTCCGCACGGTCTTGAGCCCCGACTACAATGCGGCGCACCATGACCATCTGCACCTGGACATGGGCGGAAGAGGCGGCTTTTGTCGCTAGGTTAGGGTCGCCGCGCTTGGCAAGCCGGGTGGCGCTGGCTAATGGCCGCCGATGACAAAAAAAGAGATCGAAGAGCGCAAGTTCCGCCCTGCCAAGCAGGAAGTCAAGGACGCCGCCAAGAACCTGCACACCCCCCAGACCACCAGCGCCGCCTACACGCTGGCCTTCCAGGATCGCGACTTCCTGCTGCGCGACGATTTGCGCCCGGTACGGTTTCAGCTTGAGCTTCTGAAACCCGAATTGCTGATGAACGAGGCGAAGATCGAATCCACCTTCGTCTTCTACGGCTCCGCCCGGATCCCGGAGCCGGAGAAGGCACAGGCGCGGATCGAAGCCGCCGCGAGCGAGGAGGAGCGTCGCATAGCCGAACGGCTGGCCGCCAAGTCGAAATATTATGATGAGGCACGCCGTCTAGCGAATATTGCCGCACGCTACCCGGCAGGCGAGGACGGGAAGCAGAATTTCGTCGTCTGCTCGGGCGGCGGTCCCTCGATCATGGAAGCCGCCAATCGCGGCGCAGCCGACATGGACGCGCCATCGATCGGCATGAACATCGTGCTGCCGCATGAGCAGGCGCCCAACATCTACGTCACACCGGAGCTATCGTTCCAGTTCCACTATTTCGCGCTGCGCAAGATGCACTTCCTGCTGCGCGCCCGCGCTCTTGCCGTATTTCCGGGCGGGTTCGGTACGTTCGATGAATTTTTCGAGCTGCTGACGCTCGTGCAGACCGGCAAGATGAAGCCAATCCCGATCCTGCTGTTCGGCAAGGAATTCTGGAGCAAGGTCGTCGATTTCGAAGCACTGGCGGACGAAGGCGTGATCGCACATCGCGACCTGGAGCTGTTCACCTGGGTCGAGACGGCCGAAGACGCCTGGTCGACCGTTTGCCGTTTCTACAAGGACGACAACCTGATGGGTTGCGACTGAGAAACGGACTCCCGCCGGTCAGCCCGGCGGGATCATCCTGTTACTTGGTCGGTGCGGGCGCTGCAGCGTTGGCCGCTTCGCCAGCCGCGTTACCCGCTGCACCGGCGGCGTTATCCGCCCCGGCAGCCGCATTATCGCCGCCAGCAGCCGCAGGCGCCGCATCGGCGGCTGGTAGCGGCAGATTGGAACCCTGCGCGTTCATATAGGCGATCACATTGGCGCGATCGACGCCATTACCCAGCCCGGCAAAGGTCATCTTCGTACCGGGCGCGTATTCACGCGGGCTCTTCAACCACGCATCGAGCTGATCGAAGGTCCAATTGCCGCCCTTCTTCTTCAGCGCGTCGGAAAAGGCGAATCCGCCCTTGCCTTCAGCGACACCCTCACCAACCGTGGCATAAAGGTTCGGACCAATGCCGTTGGCGCCGCCCTGATTGATGGTGTGGCAAGCGGCGCACTTGCCGAAGACCTTTTCACCCGCAGCGACGTCTGCACTGGCCAGCAGCGTATTCAGGCCGGGACCCGCATCCGCGCCAGCGCCGCCTTCGGCTTCGACGCCTTCGATCGCATAGCCCATCTTTTCGGGACGTTCCGCATGAAACAGCTTGCCGCTGACAATCGATCCGCCGAGCGCGACGATGCCCGCGAACAACGCCCAGCCGGCAATGGTATTGAAACGATCGTCCATGCGTACGATTTCCTCCGAGTGATCCGCTCTGGCGCGTAAGTGGGAATCCCGCGCCCGTTATGCGGGCTGCCATAATGACGCAAGCGCGAACGCGCAAGCGCGGCTTGCGTCGATCGCAGCAACGCCCTAAGCGCCGTCCGCTCATGGATGCTTTCCCCCTTCCCGCCCGGCGCATCGTCGCCGAATTGTCGCAGCAGGCCGCCCGCGATCCGGCGCGCGCCATAGCGTTCCAGGGCGCACCGGGCGCGAACTCCCACCTCGCTGCGCTTGGCTATGCGCCCGGCTGCATCCCCTTGCCCAGCTTCGCGTTCGAGGATGCGATCGACGCGGTACGCGAAGGCAAGGCAGACCGGGCGATCATCCCGATCGAAAACTCGCTGCACGGCCGGGTCGCGGACATGCATTTCCTGCTGCCCGAATCGGGTCTGCACATCGTCGACGAGTACTTCCTTCGCATCCGTCATTGCCTCATGGCGGCGGGCGACGCGCCGGTCACCAGTGCGATCAGCCATCCGCAGGCACTGGGCCAGTGCCGCCATTATCTGCGTGCAAAGGGCATTCAGCCGGTCAGCTATGCCGACACGGCGGGGGCCGCTGCCCTGGTGGCGGAAACCCGCGAGCCGGGTGCCGGGGCCATCGCGCCCGCGATCGCGGCGGAAACCTATGGCCTCACGATGATTGCCGAAAATATCGAGGACAGCGACGATAATATGACGCGCTTCGTCATTCTGGCGCGAGAGCCCAAGATGCCGCAGGGCGATGGCCCGGTCATGACGACCTTCCTGTTCGAGGTACGCAACGTCGCTGCCTCGCTCTACAAGGCGCTGGGCGGCTTCGCGACCAACGGCGTCAACATGACCAAGCTGGAAAGCTATCAGCGCGGAGCCAGCTTCGCCATGACGGAATTCTTCGCTGATATCGAGGGCATGCCAGGTACCCCCGCGATCGACCGCGCGCTGGAGGAACTGAAGTTCCATACCAAATGGGTGCGTGTCCTCGGCAGCTACCAGCAGGCCCGGCCGCGTAGCTGAGCGACACTAATGCGCCGCGCCCCAGCTTGGGCCGGTGCCGATCTCGACGCCAAGCGGTACGGACAGCTTCACCATCGGCCCAGCCGCGCCCGCCATTACTTCGCGGATGATGGAGCTTGCCGCTTCCACATCTCCCTCAGGCAGTTCGAACACAAGTTCGTCATGCACCTGTAGCAGCATCCTGACGTTCGGCAGTCCCGCCGCTTCCAACGCAGGCACCATCCGCACCATCGCACGCTTGATGATGTCGGCACTGGTGCCCTGGATCGGCGCGTTGATTGCGGCGCGTTCGGCGCCTTGCCGCTCATGTTGGATCGGGGCCTTGATGCGCGGGAACCACGTCTTCCGTCCGAACAGCGTCTCGGTGTAGCCGGTCGCCCGCACCTTCTCCAGCGTCTCGTTGATGTAGACGCTGATGCCGGGGAAGCTCTCATAATAGCGGCTGATCATGTCCTGCGCTTCGTCAGCGCTGATCTCCAGTCGCGCGGCCAGGCCCCAACGGCTGATACCATACAGGATGGCGAAGTTGATAGTCTTCGCCCGCCCGCGCGTATCGCGATTGACGTCCCCGAACAGCTCCTGCGCGGTGCGGTTGTGGATGTCCTCGCCCGCCGCGAAGGCCTCCCGCAAGGCTGGCACGTCGGCCATATGCGCCGCCAGCCGCAGCTCGATCTGGCTGTAGTCGGCAGCCAGGATCACATTGCCCGGCTCCGCGACGAAGGCATGGCGGATCTGCCGCCCGGTCTCGGTACGGATGGGGATGTTCTGGAGGTTTGGATCGGTGGAAGACAATCGTCCGGTTTGTGCTCCGGTTAAGCTGTAGCTGGTGTGGACCCGCCCCGTCTCCGGGTTGATCTGCGCCTGCAAGGCATCGGTATAGGTCGATTTGAGCTTCGACAATTGCCGCCAGTCCAGCACCTTGCCGCAGATCTCCGACCCTTCGGCCTTCAGCTTCTCCAGGATCGTGACGTCGGTCGAGTAAGCGCCCGACTTGCCCTTCTTGCCGCCTTTGAGACCCAGCTTGTCGAACAGGATCGCGCCCAATTGCTGGGTGCTTCCAATGGCGAAGGGCTGCCCGGCAAGCCCATGGATCTCTGTCTCCAGCGTCGCGATGCCCTCGGAAAACTCGCCCGACAGGCGGGAGAGATGTTCGCGGTCCACCTTGATCCCGGCGCGCTCCATGCCCGCGATCACCGGCACCAGCGGGCGGTCCACCAGTTCATAGACGCGCGTCGCACCTTCCTGATGCAGGCGCGGTTTGAAGATGTTCCAAAGCCGCAATGTCACGTCCGCATCTTCGCCCGCATAGGCAGTCGCCTTGTCCAGCGGCGCTTCGGCGAAGCTGATCTGCGATTTGCCGCTGCCCACCACGTCCTTGAAGGTGATGCAGGTGTGGCCAAGATGCGTCTTCGCCCCTTCGTCCATGCCATGCCCGGCAAGGCTCTGCCCCGCATCGAGGTCGAAGCTCATGACGATGGTGTCGTCGAACGGCGTGATGACGATCCCACGCCGCGCCAGCACGGTCATGTCATATTTCAGGTTCTGCCCGACCTTCAGCACGCTGTCGTCTTCCAGCAGCGGCTTGAGCTTGCCGAGGGCGACGTCCAGCGGCAATTGCTCAGGTTTCTCCGCAAACATGTCCGTCCCGCCATGGCCCACTGGAATGTAGCAGGCGCGGTTCGGCCCGGTGGAGAGGCTGATCCCCACCAGCTTGGCGCTGACGCTGTTCAGACTGTCCGTCTCGGTGTCGATGGCGATCACGCCCTCGGCATGCGCCTCCGTCATCCAGCGGTCCAGCGCCTCCACCGTCACCACAGTCTCATAAAGGGAGCAGTCGATCGGCGGCGGCGCCTCCACTTCAGGCACAGCCGGAGCCCCGCTCGCCGTAGCCGCCGCCGATACCGCCGCGACCGCCACTGCCGCTGCGCCCGTACCCAGTCGGTTCAACAGCGCCTTGAACCCATGATGCTCCAGGAATTCGCGCAGCGGTTCGTCGGGGATACCCTTCAGCGTCAGTTCTTCCAGCGGCTCGGGCAAGTCCATCGTGCTGTGCAGTTCCACCAGCCGCCGCGACAGCCGCGCCATCTCGCTATGCTCGACCAGATTGTCGCGCATCTTCGACGGCTTCATCGCCGGTGCGGCCGCTAACACGCTTTCCAGGTCGCCATATTCGGTGATCAGCTTCGATGCCGTCTTGGGCCCGATGCCGGGCACGCCCGGCACATTGTCCACGCTGTCGCCCATCAACGCGAGCACGTCGCCAAGCTGCTCGGGCTTCACCCCGAATTTGCTCAACACATATTCGGGGCCGCGCCGTTCGTTCTTCATGGTGTCGTACATGTCGACGCCGGGCTGGATAAGCTGCATCAGGTCCTTGTCGGACGAGACGATGGTGACGTGCCATCCGGCCGCGACCGCCTGCTTCGTATAGGTCGCAATAATGTCGTCCGCCTCGAACCCAGCCTGCTCGATGCACGGCAGCGAGAAAGCGCGCGTCGCATCACGAATCAACGGGAATTGCGGCACCAGATCCTCCGGCGGCGGCGGACGGTGCGCCTTGTACTGGTCGTACATATCGTTGCGGAAGGTGTGCGATCCCTTGTCCAGGATCACCGCCATGTGGGTCGGACCTTCGGCAGCGCCCAGCTCCGCCGCCAGCTTCCACAGCATCGCCGTATAGCCATAGACTGCGCCCACCGGCTGCCCATGCTTGTTGGTCAGCGGCGGAAGCTGGTGATAGGCGCGGAAGATATAGCCGCTGCCATCGACGAGATAGAGGTGATTGGGATTCGGATTTTCAGACATGCGGGGGGGATAGCGACTAATTGCCATCCCCTCCAGTAGGTGAAGATCAGATCACCGCTTGTCGTGATTCGCCGCGACGGCTTTTGCCACCGACTGCATCAATTCCCAGCGCGTGGGGATAGGGACCGTCGTGCTGCCGATGAACACCGCCACGGCATAGCTGGTCCCATCGGGCGCCGTCATGATGCCGATGTCGTTGAACCCGGTGGACCGCGGCGCTAGCTCCTGCCCCGTGCCTGTCTTGTGCAGGTAGCTCCAGCCCGGCGGCACGCCGCCCTTGATCCTCTGTGGCCCGGTCTTCGCGCTGTGCATCACGTCTAGCAGCAGGCTGGTAGACGCCGGCGAGAGCATCTCCCCCCGCTTAAGCTTCGCCAGCGCGGCCACGACCGAACTCGGCGCGGCCCCATCCGGCGGATCGGCAAGATAGGCGTCCAGCGCCCGCTGTCGCACGCTCATCGGCAAGGCCGCGCGCGCCGCGTAGAAGTTGCGCCCCTGCGCATAACTCGGATTCCAGCTCAGCCCCGCTGTCGTGCTCTGGAGAATGCGCTCGCCGGGGCCGAAGCGAACGTTACTGACGAAACGCCGCGCCAGGAAACCGCGCACGGCTTCGGGACCGCCGACCTTGCGCAGAAGCATGTCGTTGGCGGTGTTGTCGCTCTGCGCCATCGCCCGCTTCATCAGGTCCGCGACCGTGGTGGTGAATCCATCGGCGTCCACCATCGCGGCGAGCGGCTGGTTGAACAGCGTCAGGTCCTGCCGGTGGATCGTTACTGGATCGGACAGGCTCATCTTGCCGCGATCGACGGCGTCCAGCATCGCCATCGTCACCCACAGCTTCGATACGCTTTGCTGCGGGAACAGGGCGGTGCCGTTCCAAGCCACGGTCCAATCGGCGTCGACACGGCGCACGGCAATCCCCACCTTGCCATTGAAGTTGCGGCCCAGCGACTGGATGATGCTTACCAGCGCGGGGGAAGGCGTGCTGCGGGGATTGTAATCGGAAATGGCGATCGGTGGATTGGCGACGGGCTTGGCAGGCTCTCGCGGCTTCTGCGGAGTCGTGACCGGCCCCGGATAGCGCGGCACTGCCGCCGCGACGCGCGCGGCTGGCGGTTCTCCGCTTCCGACACATGCTCCAAGAGCAGCAATAACAAGACTGAGGCTGATACGTCGCCGCACGCGCTCCCCCTTGCCCACGGGAGCGCAACGCTTGATCTTCATGTGCACTTTTCGGTCTTTTCCCCGCATTTTCAACTCTCTGAGTTTCGAGGGCGACCGTGCGACAAAGCAAGGCCGATGCGGCGAATGATTCCACAAATGCGATGTAAGGAAGCTGAACGCCGCAACGTTACGCGTCATTGTGCGTTCAGGGCGGCTGCTTAAAAGGCTCCAGATGACTGAACCCCTCCTGTTCGACCGAAGACTCTGCCTCGCCGCTGGACTTGCAGCGCTGGCACTTGGCGGCACACGCGCCATCGCCGCGCCGTTCGCCTCCCGCAGGATCAGCGTGACGGTGCGGGGAAGCGGGCCCGACGTGCTGCTGATCCCCGGCCTCGCCAGCGGCGCTGGCATCTGGAACGGCGCGGTAGCCGCAGTGCCGGATTATCGCTACCATCTCGTGCAGGTGCGCGGCTTTGCGGGACTGGCGCCAGACATCAACAAGAGCGGCCCCCTCATCGCGCCACTGGTCGGGGAACTGGCGTCCTACATCACGCAGGCCAGGCTGGTGCGCCCAGCGGTGGTAGGTCACTCGATGGGCGGCACGCTCGCCATGATGCTGGCCATGAGTCCCGCCCCTGCGCTCAGCCGTGTGATGGTGGTGGACATGCTCCCGGACGGGGCGAGCATGGTAGGCGGCACGGCCAGCGGCATGGGCTATTTCGCCGACCAGCTGAGCCAA
The DNA here is from genome assembly GCF_033795625.1 of Sphingobium sp. Classification (GTDB taxonomy): domain Bacteria; phylum Pseudomonadota; class Alphaproteobacteria; order Sphingomonadales; family Sphingomonadaceae; genus Sphingobium. Next base: position 31,794 of record NZ_JARYGI010000020.1, on the reverse strand, counting down.
TATTTCACGGCAACCAAGGCGGGACGGCAATTGTTCATGCAGATGCTCGCCCAGCAACCCGGCGCGAAGGGCAGCGACCCCGACGTCATCGCGACGGCCCTGCGCGAACTCGCCCACATCGACCTCGGGCCTCGCCTGCCCGCCCTGCGCGCGCCGATGCAGGTCGTCTACGCCGTGGGCGGCGACGCGCAACAGCGCCATGCCCAAACGCAGCGCTATCGGTCGGCCTATGCCGCCGCGAAATCGACCAGCCTGATCCCGATCGCGCCGAGCGGCCACATGATCATGAACGATCAGCCGGCAAAATTTGCCGCTGCGTTAAGGGCGTTCCTGAAGCCTTAAGGGACGAGCACGGTATCCACCGCTTGCGGCAGCGTCTCGGGATAATCGAGGATATAGTGCAGCCCCCGGCTCTCCTTGCGGTGCAGCGCCGAACGGACGATCAGCCGCGCCACCTCAAGCAGGTTACGCAGTTCGATCAGGTCGGGCGTCACGCGGAAGTTGCCGTAATAGTCGTCCACTTCCTGCGCCAGCAGATCGATGCGGTGCTTCGCTCGCTCCAGCCGCTTGGTGGTGCGCACGATGCCCACATAGTCCCACATGAACCGGCGAATTTCGCGCCAGTTATGCTGGACGATCACTTCCTCGTCGGAATCCGTGACGCGGCTCTCGTCCCATGCCCGGATGGGCGGTGGGGAAGGCAGTTCATCCCAGTGGGAAGTGATATGCTTGGCCGCCGCTTCCCCGAATACAAAGCATTCCAGCAGCGAATTGGACGCCAGCCGATTTGCGCCATGCAGCCCGCTTTCCGTCACTTCGCCCGCCGCATACAGCCCCGGCAAGTCGGTCTTGCCATCTAGGTCGATCACTACGCCGCCGCACGTATAATGCTGCGCCGGAACCACGGGAATCGGCTCCTTGGTGATGTCGATGTCGAGGTCGAGCAGCCGCGCATAGATCGTCGGGAAATGTTCCTTGATGAACTCCGGCGGTTTATGGCTGATGTCGAGGTGGACATAATCGAGGCCGAGGCGCTTGATTTCATGGTCGATAGCGCGCGCCACCACATCGCGCGGCGCAAGTTCTCCACGCGGATCGTGCCTGTCCATGAACCGTTTACCGCCGCCGGGTACGCCGGGGGGCAGCTTCAGCTTGCCGCCTTCGCCGCGCATCGCCTCGGTGATCAGGAAGTTCTTGACCTCCAGATTGTAGAGGCAGGTCGGGTGGAACTGGTTCATCTCCATGTTGGAAACGCGGCAGCCTGCCCGCCACGCCATCGCGATCCCGTCACCCGTCGCGCCACGCGGCGCTGTCGAGAACAGGTACGTCCGCCCCGCCCCGCCGGTCGCCAAGATGGTCGCGCGGCCCAGCAATGTATCAACATGCTTGGTCTTTTTGTTGAAGGCGTAGACGCCCCACACATGCCCTTCACCGGAATAGCGCTCGCCGTGGCGGCTGGTGATGAGGTCGATGGCCACCATGTCGCTCATAAGCGTGATGTTGGGATTGGCCTGCGCCGCCTTTACCAGCGCCAATTGCACGGCCGCGCCGGTGGCATCGTCGACATGCACGATCCGGCGGTGGCTGTGCCCTCCTTCGCGCGTCAGGTGCCAGCGCTCGCCGAAGCCATCACCTGCGTTGAACGGTACGCCCAGCTCGGCCAGTCGCTCGATCGCGGCGGGGGCGTTCTCCACCACGAACTCCACCGTCTCGCGATTGTTGAGGCCCGCGCCGGCGATCATCGTGTCCTCGACATGCTGCGCGAAGCTGTCGCCGCCGTCCAGCACCGCCGCGATCCCGCCCTGCGCCCAATTGGTCGATCCGCCGTCGAGCGCGCCCTTGGCCAGCACCAGCACGCGCTTGTCCTGCGCCAGCGTGATGGCGGCCGTCAGCCCCGCTGCGCCGGATCCGATGATGATGACGTCATAATGGTGAGTGGGCATCGTCGTCCTGGCGTATGATCCGTTCGTCCTGAGCCTGTCGAAGGGCTATGCCGAACGGAGTGAGGTTGCGCTGCCTTCGACTACGCTCAGGCAAAGGCTTCGACAAGCTCAGCCCGAACGGAATATAGAGCGGCTGGCGTTACGCAGCCGCCGCCGTCAGGTTGAGGAACACGTCCTCAAGGTCCGGGTCGCGCGTCACCACGTCCACGATTTGCAGCCCCATCCCCTGCACCGCGCTGAGCACGTCACCCGCATTGGCCTTGTCCTTGGCATAGGTGATGCTGAGCACCCGCTCGCTCGTCAGTTCCACTTTCTCGAAGCGGGGATGCATCGGCGCCTGCGTGAGGTCGCGGTCCACCGTCACCTGCACCACCTTTTCCTGCGCCATGCCGACCAGTTCGCGAGTGGGCTTGTTCGCGATCAGGCGGCCGTGGTTGATGATCGCGATCCGATCGCACAATTGTTCGGCTTCCTCCAGATAATGCGTCGTCAGGACGATCGTGACGCCTTGGTCGTTCAACTGCTTCACATAAGCCCAGAGCTGTTGCCGCAGCTGGATGTCGACGCCTGCCGTCGGTTCGTCCAGCACCAGGATCGGCGGCGAATGCACCATTGCCTTGGCGACCAGCAGCCGCCGCTTCATGCCGCCCGACAGCGTTCGCGCATAGGCGTTCGCCTTGTCTTCCAGATGCACAGCGCGCAGGAGCTCCATCGTCTTGCGCTGATCCTTCGCCACGCCATAGAAGCCGGCCTGGTTCTCCAAAGTCTCGAACGGCGTGAAGAACGGATCGAATACGATCTCCTGCGGCACGATGCCGATGGAGTTTTTCGCGTTGCGGGGATTGGCGTCGATGTCGAATCCCCAAATGCGCGCCTGACCGCCCGATTTGTTCACCATACCCGACAGGATGTTGATCAGCGTAGACTTGCCTGCACCGTTCGGCCCCAGCAGTCCGAATATCTGCCCGCGCGGCACGTCGAACGATACATGGTCGAGCGCCAGCTTGCCTGCCCCCGAACTGGCCTTGTAGACCTTGGTGAGGTTGTCGATGACGATGGCGGGTTTGGAGGCGTTGGTCATCCGCGCCTCATAGCGTGCAGGAACCGGAAGGTCGAGCAAGCGCTATATTGCGGCGCACCACGCGCGATGATAGAGGCTCGTCCATGATCCCACCGCCAGAAACCCTCCGCACTTCCAAGACTCGCGTAACATGCGACGGGTCAGGCGACATTCCCGCCGCGCTGGGCCATCCGCGCGTCTATCTGGAGATCGACGAAAAGGGCTATGTCGACTGCGGCTATTGCGACCGGCGCTTCGTGCTGATCGGCGGACCTGCGGACGGAGCGGACCAGAGCAAGCTGCCGGACGTGCCATCGGGCGCGAGCGTACTTTAGGCAAATAATCCAAGCGCTATTATAAGGTTGGTTTCCGGCGAAGGGCGACACTATATCCCCTTCATGACTGATATCACCTCCCAATTCACTGACGCTCGCGGCTTCCTCTATCGCGACGGCCTGCTCGATCCCGAGGGCGCCCGCCGCCTTACCGCTCAGGCGCTCGGCAAGTGCGACGATGGCGAACTTTACTTGCAATATCGTGCGTCGGAGAGCTTCGGCTTCGATGATGGCCGGCTGAAGACTGCCGACTATTCCACCGATGCCGGTTTCGGCCTGCGCGGGGTGTCGGGCGAGATGACCGGCTTTGCCCACGCCAACGACATCAGCGAAGCTGCGATCCGCCGCGCTGCCGAGACGCTGACGCTCCTCGATCCCGCTACCGCTCCGGCCGCTGCCCCGCCACAGCGCACTAATCGCCATCTCTACACCGACGTAAACCCGATGGAGATCGTGCCTTTCGCCGAGAAAGTCGCACTCTGCGCCGAGATCGACGCCGCTGCCCGTGCCCGCGATCCGCGCGTTGCTCAGGTGTCCGTCAGCCTCGCGGGAAGCTGGTCCGTAATCGAGGTCGTGCGTGCCGATGGCTTTGTCGCCACCGACATCCGCCCGCTGGTGCGCCTCAACGTCTCCGTCATTCTCGAAGAGAACGGCCGTCGCGAATCCGGCGTTTACGGCATGGGTGGCCGCTATCTCTACGACAAGGTAATGGCACCCGAAATCTGGAACCGCGCCATCGACGAAGCGCTGGCGCAGGCCCGCGTGAACCTTGCCTCCGTCGCCGCCCCCGCAGGCGAGATGACGGTGCTGCTCGGCCCCGGCTGGCCCGGCATCGTCCTGCACGAAGCCATCGGCCACGGCTTGGAGGGCGATTTCAATCGCAAGGGCACCTCGGCGTTCAGCGGCCGCATCGGCCAGCGCGTCGCGGCCCCCGGTGTGACCGTGGTGGACGACGGCAGTCTTGCCGATCGTCGCGGGTCGCTCAGCATCGACGACGAAGGCACGCCCACTCAGGAAAACATCCTGATCGAGGATGGCATCCTGCGTGGGTACATGCAGGATCGCCTCAACGCTCGCCTGATGGGCGTTGCACCTACCGGCAATGGCCGCCGCGAAAGCTACGCCCATGCGCCGATGCCCCGCATGACCAACACCTTCATGCGTGGTGGCAACGACGATCCGGCTGAGTTGCTGAGCCGGGTCAAGAACGGCATCTTCGCCAAGAGCTTCGGCGGCGGCCAGGTCGATATCGTATCGGGCAAGTTCGTCTTCTCCTGCACCGAGGCCTATCGCATCGTTAACGGCAAGCTGGGCGACCCAATCAAAGGCGCGACCCTGATCGGCGACGGCCCTACGGCGCTGACGAAGGTGACGGGCATCGGCACAGACATGGCGCTGGACGAAGGCATCGGCATGTGTGGCAAGGGGGGGCAGAGCGTCCCCGCAGGGGTTGGCCAGCCGACGCTACTGATGGAAGGGCTCACCGTCGGCGGAACGGCCGCTTAGCGCGGCCCTCTCCTCACGGTTTCAAACGTCGCCGTTTATGCCCAAATTTTGGGCACCCGCCGTACTCTGCACAATTTTATGGCGTGGTGGATTGGCACAGTACGGCAAAACCGCGCGTTAATGCTTGTTTAAGAAACTGGCACGGCTTTTGCTGACCTTCATGTCGCACACCAGAATAAGGGGGCGACATGAAACTTGTCATGGCTATCATCAAGCCGTTCAAGCTCGACGACGTGAGGGAGGCTCTATCGGCCTTGGGCGTTGCGGGCATGACGGTCAGCGAAGTTAAGGGCTTTGGCCGTCAAAAGGGCCAGACCGAAATCTACCGCGGCGCGGAATATTCGACCAACATGGTTCCGAAGATCAAGATCGAGGTCGTTTGCGACGACGACCTCGCGCCACGCGTGGTGGAGGCCGCACAACAGGCCGCCAACAGCGGCGCTATCGGCGATGGCAAGATTTTCGTGCTCGACGTGGGGCAGGCCGTCCGGATTCGCACAGGCGAAACCGGCGACACCGCGCTGTAAGGAAGGGGGAATGATGACTGTTTCCAAGAAACTTTGCGGTGCGATGGGTGCGATTGGCGCTTCCCTGTTCGCTGCCGCGCCTGCCTTTGCGCAGGCTGCCGCGGGGCCGATCAAGGCTCCTACGGTCGAGCAGATGGCAACCATGGTAAACAAAGGCGACGTTGCCTGGATGCTGGTTTCCGCTGTTCTCGTGCTGATGATGTCGATACCCGCCCTGGCTCTGTTCTATGGCGGCCTTGTCCGCACCAAGAACATGCTGTCAGTACTGATGCAGGTTTTCATGATCGTTTCCGTGGCCGCGCTCGTCTGGTGCTGCTGGGGCTACAGCCTTGCCTTCACCAGCAATAACGAGTTCGTTGGCAACTTCTCCAAGGCGTTCCTGATCGGCGTTTCCGGCAGCACCTATGCCGCGACGTTCAGCAACAACGTGTACCTGCCCGAGTTTGTCTTCGTCGTCTTCCAGATGACGTTCGCATGCATCACCCCGGCTCTCATCGTCGGCGCCTTTGCCGAACGCGTGAAGTTCTCGGCGCTGATGGTGTTCGTGGTCGCATGGCTGACGGTCGTGTATTTCCCGATCGCACATATGGTCTGGTACTGGGCTGGCCCGGACTTCCTGGCTGATGCGCCAACCGATTACGGGTTCCTCTGGGGCATGGGCGCGCTTGACTTCGCGGGCGGCACCGTCGTTCACATCAACGCCGGTATCGCTGGGCTCGTCGGCTGCATCATGATCGGCAAGCGCATCGGATACCCGAAGGAACCGATGGCTCCGCACTCGCTGACGATGACCATGATCGGCGCAAGCCTGCTGTGGGTCGGCTGGTTCGGTTTCAACGCCGGTTCCAACCTGGAAGCCAACGGCGTAACGGCCGTAGCCTTCATCAACACCTTCGTCGCCACTGCCGCCGCGGCAGTATCGTGGGCGCTGATCGAACAGTTCCACCACGGCAAGCCTTCGCTGCTCGGTGCAGTAACGGGTGCCGTCGCGGGTCTGGTCGCCATCACGCCGGCTTCAGGCTTCGCAGCGCCGATGACCTCCATCGTCCTCGGCTTCGTCGTGTCGCCGATCTGCTATCTCTTCGTCGCTTCGGTGAAGCAGAAGCTCGGCTATGACGACAGCCTCGACGTGTTCGGCGTTCACTGCATCGGCGGGATCGTCGGCGCCATCGCCACCGGCATCGTCGCCGATCCGGCTTTGGGCGGTCAGGGCTTCTTCGACTACACGGTGTTCCCGGCAGTCGTCGGCACCTATGACATGGGTGCGCAAGTCCTGACTCAGATCAAGGCAGTGCTGCTGACGCTGGTCTGGTCTGGCGTAGGCAGTGCGGTTCTCTTCTTCATCATCGACAAGACCATCGGTCTTCGTCCGGTGGCGGACGCAGAGCAGGAAGGTCTCGACCTCTCCAGCCACGGCGAACGCGCCTACAACTACTGACGACTTCGGCAGGGCGGGCCGCGACGGACGGCTCGCCCGCCACACGATGTTCCTCCTGCGAACAACACTGGGCCGGTGCGAAAGCATCGGCCTTTTTTTGCGACTGACCCAGGCAAACCGCTCAAGCGCGTGAAAGTAGGACGTGCGTTTATGCGGCACTCCTAGAAAGGTAGTGCGCTTTCTCGGGAACGGACGGGTGCCTGCGTGGTTCTCAAGGCGGCTGCGAAAGCACGGCCTCAATGGAGAAGGACATAATCATGACGCAGGCATCAGCACTTTTCGACACGCACTCCGAAGCTGAACGGGCGGTATCGGAGCTGCGGACACTAGGGTTAACTGACAATGATCTCTCGATAATCGCTCACCATGGCGGCACCACCACCACACGCTCCGGCGACGGGGAGATAACGGACGAGCACCACCGCAACGTGATCCGCGGAATCCTTGGCGGCGGTGCGCTGGGTGCCGGGTTGGGCGTCGCGGCTCTGGCGATCCCTGGCGTAGGTCCTCTCGCCGCCGCGGGCGCCATTGCTGCCTCCGCCGTTCCAGAAGCCGTGGGAATTGGCGCTGCCCTGGGGGCAATCGGCGGCAGCTTGAACGAAGTGCTGACCAAGCACGGCGTCAGCAAGGAAGACGCAGACTATTACGGCGGGCGACTCAAGGACGGCGGCGTGCTGGTGACGGTGGCCGATACCGGACTGGACGCAGAACGCGTGCGCGAAGTCCTGTACCGTAACGGCGGACACAACACCTCAAGAGCGCGAGCAGCGACTGTTTGAAATATCTGAGCCGGGGAACAGCATCCCCGGCTCCTCTGCCCGTAGTCCTGGTGCTACGAATTTTCCCTGCAGCGTGACCAGTTCGCTGTGCATGATCGATGTGCTTGGAGATCAGTATTCACCGAACCGAATCCGCCCGGTGGTTCGCTTGTCAGCGGCGCATCAGCCGAGCATGGCGGACAATGCCGGTGTCATATACTCCCGTGCGCCATCGCCTTCGCGGACGATCATCAATACCGCCAATCCTTCGCGCGCAGCCAGCTGCATTCCAGCCAGCGGCCCCAGGACACCGAATGCAGTGGCCCAGGCATCGGCCAGCATCGCACTGGAATGCAGCACCGATACCGATGCCACGCCGTTGTCGATCGGGGAGTTGATGGCGGGGTCTATGCTATGGGACAGTCGGCGTCCGTCCTCCTCGCGGAAGCGGCGATAATCACCCGATGTTGCAACCGAGAGTCCGCATAGCGCTATGCGCATGACGGGCAGAGCCGCGAGGCCTGGAGGGCTTTCCAGATCCACCCAGAACGGCTGGCCGTCGGGACGAACACCTTCGCCGCGCAATTCACCACCTATCTCGATCAGGAAATGACGGCAGCCCATGGCGCGTAGCCGATCCGCCACCGCATCGACGGCATAGCCCTTCGCTATTCCGGACAAATCGAGCGCGACATCTGCCATGCGCCTGGCCCGCCTCTCAGCAACTTCGATCGCGCGCCAGGACTGACCATCATGGCGGGGCGAGGAGGAAGGACCCCACGGAGGCGGGCCGAAACCCCAATGGTCGACGAGGCGGCCGATGGCAGGATCGAACGCACCACGGGAGCGCGCAGCAATATCCAGCCCGGCCGAGAGGACGAAGAGAAGATCGTCCGGCAGATCCATCCACTGACCCACGGGCATCTGGTTGAAGCGGCTGATGGCTGACTCCGCTTCCCAATTGCTCATGCTGGCGATGACGCTATCCAGCACGACGCGGATTGCACGATCACTGCCTTCAGGAGGCGCGACGATGCTGGCGGACCAGCTTGTGCCCATGGTCTGTCCACCCAATCGGACAGTTGCAGCCCGCCGATCCCGCCCGGCAATGTCCTGGGGCGACAGGCCGGGCGGAATGGCGATGCGAATGCCGTTCAGGGCGCGAGTACTTCGAGCGTAGTGATGTAGGATGCGCGGCGCTGCAGCGGTCCGTTGCCTCCGGCGGCCTGACTACCCTGTGCGCCCGGATCACCGGGCCCACCTTCGCGCCCTCCCCCGACGCTGGCGTTCAGCCAGTACATTCCCGGCTGCGGCCAGGTGACGGCGAGCTTACCTTCCTTGTCCGTGGTCAGGTCGATCTGCCCCAGCGCATCCCGATACCGGATGCCCCCGGGGATGACCGTCACCTTGAGCCCGGCGGCGGGCTTGCCATCCAGCAGGAACTGGAAGGTTGCGGCTTCACCGGACACCAGGTCGTTAGGATGCGTGATCGGAACGAGTTCAATTCCAGCGCCAACAGGCTTGAAAATGCTTGTGGTAGGCGCACCGAGCGTCACGAAGATCTCGTTACGGTTGGACGCTTCTGTCGTCTGAATATTGGTAGCCCCGGCTGGAACTGCAGCTGCCAGATTGGCCTTCGTCGTGCCGCGCGGCAGACGTTCCTGCTTGCCGTTCAACGTATAGCTTCCCATCACGCCTGTCGAAGCCGATGCGATGCGATAGGTGCCCGGCTGAGTCAGATGGACGTCGAAGGTGGAGCGATATTTGCCGGTCGATGCGTTTTCCAGCCTGCCTTCGCTCCCGTCGGGCTGCGTGACGGAGATGCCGTCCGTCCGCATCGGAAAATGTTCGAAGTAGAAGAGATCGTTGGAGACGGCAGCATCGACTGTGACCCAGCTATCCTTGCCCGATAAGGTGGTTGCCGACGGCAGGAGCCACTGCCGATGCGCCTGCGCCGTGCCTGAGAGAAGGAGCGCCGCGAGTGCGGTTGCGATCAGATATGTCTTTTTCATGAATTGGTCCCTTACTTGCCGAAGCCGAGGGTAATCGCCCCCAGTTCTGTGCTGCCCTTCGCTTTCACCATCGAGCCCGGCTTGGGTGGCCAGGCGAAAGGCAGGCGAACCAGTTCGCGTCCCCCAACCTCGCGTGCCGCTTCCACGACCAGCGTGTAGGTGCCGGGCGACATCGCGCCCAAGGGTCCCTTGCCGGGAGTGAGGGCGATCTTCTGCTCGCCTGGCGCGCGCGTTGCGCCGCTGACGCCATCGGCGGGAAAACTCATCGAGCGGCCCGACACGCGCCACCACTGGCGAACGTCGCGCAGCCATTTCGTGCCTTCGCCATTACGCATGTCATAATCATACCAGACCGACAGGGTCCGGGCGGCTGCCCCTTCCTTCTCCAGCCATATGGCGACGTAAGGGCGGTGATATTCGGCAACCGTGAGGCGCGGGATCGTCACGCTGACATTCATCGTCTGCGCCGAAGCCGGAGCCGCCAGAGCGAAGGTCGCGCCGAGCGCCACGCCGGTCATGACAAGGCCATGGGTGATCTGCATCGAATGTCTTTCCTCTCAATGAATGAAGATGATGGCGAGAAAGGCCGGAAGCGCGAGGCCCAGCCCCACGAGCGGCCATGTGGACGGTCGCTTTTTCGCGTGAAGTTGCAGCAGGAGAAGGCCGGTGACTGCGAACAGGAAGCAGGCGACAGCGAAGATATCGATGAACCATTTCCACACCGTGCCTGCGTTACGGCCTTTGTGCAGGTCATTGAGATAGCTGACCCAACCGCGCGAGGTAGCCTCGCTGGTCACTTTGCCGCTGGCCCGATCGATGGATATCCACCCGTCACCGCCGGGGCGTGGCAGGGCAAGGTAGATTTCCCCCGCCGACCATTCGGCTTCGCCCTGTCCGCGTTGCCCGATTTCCTTTTCCACCCAAGCCGCGATCTGTGGCGGCAGCGGCATCTTCACGTCGCCTTTGTCGTCCGGCGCGACGTGCGCGCGCAAGGGACGAGGCAGCATAGCTGACTTTTCGATGCTGACGGGCGTGCCCTCCACATCGGCGGCGTGGTTGAGCGTGATGCCGGTCAAGGCGAACAGAAGCAGACCGATCAAGCTGATAGCCGAACTCACCCAGTGCCACGTATGAAGTTGCTTCAACCAAAAAGCCTTGGGACTCTTCTTGCGTTGGCCAGGTGGAGTTGGGGAAGTGGCCATCGGAATGCGGTGAATCCCATAATAAAAGAGAGTAGTCGGATAACGCGAACGACTCGCAATTGCAATTGTGCTCTTGAGTAAAGATGGCGATCAATCGGTCGTCGGATCGGAGCAGCAGCATTAGACGGCCAAGGCCTTGGAAATTCGCCAGAATATCTCCGGCTTTGGTATGCGTCCGAAGCTTCTGACGCCTGCATACGCCCGACTGCTGCATCAGGCCGGAAGCACAAACTCGATCGGCGCGGTGAATTCGATCCTCTCACCAGGCACATCGTTTGGCACACTGGGAAAAGGCGATGCCCGGTACATCATGGCAGTCGCCTCTTCGTCCAACGTTCCATGGCCCGACCCGTGAATTATCGCGCCTTCGATCAATACGCCTGTGCGGTCGATGACGAAGCGCACCCGCACCACACCCTCCTCGCGCCGCATGCGGGCACGGCGGGGATAAATCTTGTGCGCGTAAAGCCAGGAGCGGACCTTTGCCGCATAGCTGCGACTTGCGCCGGGCGGCGCTTTTGCATCCAATCCGTCGACAGCGCCGCGCCGCACGGTTGAGACAGCAGGTGCTGTAACAGGCGCGGTTTGCTGCGCGGAGGCCATAGATCGGGTCGTGGCGGAACCGGGCGTGACGGCGGCCATCGCCTGAACCGGCATCGGCAGGATGGACGGGACTGTAAGCATTGGCGGCGTTGTTGGCTCTACTGCTGGTAGCCGGGGCTGATCGGGCACGGACTCAGCCGAAGACGCCGCCGTGGTTGTCGGCGCACTTGGCGCCGCAGCCTCTGCTTCCTCGTCACCATCCTGCACGCCCTTAGCCAAGGCCAGCGACATGACAGTCAGCGAGGGCGTGATCGTTCGGCGACCATCGCGGCCCAGCCCGAGATTGAACAGGGCCGCGATGAGAAGCGCATTGATCAGCAGCGATGCTGCCGCCGGTCCTCCGACACCAAAGCGAGGCGCGACGCGGCCCATGTCTTCTAGAAGCTGTTGGCCACAGTGAATTTGAAGCTCTGCCCTTCGGCGTCGAGCGACGAAAGATGGCGGCGATATTGCTTGTCGAACATGTTGTCGATCGCGATCCGGAATTCAAAGCCCTCGGCGGGACCGCTTTGCGGTTTGAAAGCCAGGAACACATTATGGACGGTATAGCATGGCGTCGGCAGACCCGACCCCACTGAGGCGAAGGGGCCCGTCGTCACCTTGTCCTGCCGTTCTGCGAACTCGCCGGTCCAGCCGCCCGACAGGCCGGTCGCGGCGTCGGAATAGCCCAGGGTCAGACGATAGTCATTGGCTGGAATGGTATTCAGATATTCGTCGGTCAGCCTATTCCTGCCGTCAATGAAGGAGGCATTGCCGCGCGCGAAGAAGCCGCCGGTGCCATATTCAGCCTCCACCTCCACGCCTTTGAAGCGCGAACGGTTGATGTTCTGGAAATAGGGCGTGCCGGTCGGTGCCGCCACATTGACGATCAGGTCCTTCACGTCATTCTGGAACAGCGTCGTCTTGGCGCGGAAACGATCACCCTTGCCCAGTGCATCGTCGAAGGACAGGGTGAAGCCGACTTCGTAATTGTCCGATTTTTCAGGGCGCAGATCGGAGTTGTTCGGCCGTGTCGCGCTGCGCGTGAAGATTTCGTCGACATTGGGCATGCGAACCGTGCGCGCGACAGATCCGAAGATGCCCAGATTGTCGGTAAGGTTGTAGAGGGCCGCCAGCTTGGGCGATACGCCGCTGTCCTTGACGCGATCACGCAGCACCGTGCCGCCGACCACCGTTGCGCCGGGCTTCAAATTGGTCCAGTCGACGCGTGCGCCGGGCATGATGGTCAGCTTGTCGGACCAGACGATCTCGAGCTGGCCATACAGGCCATATCTCGTCATGTCGCCTTCGGGATGGGTGCCAGCGCCCGGCGTAACCACCCCAGCCAGCGAGACGCGTGGATTGCGACGCTGCTGCTTGCTCCACTGGCCGCCGACGATCAGGAAAGTCTTCCAGTCGCCGCCCAGGTCAAATTCGCTGGTGTTCTGAACCTTGCTTTGCCAGCTTTCATAGGAAAAGTCGGAATAGGCAAGCGCCCCCAGGAAGGCCGTCTCGGTCTGGTGGACTTTCGACAGCGAATAGGCGGCCTGCGCCTCGACATTCAACAGCTTGCTGCCGTTGAAGTCGTTCACGTAACCGAGCACGGCTGTCTTGTCGTGGACGCGGCGGCGCATCAGCGAACTGCCGGTCGCCGCTGAAACCTGATCATAAACTTGGGGGGCGTCGCTGATCCAGTCTTGGTAGGATGCCCAGATAGCATGCTTCTTGTCGCCACCGATCGCAACCCGGCCCTTGACCAGCCAGCTATCGGACTCCGTCGCCGATGCCGGCACCGTGTCGCCATCGCCGTTCTTGTAATCGTCGGTGCGACGATAATTATAGCTGCCGAGCAATTCGACACCTTCGATGGGCTGAACCGCAACGATGCCGGACAGCGTGCGCGCCTCCGCGTTGGTCTCCGTCGCAGCCTTCAGGCGGACCGCGACAGGATCACCGTCTTTCAGGAAGTCCGACGCATCCTTGGTGGTGAAGTTGATGACTCCCGCGAGCGCTCCAGCACCGTACAGCGTCGAAGATGCCGGGCCGCGCAGCACCTCGACCCGCTTGTAGAGTTCAGGCTCGCTGAAGAAGGCGCCCATGCGATATTGTTCATAGAACTTGGTGACGCCGTCGACCGTCATCAGGATACGATTGTCGGAATCGCCGATAGCCGTGCCCATGCCGCGGATGTTGAAGCCCTGACCGAGTTGGCCGACGCCGCCCTGGACATTGACGCCCGGCATCCCCTCCAGCAGATCGCCGATCGTCGTCGCCTGGGTTTGATCGATATCCTCCTGATCCATCGCAGTCACAGCTTGCGGCGTGTCGATTGCGACCTTTTCTGTGCCCGCAGAGATGATCAGCCGGTCGAGCGCCATGCGCGTCGTGGCTTCGCTATTTCCGGTATCGTTCTGCGCCAGCGCCGACGTCGGCAATGCTACCAATGCCGTTCCAATCAGCATCAAAGTCTTGGTCTTGATCATAGCGCGGTGGCCCCCTGGCAAAGAAATGGGTCGTACTGTCCCGGAAGGCCTCTGCACCTAACGTCGAAAAATTAGATTGCAAGTGATTCTCAATAGCTTTATACGGGAGCGTAACAACAAGGGGATCGTTCGTGAAACTTCATCCGATTCATACAGCCGCCGTTCTGCTCGCGATGTTCAGCGCACCCGCTGTTCAAGCGCACATGCCCTATGTGCTGCCGACCGTTTTCGATGTTGGTAAAAGCGATCACATCACTGTCCAGTCAGCCTTTGCCGAAGATGCCTTCCTGCCAGAGGTCGCGATGCGCGACGCACCGTTCCATCTCGTCGGTCCGGATGGGAATGACCTGCCTACCGGACCAGTCACGCATCTGCGCGACTTGACGGTGTTCGAAGCGAGCCTCCCTGCCGATGGCACCTATCGCCTCACATCCGGCCAGCGCGCCGGGCGGAAGGGCAAGATGTTCAAGTTGGGCGACAAGTGGGAGATCCGCGGCGAAGACGGTGCGCCGCCGGCCAACGCGCAGCAGGTCGATGTCCAGAGCATGACGCTGGCAGACGCTTATGTGACTCGCGGCCGGGCTACGGCAGGAGCCTTAAGGCCCATCGGCCGGGCGCTGGAAATCCAGGCGCTCACGCATCCCAACGGCATTTCGGCGGGGTCCGATGCCGCCTTCCTACTGCTGTTCGATGGTAAGCCGCTCGCCGATACCGACATCACCTTATTCCGCAGCGCGGGCCTGTATGATGGACGAAAAGTTGCCGCCCAAGTCAAAAGCGACGGCAGCGGCAAGTTCAGCGTGAGACCACAAGATGCAGGCACTTACCTGATACTTGTGCGCCATCGCGGCGCCGCCCCCGCGGGCTCCGAGACGCCCTATCGCAGTTACACTTACACACTCACTTTCGACGCAGCATGACGCAGCGCGCGCCTCACTTGGAGAAGAACATGAAATACGCTTTGACTTTCGTCCTGCTGACCGTCGCTGGCTCCGCACTGGCTGCACCGCATGAAGGTAGCGCGTTCATCCACGATTATGACACCGATCATGACGGCAAGGTTGCGCGCGCCGAATTCGACGCAGTCCGCGCAGACCGCTTCAAAACCACCGACGCCAACCACGACGGCTGGCTTTCGGAGGATGAGTATGTTGGGGAATACAGCGGAAGGCTGGAACAGCAACTCGCTGTCTCTGAACTGACCGAGGAAAAGAAGGTCGAAGAGCGCCAGCGCCAGATCCGTCAAGCCCATGTCCGCTTTGGTGTTCTCGACAAGGACAAGAACGCCAAGATAGTGCAGGCCGAATACGACGCCTCAGGCGCTCGCGCCTTTGCCGAGCAGGACGATGACAGGGACGGCACAGTAACCCCGGTCGATGCCGCGGCAACCGCGGCCCGCCAGCTGGCGGCCCGTGAAAGGGCGGCCAAATGAACCGGGTGACCGTCCGCCGGTGAATTTTGGACCTCCACCATGGGACCGTCCGCTTCCCGAGCCGCGAAAGGGGCGTCGTGATGCCGGCCGATCGCTTGCTCTGGGTCGCCGGAGGCATTTACTTCCAGTCGTCGTCCAGTCCCATTTTTTCTGCCCTTGCATCAGCCGGTTGATCGGCCATCAGTGCTTCCACTGTCGCCGATATCCGTTCGTCTTCCGACGATGCCTGACGGAATTCAGCCTGTGAGACGCGGCCAGGAAGCACTTGCTCCAGACGCCAGTCAGTACCCGCACGGCATGCCACGCCCGCGACATCTCGCCCATCGAAACTGCGACACCAACGACCATCCTTGGCACGGAAAGTCAGGCCGATCCGTGTCGCCGCATCCGTGGGCTGGTTTGAAGCGAGCTGTGTGTCGAGCGCCTCCTTGAGTGCCCCCTGCGCCACGAGCTGACCGCGCTGCACGCTCAAAGGTGCGGCCTTGTTCCCCAGTTCCTGACCGACAAACACGCCGAACGCCAGACTGGCGGCGATCGCAAGGCCAGACCACGCGAACGGGCGGCGGGCGAATGGTTTCGATGCGATTTTTTGAGGCTGGGTCAGCAGTGCTGCAAACCGGTCGGGCACGGGCGCTTCTGCCAGTGGCGCATAGCTCTCGACCAGCTTGGCCGTGAGACTGCGATGTGCTGCCAGTCGGGCAGCGAGAGCTTGATCCCGCGCTAGGGAGGCTTCCACCCGGCGCCTGCTCACTTCATCCAGTTCTCCGTCGGCATAGGCCAGCAGCATTTCTTCGCTGATCGCGGTCATGCCGCTTCTCCCATCAATTCAAGCAGGGCGGTGCGACCACGCACCAGTCGTGATGTCAGCGTTCCCATTGGAATGTCGAGCACGGCCGCCGCTTCCTTGTAGGCAAGGCCCTCCACCAGCACCAGCGCGATGACCTCCCGTTGTTCTGCGGGAAGCCTCGCCATCGCACGCCCGACGTCGGAAACGCCGATCGCGTCCTCGATATCGCGGTCGCCCGCATGGCCGATGCCTGTTCCCGCTTCTTCCGGCGCAAAAGTCTGGGCGGCGCGTCGCCGCGCGCGGGCTTCATCAATCCACAGGTTGCGCATGATCCGGTACATCCAACTATCCAGGCGCGTGCCTTCCTGCCATTGCTCACGCGATTTCAAAGCGCGCTCGAGCGCTGCCTGGCACAGGTCATCACCATCGGCCGAATTGCGCGACAGGCTCGCGGCAAAGCGGCGCAGGCGGGGCACCAGTGCAAGCAGTTCGCCTTCAAAGGCCATTGCGGCATGCGTCCAATATCATTGTCAGGGATGAAACGTGTGCCGTCAGCCGTTTCATCCCAATGTGGAGAATTATTTCTGCATCGCCGGTGTAGCGCCGCTTTTTCGCCTAGCCTAAGGATATTCGATGCACCGCCACCATTTCCCGATCCTGCTGCTGGCCTTGCTTGTGCCGGGCTGGGCCGCTGCACAGCAGGGGCTTGGCAGTGCCTTGCGTCAGGGTGTCGGCGGCGTCATCGATGGCCTCACCGATCTCGTTCCGCTGGAGCGGATCTCGCCAGTGCAGGCGGCGCGGGACTTGGCTGCGGCGCGGATCGACCGCCTCAGCGCCTTTGTGCGCCAGAATCGGGAAGCGATAGCGTTCGACGATCGTGGCAACCCGTCCGTGCGGGGTATCGTGCTCGTCGCTGGCGCACCCGATGAAGCGATTTCTGCTATCCGGAGTGCGGGCTATGGAGTCGAGCAGGACAGCATCGAGGGACTTGATATCGCCTTTGCGCGAGTGACCTTACCAGCAGGCACTGACTTGAGCAAAGCGATGCAGCACATCCGCAAGCTCGCGCCCGGTGCGGAAGTCAGTGCAGACACGGTCTACTTCGCGAGTGGCCTCACTCCGGCAAATAATGGCAAACTTGCTGGTGCGGGCCCCGCAGGAATCGGGGCTATCGGCCTGATCGACGGCGGCGTGGCGGCGCATCCCGTGCTTTCGGGAAGGATCGAGCAGCGCGGCTTTGCAAAGGGTGCGCCCATGCCGAGCAGCCACGGTACTGCGGTCGCGTCACTGATCGTCGGGAAGGGCGAAACTACAGGCTCGGCGCCGGGCGCGCCGTTGCTGGTCGCCGACATCTACGGCAACGATAAAGCCGGTGGCGGCGCACTTGCGATTGCACGGGCGCTCGGCTGGATGGCCAGCCGGCGGGTGTCTATCGTGACCGTCAGTCTGGTAGGTCCTGCCAACCCGTTGCTCGGTCGAGCGGTCGATCAGGCACTCTCGCGCGGCATGCGCATCGTTGCGGCAGTGGGCAACGATGGCCCCGCAGCACCACCCCCTTACCCCGCCTCTTACCTGGGTGTGATCGCCGTGACGGGCGTAGATGGACGCAATCGCGTGTTGATCGAGGCGGGTCGACCCAAGCATCTCGATTATGCGGCGCCCGGCGCGGACATGCGCGCAGCCCGCGCAACCGGGGGCGTCATGCGCGTAAGGGGCACATCCTTTGCCGCGCCGCTAGTCGCTGGAAGGCTCTATCAGTTGCGTAATGTTCCCAAGCCGCTGAGCGCGCTCGACGCCGAGGCGATTGATCTTGGCGCAAAAGGACCCGACACCGTCTTTGGACGCGGCCTCATTTGCGGGAAGTGCAGAAATAGATTATAATTTATAGGTACTTACGACGCCTCTTTCGCCCGACGGGATTAAATCCACCTCGCGCTCCGTTTCCTTGTCAGACCTCGACAAAGGAGATGTGACATGAAAGCCAATATGATTTCGGCGCTTGGGCTCGGACTGATGCTCTCAACTGTTCCTGCGTCCGCGCAACTGCTCGGCGGAAGCGGTGGGCTGATGGGGGGCGGCGGCCTTGGCGGTACGCTGGGCGGACTCGGCCGGAGCACGGGAAGCGGGTCTCTTGGAGGCGATCTTTCGGGTTCTGGATCGCTGGATCGCAGCGTCGATAGGCGCTCGGGCCGCGTGTCGGCCGGCGGATCGGGCTCGGGCAGCGCCGCAGGATCAGCAACCGGCTCCGGCAGTGCGCTTGGCCGCAATGTTGATGGCGCGCTGGGCGGCAACGCAACAGGGTCAGGCAGCGGGAGCGTCACGGCCGACACCCTCGGCACCGACGACGTTCGAAGTGCCGTTGGCACGACGCGTAACGCTGTAGCCGGCGCTGCCGGTACGGCACGGGACCGCGCTGGCGGCGTTTCGTCAAACGCGCGCGATCGCGCAGCCGACGCAGCCGACGCAGCCGGGATGGCCCGCGGTGCGGCACTGGGCGCAACTGCGTCCTCTGTAACGGGCGCTGGGAACGCAAGCGGTTCGGGCACGGCGTCAGGAACAGGCGCGGCCAATGGTGCTGGCATGTTCGCCATTAGCCCAGGCATGATCGTCGAGGACGCAAGCGGTCACGCGATCGGCACCGTCCAGTCCACCCGCACGCGTGCCGATGGAGTGATTGATCGAGTGCTGGTGCGGACGGGGGACCGCGTTGCTTCCCTGCCCGCTTCCAACTTCACGGCGTCCGGCAACGTCCTTACGTCCACCATGACGAAGGGCGAAGTGAAGAAGGAAGCGAAGGGCCAGGAGCCAATAGCTGACCCTGAGTAAGTATTGCTGGCCAATGTTCATTGATGTGGGAATGGAAAGACGCCCGCCGAGTCCGTACACGGACCGGCGAGTGTCGATCCTTGCAGCCATTCAGCAGTCGGCCTGTGCGTCCCAGGAGCAGGTTGTCCGATATGGCATCAGCATCCTCGTCTGGCTTCAGAAGGGAACTTCCTCGCCTTGGAAGTCGAACAGCTTACCGCTATCGATGGCCTTCAACCCCTCGACAACGTCCAGTAACTGTAAGGCAGCGCGATCTGCATTGAACAGCCGTCCCGCCTGAACATTGCCTTGGAACGGGCGAGACAGGGCCGTGTCGACCGTGCCGGGATGAAGTGTCACCACAATGGCGCGGTCATTACGACGGCGTTCCTCAATGGCAAGGGTGCGGACCAGCATATTGAGCGCTGCCTTCGACGCACGATAGCCATGCCAGCCGCCTGATCGATTGTCACTGATCGATCCGACGCGTGCCGACAGCGCAGCAAACACCACGCGCCCCGTCTTTGGCATGATCGGCAGGAAATGCTTGGCGACGAGAGCGGGTCCGATCGCATTAACAGCGTAAAGCTGGGCCAGCCAATCTGCGTCCAGATCGCATAGCGCCTTTTCAGGGCCGTATTCTCCGGAATGTAGCAGGCCGGTGGCGACCATCACCAAGGTTGGCGCCGGACCTTTCGCAACATGCGCCGCGGCAGCGGCGATGCTCATCTCGTCCAGCAAGTCGATATGCAGCGCGCCGGTCCGTGACCGCGCGAAGCCATGAACGACCTCGAATGCGCCCTCTTCGACCAAAGCAGCTTCCAAAGCTCTGCCAATGCCACCGGAAGCACCGATGATAACTGCGGAAGCTCTGCCTGCGGCGTTCATTGGCGAGTGAACCGCCAGCGGTCGGGCTCGCTTTCTTTCCGGTCGAAAAGGTATCCATCGCTGTCGAAGCCACGCATCGCCTCCACATCAGTGATGTGATGTTCGCACAGCCAGCGCGCCATCATACCACGTGCGCGTTTGGCGTTGAAGCTCACGAACCGCGGGCCGTTCGGGCCAGGCTCGCGAAACTCCACGTCGATCACCCGCGCGCCCGCGAGCTTTCCTTTGACGGCAGCGAAATATTCCTGGCTGGCGAGGTTGAGAATGATGCCCGATCCCTCTTCCGCAAGCTGCCCAAGTAGCAGTTGCGCGATTCGGTCTTCCCACCAGTCGGTCAGAGACTTGCGGCGTGGCGCCCAGCGCGTGCCCATCTCAAGTCGGTAGGGCCGAATGGCGTCGAGCGGTCTGAGCAGACCGTAAAGGCCAGAGAGTATCCGCACGTGGTCTTGCGCGAACGTCACGCCCGCCGCGTCCAACGTATCCACCTCAAAGCCGGTGTAAACGTCACCTGCAAAAGCGAATAGCGCCGGCCGTTCAGGCAGAGAGGCGAAGTCGCGAAAGCGATCGGCGTTGAGCTTGGCGAGGCGCGGAGAAATGTGCATCAGCTCCGACAGCCGCTTCTGCGTGAGGTTCGCCGCCGATCGTGCGAGGCTGCACGCTTCTGTTGCGAAATGCGGTCTCGAAGCATCAAGCGGCGGCAGCGGGCGTTCGAAATCGAGCGTTTTTGCAGGGGACAGCAGAGCGATCATCGCCGCGGCGGTAGCGTCCGCTGGCGCATGCGTCAAATAGCTGACATGATGATGTCCGTCCGCTGCTGGCACGGTTCAGCATGCCCCTTGTGACGTTCAAGGAAGTCTAAAGCATGTGGCCGATTTTTTGCAGTTGCAGGCTGAAGGGTTCCGGAAGTTGAAGGTAAGATTGCCACCGCTGGTGAGCATTTTTGTGCCTCAGACGCTGCCGACCAGATCGAGCCGTTCGGGTGGCGGTTCGCTTGGTTGCAGAGCTTTGCATCGGTTTGTAGCACTTCGTGCCCGAGTTACCGACAATACCACCTTAATTATCTGTCGTTCATGTGCCGGACAGGTAAATCGAAACACGCAGAACATCCAAAGCGTCAAAGCAGCATCAGGCTGCACAGCTTACGCGAGGAAACGGAGGGGTGCTGACAACCGAAGACACCATCGGCGCCGACGGCCGCACGCGACGCTGCGATCCGCACGCCTGACTGATCGACTTTTTAAGGAGTAGCCAATGAGTTTCATTTCTAACAGTCCCAAACTTCTTTTCCTGGTTGCCACGCTGGCCGGCGGAAGCTTCGCCAGCGCGTCAGCCCAAACGCAGGAGCCAGCCGAGGCACCGCTCTCGGTCGACGTGTCTGACACGAGCCCCCCGGAACGGTCCGAAATGTCCAAAGGGCCCGACATAGAGGGCATCATCTCCGCGCGCAGCGGTAACAGGCTGCAAGTCACCGCCGCCGACGGTACGAAATCGATTATCACTATCGATGATTCCACGCGCATCACCGCCAGCAAGGGGCTTTTCGGTCTCAACAGCGACAAGCTTGCGGCGACCTCGCTGCTCAACGGCCTGCCGGTGACCGTAAGGACGTTGCGGTCGGGGGATACCCTTCTGGCAAGTCACCTCAAGCTGACCGGCAAGGATCTCAAGACTGCCACGATGATCCACAACGGTACTGACCAGCGCTTTGCTGAACAGACCGCGGCCACCGAGGCGCTGCGTGGTCGCATGGGCGACATCGACCAGTACAACATCAAGAGCACGACCAACGTGAACTTCGACACAGGCAAGGCAGCCCTGTCGTTGCAGGCCAAGAACGAGCTCTGTGCGACAGCCACCGCGGCACAGAGCATGGACAATGCCCTTCTGCTCGTGGTGGGCTACACCGATTCCACGGGAACCCCTGAATTCAACCAGACGCTTAGCGAGAAGCGTGCGGGTGGCGTGGTCAATTACCTCCAGCAGGCCTGTGGCTGGAAGCCTTATCGCATGCTGACTCCAACCGGCATGTCCCAGGCGGACCCGCTGGCGGACAACAATACGGAAGAAGGCAAGGCGCAGAACCGCCGCGTGGCGGTGAACGTCCTAGTCAGCAAAGGCCTTGACGGCTTGTAAGATTGCTAGGGGCGGGTAATCGGCCCGCCCCAGCTTTTTGGACGCAAATCAATGCACGCCTAAACACCGGTGCGGTACAGCTTTGGAGGACTCACGGTGGTGGAATGGCGCCGCCAAGCCTCCATCCTTGTGCTGCAAAAATTTGCCCGCGTTTTCCAGACGAACTGCCGGCTCGCCTTGTTTCTTTCGCCGCCGTCGTCCAGCCGCGCTATGGTTCGACAATGAACCGCTATGACAAACGCAGCCGTGCGCTGGCCACCTGCCTTTCTGCCCTGGCGGGATATGTCGATGCAATCGGCTTCCTCTCGCTGGGCGGCTTCTTCGTCTCCTTCATGAGCGGTAATTCTACCCGGCTCGGCGTCGGGCTCGCACAAGGCTCGACTGTCGCGGTCATAGCTATCGGGCTGATAGGCACGTTCCTGGTAGGCGTAATTGCCGGATCGTTTACTGGGCATATCGCTGGACCTCATCGCCGTCCGGCGGTGCTCGCGCTGGTCACGATGCTCCTAACGGTGGCGGCCGCTTGCGCTTCTGCCGGATTTCCTCACGCCGCTATCGTTGCGGCCGGTCTGGCGATGGGTGCGGAGAATGCCATTTTCGAAAGTGATGGCGAGGTCCATATCGGCCTGACCTATATGACCGGCACGCTAGTCAAGCTCGGCCAGCGGATCACGGCGGCGCTGCTCGGAGGGGAACGGATGGCGTGGGCGCCCTACCTGCTGCTCTGGCTCGGTCTGGTTGCTGGCAGCGTGGCAGGCGCCTTGGTCCATCCGTATCTAGGCCTCGGCGGTCTGTGGATCGCGGCGGGCGCCGCTGCCGTGCTCGTCCTAAGCGCCGCGAAAATCGGTCCCGATGGCGATGGGCCGATGTCCGCTTAACCAATAGGCGTCGTGGCCCCTGCCGAGCTAGGAAGACCGTGAGTGCGCGTTACCTCTCCGCGGGGCACGAGAGCTTGGTCTTTGCCGCCCCATCTGCGACGTGCCTCCCGGTAGGCCGCCTTGTGGTCGACCATCGGAGCAGGCAACGGATTCTTGAGCCACAGCCACGGCTCATGTCCAAAGCCGGCCGGAACCGTTTCCAGTTCGGGCAGCCAATGCCTGATGTAAGTCTCGGATGGGTCGAGGTCGTGCCCTTGCTTTACTGGATTGAGAATTCTCGGTCCGCGATCCTGCATGATAGTGCCATCGTTCAAGCCAACTTGCAGCCAGGTGATGCCAGGCTCATAGTCGTTGAACATCTCCGCAAGCGCGCCGCCCACCTCAGCGGCGGGAAGCTGAAGCAGTTGGACCCCATATGAGGTGACCAGTTGACGCAAGCGAAAATTGATCCATCCGGTGGTAGCAAGTTCGCGCATTGCAGCGTCCGGCATCGGAATGCCGGTGCGCCCTTCTCGCCACGCGCGTACCCGGCCCTCTTGCGCGTCATTGAAGGCAATATGGGGCGTCTTGTCCTGGTACCGAGAGAATAAGGTCATGAATCCCGTTCTCATTCCGATCCTGCTGCGGAAATGCCGGAAGGATGCGCCCTCCGTCGAACGTGAGCGATCAGGGTTAGCGGCTTTCCAGAGCCGTTCAGCCTTGACCGTTTCCCATATCGCACGGTCACTCGAAAGCGTTCCGGCGGCAAAATGAGTAGAAAGCAGACTGGAACTGGCGCGGTCCCGGCCCGGTGTCCACATGTCGGCAAGGTAATTGCGTTCCGGAAGCTCCTGCAAGAAAGCCCTGAGCAGCAGGATGGGATGATCTTCGGGCAACTTGTCGGACTCGACGAGCCGGTCGTCCGATAGGAACGGGCGATCCGGTTTTGCGCCACCCGGACCTAAGCGGCGGATCATCTCGCCATTGACCGTCAAAAACGGAATGTTCGCGGATTGCAGTTCCTGCTCCCACGCGATCCGATAGCCGTTCTCGATCGCCATGCCGTCGGCGGCATTTCGGATGACGGAAGTGCATTGCAATCGACGACAGGTCGCCGCAAGCGACATGATGTTCTCGGGACCCACCAGCTCGAACGCAATGCCTAGAGCGCCCAGTTGCTTGCCTATGCGACGCTCGGCAGCGTCTTCCAGCTCCAGCCTTAGCGGCGTCCGGCGTGGCCGGCCGCGCGCTTCCGGCGCGATCCGAACGACAGCCAGACCATCGTCGGCGCATTTGGACGCCATGGCAAATGCGAGATTGTCTTCCAGGCGCAGATCTTCCGCCAAAAGGAGTAGTCTTTTTCCAGGCGGGAAGGGTGGCATAGTCGGCAACTTCCTCAATTCGGCTTGACCACGCGAACTGGCGTTGGATGCAGCAAGCTGCCGGCCCGACGAGCGTCGGGACCGACAGCTTCAGCTGGCAAACTCCTGTACGAAGGCGTTCAGGCAGCAGCGGCTCGATTGACGCTGGCCTTGGCGACTTCGGTGTAGCGACGGTCGAGCGCGTAGCACTCGCCGATCATCTGCCTGAGCCGTTCGGCGTGAGCCGGCATCCCAAGCGCTTCGGCCGCCGCGCCTTGTGCGCCATAGGCAGCAATGAAGTAATGGAGTCCCGTCTGCTCGCCGGTCAACAGCGCAACGTCGACGATCTGGGGCTCTTCGGCTGCCTCCAGTGACAAGGCGACGCCCTCCCCGATGCCCTTCATGATCTGATCGACAAAACCGTTCGGTTGCTCGCCAATGTCGTTAAGGAAGCCGACGAACGCGGCCTCGTGCTGCTCCAGCAGCGCTTTGCCATCAGCCGCCAGCGCCTTCGCGTCAGTGTCGCTGAAGGACCGTTCCGCCTTCGATGCAGCCGCGACGCCCTGCTCGCAAGCCGATCGAACGGCGTGGGAACCTGCCTTGTACCAGTCCATGTAAGCTGCTTTTGACATTAGCTGTCCTCGGTTTGTCATCGACAGCTGCGCAGACCGAAGAAACCTGCACAACGTGCAAGCAGAGAGAAGCGGTAGCGTAGCTAACGAGAAGTTGATTGATGTAGAGCGATCGCCTCCATCCATAAAGGAGGATATCGTCCATTAAAGACGCATCGGGGCGATCATTGTTCCACAGGCTGAGACAAATGCCAAAAAGCAGGCGTCGCGCTGTCGTCGCGAGCCCGTAGCCTCAGCCTTTAAGCAGGCCGGTCGCCGTCAAGAGGACAATCGCTTCTTCGATATGGCGGCTGACTTGGTCTTTCAGCAATTGAGGATCAACGCCGAAGGTTGCTTGAAAGCTGATCGGCTGGAGTGCAAGTTCGACAAAGCGGCAGGCGGTCGGCAAGACGCTCGCAATCGAAGTGGTTCGGTTCGGACCGATGATCGCGTCTGCGACGAAGCGCGCTGTACCATCGAAGCTCATCTGATATCCGAGAGTTGCCAACGCCGGAAACTTGCCGGCTTCTGCCGCAGTGATCCGCATGAGCGCGACGCACCTCGCGTCCAGCATCACGCGGGCCAGTTCGTGACCGATGTGACGCAGTCTGCTTTCGACGCTGCCTTGGACTGGGGCCGCCTTCAGGTCGTCGAACATTGCATCGATTGACCGCTTCACGACAGCCGCGAACAACTCTTCCTTGTTAGCATAGCGCCCGTAAAGCGTCGATTTTCCCGTCCGCGATCGTTCCGAAACCTGGTCCAGCGTCGTTCGCCCGAAACCCTGTTCCAGGAACAGCGCCGTTGCGGCGTCGAGCACACGCTCATCCACCAGGCCGCGATCTTCCGACCGGGGCCGGCCTCTCCGGGGGCGATCGGTGAAGGGAGGCTCAGCCATCGGCGCGCAACTAAATCCAATCCAATGGCTTTGCAACAAAGCACGATATCATCCTTGCAATTAATGGACGATATCCTACATTTATTGTTCTGCTAGCACGGGGCCGGCGGACTGAACCAGCAGAACAAAGGTCACGACGATGGTGCAGCTCGACAGCAGCGGCCTGCCTGAGCAGTTCGAACGCTGGTTCGCTGACCGCGGTTGGACGCCCCGTCGGCATCAACTCGACATGATCGCGTCGGCACGTCAAAACCGGCATGCCCTGCTCGTCGCACCGACCGGCGGTGGCAAGACACTAGCCGGCTTCCTTCCCAGCCTTATCGACCTCGCCCATCGGCCAGCCGAACGGCGAGTTCGGGGCATTCACACCCTCTACATTTCGCCGCTCAAGGCGCTGGCGGTCGATGTGGCGCGCAATCTCGAGACGCCGGTTGCCGATATAGGTCTCGACATTACCATCGCTAGCCGCTCCGGCGACACCAGTTCCGCGCGCCGGGACCGACAGCGGACCCATCCTCCCGACATTCTCCTGACGACTCCTGAGCAGCTTGCCCTGTTCTGTGCTTGGGATGGAGCAAGAAATTGGTTTGCATCGCTCCGCTGCATCGTGCTCGACGAAATTCATGCGCTTGCCCCGTCCAAGCGCGGAGATCTCCTGTGCCTGGCCCTTCAACGCCTCCAGTCGTTCGCCCCCGCTGCGCGCCGGGTGGGGCTGTCGGCAACGATCAAGGATGTCGACCGCCTCCGCGATTGGCTGGCGCCTGGCGCGGATGGGGCCACCGTCGATCTGATCCTGGGGGATGGAGGAGTCCCTCCGCAGGTCGACGTCCTCGTTCCTGAAACGGAAGCGCCCTGGACGGGCCATCACGCGCGCTATGCCCTGCCCGACGTCTACGCGGCGATCCAGACGGCCAGAACCGCACTCATCTTCGTCAACAGTCGCTGGCAGGCGGAATTCGCGTTCGAGCAGCTGTGGAAGCTGAATGAGGCATCCCTGCCGATCGCGCTCCACCACGGCTCCTTATCTGTCGAACAGCGCCGCAAGGTCGAGGAAGCGATGGTTCGCGGCGAACTTCGCGCCGTCATCTGTACATCGACACTGGACATGGGAATCGACTGGGGTGACGTGGATCTCGTCATCCAGTTGTCTGCGCCCAAGGGTGCCTCCCGCCTGATCCAGCGGATCGGTCGCTCGAACCACCGAATGGACGAGCCATCCAAGGCACTGCTCGTACCGGCGAACAGATTCGAGGTACTGGAGTGCTTCGCCGCACAAGGCGCCGTGGCTGAAGGCGAACTGGATCACGAACCGATGCGCAGCGGTGCACTCGATGCTCTTGCGCAGCACGTCATGGGTGTTGCCTGTTCAGAGCCGTTCGACCTGGTGGCTCTGTACGATGAGGTGACGGGCGCGGCCCCGTTCCGGAATTTGGCTTGGGAAGACTGGGAAGCCGTCGTCGATTTCGTGGCAACGGGCGGATATGCGCTGCGCACCTACGAACAATATCGGCGCATTGCGCCCGGACCCGATGGCCGCTGGGCAGCGACCGGCCCTGCCGTGGTAAAGCGGCACCGGATGAACAGCGGCGCAATCGTCACCGACGGCACATTAAGCGTTAGGATCGCCGGACAGAAGACGCTCGGCACCGGTCGCAAGATCGGTGAGGCGGATGAAAGCTATTTCGAGCAGTTGAGTGTCGGCGATACGTTCTCGTTTGCGGGCCGGGTCTGGCAGTTCAATGGCATCAAGGGGGTGGATGCCATGGTGACGCTGGCTTCCGACCCGAATCCAAAGCGCCCATCCTGGGGTGGAACGCGGCTGCCGATTTCTCCATCGCTCGCACGACGCGTACGACAGCTGATCGAGAAGCCCGATAGCGCGCCGCTCCCCCCCTACATCCGCGAATGGCTGGAAATGCAGCGGGAGCGATCGGCGATCCCCGCGCCACACGAACTTCTGATCGAAACTTTCGCGCACGAGGATCGGCACTTCCTCATATGCTATCCCTTCGAAGGCGTGCTCGCGCACGGCGCGCTGGCGGTCCTGCTGACGCGGCGTCTGGCGCGGCTCAACATCGCGCCGATCGGCTATACGATCAGCGACTATGCCATCTGCATCTCCGCGAGCCGGTCGCTGGACCATGTCGATTTCGACCAGTTGCTCAAGTCGGACATCCTCGACGACGACCTGGAGAATTGGCTGGCCGACACGTTCATGGTGAAGCGCAGCTTTCGGGATTGTGCCGAGATTGCCGGTCTGATCGATCGCCGGCTTCCGGGATTGGTGAAGACCGGGCGTCAGGTCACGTTCTCCACGGACCTGATCTACGACGTCCTGCGTCGGTATCAGCCGGATCATCTTCTGCTTCGGTGCGCTTACGATGATGTCGCCGGAACGCTTATCGACCGCAATCGGCTGATGGATATGCTGGCGCG
Organism: Sphingobium sp.; assembly: GCF_033795625.1. Lineage (GTDB taxonomy): Bacteria > Pseudomonadota > Alphaproteobacteria > Sphingomonadales > Sphingomonadaceae > Sphingobium. Next base: position 3,740 of record NZ_JARYGI010000020.1, on the reverse strand, counting down.
CATCAACAGCCGGATCATCCACCGTGCGCTCGACCGTCTCTCACCCTTCTCCGTGCCGGCCATGATCGCGATCAATCCGGAGCAGGTGCAAGGCGAGCAGGACGAAGATGAGATGCTGATCGAAGCTGCGGAACGGATTGCCATGACGGCGATGTTGCCGGCCTCCATTCCCACGAAGCGCGCCGCTCGCCCGCGCAGCGTCTCCCGAGGTCGCCTGTCATGACCCGAACCAGTGATCTCCTCACCCTGACCCCGGCCGGTCTCTACTGCCCGCCAGGTGACTTTCACATTGACGCGACCAGAGGCGTGCCACGCAACCTGGTCACCCACGCGCACAGCGACCACGCGCGCGGCAGACATCAAACAGTCATGGCGACCGAAGAAACCCTGGATATCATGGAGCTGAGGCTCGGGCCCGCCTTCTGCCGGAATCGCCAGACGATCCGCTACGGGGCGCGTATCATAGTTGGCGATGTCCGGGTCAGCTTCCATCCGGCCGGGCACATCCTGGGTTCCGCGCAGATCGCGATCGAGCGTGACGGGTTTCGAGCCATCGTATCCGGGGACTTCAAGCGCGCGGCCGATCCGACCTGCACTCCGTTCGAGGTGGTCACCTGCGATGCCTATGTGACCGAAGCCACCTTCGGGCTGCCGGTTTTCGCGTTCCCCGATCCCGACGATGAGTTGGCTCGACTGCTGGAATCACGCGCGATGTTTCCTGAACGCACGCATGTCGTGGGGGCCTATGCGCTTGGCAAGGCGCAGCGCGTGATGCGCATGCTGGCGGTTGCCGGGTACGATCGGCCAGTCTGGTATCACGAGTCGATTGCGCCGCTTGCGGCCTATTACGGGCGTCGCGGCATCGACCTGGGCGACATCCGCCCGATAGCGGACGCCAGCCCGAAGGCGCTCGCAGGCGAAATCGTGATCTGCACGCCGGGCGCTTTAAAGAATGGATGGGCCGAGCAATTTCCTGATCCCTTGATCGCCACGGCGTCCGGCTGGATGAATGTGCGTGCGCGAGCGCGTCAGGTCGGGGTACAACTTCCGCTCGTCATCTCCGACCATGCCGACTGGCCAGCGCTCTGCGCCACCGCTTTGGACGTTGGCGCGAGCGAGTTATGGGTCACACATGGCGAAACGGAGGCGCTGGTTCACTGGGCGGCCCTGCAAGGGCTGGATGCGCGGCCGCTCGACATCATCGGCTATGGCGACGAAGACGGCGGCCCTGAAGTGGAAGGTCCAGCATGAAGACCTTCGCCACTCTTCTAGACCGCCTTTCGTTCGAGCCGGCCCGCAACGCGAAGCTCCGGCTCATTGCAACCTATCTGGCGACCGAGCCCGATCCGGATCGCGGGTACGCCCTTGCCGCCCTCACCGGTTCGCTAAGATTTCGACATGCCACTCCGAAGCTGGTCCGGGTGCTGCTGCGCGAACGCGTCGATCCGGTGCTGTTCAATCTCAGCCATGAATTTGTCGGCGACCTCTCCGAGACCGTCGCCTTGCTATGGCCCGAACCCGCCGAGCGCGGCAGTCCACCGTCCCTCTCGGAAGTGGTGACGACGCTGGAGACGATCAGCCGCGCGGCCTTCCCGGCGCAGTTGGCGCAATGGCTCGACGCACTCGACCGTATCGGCCGCTGGGCATTGCTCAAGCTCATCACGGGATCGTTGCGGATCGGCGTCTCGGCCAGGCTCGCCAAGACTGCGCTGGCGCAGGTCGGCAATCGCGATGTCAACGATATCGAGGAGATATGGCATGGCCTCACGCCACCGTTCACCGCCCTTTTCGCGTGGCTGGAAAACGTCGGCCCGGCGCTGACATCGGTGAACCCGGCCCCCTTCCGGCCACCGATGCTCGCTCACCCGTTCCTTGATCGCGATGCGGCGGCACTGGACCCGACCGAGTTTTCCGCGGAATGGAAGTGGGATGGCATTCGCGTTCACGCGGTATCAGGCCAATGCGGGAACGAACCCTGCCTTTCCCGGCTCTACTCGCGGACCGGGGAAGACATCTCGGCGGCGTTCCCCGATCTGATGGCCAGCATGGCGACAGACCGGTTCGGAGCGGCAACGGTGGACGGGGAGTTGCTCGTGGTCCGTGACGGTGTGGTGGAAAGCTTTGGTGTCCTCCAACAGCGTCTCAACCGGAAGACGGTCTCGTCGAAGATGGTAGCGGAATATCCGATTCACCTGCGCGCCTACGATCTCCTTGCTGAGGCTGGCGAGGATCTGCGACCGCTGCCCTTCACGGCGCGGCGCGCGCGATTAGAAGCCTTCGTTGCCCGTCTGGCTGACCCTCGTATCTCGCTGTCGCCCCTCGTGCCATTTTCTGACTGGGACGACCTCGCCCGCATTCGTGCCGATCCCGAGGCTGCTGGAGCTGGTACCGACGCACCCGCGATCGAGGGTTTGATGCTCAAACGACGCGATGCCGCCTATGTGTCGGGGCGACCGCGCGGCCCGTGGTTCAAGTGGAAGCGGGATCCCTTCAACGTGGACGCCGTGATGATGTATGCGCAGCGCGGTTCGGGGAAACGATCGTCGCTCTATTCCGACTTCACCTTCGGCGTTTGGCACACTGGTCCGGACGGCGACGCGCTGATCCCGGTCGGCAAGTCCTATTTCGGTTTCACCGACGAGGAACTGGGGCAGCTCGATCGATACGTTCGTGAGAACACTGCATCGAAGTTCGGTCCGGTACGCGAGGTTGTCGCCAATGCGGAGCAGGGGCTCGTTCTGGAGATCGCCTTCGAAGGCCTGAATCGATCGAAGCGCCACAAGTCGGGTGTGGCGATGCGTTTTCCCCGCATCTCGCGGATACGCTGGGACAAGCCGTCGATAGAAGCCGACCGCCTGGACACGCTCACTGCCATGCTCGACCAGAAGAGGATTGCCGCAGTATGACCGAGCACGTTTCGCCGTCCCGCCTCGCCGCGATCTACGACATCCTGTCACGCACCTATCCGACCTACGAGGAAATGGATGATCCCTGGATGTCCAATGGTTTGTCCGCAACGCCGTTCCGGCATCTGGTTTCGGGCTGCCTGTCGACCGTCACAGTCACCAAGCGAGTCGTCAGTGCGGCAGTTCCGTTGTATAAGCGCGTTTCGACGTTCCAGGAGCTTCTCGCGCTCGATGACGAAGAACTCCGATCGATCATAAAGCCGGTCGCCCACTACAATCGCAAGACGGCCAACCTAAAAGTCCTCTGTGGTTGCCGCCCGTGAGGCAAGAAGTTTCTGAACCGTTGAACAGGTGATCGAGCGCGGTCTTCTGTCAGGCCTTTGATTGCAGCGTTTTCCAGAAGCCGCCGGCCGGTATGGTGATCCGCGGATCAGGTCCAAATCTGATTCACGAGCTCGAAGCTCGGGACTCTTAACTGGTTTTCCTGATCCAGATCTGTTCGATCATTTTGCCCATTCGGGTCGTCGCCTTCTCACTCCCCCTTGCCAGCTTGGGCCTTGCGCAGCCTTTCTATCAGGCGGCGATTGCCGTTGCCGGGGTTCGATAATCTTCCTGTTTCGTCAACATCGCCCAGATCATCCGGGCCATCTTGTTGGCCAACGCGATTGCCACCAGCAGCCGTGGCTTGCGCGCCAGCATGCGGGCTAGCCACGATGTTTCTGGGATCGATTTTCGGCCCATCCAGTTCAATCGCGACATTGCGCCCATGATAAGCAGCTGGCGAATGTCGCTTTGCCCAGCCTTGGAGACGCGGCCATGACGTGTCTTGCCTCC
>NZ_JARYGI010000001.1:0-223995 GCF_033795625.1 Sphingobium sp. | reverse complement strand
CGCTCTACATCACCCCGGCCTCGCCATGGGAGAACGGCTACAACGAGAGCTTCAATGGGTCGCTTCGTGACGAGCTGCTCAATGGCGAGATCTTCTACAGCCTCGCCGAGGCAAAAGTGCTGATCGAAGCCTGGCGGCGGCACTACAACACGATCCGCCCCCACAGCAGCCTCGGCTACCGACCGCCGGCTCCGGAAACGGCTTCTCCGCCATTACCGCCCTCCGGTTCCGCTTCGCTCCACCTCCAGGCGGCAATGGCAACGGAGGCGATAATGCACTAACAATCAGCACGGACCACTCAGTGGGGGCCGGTCAACGTCTTCATCCCCCGGCGGCTCTTCGCTCTGTCGGGTTAGGCATTAGATACAACACCCCGGCGTACACGGAAAGAGGACTCACCCAAGCCGCAGAATAAAGCTAGGCGTCGACCCGGGCAGTACATCAAGGGCGGCTCGGTGTAGGAGACAACCATAGTCGCCTCATTCGGAGTTCAATACTTATGCCTTCGATGCCAGTTCAACTCGAGCAGTCGGCCACCCCATGGTGGGAAAGTGGTGTGATTTATCAAATCTATCCAAGGTCGTTTCAGGACAGCGATGGAGATGGCGTGGGCGACCTTGCCGGCATCGAATCGCGGCTCGATCATGTCGTTAGGCTCGGAGTGGACGCCGTGTGGCTATCGCCGATATTTCCCTCGCCGATGGCCGACTTCGGGTACGATGTTGCCGACTATTGTGCCATCGACCCGATGTTCGGCGATCTGGATGCCTTCGACCGCCTGCTTGCCGCCGCTCATGCGCGAGGTTTGAAGCTCATCCTGGATTTCGTGCCAAACCACAGCTCCGATCAGCACCCCTGGTTCATCGCAAGTCGCTCCTCCCGCACCGATCCAAAGCGCGACTGGTACATATGGCGAGATGCGGCACCGGATGGCGGACCACCCAACAACTGGATCAGCGACTTTGGCGGGTCTGCCTGGGAATGGGATGAGGCGACCGGACAATATTATCTGCATGCCTTCCTGAAGGAACAGCCCGACCTCAACTGGCGCAATCCGGATCTTCGAGCGGCGATGATGGATGTCTTGCGCTTCTGGCTGGACCGCGGTGTCGACGGCTTTCGCATCGACGTGTTGTGGCATATCGTGAAGGCGGAAGGCCTGCCCGACAATCCGCCAAATCCGGACTGGACACCCGCCCGGACCGAGCGCGACCGCGTACTTCAGCGCAATTCAACTGACCAGCCCGAGGCGCATGCCATTGCTGCTGAGATGCGCGACCTGGCTGACAGCTATGGGGATCGCGTTTTGATAGGCGAGATCTTCCTGCCCAACGATCGCCATGCGCGCTGGTACGGAACGGCCGAACGCCCGGAAGTGCATCTGCCTTTCAATTTCCAGCTCATCGAGAATGATTGGGACGCCGCGCGGCTGGCTAGCGTGATCGCGGAATATGAAGCGTCCCTGCCGGTATCGGGTTGGCCCAACTGGGTCATTGGCAGCCATGACGCGCCGCGCATAGCCGCAAGGATCGGCGAGGCGCAGGCACGCGTTGCCGCGATGCTGCTTCTTACCCTGCGCGGCACGCCTACGCTCTATCAAGGCGACGAGATCGGGATCGGGAAAGTGGATATTCCGCCCGACCGCATTCGTGATCCCCAGCATCTGCGCCAGCCATCGCTCGATATCGGCCGTGACCGATCACGCACCCCAATGCCTTGGGATGCCTCTGCCAATGCGGGGTTCAGCACGGGTGAACCCTGGCTGCCGATCAATACCGACTGGATGGACCGCAACGTTGCCGCGCAGGCGACCGATCCCGAATCCATGCTGACGCTCTATCGCAGGCTCCTTGCCTTACGCCGAAGTACGCCAGCCCTTACCATTGGCAGCTATGCTGCAGCCGAAGCGGACCGCGATGTTCTTGCTTACGAACGAGCGCATGACGGCGACCGGCTGCTGATCGCGCTCAACCTCGCAGCAGGGGCGCGACAGTTAATGCTTCCATCCCGCACCGAGGTAGTAGAAGTGCTCTCTTCCACACTTAGCCCACGCCTGTTCGACGGCACGCTGCTCGGCGACGAGGGGCTGGTGTTGCGCCTGAAGGATATCGCCTGACGTGAAGATTGCCATGCTCGCGCCGATCGCCTGGCGCACGCCGCCACGCCATTATGGCCCATGGGAACTTGTCACCAGCATGCTGACGGAAGCGCTCGTCGCCCGAGGCATCGATGTCACCCTGTTCGCAACGCGCGACAGCATCACGACGGCGAAGCTCGACGCTGTCGTCCCTGCACCGTATTCGGAAGATCCATCGGTCGATGCGAAGGTCTGGGAGTTCCGGCATCTTGCAAACTTGTTCGGGCAGGCGGGCCGCTTCGACCTCATCCACAATCAGGCCGATTTCCCTGCGCACGCTTTTGCCGGGCTGGTCGACACACCGATAGTCACCACCATCCACGGTTTTTCATCCGACCGCATCCTGCCCATGTATGTGCCGTTCCAGGATTGCGTGCATTATGTCGCGATCAGCGCCGCCGACCGCCATCCGGCGCTATGCTATGCCGCTACCATCCACCATGGCATCCCGTTCGACACGTTCCGGTTTAACGCAGAGGGCAGCGACGACCTGCTGTTCTTCGGACGCATCCATCCTGACAAGGGTGCGAGGGAAGCAATTGCCGCTACACGTGCTTCGGGGCGGTCGCTCGACCTTTACGGCATCGTGCAGGATCAGGGCTATTATGAGCGGGAAATCGCACCTGAGGTCGACGGCGCCCTCATCCGCTACCACGGCGCCATTGGCGGCGAAGCACGTTTGCGCGCTTTGGGATCGGCGCGCGCGCTTCTGCATCTCATCAACTTCGACGAGCCGTTCGGTCTTTCCGTAATCGAGGCCATGGCGTCAGGTACGCCTGTCATCGCGACGCGCCGGGGATCGATGCCTGAACTGATCGAGCACGGCGTCACCGGTTTTCTGGTCGACAATCCAGGGGAGGTACATGCAGCGATCGAGCGAGTAAGCGAGATAGACCGGGCCGTCGTGCGCCAGGTAGTCGCGGACCGCTTTACGATCGATCATATGGCGGACGCCTACATCGGCTTATACCGGCAGATACTCGGGCGGTGATCACGACGATGCCGTGCGAGCAGGCCCCTGGCGGTTGCTAAAAACCGCCCCATGCATTATATGCAGTATAAGCCCGCGGTTACGTCAGCGACCGCGCATCTGGCGGCTTTCCTCGGAACTGGCTGTGCAATCCCCTCGCAGATAGGCTGCGCAACATAGGGTCCGTCTGGGTCCACCGGAGAACGTAATGTCCAAACACCCCGTCCGCCCTTTCCTTGTCAGCAAAGACGAGAGTGGTCTTTTCCGCCTGACGGTCCGGGAAACGCGCTACAACTCGCAGGGCTACCCGCTGGTCACCGCAACATTGCAAGCCGAAACGTTTAAAACGGCGTCAGCTGCCAAGGTTCATGCCAGGGACCATTTCGGGGCGGAAGTCGGCGATTACGCCGCGAAATAGGGGACCGCGCGCTTTTCCGCTGCCTTCTTTTGGCGAAACAGCGGTCGTAAAGACTGGAAGGCCAAGATCAGCTTTTCAGAGTCAGACATCGGCCATCCTGATAGCTGAGCTAAAATGCAATGGACCCTTGGCCGACACGTGGATCAGGCCGTAAGCGATTTCAGCGATCAAGCTGCGAGCGACTGGCTACGCTGATATATATGAACAAAGATCCACTCTCAGAGAGGACTTGCGTTGAAGTGACTAGGGCGATGTGCCCATTTGATTGTATAGACTTCGCCAGCACGAAAGAGAAAAGCCTGGGCCCGTCGCGCCTCGGCTTCAACTTCGGTGCCGTTCGGGGGTGTACATGGTGTTTGATAAGTTCCTGCTGGGGCGTCGTCGCGATCAGCTGAGCGAAGGGGATATCCAGGCGCTAGAACATGAGGCAGGCCCGGTCAGGAAGCTGCCGCCTCGCAGCATGCTGGTACGCGAAGGCGATCCTGTTTCGGTGAGCACCTATCTCATCGAGGGCTTCATGTGTCGCTATAAAGACGATCGGGAAGGCCAAAGGCAGATCGTCGCGGTGCACGTTCCGGGCGACTTCGTCGACCTCCACGCCTATCCGCTAAAACGGCTCGACCATGATGTTGCAACGCTGACGACGTGCCGGGTCGCCCAGATACCTCATGCGCGGCTCGATGACATCATGGCGCAGCGCCCCAGCATGGCCAAACTTCTATGGTTCAGTACGCTGCTCGATGCGGCAATGCACCGTGAGTGGATCTTTCGGCTCGGCCGCCTTAATGCCCTTTGCCGCCTTGGGCATTTCTTCTGCGAGCTCGAGAGCAAGCTGCGTGTGGTGGGGCTTAGTGATGGATGCAAGTTCGAATTGCCGATGACGCAGACAGACCTGGCCGAAGCCTGTGGCATTACGGCGGTTCACGTCAACCGCATGGCGCGGGAACTGCGCGAACGGGGGATGCTGCGCACACAAGGCAACCAGGTCGAAATTCTGGATCGCGAGGCGCTTTATCGCCTTAGCGAGTTCGATCCTGCCTATCTCTTCATCAGTAGCACCGGTGCGGAACACTGATCGTTCTGCCTCGGTGCGATATGCCTCGGTTAGGACATGAGCGGCGGCGGAATGCCGCCCCATCTACGGTCGTGCGTCTTCGGAACAAATCCATTCTTGTTCGGCAGATGCAAGTTTTTCGAGCTTCAGGCACAGCTCTCATCTCGGCCTGATGACACTCACTCTCCGGCTTAGCACGAAGCATCAGATTGTTATGCCATATGCTTCGTTTATTGTCTTCGCAGATCAGTTAGTGGTGCGGCGCCTTCAATTTCCTTCTGCCGTTTCGGCTGGAGCGGGCACTCCTCCAGCCCTGTCCAATCGCTCTGCCGAGGCAACGCATGATCTCACGTTTTTTTGCCTATCTGCAGTATCAGTTCGGCGCAGAACTGGATGGCGCGGGTCGCGCCGTAAGTGATACGTCCTGGAGCGCGCAGCTTCAGGGTTCCGAACAGCTGTGGATGCTGCTGGAAGGCACGCATGTTGTGACCCTGATGCTGTTCGCCGGGTCCATCCTGTTTGTCGATCTGCGCCTTTTGGGCGTGCTTTTGCCCAACCGTCCAGTTTCCAAGGTGGCCGACAGTATCTTGCCTTATACGGTCGGGGGTTTCCTCGTGATGCTGCTGACCGGTACCGCGCTGTTTTTCGCCAATCCTTTCGAATATTATCACAACGTGATCTTCCGCGTGAAGCTAGTCTTTGTCGTTGCCGCCGCGATAAACATCTTCATCTTCCACTTTCGCGTGCAGGCCAATCGTGGCGCCTGGGATGATGCGCAAAGGCCACCGGCCAAAGTGCGATTCGCCGCAGGCACCTCCATTGCATTGTGGGTCGCGGTGATCGTGGCCGGCCGTTGCATGGCCTACGACTGGTTTTCCTGCGACATGGCTTCCGGCTTCGTCGCGGCCGCTGAACAGTGCCAGGAGCGCACCGCGACACTCGCCGCAATCGAACCGGGCCTTGCACAATGACTATTAATTTCGCCAACCTGCTCCCCACCCTTCAGCCCGCGCTGGAGAGCGTTGCACGTATACCGATCGTTCATTATCTGAACGAAACGATCTGGATCTTTGCGGCCATTGAGACCGGGCATCTGCTTTTGCTCACGATCCTGGGAGGCGCCGTGCTGATCCTCAATCTGCGCGTACTGAACCTCGTACTCACCGACGTCCCGGTCGAGGAAGTGGAACGCACCACGCGCAGCTGGTATCGGTTCGGCGCTGCCGGAGCAATCGTAACCGGCGTCATAATGGGCATCACGACCGCTCGCACGCTGCTGCCGAACGGCGCGTTCTTCATCAAGATGGTGGCGCTCATCGCAGCGATCATCCTCAGCCATGTCGTCGCCCGGCAGGTGCGCGGTTCGCGTGCACTGGAGAGTAGAAGCGGCAAGGCAGCCATCCTTGCAGGTTTCGCGATCTGGCTCGCCGCGATGTTCCTGTTCGCCACGACGGCCAGGGTCAATCCGGGCAGTATTCTGATCGCACTCGCTGGAGCAGCACTGCTCTCCGTGGCAACACAACGCCGGCATCGGCCCGCAATCATTGCCGCTTCGGCGCTCGCACTGAGCGGGTGGTATGTTTCGCTCGATGCCTTGGTGGGGCAGAGCCATGGCATCGGCATCGCCCTGACCAGCACTGGCCTCGTTGCCGCCGCATCTTTCCCGACCTACTCCATGGACGGAAGAGATACAGATAAAAGCATTCTTGGAAAAGAAGCGCTTCAAAGGTTGACTGCATTCGTTTCAACTCTCGCATGGATCACGGTAGCAGCCGCAGGACGATGGATCGGATTCTCCTGATAAAACCATCAGTAAAGATAATGTTTACTGGTGCAAATGATATTCATCAGCGTCGTTTCTACTAAGAGCTTACGCATTTCTAGCATATTTCCGGATCTCATATCCTAATTACATTTCGTTAGTTCATGACGCTCCCTGCGCCACATATCAGCCTGCTTACTGCGGCTAAGGCCAGCAAAGAGGGGCAACACATGATTATCTATAAAACTCAGTATGCGTATCGGTCGCGCCTTCGCACGCGACTGCTTGCCACCGCGTTGGCGGCAGTCTTCGCCGGACCGGGCGTCACCGCACAGACCGCGACGCCAGCGATAGCAGCGCGCTCCGAGGGAACAGCGCCCGCCCTCGACCGTGCCCAGCTAGACGCATTGCTGACGGCGCCGGACAAAGTGCTCTTCATCGACGTACGCCGCGCCGAGGAGATCTCCGCCATCGGCAGTTTCCCGGTGTTCCTCAACATACAGGCGTCCGAACTCGACCGTTTCTTGCCGTTTATCCCGAAGGACAGGCAGATCGTGACGCTTTCCAACCATGCCGGTCGCGCGAAGAAAGCCGCGGCCTATCTGACGGCACACGGCTTCACCGTAGCGGGTGCCGCAGGCGTTCAGGATTATGCAAAACAGGGCGGGTTCCTCTACGGCCAGAAGATCGTGACGCCCGCGATCACTGGCGTTGTCGCCGCCGACACGCGGGTCGAGGTGATCCGTGAAGGGTTTGAGGGGACCGAAGGTCCAGTAGCGCTCAAGGATGGGGCCATCCTGTTCACCGAAAATCGTGCCGACCGCATCGTGAAGATCGCGCCGGATAACAGCATCAGCACGTATCTGGAGAAAACGGGCGGAGCCAATGCGCTCGCTGTCGATGCCAAAGGTGCCCTCCTGGCGGTGCAGACCGCGCCGCCGGGCATCGCTGTCCTTCAACCGAAACCAAAGCTACTCGCCTCGGCCTATGCAGGAAAACTCCTCAATCGCCCCAACGACCTTGCGGTGTCGAAGGGCGGGAACATCTATTTCTCGGATCCCGGCGCAGCGCCGCAGGCAGGCGTCACGCCGCCAAAGGCTGCCCTTTACTGGCTTGATCCGAAGGGCAAGGTTACCCTTATCGCGGATGACATCCGACGCCCCAACGGCGTTGCGCTCAGCCCTGACGAGAAAACGCTCTATGTCGCCAACACCGCCGGAGAAGCGCTGATCGCCTTCACCATCCGGGCTAACGGAAGTGTGGCGGAGCGTCGGGATTTCGTGAAGCTCGCCGGGTTCAAGGACACGCCTAACGGCCCCAGCAGCGGCGCGGATGGCATTGTCGTGGATGCCGAGGGCCGCGTCTACGTGGCGAGCAGTGCAGGCATTCAGATATTCTCTCCCGCCGGTGAGGCACTGGGCATCATCGCACTGCCCAAAGCCCCGCAAAACCTGGCATTTGGCGGCCCTGACCACGCACATCTCTACGCCGTCGGCCGTGGCAGCGTCTATCGGATCGCCACCCTGACGCACGGTGTCGCGCGGCCGGGCAAGTAAGCCCCGCATTCCTCACGCCATTCAGAAACGAGTTCATCATGTTCAGTATCACGCCACCAGGGCATGCCCCTTCGCGCGTCAAATCCAGGCGTTTGTCCTGGCTAGTAGCAAGCCTCCTACTGTCCTGCGCCCCCACGGCCTACGCCCAAGCGCCCGCCGATGCGGCTCTCGATGCTGCAGCGGAAGCGGACGCCGGTGGCATCGTCGTCACGGCCCGTAACCGGGAAGAGGATATCAACGATGTGCCAATCCCGATCTCCGTGCTGAGCGGCGAGACGCTAGCCCAGCAACGCGTCTTCAACATCGCCGATCTTGCCCAGCGCGCGCCGGGGCTGACGGCGACCAGCCCCAATGCGCGCCGTACCGGCGTTTCCCTGCGCGGCATCGGCAAGACGAGCGGCAATGACAATATGGAAGCGGCCGTCGGCACTATCGTGGACGACGTGTTCCTCGGCCATGTCGGTATGACCTACCAGGATTTCACGGACCTGCAGCAAGTTGAAGTTCTGCGCGGCCCGCAGGGCACCTTGCTCGGCAAGAACACCTCGCTCGGCGTAATCAAATATACCAGCAAGGCACCCTCCTTCACACCCGAAGGCAGCTTCGACATAGAGGGCGGCCTTTCCACGCCGTCAGTGAAGGTTCGTGGCTCATACTCCAGTGCCCTGATCGATGACGTTCTCGCCTTTCGCGCCTCCTTCTTCTACGATCGGCAACAGGGCGACATCTCCAACGTCAACCCTTCGCGGGGCCGCCATTGGCATGAGCGTAACCGTTGGGGTGGCCGCTTTCAGCTCCTGTATAAGCCGACAGAAACACTATCGGTAAAGCTGAACGTCGACGGGGCGGAGACGAACGAGAACAGCAACACCAAGCCGTTCATGGTCGATCCCACGACTTTGAACGATGGATCGGTGCGTGGCACCACATACACGACGCGGCTCAGCCGCGGCTATTTCGGCGGATATACGCCGATCATCGGGTCGTGGACCAAAATCGACATTGATCAGGCGCTGCCGCTCATCACTCGCAATTATGGTGCGTCAGTCGTCGCGACCTGGGATGCGGGCCCCCTGGAGATCAAATCGATCTCTGCGATCCGCAAGCTGCATTTCGACGCCAATAACGATAGCGAGCAGACCCGCTTTGCAATCAATCGCGGCGGCACGCTGGTCGATACCGAGCAACTCTCTCAGGAATTCCGGGTCTCGGGCGACGTCGGGTCCGCCATCAAATATCAGGGTGGCGTCTATCTGTACCGGATTGCGACGGAGACGACGAGCCGCACTCTCTTCGGCACGGACGCTGGCGCATTCTATGCCACGAACGCCCAGTATCAAGCCTTGAACAACCCAGCGGGGTTCATCCTGTTGCAAAATTCGCTTCGGAATGTCCGGTCGACGACATACCAGAAGCCCATCTCCACGAGTCAGGCGGTCTTCGCCCAGATCGACTGGAACCCCATAGACATACTCACGATCACCGGAGGCCTGCGCTACACGCGGGAGCAAAAGCGCAGCAGAACGAGCAAAGCCGCCGCCTTCGCCGACGGTGCGGCGCTTGTTTCCACCGGCAGTGCCCCGGCCGACGCCATCCGCAATGGTCAGCTCGGCAACAGCTATACTGACGTGATCGGCGATCCGATCCACGATGACTCGATTGCATGGCTTATCAACCCGAGCCTCAAGATCACCGACACTTTCCTGTTCTATGGTTCGGCAAGCGGAGGCGGCAAATCTGGCGCAGTGGCGTTCGGCAATGACGGTTCACGCCGCAACATTGCGCCGGAGAAAACGACGGATTTCGAGCTTGGGATAAAGGGCGCGTTCTTCCATGACGTGCTGTCACTTAGCCTCAACCTTTATCACACGAAAGTTCGTGATTATCAGGCGACGACCAACGTGCCCGACGCCACCTCATCGACCGGCTTCAGTTCCGTTCTGGGCAATATTCCGGGCATCAGGGCCAGAGGCGTGGAATGGGAAGGCGCCCTGCGTCCGCTTCAGGGTGTCACGTTCACCTTTGGCGGCGCCTATAACGACGCCAAATATACGGACTGGTCGAACGCCACCTGCCCGCGTTCCTTCCCGGCAAGCGTCGCTTCCTGCAACAATAGCGGCAAGCAGATCGTGGGTGCGCCGCGCTGGACGGTGAATCTTGGCGCTGACTTCGAGCGCGAACTGGGGAATTCGGGCGTGACGCTGCACCTGTTTGCCAACGACGTGTACCGCTCGTCGCATAACCTCGAACAATTGCTATCGCCCTATGGCTTTCAGAAGGCTTATCATCTGACCGACGCCGGCATCGGCTTCGGAGCGCCGATCAAGGGAGTCGAGACGGAACTCAGCATCGTTGCCAAGAACCTGTTCAACACCTTCTACACCACCAGCATCAACGATTTCAGCAACAACGCCCCGGTCGGCTACGACGGCATTGGGCCGCGGCGTTACATCGGCGCGCTCCTGCGCGCCAAGTTCTGAGAGGTCCTCATGCAAACAGGCACGTCATTTAAAATTCGCATCAGCGCCCTCGCCTGCGGTGTGGGCCTCGCTCTGCTGGCCGCTCCAACGGCCAGTGTCGCCCACCATGCCTTCGCTGCGGAGTTCGACGCCGCAAAGCCGGTCGCCATCCAGGGCACGGTGACGAAGGCGCGGTTCGTCAATCCGCACAGCTGGATCTATATCGACGTGAAGAACAAGGACGGCTCTGTCACCAACTGGGGCTTCGAATTCGGCACGCCAAGCGGATTGCGGGCCAATGGGCTTTCCAAGGATCAGGTAGCTCCCGGCACTCCCATCCGCGTCAACGGCTTCCGCGCGAAAAATGGGGGCCCGTTCGGCTATGCGACAGCGCTGACATTCCAGAACGGTCGCAAGGTGCAGACGGGCAGCGCTCCCGATGCCCCTACCAGACCGGCGGGGAACTGACATGATCCATAGCTTCGTAGCCCAGTTCAGGGGCGCAGCGGTTGCAGCCGTTGCGGCGCTGGCGCTGCTCGCCGGGACCGCCGACACCAAGGCCGCATCCGCTCGACAACCTGACGCGATCCCGCGCCTGGCGTCGGGCAAACCTGATTTCTCCGGCATATGGCAGACGCTGAGCGAGGCGGATTACGATCTGGAGCCGCATGCGGGCAGACGCGATGCCCCTCCGGGGCCGGGCGTTATCGAAGGCGGCACAATCCCCTACAAGACAGAGGCGCTGGCGCAGCGTAAGCGCAATTTCGACGCGCGCGCCAAGGATGACCCACGCCTGAAATGTTGGGTGCTTGGCGTGCCGCGAAGTGTTGCTTATCAGGCCCCTTTCCAGATCTTCGAACGTGACCGGGATCTTACGCTTGTCCACCAGTTCGGCCACCAGGTGCGAACCATCTTCACCAACGGGACCGGGCACCAGCAGGACACCGAAGACGGCTATTATCTGGGCGACTCCCGCGGTCGTTGGGAAGGCGACACGCTCGTCGTCGATGTAACGGGATTCAACGAGGAAACCTGGCTCGATCGGTCCGGCAATTATCACAGCGACGCACTGCATGTGACCGAACGCTGGAGCTTCGTCGACAAGGACACCATTTCCTATCGCGCCACGATTGAAGATCCGAAAGTTTTCACGCGCCCCTGGACCATCGAATTCCTGTTGAATCGGCGTCGCGACAAGGGTTTCCAGCTCATCGAAGACTATTGCTACACGCTCGAATACGAGGCGGCCTATCCGCACAAGGAAGTCAAGCCATGATACGCTGCATTGCCCTGATCGCAGTCGCCGCCTCCGCCGCGGCTTCCGTCCCCCTCACCGCCCAGACCACGTCCGAAACCGCAACGCAGCAGACCGCTAATCCGATTGGGCAGACGCCAGCGGCAGGTAATGGCAATACCATTCGCTGGAGCAAGGTAGTGCCCGCAATCGCATCGGGAGCCTGGGCAGGAAAAACGTTGCCCGACGGACAACCCGACGTGAACGGTTTCTTTTCGAACACCATCTCCAATCACAGCAACTTCACTGACCCGCAGGCGGGACCGCCGGGTGAGCCATCGGCGGCGGCCAAGCTACCGCGCCACCAGCGGGCGCCCAGCCGCGTGTCTGATCCGGCCGACGGGCAGATCCCCTATCTGCTCGGAGCCCGCGCCCTACAGGAGGATTTTGCCCGGAACTTCCCGAACCCGGACAAGCCGCGCTACATCGAGCCGCTGGCGCGTTGCGCTCCGGCGGGCGTGCCCAAATCATTCATGTGGCACGGGTTCGAGTTGCGGCAATATCCAGGATACGTGCTGTTCCTCTTCGATTCAGGCACACGCGTCATCCATCTCGACGATAGTCCACATCTCAGTCCCACCATCAAGCTGTGGAATGGAGACTCTCGCGGCCATTGGGAGGGGAACACTCTGGTCGTCGATGTGACCAACAATAATGGCAAGCCGTTGTTCGGGCGCTTTGGGGACTTCATGAGCGAAAATGCGACCGTCAAGGAACGATACATTTTCAACCATGACGGCAGCGGCTTCAACTACGTCGCCACGTTCACGGATCCCACGGTATATTCCCGACCGTGGACCGCCACCATTCCGGTGCGCCGCTATACGGAAGCGGACGCGCCTGACGGTTGGCACTATGACGTAAAAGTTGCGAACCGCCCCGACCAGTCTCCTCTTCACGAGAAAGTCGAGCGCGTATGCGTGGAGAATAATGGCCCCTTTGGCGGCGGCGCTGTAGGCGTGCCATCCGACGGAGCCGTCATCGCACGCTGACGTGGAGCCATAGAAAAGACAAGGCGGCCTTCGTTTATAGGGGCCGCCTTTCTTCGTTATTCCAGGATCGGGAATATGGGCGATCACGAAGAGGGCGGCGGCGCCTCCAGCTCGGGTGCAAAGGTCAAATGGCAAGAGACGCATTGAGTGTTGATGTCCTCGCCGGCCCTTTCCAAAGCGCGGAAATCCTTTCGCTCCGCGGCATCAGCGCCGGCGGCGGCCGCCGCACGGAAGCCAGCGACATGGCTCGCCCAACGCTTGTCGTCGATCCGATAGGTGGGGCTTTCCAGCGCCTGGGCAAGCTGCGCTAATGTGAGCGCATCGCTTTCGGCATTTTCCCATTCCTCATCGGAGTTGGGCTGCCCGGAGTGTTCGCCTTTCTCGTCGATCAGCAGCGCCGTCCATTGCCAAAGCTGTTCGGCGTTGCGCTGCATGACATGGCCCATGAACTCCTTCAGCGGCAAAGGCTCGCTCGGCGCCACTGCCTGCTCCTGTGCCATTGCCGCTAACCCACTGGCTAGTCCCGCAGCAGCCGCGACGTAGAAAATCGTCCTTCGCATTAATAGCTCCCAAAAGAACATGACAGTCGCAGCTACGCCCTTCGTATTCAGCGCTCTCAATGAACCACGCTCTCCTAGAAGCTGGCGATGCGGGTAAACCAATCATGTCGCGATTAGATATTCTGCGGCGAGCTAAAGAAGAGCTGCTTTGCAGGAACTCTCTACCAACTAAATAGAGAATTCAGCTACCCTTCGAAGGATGCCGCAGCGAACAAGCACATCAAGGGGGACAGCATGCAATTCGCTCGGTCAAGATCCGTTGCCGTCGTTATAGCTGGCCAGCGCGGCTCACGCCTGCGCGGCATAATCGTCGTCTCCAGCGCCAGACTCAGATCATGAATTTCCAGCAACTGAAGTATGTGCGGGCAGCGATCCAGAACAACCTGAACCTGACTGAAGTCGCAAACCATTTATTCACGTCGCAGTCCGGCGTCAGCAAACAGATCAAGGAACTGGAATCAGAGCTGAAGATCGATATATTCGTCCGACGTGGCAAGCGTCTCGTCAGTCTGACCAAAGCGGGAGAGAATGCGGCACTGGTTATCGACAAGCTGCTGAACGAGGCCGACAACCTCAAGCGCCTGTCCCAACAGTTCGCGCATGAAAACAAGGGCCGCCTGATAGTTGCCGCCACCCACAATCAGGCGACTTATGTCCTGCCTGCCATTCTGGTCCGATTCCGCGAGCAATTCCCTGAAGTAGAAGTCGAGCTGCGACAGGGCACGCCCCGCTATGTGGTGGACATGCTGCTGCGCGGAGAGGCCGACCTTGGCGTCGCAACGGAGGCGATAGACGAGTTCGGAGACCTGGAGGCCTATCCCTGCTTTACATGGGAACATGTCGCGATCGTTCCTGCCGATCATCCCCTGGCAACCATGGCAGAACCAACTCTGGCGGACATTGCCGGCTATCCGATCATCACCTATAATCCGGAATTTACGGGCCGTTCGCAAATCAACAGCGTGTTTGAGGAAGCAGGGCTTGAACCGGACATCCGGCTGACCGCGATGGATGCCGACGTCATCAAGACTTATGTCCGTTTGGGCATGGGCATCGGGATCGTGGCGCAAATGGCGGTGGACAATGGAGCAACTGACTCGCTGGTCTCCCTGCCCGGTTCCAATCGCTTCTTCCGAAGCAACACGACGAAGATCGCGGCGCTCAAGAACTCGCTACTCCGCAATTACGCCTATCAGCTTATCGCCATGTTAGCGCCGCATATCGATCCGTCCCGATTGACTGGAGAAAGGCCGCAACGTTCGACCGAACGCCTGGCGCCCCTGCTCCCATTCGACCAGCGCCCGGATCTACATTTCGGCCAGTCGTTACCCCGCACGCCGCACCATAGCGATGCTCCTGACACCGCAGTCTTGCCTTCCCTCCACAAAAGGTGACAGAAAGATGCTTACGATAAACCGTCGGCTTTTCCTCGCGGAGGCGGCCGCTGCAATGGTGGCCGCGCCTGCCGTTGCCCGGACGGATCGGATACGCTTGCCGTTCGACAATGGCGAGCGTCCGCTGGTTCGCATGCCGCAGAAGCGCCCGATGATCGCTCTCACCGCGCGTCCGCCACAGCTGGAGACGCCCTTTGACGTCTTCAACGAGGGCATACTGACGCCTAATGACGCCTTCTTCGTTCGCTATCACTTGAGCGGCCTGCCGACCGAGATCGACCCTGCCAGCTTTCGCCTCTCCGTGGGAGGGCATGTCCAGGCGCCGCTATCTCTGTCACTGTCGGATCTCAAGCGGGACTTCCCGGTGCAGGAGATAGTCGCGGTAAACCAGTGTTCGGGCAACAGCCGCGGCTTCGTCACGCCGCGGGTCGGCGGCGGTCAGCTCGGCAACGGAGCGATGGGCAATGCGCGCTGGCGCGGCGTGTCGCTCAAGGCGCTTCTCGACAAGGCGGGCCTCCGCAGTGGCGGGCGGCAATTGACGTTCAACGGTCTCGACGATCCTCCGATGGACAGCGTTCCCGATTTCATCAAGGCGCTCGACATCGACCATGCGCGCGATGGCGACGTGATGGTCGCATGGGCCATGAACGGTGCGGATTTGCCTTTCCTCAACGGCTACCCGCTACGGCTCATCGTGCCCGGTTATTATGGCACCTATTGGGTCAAGCATCTCAACGAGATCAACGTCGTCGATACGCAGTTTGACGGCTACTGGATGAAGACCGCCTATCGCATTCCCGACAATGACTGCCATTGTGTGGAACCGGGTCAAAAGCCCGACAAGACCAAGCCGATCGGCCGCCTCAATATCCGCTCCTTCATCACCAGCCACAAGGATGGCGGGAAGGTGCGCGCCGGTCGCATCGCAGAGTTTCGGGGCATCGCGTTCGACGGCGGCAGCGGCGTTGCGGCTGTTCTCATATCTTCGGACGGCGGCGCTAACTGGCAGGAAGCGCGATTGGGGGAAGATCTGGGCCGCTATTCCTTCCGCGAATGGCGCCTTGGCCTGAACCTGCCCAAGGGGCGGCAGGGCATTCATGTCCGCGCCATCGGCAAAGATGGTGCGACACAGCCTTTCACGCCACTTTGGCAACCAGCGGGCTATATGCGCAATGTCGTGGAAGCCATCACGGTGGAGGCTGTATGATGCGCATTTCTGCTCTCGCTCTCCTCGCTGCCGCTGGCCTCACCTCGGCAAGCGTCGCTCGCTCCGTCAGCTATGAAATCCCACCCGAAACAATTCCGCGCGACTTGTCGCAGCCTGACGCGCAGCTTGTGCAGGCCAATTGCTCGGGGTGCCATTCGCTCGACTATCTCACCACTCAGCCCCGCGGCAAGGGTGCGCAATTCTGGCGCGACGCAATCAAAAAGATGATCACCGTCTATGGTGCGCCTGTGGCTCCAGCAGATGTGGAGCCTTTGACTACTATCCTCGAAGCACGGTTCGGCAAAGCGCCCAGCTGATGCCATGGTTCATGGTTCGCTTGCCGGTCGCCTGCCTCGTCGCGGCAGGATCACTGGCGCTTGTGTGGAGTTCGCCTGCGTTTGCAGATACGGACGCAGAAGATATCATCGTATTCGGGCGAGGCGAGAGCAAAATCGGAATTGCCGGCGCTGCAAGCGAGGGCAGCCTTGCCGGGTCCGACATCCTGATCCGCCCGCTGCTGCGCGTGGCCGAACTACTAGAGGCCGTTCCCGGCATGGTCGCCGCCCAGCATTCGGGCAGCGGCAAGGCCAATCAGTATTTTCTGCGCGGCTTCAATCTCGATCATGGATCGGACTTCGCGACCTATGTCGACGGCGTGCAGATGAACTTGCGCACGCATGGCCATGGGCAGGGATATCTCGATCTGAACGGGCTGATCCCCGAACTCGTCGATCGTGAGGATTATCGTAAAGGCCCCTACCGCGCAGATGGCGGCGACTTTGCGATGGCTGGTGCTGCCCATATCTCCACGATCGACGCCTTCGATGCGCCATGGCTTTCCGTTGAAGGGGGCAGCTATGGCTGGCGCCGTGTCGCGGCGGGCGGCACGCTGAACGCGGCCGGAGAGGGCGGAAAGCTGACGCTCGTGGGGCAGGTCAAGATCTACGACGGCCCTTGGCAACTGCCCGAACGACTGCGCCATTATTCCGGGTTCGCCAAATATTCGGCGGACATCGGCCTGGCTCGTCTAGCGATCGCCCTGCACGGCTATCATGGTACATGGCGTCCGACGGAGCAGGTCCCGGAGCGGGCGATTGGAACTTCCGCGTGCCCGACCGTCTTCTGTTCGCCCGACCCCACCGCGCGCGGGCGGACTGATCGGTTGATCCTCAGCGCGAACCTGGATGGCCAGAACTGGGCGGGCACCCTTTACGCGCAATATTATAACTGGCGGATGAGTTCGAACCCGACGTTCGCCAATCCCGACGCGTCCAGCGCCCAGATCGAACAATTCGACCGCCGCTGGGTCGTCGGCGGATCGCTTTGGCGGGATTGGTCCCTCGCTTCCTGGGCGGATCTCAAGCTTGGCGGAGACGGCCGCTACGACGCCATTGGCAATGTCGGCGTCTACCACACCGATAGCGGCCGGTTCGTCGAATCCCTCGGTGCATATCGCGTCGATGAAGGGTCCGCAGCCGCATATGGCGAACTTACGCTACGGCCCCTTGCCGGAGTTCGCCTTATCGGCGGCTTGCGTGGCGACCATTACTGGTACGACATCCGCTCCCGTGACAGCGCAGCCGCGGCGCTCGGTGAGGGCAAGGGCCGAAGCAGCATCGTGTCGCCCAAGTTCGCCTTCGCCTGGACCCCCGATCCCAGCCTAGAATTTTATGCCAACTGGGGGCGTGGTTTCCATTCGAACGACGCGCGAGGCGCAGTGAACGATACCAGCCCCGTGCCGTTGCTGGTGCGCGGCACCGGTAAGGAACTGGGCGCCCGATTCCAGCGCACCAACTTCAGCCTGACCACGACCTACTTCTGGCTCAAGGTCGACAGCGAGCTCCGGTTCGTCGGCGATTCCAACGCGGTCGAACCGACCGGAGCGAGCACAAGGCGGGGCTATGAACTGGTTGGCTTTTGGCGCCCTGTCGCATGGCTGGCGCTGGACGCGAACTTTACGGCCAGTCATTCGCGCTATGACGATGGTACGCGCATTCCCAATGCCTTTGAAAATGCAGCGTCGGCGGGTGCTTCGCTGGTGTTTGACGAATGGTCGGCTAGCGTCCGTCTCCGTCACCTCGGCCCCTATCCGCTAGTCGAGGACGACAGCGTGCGTGACAAGGGAAGCACGGTCCTAAACCTGCGCGCGTCGCGGAGACTCCGACGGACGGAGGTTTATGCGGAAGTCCTGAACGTTCTTTCCAGGAAGGACAAGGACATGGCGTATTTCTATGAGTCCTACTTACCGAAAATTGACGCTGCGCCAGTCGAAGCGCGACTGAGCCGGGTTATCGAACCTCGCACATTGCGGATCGGTATCAAATATCATTTCTGAAGATATGCGCCTTTGGGCTGTCACTTTGTAACCAGGCCCCTGTGCGCAGGCTGTTGATCGGCGCAGATCGACGCATAGCGAAGCTGGCCAGTGCGCGATCGTCCCTGCGATGCTCAGGGCTGTCTGGAAATTTGCCCATTGAGACTGCAAAAGGAAGAAGTGAGATCGTCAGTTTTCTTCCTGCCGTTCCTGTCACACGCGTTAAAGCATATTGCTTGCCGCTGCCATGGTGGCAGACAATTCCAGCATTTTGTTGGCCGTTTCCTGCTCTCCCATAACGACATGGTCGACGCCAAGATTCTGAAGATGAGCAACTTCATCGGTCGAGTGCGCTCTGGCAATCACTGGCAGGCGGGGATTAAGGATGCGGGCGTGCTGCAGGATGGCACCAGCCTCAAAGCCCGCGGGGATCGCAATCAGCAGTTTGCTCGCTGATCCGATCCCGGCAGCGACAAGACTACGCGCTATCAGTGCATTTCCTTCGACCACACGTACCCCGTCCTGCTCCGCCTGACGCACCATGTCGCCTTGGTCTTCTATCACCACGAACGCCTTGTTGCGGCGCTTGAGCTCAGCGGCGATCATGCTGCCCACGCGGCCATAACCAACCAAGATGATATGGCCGGCCGGCAGATCCACAGGGGTGATGCGCCCGCCCTCTGACCCTGGCTCTTCACCCGTTTCGGCGATCCAGGAGAAGAGGAAAGGATTGAGGAAAATGGAGATCATTGCAGCAGCCAGGATTATGTCCCGGGCGGCCGGCGACAGCATACCCAGCTCGGTACCGAGGCCAGCCAGAATGAAGGAGAACTCCCCTATTTGCGCCAAGCTCGTGGCCACCGTGAGACCGGTCTGCCGGGTATGGCCGAACCCGCGGACGATCAGATACGCGGCTAATGATTTGCCAAAGATGATGATGGCCACCGTCGCGAGCAGTACGATAGGCTGCTGGACGATCACCGCTGGATTGAACAGCATGCCTACCGACACGAAGAAAAGTACGGCGAACGCATCGCGCAGCGGCAGGGTCTCCTCGGCCGCGCGGCGGCTGAGTGACGTCTCACCCAAGATCATCCCCGCGAAGAACGCTCCAAGCGCGAACGAGACATCAAATGCGACCGCCGCGCCAAAGGCTACTCCCAAGGCGATCGCCAGTACAGCGAGGCGGAACAATTCGCGCGATCCGGTTCCGACGACCCATTGCAAGGTCCACGGGATCACCCTGCGCCCTACGATCAACATTAGCGCGACAAATCCAGCCACCTTGAGGAAAGTCGTCAGCAGAGGCTGCAGGATAGCGCTGCCACCCTGAGTGGCGCCATTCATCATGCCAGCTGCGACAGGCAGAAGTACGAGAGCCAGCACCATCGCCAGATCTTCGACGATCAGCCAGCCGACAGCAATTCTACCACGTTCGGTCTGCACGACGTCGTGGTCCTGTAGCGCCCGCAACAGCACTACGGTGCTCGCAACAGACAGCGCCAGCCCGAACACCAACCCCGCTGCCAGTCCCCAACCGACAACCCAGGCCAGTACCATCCCCATCCCCGTCGCGACCGCGATCTGCACGACTGCGCCGGGTACGGCGATCTTGCGGACCGACATGAGATCGCGCAGTGAAAAGTGCAGACCCACGCCGAACATCAGAAGGATGACTCCGATTTCCGCTAACTCATTGGCCATGCCCGAATGCGCGACGATGCCGGGCGTGAAGGGGCCGACCATGACGCCGGCAAGCAAATAGCCGGCAATTGGAGATACTTTGAGTTTATAGGCTACGGCGCCGAACACAAAGGCTACGAACAGGCCTGCGACAATGGTTGCGATCAGCGGGCTATAATGGGACATCAATTTTCCTGTAACAGTTGCATCGCGGAAGCCGGCCTGTAGCTGCCGGCTTCCGTACGGACCGATCCTATGCCTGTGCCGAAGCCGCCGCGAGCAAAGTCGCGAAAGCAGCCATTCCTGCCCAAATTGTAGGCACGAACCACCAAGGAGGGCGTTTGTCATCGTTTGTCATGTTAGCCTCCCGGAAACGCATACAGCGCTCAAAAGCTAAGAGGTCACGGGATGATGGAGAAGCGCTCACGCGCTGCTAGCACTGCTCTGTCAGATACTAGGCAGACTCCAGATGGACGTCACGCCGCCGGGGGTTCTCGCGCAGAACGACCCCGCACAACGACTTGTACATGAAGCGTTGAAGCCGCGGCTTGGATAACAGTGATAGATGTTGCTGCAAGTATGAGCGTCACTGCAGTGAGGATCGGTGAGGGCAGAACATGCTCAACCTGCCAAACGCGGGGGAACTTGTCGCGCTGGGTATCGGCCTGACGCTCCGCTGGAACGTCGCGATGATGTTCCTTGGCAAGGACGACGACGCTCGCCGTGGCGGGATTGAACGCAGATCCATGGGACGCAGTTAAGGGCAACCCTACTGGCAAGACCGCGCAAAACAGGATCGTGAGCACCGTTAGCCATACCGCAATGGCTCGCCTGGACGACCCCAGAAGCCGCACCAGCTGCGGCTGAAGAGCGTGGAAGCGCACCGGAGAGAGGCTGTGACCCATGGCACGAGTTGTTATCAGATTGTAGCGTAAGGGTAAACCAAGCCGGGAGTGCAGCGTAGAGCCGAGCCTGTTATCGATCCGCTAGCCAGCGAATAAAAGCTCTGAGCGTCTTTACCTTCACTCCGCGGCGTGAAGCCGCTGGCAACCGCTGCCCAGTCGGGTGACGCCAGGGCGATTTCGATGACGAAGCAGGCAATCGGATCACACGTCGAATGATGCAAGGATGGGACAGGGCCCCTGACCTCCCGCTTCGCATTCTGCCGCCAGCCTTCGGAGCGCGTTGCGGGCGCGGTCGAGTTCGGCGATCTTCGCATCCAACGCTTCGACACGGCCCCTCGCAAGCTCGCGGGCGCGACTGCGATCCTCGCCCGCATCCAACTCCAGAAGCTCACGGATCTCCTCAAGCGTGAAACCAGCGGCCTGAGCGTGCTTGATGAAGCGCAGTCGGCGGAGATCTTCGGAGCCGTAGCGCCTGATGCCCGTCTCCCGCGTCGGCGTCTCGAGCAGACCCTTGCGTTGATAGAACCGAACTGTCTCGACACCCACATTGCCGCCGGCTGCTAATTGCCCGATTGTTAGTGATCTAGGGCCTTGACTCTGTACCATGGTACGGACCCTATATGCTGCCCGACAAGATCACAAGGAGCGTGAAATGTCGGACATGAACAACCAACCGACAGCCGCCAAGAAGGCGGTCATCTATCGTATGGTGATGCCCAAGCATACCTGCCCCTACGGGTTGAAGGCCGCGCACCTGCTGAAGCGAGCTGGCTACGAGGTGGAGGATCATCACCTCACCACGCGCGAGGAGACCGACGCGTTCAAGGACGAGCACGGCGTCGCCACCACCCCCCAGGTTTTCCTTGGCGGCATACGCATCGGCGGCCATGACGACCTGCGCCGCTTTCTGGGCAAACGTGTGGTAGACCCCAAGGCGACCAGTTACCGGCCGGTAATCGCCTTATTCTCCATGACTGCCCTGATGGCGCTGGCGGCGAGCCATGCCGTAACCGGTAGTGTGTTCACCTTGCTTGCCGCGGAATGGTTCATTGGTTTCTCAATGGTCGTCCTGGCGCTACTGAAGCTTCAGGACATTGAGAGCTTCGCAACGATGTTCCTCAACTATGACCTGCTGGCGAAGCGCTGGGTTCCTTACAGTTACGTCTATCCATTCGCCGAGGGGCTCGCGGGCGTATTGATGATCTCGGGCGCGCTCACCTGGCTGTCAGTTCCGATTGCGTTGTTCATCGCCACAATCGGCGCGGTATCTGTGTTCAAGGCGGTCTATGTCGACAAGCGGGAACTGAAGTGCGCCTGCGTCGGCGGCTCAAGCAACGTGCCGCTGGGTTTCATATCACTCACTGAAAACCTGATGATGATCGCCATGGCCGTGTGGATGGCGCTGAGCGCTGCAGGCCTCGCGACTGGAGGAGTCCATATGATGAACCGGAGCCCGACGCATGCAGTCGAAGCCTCGTCACTGACTAAGGATGGGCCTCCCTATATATGGCTGCATACCGCACCACATCGTCAGATGATGGCATCCATGAACATGCCCTACACCGGAGACGCGGAGAACGCAGGTGGGAGATGACCACATTTACTGACAAAATTGCGGAGCATGTCACACTCGGGAGCCTGATCCACTGATCGCTGGATCGGACCTTTGTCGCGACGGCAGTTCCACTCGCGTCGTCCAAAGCTGACTTGACCAAGAGCCCACTAAAGCCTTTTATCCCCGTCATGGCAGATCAATCTGTCAAAGGCCCGGCTTCCTATTTCCCTTCCATAGAAAAGAAGTACGACCGAACCATCGCCGAGTGGCAAAGGATCGTCCGACAGCATTATCGCCAAGGCTTTTAGCGCCATTATCTTGGCCTGGAGTGCGCTGGCAGGCCTGGCTCTCCCGCTGAGGAAGTAGGTATCATATGTTGCTTTCATGTGGGGTTGGCACAGCCGAGCATGGAATGCGACTCACGCAAATCAGTCTCGGGCACGCAAGTTCGGCTCGGCGGGAACTGATCCCGGACCCCATGATTGTCATTGGGACAATTCAACAACTTCAGGAAAGCGCGGTTATGGCAGCCTCGTCATTCCCCGTCACGCGCCCGATTGCGCCAGTGATCCTTGGTCTGATCATCGCAGTAATCGGAGCAATACTCGCAGTCGGCGGAGCCTGGCTCGCTGCGCTTGGAGGATCCCTCTATTATCTGCTTACGGGGCTGGCGATGATTGTCGCGGGTACCTTGCTGATACGCCGACGAAAAGCCGGCGGGATGCTCTATATCCTGATCTTCGTTGCTACCATCGTATGGGCGCTGGCCGAAGTCGGCACAGATAATTGGGCGCTCGTGCCGCGAGTCATTGCGCCGCTGGTGCTGCTGATAGCGACCTTCCTTGTGCTTCCCGTCCTTTCGAGCAGTCCGAACCGATGGCGCCTCGGCATTGCGGCGAGCGTCGTCTTAGTCGTCGTGACAGCGGTGACGGCGATCCTTTTCGACCGCGCCGACGACGTCGGACCTTCCTCGCCGCTGCCGCAGATGGCAAGTCCGGGGACCGATCCCGCGCCGATGCGGGCTGGTGCCGATTGGCCGGCCTATGGTGGCAGTTACAGCGCTCGGCGTTTTTCTCCGCTTGCGCAGATCACGCCGGACAATGTCGGATCGCTCAAGCGGGTTTGGGCCATTCACACAGGCGACCTTCCTTCCTCGGATAAGATCGCCAACACCTATGGCGGTGAAAACACGCCCCTCAAGGTGGGTGATAATCTCTATGTCTGCACGCCTAAGAACATCGTGCTTTCGCTCGACCCGGCGACAGGCCGGCAACGCTGGCGCTTCGATCCGCGCGTGCCAGATGCTGCGATCCCCTATACAGCCGCCTGCCGGGGTGTGAGCTACTATGCCGTCGCTAGCGCGCCTCCCGCTCAGCCCTGCGCAACTCGGCTCATCTTCGGGACGCTCGATGCGCGGCTGTTCGCCATAGATGCCCGGACAGGCGCCCGCTGCCAGGATTTCGGCCGAAACGGGGAGGTCGATACGAAGATCGGCATGGGACATACGCCTTCGGGTTATGTTTCCATAAACTCACCGCCCACAATCATCCGAAATATCGTGGTCACGGGGCATCAGGTGCTGGACGGGCAGGACCGATGGGCACCCTCTGGCGCCATTCGCGGCTTTGATGCAGTAACAGGCAAGCTGCGCTGGGCGTGGGACATGATGCACCCGGATTGGGACGGTTATCCGCCCCAAGGCCAGACATGGGCGCGCGGCACACCCAATATGTGGACGATCGCCAGCGGCGATGAAGCACTGGGCTTGGTCTACCTGCCCATGGGCAATGCTGCCGCCGACTATTATTCCAGCCTGCGCCGCCCTCAGGAGCGGACATTCGCCACGTCACTGGTTGCGCTGGATGTGACCACGGGCAAGCCGCGCTGGCGGTTCCAAGCGGTACGAAACGATGTCTGGGACTATGATTTCGGCGCGCAGGCGACGCTGGTGGACTGGCGAGGGACGCCAGCGCTGGTGCTCCCTTCCAAGCAGGGAGACGTCTATGTGTTGGACCGCCGCACTGGCCGACCGCTGACGCCGGTCGGCGAACTGCGAGTGCCCCAGGGCGGAGTCGAGCCGAAACAACGTAGCGCCACGCAACCTGTGTCGCTCTGGCATACGCTCCGCAAGCGTGACCTGACCGAACGCGATATGTGGGGAATGTCGCCTATCGATCAGATGATCTGCCGCATCCAGTTCAGGAAGGCGAGCTACAAAGGCTTCTATACTCCGCCCGAAAGCGATCGGCGCTCGATCGAATATCCGGGCTATAATGGCGGCACGGACTGGGGCGGCATCGCGGTCGATCCGCGCCGGGGCGTAATCATCGCCAATTACAACGATATGCCAAATTACGTCCGTCTCGTTCCGCGTGCAGAGGCCAACCGGAAGGGCTGGGCGCCTCGCGATCAGGCACGCGGCGAGATTGGCGGAGCGGAAGGTGCCGGCGATCCGCAGGCGCACACGCCCTATGCGATCGATGTCAATGCCGGATGGCGCCTTCCCTGGACCGGCATGCTCTGCAAGCGCCCGCCTTATGGTGGCATCCGGGCAATCGACATGGCGACCGGAAAGACCATCTGGGACCGCCCGCTCGGCCAGGCTCGCACCAATGGCCCTTTCGGCATCCCGTCCATGCTGCCGTTCGAGATCGGCACGCCCAATAATGGCGGCGCGGTGGTCACGGCCGGTGGCGTCATCTTCATCGCCGCCGCCACCGACAATCTCGTCCGAGCCATAGACCTGCGCACGGGCAAGACGCTGTGGACCGACAAGCTGCCCGCCGGCGGCCAGGCGACGCCAATGACCTACGCAGTGGGTGGAAAGCAATTTCTGGTCATCGCGCCCGGCGGCCATCATTTCATGGAAACGCCCGTTGGTGACGAGGTCATTGCCTATGCCCTCCCCTGAAGGTGCGGCAGAGCAGGCCAGCACCGGCAGCCTCAAAGCCAATATCGTCCTCTACGGCGCGCTGGCTGCGAATGTGGGCATAGCCCTTGCCAAGTTCGTCGCCTCCGCGATCAGCGGCTCCTCGTCCATGTTGACCGAGGGCGTGCATTCTCTGGTCGATTCAGGCAACCAGATGCTGCTGCTCT
Organism: Sphingobium sp.; assembly: GCF_033795625.1. Classification (GTDB taxonomy): domain Bacteria; phylum Pseudomonadota; class Alphaproteobacteria; order Sphingomonadales; family Sphingomonadaceae; genus Sphingobium. The sequence continues at coordinate 198,639 of NZ_JARYGI010000001.1, read as the reverse complement.
ATGGCCAGCGGCGCGCGCGGAAGCCGCCTGATCCCGCCCACCCCTTCGGCTACGGGCGCGAATTGTATTTCTGGGCCTTCAACGTGGCGATCCTCATCTTCGCGCTCGGGGCGGGTGTCTCAATCTTCGAGGGCATCGATCATATCCGCAATCCTGAACCGCTGCGCGATCCGTTCGTCAACTATGCGGTTTTGGCCGTGGCCTTCCTGCTGGAAGGGGCGTCCTGGACCATCGCCGTGCGCGAGTTCAATGCGACCCGCGGCACGATCCGTTGGTGGAGCGCGATACGGCGGTCGAAAGATCCTGCCGGCTTCATCGTCCTGTTTGAAGACAGCGCGGCCCTGATGGGCCTTCTCATCGCGGCGCTCGGCGTGTGGTCCAGTCATCACTACGACTATGCTCCCATGGACGGCATCGCTTCAGTCGTCATCGGCCTGATCCTGGCGATCGTAGCCATCCTGCTCGCCCGCGAGGCCAAGGGTCTGCTGATCGGCGAGAGCGCCGAGCCGCAATTGATCCAGTATGTGCGACGCGTACTCGAGCACCGACCGGAAATCGTCGCGGTCAATCACGTCCGCACCATTCACACCGCGCCCGATGCGGTGTTCGTCGCCATCAGCGCCGATTTTGTCGATGAACTGTCCATGGGGACCGGGGAAGCGATCATCGAAGAGGTAGAGCAGACATTGAAGCAGGCGCTGCCCCAGCTGACATCGATTTACATCAGGCCGGAGAGAAAGCAGGACGCAGTCGTGGTCGCAAACCCTGCTATGGAGGAAATCGAGGCGACCAATAAGGCGCAAACGACCTACTCACCTGGGTTGACTGACCAGCCGCCGCCCATGGCCTGATAGAGCGTGATCAGAGTATTGAGTTCGTCCACGCGCAACTGAACGACGCTCAGTTCGGCGGACAGCAATGCGCGCTGCGCATCGAGTTGTTCCAGATAAGTCGTGTAGCCTGCACGATAGCGATTGGTGGCGTGGCGAAGCGCTTCAGCAAGAGCGCTGCGCTGGGCTTCCTGCCGGACTCGCTGCGCCGCCAGCCGATCAAGGCCGAGCAAGGCATCATCGACCTCGCGGAAGGCCGTCAGTGCGGCCCGCTGATAGGCGAAGGCTGCCTGATCACGCCTTGCCGCCGCGCCCTCCACATTGGCGCAAAGCCGGCCGCCTTCGAACAGAGGCGCAAGAATGCTGGCGCCCAGTGACCAGATCGACAACGGGTCCCGCAACGCCGTCGACAGCGTCAACCCGGCAGTGCCCGTCAGCCGGATGCTTGGCAGATACTGCGCCCGTGCCGCGGCGAGCGATCTGTCGGAAGCCGCGAGAATCCGTTCCGTCTGGGCAAGGTCGGGTCGGCGGCGCAGCAGTTCGGAAGGCAGACCCTCCGGGACGGGCAGGGGCCTCAGGCGATCGAGGGAATCCTCCCGCGCGATCGCGCGAGGCGACTCCCCGACCAACAGGCTGAGCGCATTCTCCTGCCGTCCTATGGCCAAGTCGACCTGCGGCAAAAGCTGGGCCGTCGCTTCAAACTCCGCCTGCGCCTGACGCAGCTCCAGGTCGGAGGTGTAGCCAGCTTCCGCACGGGATCGCGCCAGCCTGAGCGCTTCGCCGCGAGAGGCGATCGTCGCCCGCACGATCGCTCGACGGGCGTCTAGTCCGAGCAAGGTCACATAGCCGCTCGCCGTGGCAGAGGCGACCGCCAGGGCTGCAGCGTCGCGTGCAGCTTCCGATGCAGCAGCGGTGAGGCGGGCGGCCTCCACCTGATTTCCTATCCGGCCGAACAGGTCCACCTCATAGGCCGCCTGGAACAGGGGCTGACCCGCCGTGGTTTCGGTAGCAGCGCCCAGTGGACCGATACTGCGCGAACGCGTGACGCCCGCGCCGACATCCAGCGTAGGAAATAATTGCGCACGGGCAAGCCGTTCATTGGCTCGCGCTTCCTGTACCCTTGCGGCTGCAATGGCGACATCCGGGTTGTGAGCCAGCGCTCGTTCGACGAGGCCAGTCAGTATCGGGTCGCCGAAGCCTTGCCACCATCCAGCATTTACCGCGGCGTTGGGGGCGGGCAGCTCTGTCCGCCAACCGGGCGGCGCGCTGACCGACGAAGCTGAGGGACGCGGTAGGTTGGGGGCTGCGCACCCCGCGACGAGCATCGCCGTGCTTGCCAGCGCAAAAGCGGTTCTCATCGCGGCGCAGGCGTGCCGCGCGTGTCCACCCGCGCTTCCACCGACATGCCGGGGCTCAGCCGGGGATAGAGCGGGTCGAGGTGATCGATCGCGATGCGGACCGACAGCCGCTGGGGCACCTTCACGAAATTGCCGGTCGCATTGTCTGGCCGGATTACGGAAAATTCGCTACCAGCCGCCGGGGCAAGGCTTTCCACTCTACCTCTGATTTCCGCACCATTCAGCGCATCCACGCTGAAGCTGGCGGGCTGACCGGGGCGGATGAGGGCAGTCTGACGCTCCTTGAAATTGGCAGCCACCCAGACTGTCGGCGGCACCAGAAACATAAGCTGGCTACCTGCGGTGACATATTGGCCAAGGCGAACCGAAACCTCTCCCAGCCGTCCAGATTGGGGAGCGAGAATAATGGTGTTTGCCAGATCGATCTCGGCGAGCTTCAGCGCCGCTCGAGCATTTTCGACCCCTGCCTCAAGGCCTCCCCGACCGACCAGCACGGATTGTACTTCCTCCCGACCGATCGCGCGTTGTGCCTGTGCCTGTCGCACGGCTGCTTCCGCCTGGGCCAGCCCCGCGCGGGTCTGGTCCCACTCCCGTTCGGACACCGACCCTTCGCCGGCGAGTTCATCGACCCGCCGCATGTCCGCCTGCGCGCGAAGCAGTTGCGCGCGTGCGCTTGCGATACCGGCTTCCTGCCCGCCAAGCGCCGCCTCACTCGAGCGCTGGCTCTGCTGGCTGTTGGCAAGAGTGGCAAGCTGCGTCGAGAGGTTGGCTTTCGCCTGATCCACGCGCTGGCGATAAATGCGGTCATCGATCCGCGCAATGATCGTGGTCTGCCCGCGCACATAGGCGTTGTCGGTTTCCTGCACATAACGCCGGAACGGCGGCAGATCCCAGGCATAAAGGGCAAGCAGCGCACCCGCGATCAGAAGCCCAACGAACAGAATGGTCGCACGGCGGCTTCCCCGCGGAGGCACCCAGCCGCGCCGTGGCGCTTCGGCAGTCGCCGTTGTCTGATCCGGCACTTCCACCGGATCCTCCAGCCGGCCATCCCGATCCGGTTGGGGCGTTCTGGACACTTCGTTCACTGCGCCGCTCGCTCCCGCATTTGCTGCATCGCTACCAACTCCTCAGCAAGCGGATTGATGCCTTTGGCTCGCAAATAGAGCCATCGCGCACCTAGCCAAAGCACGACCAGCGTCGCCAGGACGCCGATCAGAAAGAACACGTCGTTATAGGCCAGGATGTTCGCTTCACGCCCGACCTGTTGGGCAAAAAGCGCCCCTCCTTCGGCCTGGCGCAGCAGTGGATCGCCTAGTGACCTTGCATAGGCGCCGCCAAGTTGCTGAACCCGCTGCTGGATGAGTGGGTTGGTCGCGACCAGAGTTTCCACGATCTCCTGCGAATGCAGACGTTCCCGCGTTGTCTGGTAACTGCCGAGAAAGGCGGTGCCTGCGAGCCCGCCCAGCGATTGCGCCATGCCAAACACGGCGGAAAAGCTGACGATATGGCTCGGACCCCGCGAAAGCGCGCGTAACACGCCTACCATGGTCGCCGATCCCATCCAGAAAAGCGCAGCAAAACCTATCAGGGCCTGGCTGGCGTAAAGATTGGCCGGGCGCGTGAGGTTCGTGGCATCGGCATCCATGAATGCTCCACCGGCAATGATCGCGGCCGAGACTATGACGGGCCAAAGAAGATCCTTGGGGTTGAGGGTCAGGACACCGGCCACGATGCCCCCGATCGCCGCCAATGTGACAATCAGGTTCAATGCCACCAGCTGATCGTTCGTCATGCCCACGACCGCCAGCAGGCCGATCGACCCAAAGTTCTGCTCCGACAGGAGGACGCGGATGATAGCGACGATCGCGATGAAACGCAGCACGTTGTGCGTCCGCATCCAGCGTGTGTTAAGCAGTGGGTTGGCGCGGTGATGCTCGATCAACAAGGCAGCGCCGATAAGGAGTATCGCCCCTGCAACGGCATAGCCGAGCCATGGCGTCGTCCACCAGACGATGCGCCCCAGGGCGAGGACAGCGCACAGCAGCGCCATGCCCGGCGCGAAAAGGCAAAAGGTGAGGAAATCGAGCGGCTCGAACGCTTCGATCCTCTCGCTCGGGGGCAGCCGCAACAGGGCGACGGACCCCAGGCATAGCAGCGTCAGCCCAAGTTCGAACACGAACAGATTCTGGATCTCTCCATGCCTCAGCAGCATGGGCGAAATGACTCGGGCGAGCGGCAGCGCCACCTGCGCCAGGCCGAAGCCGATGATGATGCCCGACAGGCGAGCAGCCGCCGGCATGGCCTGCATGATATAGAAGAAGCAGAGGGTGGTCAGACCGCTGGTGACTATTCCCGCCGCGCCCCGGACGATCAGTTCCATGGCATAGCTATGCACGAAAAGCTGTAGCACCGTGACGATCAGAAAACCCAGCAACGAGATCCGGATGAAGCGCTGGAGCCCGAATTGCTGCCTGAACTTGATCAGCAGCAGGCTCATGCACACGCTCGTCATCGTATAGATGGCGGTTAGCCATGCCCCCTCGGTGGAGCTTAGACCGAGAGAGCCCTGTATTTGTGGAAGATTGGCAATAAGAAGCCCGTTGCCCAAGCCCCCGGTCAGCCCCAGCAATGTACCGATGGCGAAATATCCGACGCGGCGGGCGGGCGGATGATCAGGCGTCGCGGGAGAGCCCGGCAAAAAAGGGCGTTCATGGGGCGCGAAGTTGTGCGCATTAGGCTCCACGCCCTTCACATACTCACTCCAAAAGCTTCAGGGCAAACCGCGACTGCCAATGTTCAACCACGTCTTCATGCAAGAGTTCCGCGGCAAGCTCGATATGCCCCTCCGATCAGCAACCAGCCGAGAACACGAATGAAGATAACGGTTCATCCAAGATATTGAGTACATGCGTTGCTTCTGATGCCACAGTTCGGCAGTTACTCGTTCTGAATCGACGAGACGCCTGTGACCAATGGGGAGTTTGCAGCATTTGTAGCGGCGGCGCCACGGTTTAGGCCAGCCCCACCTATCTCCATGGAAGATTATGCGGTTATCCTGCTAAGCCTCCTGCTGATCGCCGCAGATCAAACCGCGGGAGTGACAGCGGAAGCGTTGATGCCCCGGACGCGCGATCGATCGATCTGCGACACCTCGGTGACACCCAGCAAAGCCATATCTCTCTGGAACTCTGTTCGCAAAGCACCGAGCGCCGCCGCTGCGCCTGCAGTGCCCCCCGCTCCCAGACCGTAAAGGCCGACCCGCCCGGCCATGCAGGCGGTCGCCCCCAAGGCTATCGCTTTTAGCATATCCGTCCCGCGCCGCACGCCGCCATCCACGATGATCTCGGCTCGTCCACCGAGCCGCGCAACGACGGACGGCAGCATATCCATGGGCGACACCGCCGCGTCGAGCTGGCGCCCTCCGTGATTGGAAAGGATGATCGTGCCGACGCCATGTTCAACTGCCCTTTCAGCGTCATCCTCGGCGAGGATGCCCTTGATTGCCAAAGGGCCTCCCCAATGCTGGGCGACCCATTCAAGATCACTCCAGCTGATTGACGGGTCGAACTGCTGGTTGATGAAGGTCAGGAGCGGAACGCCCGGATCGGCCCGTTCGCCGGAGAAATTCGCGAGCGTCACAGGCCTTCGTACCAGCACGTCCCAACACCAACGCGGGCGAAGCGCGAAATCCAGAACGGTCTTCAAGCCAAACTTTGGCGGGATAAGCATCCCGCTGCGGCGGTCGCGTTCGCGGTTCGCCGGCACCTGCACGTCGATCGCAAGGATAAGCGCTTTGTAGCGAGCCGCCTTGGCACGCTGCAGCAGTTCGAGCGTAAGCCCCCGATCGCGGAACAGATAGAGCTGGAATGCTTTGGGCCCGGCACATGCCGCTGCCACCTCCTCGATTGAGCGGCTTGCCATCGTGGAGAGGGAGTAGAGGGCACCTACCTTCTCGGCGGCGCGAGCGATTGCTATCTCCCCGTCGGGATGCAGCAGCCCAGGCATGCCGGTCGGAGCGACAACGAACGGCCATGCAAGGGTCTGCCCCATCACACTGGCCTGCGCGCTTACCTGCGCAACGTCGTGCATGCTCCTTGGTATGAGAGCCCAGTCGTCGAAGGCAGCGCGATTGCGTGCCATGGTGCGCTCGTCCTCAGCGCCTCCGTCAAAGAAGTCGACGATCGGTCGAGGCAGCCTCCGCCTTGAGACTCGTGCGAAATCCTCGACATTGATGCACGCAGCCAAGCCCTTAGGCACTTGGTCGATCTTTCCGGATCGAAAGATGCATCACGATTTCTCCCGGTCTTCGCACATTTTTCCTTCTATTATATGCTTTCTAAGGAAGACTGAAGGATAGCTGCCCTTCGGTCAAATACTTCCGAGGGGAACGGCACGGCCAAGATGCCCAGTTCCCTCCCGTAGCCGGACACCTCGACGGCGGCAGTCATCGGCCACGCACCAAGGGGTTATCAAGTCCTTGGGGCCGAACAGGTGCCCCATTGCACATGGCGTGTACCGCCTAGTCTTTCGTGGAACGAAGCAATTAAACAAACTACGGGTCGGCAGGCAAAAAAGAACGGATGGAATGATGGGCGCACTCGAAGGCAAGGTTGCTGTGGTACTTGGAGCAGGCACCGCGAACAATATGGGCCAGTCAATCGCCACTCGCTTCGCGGCCGAAGGTGCCAAGGTCATGGTTGGCGGGCGTGACGCGAACGAGCTGGCACGCCTCGCCGAAAGCATCGGCGGCGCGTCGGCCACGTGCGATATTACCAGCCAGAGCGATCTCGAGACGTTGGTCGCGGCGGCAGTGGAGCGGTTTGGCAGGGTCGATATTGCCGTCAACGCTACGGGGCTCAACCAGGTGAAACCCTTCCTCGACGTGCCGATGGAGGATCTGCGGCGTGTGACGGATGTCCAGTTCATCGGAACCTTCCTGTTCATGCAGGCCGTACTGCGGCGCATTGCCGATAACGGATCCATCATCCAGATCTCTTCGGTCAGTGCGTCCGCACTTCTTCCAAACCACGCGGCCTACATGGCGACAAAGGCGGCCGGAGACGTGCTGGTCCGTGCGCTCGCCAGCGAGTTCGGAGTGCGAGGCATTCGAGTGAATAGCATCGCTCCTGGGCCCACCGAAGACACACCCATGGCCGCAGGCGTGCTCGCCGACGAGTTTGTCAAACAGCGTATCCGCAACGCAACGCCGCTCCGCCGGTTAGGAACGGCTGTCGATATCGCTGAAGCCGCGCTCTGGCTCGCGAGCGATAACAGCTTCATCACCGGGGAGGTGCTGCAGGTCAATGGTGGGCGGGCCATTCATCGTCTAGGCTGAGGGCGGCACCGGTGCTTCGGCCTCAGAGGGCGTATCCTCCACCTGAAAATTCAGGCGAGGATCATCCATCGAAGTCCGCTTGCTAGAGTCGTTGGGAAGACCTCGTTCGATCCCCCAAAGATGTACGGGCCTGGTTGGCGTGAAGCAAATTCACATGCGAACTGTCCGGTCCACCTTCCCAAAGCTGCAGATCGTTCGCGTATGTTTTATGTCGATTCGCGGGACATAGCGATTTTCTGGTGGACCTCGTCCGCCGCGAACGCCCGGAACGGCGGCTTATGTTCCTGGTCCGATTTATATGTATCCCCAAATCGGGCCATTGTTCTCTACCACGTCATAGGCAGGCGACTTCTTGCACTGGTTGATCGCCTCATGCTGCCGCCGCGGGGCGCCGCCACTCAGGCGATGCGGTTCACGGGCCTGCCGCCCGCGTCATGCGTCTCCATAGCTTCGACAAGTATGTCGGCCATGGCGAGGCGGGCTTCCCAGGTTGAACTGCCGATGTGTGGAAGCAGAAACGCATTGGGGAGGTCGAGATAGCCTGGATGCAGGTTCGGCTCATTGTCGAAGACATCGAGACCAGCAGCGAGAATGCGCCCTTCTTTTAGCGCATCGATAAGGTCCTCGTCATTGACTAGATCGCCTCGCCCGACATTCAACAGGATCATGGATGACTTGGCGAGAGCGAGTGTTTTTGCGGCGATGAATTGCCGTGTTTCAGGCGTCGATGGCCAAGCCAGCAAGACGACGTCACTTTGAGCGATCAACGCGTGGGGATCTGGATGGAATAGCGCCTGCTCCTCCGCCACCGCCCGGCGATTATGATAAGCGATGTTCATCCCGAAGGCGCGGGCGCGCTGGGCGACGCGGCGCCCGATCTCGCCCATGCCCAGGATGCCCAGCGTCTTGCCGCCAAGCTCTGACCCGATCAGTTGGTCCGGCGTCCATCCAGTCCAACGCTTTTCACGAAGCAGTGCGATGCTCTCTGTTGCTCGGCGCGCCGCGCCAAGCATGAGCAGCATCGCGGCGTCGGCCACGGCATCCGAAAGGACGCCTGGTGTGTTGAAGACAGCAATGCGCCGGGCGGCCGCCGCTTCGAGATCGATGTGATCATGTCCAACGGAGTAGGTCGCGATCATCTTTACCGAGGCAGGCAGAGTCTCGATCACCACCCGGTCAAAGCGATAGGGACGAATGGAGCAGAGAATGGCGTCCGGTTGAAGATGCACCGCATCTTCCAGCCTTCCCTCGACCAAGGAGAAGCTCGACTCGAACCGGGCTTTCACTCGGTCCGGGAGCGCGATCACGGATAAGAGCTTCACGTCAGATCCTCACACATCAATAACGAACACTAATTGCGGCGCTGTGAAAAGCGCCTTTGCGCGCTGGATGAAAAACGCCCCCCCACCTGCAACATCATATGGGTGATCTTGCGCCGCACGGCCAGCGAAGACATGCAGTGCGGGACCAGTTGCCAAAGTTGCCCGGCAGTGGAGATTCAAGAGCGGGGCCTCTTCTATCCTCATTTTAGCACTCTCCTCATTGGACGGCGCCCCTCCCACTATCAGCAATATGGCAGCGACGAGAAAGTAAATGAGGATGGCTGGCACACCGATCCGGCAATGGATTGGCATTACCCTAAAGGTGAGGAATGCAAGGGCCAATGGCAGTAACAAGGCAAGCATCGCCAACAGCAGAGGTGTCTGACCTGCGAAGCCGAGCAGGAGCACATTCTACCCGGCATCCCGACGGATTTGCTCTACCGATCAGCGTGTTCGACGATCATGGAGCCCCTCGGCCCGCACTTGCTCGATCGTTTCGCTCAGAAGCCGGATCGCCGCGCTTGATTTAAGCGCGTCGCCTTCAATGTGCGGCGCGAATACAAGCCCGATATCGCGCGTAAAGGGGAAGTCTTTCAGATGGGGCCTGGCTATCCCCTCGCCGATAAAGCTATCGGGCATGACGGTGATGCCCAGGCCTGCACGGACATAGCTCATGGCCCTGCCCTCGCTGATCGTGCGCGCTGCGAAAAAGGGGCGTACGCCACGGGCAGTGAAATATCGGCTAGTCTCGGAGAGAAGCTCGCAGTGCCGGCGGACGATCATCGGTTCGTGGATCAATTCCTCACCACGAACCACGGCTCGATCCGCTAGTGGGTGCGTCATGGCGACGGCCAGAGAGTAGCCTTCCGTAAAAATTTTCTCGGAGTTCGCCTTGCCGGCCTTCTCGCGAATAATCGTCAGTGCAACGTCAATCCTCCCGCGGGATAGCCGTTCATGGAGATCACGTTCCCGTCCTTCGATGATCTCCACCCGCTCCCCCGCCCCGGCGTTTCGATGAGCGACGAGAAAGTTTTCGATCCATCGCCGTGGCGTAGTCACCAGGACGCCGATACGAATGGTTACGGTGCTGCCGGTGCCGAGGATATCATGTTCAGCAAGCGCGAAACTGTCCTCGATGCGGCGCGCATAACCTACCAGGCGCGCCCCGGCGTCCGTGAGTTCGACGCGCCGATTGGTCCTGTTGAACAAAGTTTTGCCAAGCGTCTTCTCAAGCTTGGATATGCCGACGGACAGCGTTGGCTGTGACACGTTGCAGGCAGCCGCCGCCTTGGAGAAATTTCCCTGATCGATGACGGCCAGAAAATAGCGCAGGTGGTAGCGGTCTATCATAGATTTCGTCTATGCTATACCTGCCGAAACTTCAATTATCCTGCCGTGTCACATTAGTTTATCGCAGCCACGAACTTGGAGAGTGTAATGGCCGACCTGGATTTTGCCTTGGGAGAAATGGCGGACACGATCCGCGAGACGACGCGTCGCTTCGCCACGGACCGGATAGCGCCGCTGGCAGCACGCATCGACGCCGAAGATAGTTTCCCGCGGGAGCTGTGGCCAGAAATGGGCAGCCTGGGGCTGCACGGCATTACGGTGGAGGAAGAGTTCGGGGGTCTTGGTCTCGGCTATCTCGAGCATGTCGTCGCCGTTGAGGAGGTCAGCCGCGCGTCGGCCTCCATCGGCCTGTCGTACGGCGCTCATTCAAACCTGTGTGTCAACCAGATCAGGCGCTGGGGAAGTGCCGAGCAGAAGGCCAAATATCTTCCAAAGCTCGTGTCCGGCGAGCATGTGGGATCGTTGGCAATGTCCGAAGCCAGCGCTGGCTCCGACGTTGTCTCCATGAAAACACGCGCTGACAAGGTAGACGGCGGCTATCGGCTCAATGGCACCAAATTCTGGATAACCAATGCGCCTTATGCGGACACACTGGTAGTTTATGCCAAGACGGTGCCCGATGGCGGGTCGAAGGGCATCACCGCCTTTCTGATCGAGAAGGACTTCGACGGCTTCTCGATCGGGCAGAAAATCGACAAGATCGGCATGCGCGGCTCGCCGACTGCCGAACTCGTTTTCGACGACTGTTTCGTGCCGGACACACAGGTCATGGGGCCGCTCAATGGCGGTGTGAAGGTGCTGATGTCGGGCCTTGATTATGAGCGTGTGGTGCTCGCCGGGCTTCAGATCGGGATCATGCAGGCCTGCATCGACACGGTGATTCCGTATCTTCAGGAACGCAAGCAATTCGGTGTGCCGATCGGCTCGTTCCAGCTGATGCAGGCGAAGGTCGCCGACATGGTCGTGGCGCTCAACAGCTCGCGTGCCTATGTCTATGCCGTCGCCAAGGCTTGCGATGCGGGCAAGACGACGCGTCACGATGCGGCGGGTGCAATCCTCTATGCGTCCGAGAATGCGGTGAAGGTGGCCGGCGAGGCGATCCAGGCATTGGGTGGTGCCGGCTATACCAAGGATTGGCCGGTCGAGCGTTATTGGCGCGACGCGAAGCTGCTCGACATTGGTGCCGGCACCAACGAGGTCCGTCGGATGCTGATCGGCCGCGAGGTTATTGGCCTCGATAGGCCACAGGGGCAGTGACGATGCTGACATCGATGATCGACCCCTCCTCGGAAGCGTTCGTCGCCAACGCTCAACATAATGCGGCGCTGGCTCAGCATTTGCGGTCCCAAGTCGAGACGGCGGCGCTCGGTGGATCGGCTGCGCACCGCGAGCGGCATGTTGCGCGTGGAAAACTGTTGCCGCGCGATCGCATCCACAGGCTGCTGGATCCGCTCTCGCCCTTCCTTGAGGTCGGAGCGCTTGCCGCCAATGGCATGTACGAGGACGGCGCTCCTGGCGCTGGCGTTGTCGCGGGCATTGGCCGCGTATCGGGCCGCGAGTGCATGATCCTCGCCAACGATCCGACGGTAAAGGGTGGCGCCTATTTTCCCGTGACGGTCAAGAAGCATCTGCGGGCGCAGGAGATTGCCCGCGAAAACCGCCTTCCCTGCATTTATCTCGTCGATTCAGGCGGCGCCAATCTGCCGCACCAGGCCGAGGTTTTCCCCGATCGTGATCACTTCGGGCGGATCTTCTACAATCAGGCGCAGATGTCATCGGAGGGCATTCCTCAGATCGCGTGCGTGATGGGCAGTTGCACCGCGGGCGGCGCCTACGTCCCGGCGATGTCGGACGAAACGGTGATCGTGCGCAATCAGGGCACGATTTTCCTCGCGGGACCGCCGCTGGTGAAAGCTGCGACTGGAGAGGTCATTACCGCGGAGGAATTAGGCGGAGCCGAAACCCATGCCCGCAAGTCGGGCGTCGTCGACCATGTCGCCGAGAATGACGAACATGCCCTGCTGATCGTCCGCGACATCGTCGCCACCTTCAATCGCCCCAAGACCGCAGATATCGAAATCGCCACGCCGAAGCCGCCGAAGTTCGATCCGCAGGAACTCTACGGCATCATTCCTCAGGACGTACGCGCGCCTTATGACGTGCATGAGGTGATCGCACGCATTGTCGATGGTTCGGAGTTTCACGAGTTCAAGGCGCTCTACGGTACGACTCTGGTCTGCGGCTTTGCCCGTATCTGGGGGATGCCCGTCGCCATCCTCGCCAATAATGGCGTGCTCTTCTCCGAAAGTGCGTTGAAGGGCGCGCATTTCATCGAGCTTGCCTGTCAGCGCCGCGTGCCGCTGCTCTTCCTGCAGAATATCTCAGGCTTCATGGTCGGCGGCAAATATGAGGCCGAGGGCATCGCGAAGAACGGTGCAAAGCTCGTCACTGCAGTTGCAACCGCCAGCGTGCCCAAGATCACGGTATTGATTGGCGGCTCGTTCGGCGCGGGAAACTACGGGATGTGCGGGCGTGCCTATCAGCCGCGGTTCCTGTTCACCTGGCCCAATGCCCGTATATCGGTGATGGGCGGAGAGCAGGCCGCCTCGGTCCTCGCCACCGTCCACCGTGATGCCGAGAGCTGGACGCCCGAGCAAGCCGAAGCTTTCAAGGCTCCGATCCGCCAGAAATATGAAGATGAGGGCAATCCTTACTATGCGACCGCGCGAATGTGGGACGACGGGATCATCGATCCTGTCCAGACCCGCGACGTACTCGGCCTCGCCTTTTCTGCCACGCTGAACGCCCCGATACCCGAGCGCGCGCAGTTCGGCCTGTTCCGGATGTGATCGCGATGGAGAGTGACCCTGTGATCAAAAGTCTTCTCATCGCGAACCGCGGCGAAATTGCCCGGCGTATCATCCGGTCGGCCAAGCGTATGGGCGTGCGGACGGTTGCGGTCCATTCCGATGTCGATGCAACAATGCCGTTTGTCCGGGAAGCGGACGAAGCCGTCTGTATCGGAACGGCCCTCGCCAAGGACAGCTATCTCAGGCAGGATCGCCTCCTTGAGGCTGCAAAGGCAACGGGGGCCGAGGCCATCCACCCAGGCTATGGCTTTTTGTCCGAGAATGCCGAGTTCGCCGAAGCAGTCGTCGCCGCGGGGCTGATCTGGGTCGGCGCACCTCCCGCAAGCATACGGGCAATGGGACTGAAAGATGCCGCCAAGCAGCGCATGATTGCCGCTGGCGTGCCGGTGACGCCCGGATATCTCGGCGAGGATCAGACACCCGAGCGGCTGCAGCGTGAGGCCGATGCGATTGGCTATCCGGTGTTGATCAAGGCCGTCGCGGGTGGCGGCGGAAAGGGCATGCGCAAGGTCGATGCGGCCACGGAGTTTGCCGAGATGCTGGCCAGTTGCAAGCGCGAAGCCGCCGCTTCCTTCGGTGACGACCGCGTCCTTATCGAGAAGTACATCCTCTCGCCTCGCCATATCGAAGTGCAGGTGTTCGGCGATACCCAGGGCAACGTCGTCCATCTGTTCGAGCGCGACTGCTCGCTTCAACGCCGGCATCAGAAGGTTATCGAGGAAGCCCCCGCGCCCGGCATGGACCCCGCCACGCGCGCAGCGATATGCGAGGCAGCGGTCAAGGCAGCGCGGGCCGTCGACTATGTCGGCGCCGGCACTATCGAATTCATCGCAGACGGCTCCGAAGGACTGAGGCCCGACCGCATCTGGTTCATGGAGATGAACACCCGGCTCCAGGTCGAGCATCCGGTGACGGAAGCGATCACCGGGCAGGACCTCGTCGAGTGGCAGTTGCGCGTGGCGGGCGGCGAGCCCCTCCCCAGGAACCAGGACGAACTGTCCATTAACGGCTGGGCGATGGAGGCGCGCCTTTATGCCGAAAACCCGATTAGCGGCTTCCTGCCGTCGACCGGACCGCTCGACAGGCTGCGTTTTCCCGATAGCGCGCGCATCGATAGCGGCGTCGAGGAAGGCGGTAGCGTGACACCCTTCTACGATCCGATGATCGCGAAGATCATTGTCCATGCCGAGAGCCGCAGACAGGCCGCACACGCGCTTTCCGAGGCCTGTGCAGGCGTTCAAGTGTGGCCGGTCAAGACCAACGCCGCCTTCCTAGCCCGGGCCGCACGTCACCCGGAGTTCGTGGCGGGACATGTCGATACGGGCTTTATCGAGCGCCACGCCGAAACACTGATCCCGAGCGGTGAGCCATCCGAGGCCGTGCTTCAGGCGGCTGCCCTGTCGATCGTGCCGCCGCGCTCGGCCGATCCTTGGTCGGCGCTCCAGGGATTCCGGAGCAACGCCGCGCCCGATCGGCGCGTTGAAGTCGAAGTGGCGGAGATGCCGTACCTCGTCGCGCTCAACATAATGCCTCAAGCGCTTCCGCAATCAAACGACGTCCTGTTCACCGATGGCGAAGCATGGTCCTTCGGGCAGCGCCGGGCCGATCATGCGGCGGGCGGAGCAGCTGCCGGTGACGGCGCCATTCTCGCACCGATGCCGGGTCGCGTCATCGCCGTAGCGGTGGAACAGGGGGCGACCGTCAGCAAGGGCCAGCGCCTCGTCGTGCTTGAGGCGATGAAGATGGAGCAGGCCCTGGTTGCTCCTTTCGACGGGGCCGTGGCAGAGTTGAAGGTCGAAGAAGGGGCGCAGGTGTCCGAGGGAACGCTGCTTGTCCGTATTGAGGGAACAGCCTGATGGCAGGACGATACTACAACGAATGGACGGTCGGTGACCGACTGGCCCACGATATTCGCCGAACCGTCACTGAGACAGATAACCTTCTGTTTTCGACGATGACGCACAATCCGCAGCCGCTCCACCTCGACATAGAGGCTGCCAAGGCGAGCGAATTCGGCCAGATCCTCGTCAACGGCACCTTCACTTTCGCACTCATGATCGGTTTGTCGGTCGGCGACACCACCCTTGGCACGCTGATAGCCAATCTCGGCTACGACAAGGTCGTCATGCCTAGCCCGGTCTTCATCGGTGACACGCTGCGGGCCGAGACCGAGGTGGTAGCCCTCAAGGAGAGCAAGTCCCGTCCGACAGCCGGCATCGTGACATTCCAGCACATGCTGCTCAACCAGCGGGACCAAGTCGTCTGCCAGTGCCTTCGCTCTGCCCTGCTGCACCGGAAAGCGGCGTGAGGTTGCGCTCCCTGCTCTTCGTGCCCGGCGACAGACCGGAGCGCATGGAAAAGGCAGTCCACCTGGGGGCCGACGCCCTGATCCTTGATCTTGAGGATTCCGTTGGCGGCCCCCGAAAACTATTCGCCCGAGAGGCCGTCAGAGGCTTTCTGGAGATCACCCCGCGGCCGATCCCGCTCTTGGTCCGTATCAACCCGATGGATTCGGAGTTCGTCGAGGCAGATCTAGATGCCGTGGTCGGTGCCGCGCCCGATGGGCTGATGCTTCCCAAGGCTGAGGGTGCAGTTTCGGTGTCGACTTTGCTTGGTCGCCTTGCCGCCCGCGGGGCACACCCTCTACCGATTCTCCCAGTCGCCACGGAAACGCCGGCGGCCATCTTCGGGTTGGGAAGCTATGGCGAGGTTGCAGACAATCTATGCGGCTTGACGTGGGGCGCCGAGGATCTCCCCGCGGCGATCGGCGCAGCAACGAGCCGGGAGCCGGATGGCCGATTTACCCCCCCCTACGAGCTTGCGCGATCGCTGACCTTGTTCGCCGCGCACGCCGCGGGGACGGAGGCGATTGAAACCGTATATCCTGCAATCCGCGATCTCGATGGTCTCGCCGCCTATGCCGCCAGAAGCGCACGTGACGGCTTCACCGGAATGATGGCAATCCATCCCTCTCAGGTGCCCGTCATCAATCACGCGTTCGCCCCTTCGCCGGAAGCAGTCGCTTCGGCACGGGCAATCGTCGATGCCTTCGCGGCCGCACCTGGGGCGGGAGCACTCCAGCTCGACGGGAAGATGATCGATGCGCCGCATCTCAAGCAGGCCCGCAAGTTGCTTGCCCGCGTCGAAGGATCCACATAAGCGCCTAACGGATCACAAGGTTATTTAAAGCAATGCTAGCGTCGCGCCAACCGCCCCGGGATCGCTGGCGTTTGCGCCTCCCGGCGATTTGCCGTTCAGGCCAGCTTCGCAAACGTCAAAAGAGTGGTGGGCGATGACGGGCTCGAACCGCCGACATTCTCGGTGTAAACGAGACGCTCTACCAACTGAGCTAATCGCCCCAAAGAGGGTCTCGCCTATCTAGGGCCGTGGCCGTGGCGGTCAAGCCGCTTTGTTGGTCTTGGTTCAGCTTCTTAATTCTCTTCTTCGGCGCGCGGCGGGACAACGGCAGCAAACCAGCGATGCACCGCGATTGCTGCCTTGTCGGATAGCGCGATGAATACTCGTCGCCCATCCTGCGTGTCTGGTCGTCGCTCGAAGATGCCGGCCTGCGTCAGGTGCCGTATCCAACGAAGCGCGGTGGTCGGCGGCACAGCGGCAGCGATGCAGAGACTCGAAACCGAGACACGCTCCCCCGAGAGGCGTGCCGCCATCAAGTCCAGGATCATGTCCCAAGCTGGATCCGCAAATAAATCCCCGCCAAAAAACTGATCGCGCAACCGCCTTGCGCGCAGCAACTCTTGTACGGTCATTGCAGTGAGCGTTCCATTGCTGTTGGCGAAGGCTGGAAAAGGTGCGTCTGATACCTCCGGCCAATCGCCGCGGTGTTTCTTCCTGAGCGCTCTGGGCTCGCGAGTAGATGATGTGCCATCCTCAAACGCGTGCGCCTGAGAGAGCCGCAGCGACTCCAGCGTCAGCGACAAACGCTGCACTTCATGGCTTAGCTGATCCAGCCTGTCATTATGCTGCTCGCCCTTACTGTCATGCAAGACCGCCGCAGCCCTGTTGTTGTGCAGGGCTTTGGCAAGCGCTTCTGCGCGCCCAGCGGGAGTGGGATCACATAACCACTGCACTGACATGTCCGTCCAGGCCTGCGGCTCCCACGCCGCAACGTGCGCATCCAGTCTGTCGAGCGTTGTTTCGATGACCAGCGCCGTTTCCTGCTCGCGCGCCAGCATAAGAAGGCGCGAAGCGAGCGCTTCGATATCGCTCTCGCCATTACTGCAGTCTAGAACGACGGCATCCACATCGACCATGGACGACAGACGCTCCACGGCCTCGGCATGCGTCACCCTTCCAAGACCTCGCGCGTCGCTCGCAGTGGCTACAGCGTCCCACGCTCCTTCTGTACTGGAGGTTATAATGAGCAGGGAACTGCGCTTGTCCCGGATCCAATCCGGCACGCAGGGAATGATGTCAGGGGAATAAACGATTGTATCGGCTGTATCTGGCGTATCGCAGCGCGATGTCATGATGATGTTCGCCATCCCAAAGTTGCGTTCGATGTCAATTCTCACACCGGCATTGGAAAGGCTACTCATGTGGATCGTTCCTTTTCATCCATTATGGAGGGCAATCCTGAACAAGCTAATCCGCGTTGAGGACATGCTTCAGTTAGCCCTCTGCCCTCGAACCGCATCTCATCCAAAGTGGATCAATCCCCAAGGTTGCGTTCCTTATATGTTCCTATCCCGCTTGTCCATCATGTTGACCCGAAGGTAAAGGGGGTTCGCCCAGCCAGCCGGGAGGATATGCCAATGCCTCATTGAGGCAAACGACATGCTGTGATATCGTTGTGCATATACAGAGCAAGGATGCAGGAGAGACGCTATGCAAGGGCTGCGGGCCCTGTTCTTAGGTCTCCTTGGCCTGCTGGTTCCCTTGCAGGCGCTGGCGCAGGATGAGCGCCCCGATGCCACCATGCTCGATCCTGCAGATCCTCCTGCTGTGGTCCGCACAGCAAGCGATCGCGACAACCGCGTAACGATACCCATTCATATCGAGGGCAAAGGTCCCTATGCTTTCGTAGTGGACACAGGCTCCCAACGCACGGTCGTGTCGCGGGAATTGGCAGACCGGCTTGCGCTGGCGGCGAATGCTCCGGTGAACGTGGTTAGTATGACCGGACTTACTCGGGTCGATACCGTCACTCTGCCGCATGTGTCGTTCGGGGCAACCTCCGTCCGCGAAATCAGGGCGCCAGTTTTCCTCGGGGCGCACCTCGGGGCGGAAGGATTGCTGGGGCTCGATGGACTGGAGTCCCGGCGTCTCATTCTCGATTTCCGCTCTGGCCGGATGGAGATTGGTCCGACCAGGCGCAGGCGCTCGCCGGAGAATGCCGACGCGATCGTCGTCACCGCCCGAAGCAAGCTCGGTCAGTTGATCCTGCTTAATTCGGACGCCGAGGGACATAAGGTCAATGTGATCCTCGATACGGGATCGGAATATAGCATCGGCAACATAGCATTGCTGAAGCGGCTGGCGCACCGAAAGAAGGGTCGTTTCTCCGGCATGGGAATGATGATGGGCGTCACTGGCGAAACCATGGAGGGACAATGGGGCACGGTC
Source organism: Sphingobium sp. (assembly GCF_033795625.1). Classification (GTDB taxonomy): domain Bacteria; phylum Pseudomonadota; class Alphaproteobacteria; order Sphingomonadales; family Sphingomonadaceae; genus Sphingobium. Next base: position 179,988 of record NZ_JARYGI010000001.1, on the reverse strand, counting down.
CGCGAACTGCGCATGGGCAGCTTGCGGATGATCGACTTGCCTGTGATGTTCGCGGACGCAGCGCCGTTTGCTGAACTCGGCCTGTCGAATAAGCCCGCCTTGTTGCTGGGGATCAGCGCTTTGCGCGGGTTCCAGCGGGTGGCAATCGACTTCGGCGCGAAACGCGTCGACTTCCTTCTCCCTGATCAGGGTGCCTTGAGTGGGCGGCAGTTGGCTGCCCTTGATCCCTGATCCCGCTTCGAAGAGGTTTTTGCGGCAAGCTGATTGCCTATCTAGGAAAATTGCGGCTGGCACTGGTTGAAACGGTTTCGGAGCGAGCGCATAGAGGAACAATGGTTCACCTTTCGTTCGCCGGGCACGAGTTGCATGCGCTGCCCCAGGCAGCCCTATTCTGGCCAGCCCGCGGCGCACTCCTCGTTGCCGACATGCACTTTGAGAAGGCAAGTTGGTTTGCCCGTTCGGGGCAGATGCTGCCGCCCTATGACAGCATGGCGACTCTGGAGTCTCTGGAAGCGCTGGTCGCTCACACGGGCGCGAGGGAGTTGTGGTGTCTTGGGGACAGCTTCCACGACAGCGAGGGCCCTGCCCGATTGCCAATGGATGTCCGAAAACGTCTGTCACACCTGATCAGCGGCCTGAGATGGACTTGGGTAACCGGCAATCACGATTCCGCCATGGCGAGGCTGGATGCCTTCGCTGGCCTGGGAGGCAGGATTGTGACGGAAGCGATCGTCGATGGCATTCTCCTGCGGCATGAGGCGGACGCCGATGACGCTCGTCCAGAAATTTCCGGACATTTCCACCCGAAGATCCGCTTGAGTTTGCGTGGCCGCCACTTGGCAAGAGCCTGCTTCGTAGCAAGCCGAAGAAAGATGATCCTGCCTGCCTTTGGCGCCTTCACGGGGGGGCTGGATGCACGTCATCCGGCAATCCTTCGGCTGGTCGGCGAAGAGAGTGAGGCACTGGTGCCGCTACAAAACCAGTTACTGCGCTTCCCTCTAGCGCCCTTCTCAAGACGGGGCGTCGCATAAGGTGTTTGGCCTGACGTTACGGAAACCAAAGTCATTACGCATTCGCATTGAGTAACTGTTGCATAACGGCCGCAATGTCGCACTTATGCTGTGGGTCTCTTGCCATATCCGCACGCAAACCATAGCATTACTACCTAATCTGACGTGGCAACACAGCCACGCAGCAGGATGAGGGTGCCGCACATGAAGACCATGCAATGGTTGCAAACCGTAGGATTCGCCGCGTTGATCGCGGCTGCAACGAACCCCGCTCAGGCACAGGATGCGGCCCAGACAGGCAGCGCGCCGGAGGCTGAGCCACCACGACGGAAGCTGACATAATCGTCACGGCAACGCGGCGCGCCAGTCCCTTGTCCGACGTTCCGATCGCCGTGTCGGCCGTCACTGCCCAGTCCCTCCAAAATAGCGGGGCAAGCGATATTCGCCAGTTGAACCAACTTGCGCCATCGCTGCTTGTCTCTTCGACGGGCTCGGAAGCCAATGGCTCCGCGCGTATTCGCGGCATCGGCACCGTAGGAGACAATCCCGGGCTTGAAAGCTCGGTCGCAGTGTTCATCGACGGCGTATATCGCTCTCGCACGGGCGCAGGTCTCAACGAGCTAGGCGAGATCGAACGCGTTGAAGTCCTTCGCGGACCGCAGGGCACGCTGTTTGGCCGGAACGCTTCGGCGGGTCTTTTGAACATTGTCAGCAAGAAGCCGGAGTTCGAACTCGCGGGTAATGCAGAGGTGACGTACGGCAACTATGACTACTGGCGTCTGGCCGGCCGCATCACCGGACCGCTCACCGAAGGTCTGGCCGTCAGCCTCGACGGCGTCTATTCCAAGCGGGACGGCTTCTATGACCTGATCGACAGGACCGGAAGCAAGGTAGGCGACACCAATGACCGCGACCGCTACTTCCTGCGCGGTCAGATGCTCTATGAGCCAAACGACGCTTTGTCGGTCCGCCTGATCGGCGATTACACGAACCGCGACGAAAGCTGCTGCGGCGCCGCGTTCATCGAAACGCGCGAGCGCCGTCCCGCGGGGGGCGAAAGCTATACGGTGGCCCCTTTCAACCGGATCGTGTCGATCCTGCAGGGGCAGGGCGCGGTCTTCCCTGCCGATCCCTATGATCGCGAACTCAGCATCACGGCAAGCCGCGACTATGTCAGCAAGTTGAAGGACTGGGGCGTGTCAGGCGAAGTCAATTACGACTTCGGCGGAGCGACGCTGACCAGCATCACCGCCTATCGCAATTACAAGTCGCAGGATTATGGCGACTACGACTATGGCACTGCCGATCTCCTCTATCGCGATCCCGGTACGTCTCGCCAGTTCAAGACTTTCACGCAGGAGTTGCGCCTTCAGGGCTCGGCATTTGGCGATAAGCTCGACTGGCTGGTGGGCGGCTATTTCGCAAATGAGAAGTTGGCGTTGCGCGACAATATCCGCTTCGGCGCGGACTATGGCCGCTTTGCTGCCTGTCGTCTGATGGCGGGTGCGGGTGCCAACAGCAACTTCACGCCGGCCCAACTTGCCGCATGTTCCAGCGGACTTGCCACGGCGCCGTTGGTTGCTGCGACACAGGCCAGTCTCAACGCAGGTCTAACTGCAGCCGGCCTCTCGGTGCCGCAGGCGGGCGCGATTTCCACCGGTCTCGGTAACGGCCTGCGCGCCCTCGCGGCGATCCCAAGCGGCGCAGGCGACCTGGACAACCGCTATTATCAGAACAGCCGCAACTGGGCGATTTTCACGCATAACATCTTCCACGTCACGGACCGTTTCGACGTGACGGTGGGGCTGCGCTATACGCGCGAGCGCAAGCGCTTCTCAGCCGACCTCAACAACAATAATGCGACATGCGCAGCCTTGCAAAGCTCCAGCCTGCCCATTCTAGCGACGACCCCGGCTCTGGGCTCCGCGCAGACACTGGCGGGGGGCATTCTCACCTTGGGTTGCCTTGGCAACAGCAGCACCAGCCTCAATGCGCTGGATCTCAACGACCGCATCAGCGACGGAGAGTTCTCCGGCACAGGTGTCCTGTCGTACAAGGCGACGGATGATCTCCTAGTCTACGGCAGCTACTCGAAGGGTTACAAGGCAGGCGGCTACAACCTGGATCGTTTCCAGCTTGGTTCGACTGGCCTCAACCCAGTTCCGGCCGTCTTCTCGCCGCGTTCCAACGCCGACGTGAGTTCCCTGCGCTTCGCAGCGGAAAAGGTAGATGCCTTCGAGCTGGGGCTGAAATACAACCAGCCCAAATGGAGCGTGAACATCGCTGCGTTCCGACAGGAATTCAAGAACTTCCAGCTCAACACCTTCAACGGCACCAGCTTCGTCGTACAGAACATCAACGGCTGCGACAGCGCCCTTACCGCTAGCCGCACCTGCGCCAATGACGACGTGAAGCCCGGCCTGATCAGTCAGGGTGTGGAGCTGGAACTCGCGGCTTCGCCCGTCAGGAACCTGCGCGTGACGGGCGGCTTCACTTATGCCCGCGCCAAATATGCCAGCCGTCTGGTCGGCAGTTCGAACGGGCAGGTTCCGCTGGACCCCGCGTTGTTTCTGCTTCCCGGAAACATAAACTCCAACGCGCCGCAGGCTGTCACGACCGCCAGCATCGCATGGACGCCCGAGATTGGGTCGAGCGGCCTCTCCGCCCTGTTCTATGTCGATGGGCGCATGACCAGCGACTACAACACCGGGTCCGACCTGTTTCCCGAAAAGGAGCAGGATGGCTATGCGATCTTCAATGCGCGCATAGGTATTCGCGGTCGCGACCAGCGCTGGGCCGTGGAGTTCTGGGGCCAGAACATCTTCAACTTCGGCTATGAGCAGGTCGCGTTCAGCAGCCCATTGCAGTCTAGCAGCCCCTGTACATCCAGCACCGGCCAGTTTGGAACCTTATGTGGAAGTCCGCCTGCCGCGGTGCCAATGGCGAACCAGCTGATCTCTGCTTATCTCGCCGAGCCACGCACCTACGGGATCACCTTGCGCGGCAGGTTCTAAATAGGAAAGGAGAGCCCGCCCAACGCCTCTTGGGGCGGGCTTTCCTTATGCCTTAGGGCGGCTCCCGAACAGGGCCGTTCCCACGCGCACATGCGTGGCACCGAGCATGATCGCGGTCTCATAGTCGCCCGACATGCCCATCGAGAGGCCGGAAAGTCCTTCCTCCCGTGCCATCTTGCCCAGCAATGCGAAGTAAGGGGCAGGCTCGACATCGGCGGGCGGGACGCACATCAGGCCTATCACCGGCACGTCCGCCTCTCGCGCCTGCATGATCAGCGCAGGGACGTCGGCGATGCGGCACCCGCCCTTCTGCTCTTCCGCACCGATGTTCACTTGCACGAAACAGGGTACTTGCCGCCCCGCACTCGCCATAGCCTTTGCCAGCGCATTCAGCAGCGACGGGCGGTCCAGCGAGTGGATGACATCGAAGAGCGCCACCGCATCGGCGGCCTTGTTGGACTGCAACTGGCCGACCAGATGCAGCGAAATGTCAGGCGTGGCTGCGCAAAGTGCGGGCCATTTATCCTGCGCTTCCTGCACCCGATTTTCCCCGAAAACGCGCTGGCCCGCTGCGATCAAGGGCGTGATGTCCGGCGCGCCATGCGTCTTCGATACCGCGATCAGCGTCACATCCTGCGGTTTCCGCCCCGCAAGTGCCGCAGAGCGGATGATCCTATTGCGCACCGCGGCCAGGCGCGTGGTTGCGTCGTGCGGAGGATCATTGGCAAGGCTGGCGGGGCTCATGGCGCTTGCTATAAGCGCGGGCATGCCCGTGCGTCACTGCAAAAAATTCCCAAAAGTTCCGACGGTCTGGATGATGACGGATGAACGGGTCAGCGCTGATGCGCTGATGGGGGCGCTCACCCGTCTGCCGCGCGGGGCGGGCGTGATATTCCGACATTACAGCCTGCCTCCCGCGCAGCGCCGCGCCCTGTTTGATGCGGTCCGCACAATCGTAAAAAGGCGAAACCTCGTTCTGATTCTTGCAGGATCCGCGCGGACGGCCCGTGCATGGCGCGCGGACGGATGGCATGGCCGCTCGCCGGGACCGAGCACCATGCTTCACACCGCGCCCGCTCACAATTTTCGCGAGATCAGGCAGGCCGAGCTAGCCGGAGCGCACCTCCTGTTCCTTTCGCCGGTCTTTCCCACCCGTTCTCATCCTGCCGCGCGCACGCTGGGGCCAATGCGGTTAGCAGCACTTCTACGCCAAGCCCGCCGCCCTGTCATAGCGCTTGGCGGCATGACCAAAGAGCGGTGGCCGCCGATCAAACAGACCGGCGCCACAGGCTGGGCCGCGATCGACGCATGGAGCGGCCCCGCCTGACGGCGCGCTCAAAGCCAGCCGTGTCGGCCAGCGAGTCAATCCACGCGCATCGCCTCCCGCACCAATCCCTCCGCTTCCATCAACAGAGCGTCCTCGGTTGTGCGGCTGCCCACTGCCTCGCGGCCCAGCATGATCAACGTCGGCACTGCCAGCGGGCTCACTCGATCCAGCGGGACATGCAGCATCGTGCGCGCGGCGCGATCGATCAGGTCGCCCAGGCGTCCTACATCGGTCATTCGCGCCCGCGCATCGGCCCAAGCCGCATCCATCAGCATGTGGTGGGGCTCATACTTGCGCAGCACGTCGTAGATGAGGTCGGTGGAGAACGTCACTTGCCGGCCCGTTTTCCGCTTCCCCGGATGCTGCCGCTCGATAAGGCCGCTGATCACCGCGACGTCCCGAAAAGCGCGCTTCAGCAGGCTTGATTGTTCGACCCAATCGACAAATTCGTCCGTCAAGATCGTGGGTGTAAACAGGCTCTTCGGATCAGTGACGGGTTTCAGGCTGTTGATCGCCAGCGCGTAATCGTTCGACACGAAGCCCAGAGGCATTAGTCCCAAGGCTTCCATGCGCCGCGTCAGCAACATGCCGAGCGACTGATGCGCGTTCCAGCCTGCAAAGCTGTAGCAGATGAGGTGTTCGCGGCCCTCATGGGGGAATGTCTCGACCAGCAGCTGTTCGGGCTGCGGCAGAACCGATCGCGCCTGCTGCACTTCCAGCCATTCGCGCACGTCATCGGGAAAGCGATGCCATTGCTCCGGACTCGCCAGAAACTGCCGCACGCGGTCGGCGAGACGCGTCGACATCGCCATGCGCGTGCCGCCCCAAGCCGGCATTCGGGCCGGACGGCTGGTGGCGCGGACGATCAGGTCGGTCGTGTCCATCTTCACGACTTCCAGCGCGACGCCTGCGAAGAAAAAGCAGTCCTTCGGCGCCAGCTGCGCGGCAAAGCCTTCCTCGACCGTGCCAAGCTTTCGTCCATTGGCGAAGCGCACATTCAGCACCGGCTGATCGACAATGATGCCGGCATTCAGCCGATGCTGGGCGATGAACTGCGGATGCGTCACGCGCCACAGGCCATTGGTGTCGCGCACCAGCCGCTTGAACCGATCATAGGCCCGCAATGCGTAGCCGCCGCCTTCGATGAACGAGAGCACACGGGCGAACTGTTCGTCCGTCAGTGCGCTATACGGTAGCGCGGACCGCACCTCCTCCAGCATCGCCTTTTCTTCGAACGGTCCGGCGCAGGCGACACCCATGATGTGCTGCGCCAGTACATCGAGCGCGCCGGGGCGGAAGTCATCTTCGTCGCGCTCACCGGCTTCGACTGCGTCGAGCGCCGCCCGCGCTTCCAGATATTCGAAGCGGTTGCCGGGGATCAGGATAGCCTCGCTGGGGCAATCCAGCCGGTGATTGGCGCGGCCGATCCGTTGGAGCAGGCGCGAGCTGCCCTTGGGTGCGCCCATCTGGATCACGCAATCCACGTCGCCCCAATCTACGCCGAGGTCGAGGGAAGCCGTCGCCACCAGCGCGCGGAGCTTGCCTGCCGCCATTGCGCTTTCCACCTTCCGCCGCGCCTCCCGCGACAGGCTCCCGTGGTGGATGCCGATCGGCAGGTTGGCATCATTGGAAGACCACAGTTCCTGGAAGATTAATTCGGCGAGGCCGCGTGTGTTGCAGAACACCAGCGTCGTCTTACGCCGCCCGATCTCCGCCATGACCTGCGCCGCTGCATAGCGGCCCGAATGGCCCGACCAGGGAATACGGTCTTCGGGGATCAGGATTTCGATCAAAGGATCGGCGCCCGGCTCTCCGATCACTATCTCGACCGTATCGATATCGCCGAAAGGGGCGAGCCATGCCCGGTAGGCGTCCACGTCTGCCACGGTCGCCGACAGCGCGACGCGGCGCAGAGCAGGATTGATCGCCTGCAAACGCGCCATGCACAGCGAGAGGAGATCGCCACGCTTCTGCGTCGCGAAGGCATGGACCTCATCCACGATCACGGTCTTCAAATTGGCAAACAGCAGGGCCGAGTCAGTGTAGCTCAGCAGCAACGATAGCGATTCAGGCGTCGTCAGCAGGATCTGCGGCGGGCGGACGCGTTGCCGCGCCTTGCGGTCACTGGGCGTGTCCCCCGTCCGCGTCTCCACTCGAATCGGCAGGCTCATCTCGTCTATCGGCGTGAGCAGATTACGCTGCACGTCGACCGCGAGCGCCTTGAGAGGCGAAACGTAGAGCGTGTGCAAGCCTTCAGCCGGCGTTGCAATCAAATCGGCCAGTACGGGCAGGAAGCCGGCCAATGTCTTGCCTGCGCCAGTGGGTGCCACCAACAAAGCATGTCGACCTGACTGAGCAGCGGCCAGCATTTCCATCTGGTGCCGTCTTGGTGCCCATCCTCGACTGGCAAACCAGTCCGTCAGGACAGAGGGAAGGGCAGCGAGCATCCTCCTGATATAGCTACGGAACGGCTAAGACCAAATCGCCACGCAAAGAGAGAACGTCAAAAGCAAAAAAAAGGCCGCCCCGAAGGACGGCCTGAAGTTTTAGGAGAGGATGCCTGAAAGGCCTGATCTTTGTGCATTGCAGCAGAGAATGTCGCAACTGCGAAAAACAAAAGACTGATTGCAAAAATTGCAACTAGGCTAAAAATCCAGCATTCCGTAACGTAAGTTTAAGACGCAGCCTGGAACTTTTCCCAGATTTACAGGTTTGCGGCGCCCTTTGAAGCACTTAGTGCCCCGCTTGGGGGCCCCGCTCCAGACCGGAAGCTTCAAGCTGCGAATCAATCTGGGCCAGCAATTTGTCGAGCCCGGCCTGATCCTTGGCTTCGGCCCGCGCGACCAGAACGTCCTGCGTATTGGATGCGCGGAGCAGCCACCAGCCGTCCGGCGTATTCACGCGCGCACCATCGGTATCGTTAACCGTTGCGCCGCTTTCCTTCAGCCGCGCCAGCACTTCATCGATCACGGCAAACTTGCGGCTTTCATCCACCTGGAAGCGCATTTCCGGCGTGTTGACCATCGCCGGCATTTCGCCGCGCAACTGCGTGACGCTCTTACCCAGAGCCGTAGCCGCGCGAATCAGGCGGACGGCAGCGTACAGCGCATCGTCGAAGCCGTAATATTCATGCTTGAAGAACACATGGCCGCTCATCTCGCCAGCCAGCGGGCTCCCGGTTTCCTTCATCTTCGACTTGATGAGGCTGTGGCCGGTCTTCCACATCAGCGGCTTGCCGCCCAACTCCGCCACGCGATCATATAGTGCCTGGCTTGCCTTGACGTCGGCGATGATCGTCGCGCCGGGCAGTTCCTTCAGCACCGGCTCTGCATAGATGGCGAGCAGTTGGTCGCCCCAGATCACGCGCCCCTCGCCATCGATCGCGCCGATGCGATCGCCATCACCGTCGAACGCCACGCCGAAGTCGAGCTTCTTCTCGGCAACCAAGGCCTTCAGGTCGACGAGGTTCTTCTCCTCGGTCGGGTCCGGATGGTGGTTCGGGAAATTGCCGTCCACATCCGTGAACAGCGTATAATGCTCGCCGGGGATCAGCTTGATCAGCCTTTCCACGATTGGTCCGGCGACGCCATTACCCGCGTCCCAGCCGATACGGTAGGCTGCGCCGTCGAAGCCTTCGACCAGCCGCGCGACATATCGGTCCATGATGTCGACGCTTTCCGATCCGGCGCTGCCGCCGTCCCAATCGCCGCTGGCAGCCATCGTGCCCAGCGTCTGGATGTCCGCGCCAAAGAACGGACGGTGCTGGAACACCATCTTGAAGCCATTGTAGTTGGCCGGATTATGGCTGCCGGTGATCTCGATGCCGCCATCCACGTCCAGCACGGCTTCGGCATAGTACAGCATAGGAGTCGGGCCTTCGCCGATCCGAACCGCATGAATGCCGCTCTCGTTCAGGCCCTTCACCAGCGCCGCTTCCAGAACAGGCGAGCTGACGCGGCCATCGTAGCCCACAGCGACCTTCTTGCCGCCAGCACGGCCAATCAACGTGCCGAATCCCCGCCCAATGGCGTAGGCATCCGCCTCGCCCAGGGTCTCGCCGATAATGCCGCGGATATCATATTCACGCAAAGAGGTCGGGTGGAAGCTGTGCGTCATGCGTCGTCCTGTCTTTCTGGGGTAGCGTTAAGAGGCGCGATCCGAATCTTGTCTGTTGTGCATGTGCGTTACCGCATAATGCTGCAAGAGCACATCGCGTGCCGCATTGATTTTAGCGGCGAGCGCCTGCGTACCGCCTTTGTCGGGATGAACCGTGGCTATCAGTCGGCGATGTGCAGCGCGAATAGCCTCTTCGTCGGCATCTGGACTCAGGCCAAGCAGCGCCCGCGCGTCGGCCAGAGCCTCGTCATTTTGGGTTGCTTTGGCGGGCTTCGTAGGTTTGCGGATACGCATCGCGGCATAGGCCACCGACGCCAGCACGGGTAATGCGCCGATCAACGGCTTTCCCTTTGCAGCCGTCACTGCGCCGACGATGGCAAGGCCCAGCATCATGCCGTCCTTGGTCGTCATCCGTTGCAATCGCCCTGTCCAGAGCATCCATGCCGCGAGGCCGATCAGCAATAAGGCAATCGGCCCCATCAGGCGGCGCCAAGCGCCTCGGGATCGAGTTCCTGCGCCTGCATTTCAGGTGTTACTGGCTCATTGTCCTGCATCACCGAAGGCAAGGCAAGGCCCGCTACCATTTCCCTCAATTCCTGCCGCGCCGCGATGTGGCTCACGCCAAGTTCGCCCAGATGCCCCTTGTCCAGAAGAGTAAGGCCAGAAGGGAACAACTCGCGGTAAATCACGCGCTCGGAGAGGCCGGGAATGACGCGGAAGCCGACACGCCGCGACAATTCGGTGAGAGCATCGCCCACGCGCTTCTTGTTGCGCGCGTCATGATGCTGGACACGATTACGCAGCACCACCCAGTCGATCGACACGCCGTCGGCCTTGGCGCGGCTCTTGCGGGCCTCGAAGATCAGCTCGGAATAGAAAGACAGCCGCTTTACCTTGAATGTCTCGGCATCCACCTGCCCGATCAGGTCGAAGTCGACGAAACTGTCGTTCATGGGCGTGACCAGCGTATGCGCCCGCGCTGCCATGTTCCGGGCGAATACATCGTCGCGCCCTGGCGTGTCGACGATCAGGAAGTCCTTGCCGCGCGCCACTGCATCGGTTTCTTCGGCAAGGGCTTCCACGGTATCGCCCTTGAACACCGCGAACTCGGGCGCGGGCAGCGTGATAGAACGGCGCTTGGCCGTGTCGCCGCGGTTTTCCATGTATCGCGTGACGGTGCGCTGCCGGGGGTCGAGGTCGATCATGCCCACGCGGTGCCCCTGGCTTGCCAATGCCACGGCGACGTGAACGGCTGTCGTGGACTTGCCCGTGCCGCCCTTCTCATTGGCAAAGACGATGGTGTGCGCCGTGTGGCTCGTCATTGGACCTGCGGTTCCCTATCTTGATGCGGTTCTTGTCGTTTGAATCTTGACCGGCCGGGCTTTCACGCCGTACCGAAAATCATCCCTCTGCCCTTATCGGACCCTCCCGCCGCGTGCAAACCCTCCGTGATATTCCCGCGCTGCGTGCCGCGCTTGCCGCCCTTCGCGCTGATGGCAGGCCGGTTGCGCTCGTGCCGACCATGGGGGCGTTGCATGACGGCCATATGGCATTGATCGAGGAGGCAAAACGGCACGCGGGCCATGTCGTCGCCTCGATTTTCGTCAATCCCAAGCAGTTCGGGCCGAATGAGGATCTCGACGCCTATCCCCGCCGCGAAGCCAGCGACAGCCAGATGCTTGCCGATGCCGGAGTGGCGATCCTCTGGGCGCCCAAAGTCGAAGTGATGTATCCGGCCGGTTTCGCAACGAACGTGTCGGTTTCGGGTATCAGCGAGGGTCTGGATGGCGCTGCGCGGCCGGGTCACTTCGATGGCGTTGCGACAGTCGTGTCGAAGCTCTTCAATCAGGTCCGGCCCGATGTCGCCGTATTTGGCGAGAAAGACTATCAGCAGCTCGCTGTCATCCGGCGCATGGTCGCCGATCTCGACATGGGTCTGGAGATCATCGGCCTGCCGACGCAGCGGGCGGAAGACGGCCTGGCCCTGTCCAGCCGCAATGCCTACCTCTCGCCGCAAGAGCGCAAGGATGCACTCGCCTTGCCCCGCGCCTTGGGCGAAGCGGCGCGTCAAATGACCAGCGGTGCCGCAGTCGGGGAAGCTTTGCATGCGGCCGCGGCGACCATGTTGGCGCATGGTTTTGCTTCCGTCGATTATGTTCGGCTTTGCGACGCGGCAACGCTGGAGGAGATGACGATCCTCGATCGCCCTGCCCGCTTGCTCGCCGCCGCTCGGATCGGCACCACGCGCCTCATCGACAATATCGCAGTCCATCCGGTCGCCCGATAAAGCGCGTTAACCCTGCTTCCCGGTGAAATCGTTCATCAATTCACCGAAATCCTGATCTGCCATTAACCATTTATTATTGCCCGTGCGGCAGATTGCATCTCGAACAAGTGGATCGGGGGATCATCAGCAGGGGTATTTCACGTCATGGGTAACAGTATCAAGAGTGCGCAGTTTCTGATGGAAAGTCGTTTGGCCGATGCCGCATATGGCAGTGGCCAGGCTCTGTTCGATCTCGGAATGGCTTATAGCAGCGGCAGCGGCGACATCGAGATCGACTATATCGAAGCCCATAAGTGGTTCAACCTCGCGGCACGCGCCGGCATCGAGGAAGCCCAGTATATGCGCGGCGAAGTCGCCGAGGAAATGACAGCCCGTGAAATCGTCGAAGCCCAGCGTCAGGCGCGTGCCTGGATAGCCGCAACGACTCGCGCCGCCGCCTGATCCTCAGCCTTTCCTGAAGGGCGCTCGCTCTCCCAGAAATTCTCGGTCACGCGCCACGGCCTCGCGTTCCTGAGCCAGAAACCCCGCCACTGCCCGGCGAAATCCGGCATCGGCGATATAATGCGCCGACCATGTCGGCTGCGGCCCATAGCCGCGGGCCAGCTTATGCCCGCCCTGCGCGCCTGCCTCGACACGCTTCAACTGCATGGCGATGGCGGCGTCGATCGCCTGATAATAGCACAGCTCGAAATGCAGGAACGGCACGTCCTCGCTGCATCCCCAATAGCGTCCGAAGAGTGCGTCACTGCCGATCAGGTTCAGCGCACCTGCGATTGCCTGCCTCCCGCGATAGGCGAGAATCAGCAGCACCTTGTCCGCCATCCTTTCGCCCATCATCGAAAAGGCGGCACGGGTCAGATAAGGATGCCCCCATTTCCGCGCTCCGGTGTTCTGATAGAACTGCCAGAAGATGTCCCAGTGATTTTCGGTGATGTCGCGGCCCGTCAGGTGCACTATCTCCAGACCCTCGACGGCCTTTGCACGCTCCTTGCGGATGTTCTTGCGCTTGGAACTCGATAGCTCCGCCAGGAAGTCGTCGAAACTCCCATAGCCGGGATTGGCGAAGTGGAACTGGCTATCCTCCCGAATTAGCCAGCCCGCCGCTTCGAACAACGGAACCTGACTTTCCTCGACGAATGTCGCATGGGCGGAGGAAAGCTCGTTATTACCCACCAGCATTTCGATCCCGCCGATCAGCGCGGGGGCCATCGCCGGGTCGCGCAGCAGCAGGCGCGGGCCGGGCACGGGCGAGAAAGGCGAGGCGATCTGGATCTTCGGATAATATTGCCCGCCCGCCCGAGACCAGGCGTCGGCCCACTGATGGTCGAAGACATATTCGCCCTGGCTGTGCGTCTTGCCATAGCATGGCGCCGCTGCAGCCAGCGTGCCGTCGGCCGCGTCTATCAACATCGGGAGCGGTTGCCAGCCTGTGCCCTGCCCGACACTCCCCGACTCTTCCATGATACTCAAAAAAGCATGGGATACAAAAGGGTTATCCGCACCAGCGCAGGCATCCCATTGCGCCGGGTCGACGGCGGCCACACCATCTGGTTCCAGGCGAACGGTGACTGGCTCATCCGGAAAGGCGCTCACGGTGGTCAGTTTCCTCGTCCGGAAACGCGCCTCTCGGTCACGTTACCCTGTTCAATCTCGACGGACAGCAACCACGGCGTCGATCTCCACCGCGGCTCCCCGTGGCAGTACCGGAACGCCCACGGCGCTGCGGGCATGACGACCGGCGTCGCCAAAGATCGATACCATGAGGTCCGAAGCACCATTGGCGACCAAGGGCTGGTCCGTGAAATCGTCGGTACTCGCAATGAACGCACCCAGCTTCACTATGCGTTCAACCCGGTCGAGCGACCCCAGCGCCGCCTTCATCTGCGCCACCAGCATCAGGCCGCACTTCTCCGCCGCCTTCTGTCCGAATGCCACGTCCCGGTCCGCACCCAGTCGACCTGTGAGAATCACATCTCCATCGAAGGGCAATTGTCCGGAAATGTGCAGAAGGCCGTTCACTTCCACGGCTGCCACATAGGAAGCGATAGGGGCGGCAGGCTGCGGAAGGGTGAGGCCCAGTTCGGCGAGGCGGGTGTCTATGGTCATGGCGCCCTATCTGGTCTTGGCAGCGGATGGGGTCAAGGGTGAACGATCAGGCCAACTCTGTGGCGGGAAGGCCATCGGCAAAGCGCGCCACGATCCATTCTTCGGCATCGGCCCAATCGTCGATGCGCGCGTGCGCATGAGGATCGGGTGGCACCTGCGCCGCGATCTCGGGTTCTCCGACCATGTGGAGACGCCAAACCTGTGGCGCATGCTCGGCGACCGAAGCGTGGTGCACCCCAAGGTCATCGATGAAGACCGTGACGCTGGGCCTTAGCCGTTCAACGATTCGGGCCAGCGGCGCACCCTTGCCGCCCTGGTTCCAGTGCACGCGATGGTGGATGCCCAGCAACCGTAGCTGTTCGATGCGACCGGCATGGGCACGTTCACCGATGTTTGTGAGTACCTCGACGTCGGCGATTTCCGACAGCCGGGCAAGGGCCTGGACTGCGCCGATTATCGGCTGCTGCCTATGCATCTCCGTGTCGAAGAATGCACTGAGCAGCGTCCAGACCAGCTCCCGTTCCAGCAGGTCCCCGCTGTCCTTGTGCCGCAGCGCATTGGCGAACTCCTGCCCGCGCAGGTCGAAATGAACGCCATGCACTTCGTCCAGCCAGTGGCGGAAGGGCACCACCATGTGCAGCAGGACTTCGTCGCAATCGGTGACGATCAGGGGACGACTCACGCAGCGAGGCTCCGGTGCGCAGCGACGAGGGCGGCTGGCGAGACCTCCATGGCCTCTGCGCAGGCAATCAGGTCGGGTTCGTAATTGGCCAGATGCTCCAGAACGGCGCCCAGAACCGCCGGATCACCGATCCCCGTTCGCAATGCGTCGGCATCGAGCCCGGTGATCGCCAGCAGCCGTTCGGCACGCCGCGCATCGGAGAGCATCCAGACCAGTGCATGTAATGCGAGCGCATGGGGATCGGACATGTCCATATTGCTTTCCATGTCTCTGGCGCGCATTTAAGGATGGCCTTTTTAAAGGGATAGGGACTGTCCCATCCTTGGTGAGTTTCCGGAGCTTCTGGTGGCAAAGCGCGTGCTCGTTGTCGAGGACAACGAACTCAATCTTAAACTTTTCTGCGATCTGCTGCGCGCACACGGACATGATGCGTTGCCGGTGCGGGACGGCCGCGACGCCCTCTCGCAAGCGCGTGACTTCGTTCCGGAACTGATCATAATGGATATTCATCTGCCGCATGTCAGCGGAATCGACATCATCATCGCGCTGAAGGCCGACCCTTCGCTGGCGAAGGTGCCTGTCATGGCCGTGACTGCCTATGCCGGGAAGGGCGATGAGGAGAAGATCCGCGCGGCGGGCGCGGAAGCCTATGTGTCGAAGCCGATCTCGGTGATGAAGTTCATGGATGTCGTGAACGAGCTGTTCGGGTCCGCGGGCTAGGCCAAGCGGCAGGACCAACGACAAAGGCCCGCGCGGTGTCCGGGCGGGCCTTTCCAAAGGCGCAACAGAGCCGACGTTGCGTCGGCCCGCAGGCTTTTACTTGATCTTGGCTTCCTTGAACTCGACATGCTTGCGCACGACGGGATCATATTTGCGGAAGCTGAACTTTTCCGTCTTCGTGCGCGGGTTCTTCTTGGTTACGTAGAAGAATCCGGTGTCAGCGGTGCTGACGAGTCTGATCTTGACGGTGGCTGGCTTCGCCATGGCCGTATCCTTGCTAAATAAACGAGGCGCAGCCCCGCGAATCTGGTGAAAAATAAAGGCGGCATCGCAGCCGCCCGTTTCAGCGCTGCCCATTGCGGCAGATTCGGGCTGCTGTCAAGCCGACTAGCGAGTTCCAGGAACCCGCGGCGCGCTTTACGCGGCATTAACTATGTCGCGCGCATGATCGCCTGATGACGGGCAGCGGGGAACGAAGCTCATGAAACATGATGCCATGCTGGTGATTCGCGCCGACATGATCAACCGCATAGACGCCATTGCCGCCCAGCGCGGCCATATCCGCCTGTCGACGATGTGCGAGGAAGTCGATCGGATCCGCCACGTCGCCCGCAGCTATGGCATGGAGCCTCTCGAACAACTGGCCTCCATGCTCGAATCGGCGCTGGCGCTCGACGGGCATGGCCCCATCGTCCTGTCCTATCTCGACATGATGCGCGACGCTGCAGCCTGTGAAGATGCCGCGCCACAAGCGAGCGCAACCTACATGGCCGCTATGTCGCTGCGCATGGGCGCGTGATCAGGACGGTCGATGGATGCGCTGCTGTCTGCCCTGCTGGCGTGCCTGCTATGTGAACTTGGGGGCGCCAATCAGCAACTGGCGCTCGCGCTCTCGAAGCGATTCGAGCGGGACGGGCTAGTTCTCGCAGGGATCTGCTGCGCTGCTCTGCTGAATGCAGCGTTGTCCGCGATCGGCGGAGCTTATGTTTCGATCTTGGTGAACGCCGACGCCCGCACGCTGCTCTTGGCATTTTCGCTGATATTGGGCGGGCTTCAAATGCTGATGACAGTGAAGCAACCCGATCGGCTCGAAGGGTGGCGCATCGGGCCCTTCGCCACGGCATTGTTCGGCACGTTCATACTGGGCTTTGGAGACGCGGCGCAGTTTATCGTGTTCGGGCTCGCATCGCGCATGTCCAACCCCGCCTTCGCGGCCATTGGAGGAGCCTTGGGGGTGATCATAGCCTGTGCGCCTGTGGTCATCCTGCGCACACCGCTCTTCCCCCTAGCCTCTACAGCCTCTCTCCGTCGCGGAGGTGGTGGTTTATTCACAATGGTCGGCGCAATTTTGGGATTGTCTGCCCTTAAAATCCTGTGATCGGCAGGAACGATTACTCTTGGCGAAGATTTCTGCGATGACTTCTCGTTCATCAGTGGCACTAACGTCGCTGCGATTCATTTTGTCTCCGTAACCTTCAACCATGATCAGGAGCACGCCATGACCGAAGCCGATCTCAAGACGCCTACCGACCTGAAGAGTAACGAAACCAAATCCGTCGCCGACGCCCTGAATGGGGTGCTGGCGGACAGCTACGCGCTGTATTTCAAGACCAAGAATTTCCACTGGCATGTGTCGGGGCCGCATTTTCGCGATTATCATCTGATGTTCGATGAGCAGGCCTCGCAGATCCTTGCCACCACCGATGCCATTGCCGAGCGCGTGCGCAAGACGGGCAATACGACGCTGCGCTCGATCGGCGATATTTCCCGCCACCAGACGCTGTCGGACAACGACGCTGCGTTTGTCAGCGCTGATGAGATGCTGGCCGAACTTCGGCAGGATAATCTGAAGCTCGTCGAGGCGCTGCGTGCCGCCAAGGAAGCGGCCGTAACGGCGGGCGACAATGCCACGGAAGGCATTATCGACGACTGGACGGACGAAGCGGAAGAGCGGGCGTGGTTCCTGTTCGAGACCAGCCGGAAGGGTTGAAGACTTGCTAGCTTGCTGCTGGCAGGCCCTGGCCGCAGCAGCAAGCAGCGACCTCCGGGACTAAACTTCGTACTCAACAAAGAAGGCCCGACGCATATACATGCGCCGGGCCTTCCTAATTCTCAGTCCCTAGGACTGGCTGCGTTCAGTCGGCTTTCGACTGCAGGTTCACCGCTGCATATTTGCCGCGACGATCCACTTCCAGTTCGAAGTCCAGACGATCACCTTCGTTCAAGGACGCCATGCCCGCACGTTCCACTGCACTGATGTGCACGAACGCGTCTGGCTGACCATCATCGCGCTGAATAAAGCCGAAGCCCTTCATGGCGTTGAAGAACTTGACCGTGCCACTGGCGCGCTCGCCGGTCAGCTGACGCTGAGGCCCACGATCCGCACCACCGCCACCTGGAGGGGCACCGAACCCACCTGCACGCGGTTCGCGCGGAGGAGCACGATCCGTAACGGGAAGAGGTTCGCCTTCGATCTTGAGATCAGTCGCGGAAACCTTGCCGCCACGGTCAACCAGAGTGAAGCCCAAAGGCTGACCCTCTGCCAATCCCGTCAGGCCAGCCTGTTCTACAGCGCTGATGTGCACGAACACGTCTTCGCCGCCATCGTCGCGCACGACAAAGCCAAAGCCCTTTTGGCCGTTGAAGAACTTGACTACGCCGGTGCCTTCGCCAACCACTTGAGCAGGCATGCCGCGGCCCCCGCCGCCAGCACCTGCGCCGCCGCCGCGGAAACCACCGCCGCCGCCAGCACCGCCGCCGCCGAAGCGATCACCACCGCCAAAGCCGCCGCCGCCACCACCGAAGCCGCCGCCACCGCCGCCGAATCGGTCACCACCGCCACCGAAGCGACCGCCGCCCTGTTCTGCGTATCCGCCGAAATTCTCGTCGCCGAAACCGTCCCGCTTGTCCTTGCCGCGCCCGCGGCGACCTCTATCAAAACTCATGCCCTGTTAGTCACTTTCGCTTCGCCCATCGAACTTCGGATGAACATGCCGGACGAAGGGACATGCAGAATCCGCCGCAAAACCACGGTTTGGGAATCAGTATAAACAGATTTCTTCCCTTACGCGAATGATTTTCCATCCTTTATAGAAGCCGCTGCATTTTACATTAAAGAAGGATATCGCAGGAGAGCTATTCTCACGAAAACCGTTGATTGAGTTGCCGGACTTCCGTCCCTAAAGGAAGCCAATGACAGTATATTTCCACGAGGAGGATTTGCCGGCAGGCGTGCTTGCCGAAGGGTCCGTTGCCATCGATACCGAAACCATGGGCCTCATAACGCCCCGCGACCGGCTCTGCGTCGTGCAGATCAGCGATGGCAAGGGGGACGAACATCTTGTTCGATTCAATCCGGGCAGCAAATATGATGCGCCTAATCTGAAGGCGATCGTAGTTGATCCGGCAAGATTAAAGCTCTTTCACTTTGGCCGTTTCGACATCGCGGCCCTGCAGCATTATCTCGGGGTGCTGGCCACTCCGGTATACTGCACGAAGATAGCCTCGCGGCTGATCCGGACCTACACCGACCGACACGGCCTGAAAGAACTGGTGCGCGAACTCCTGGCGCAGGATCTCAGCAAGGTTCAGCAAAGCTCCGACTGGGGCGGCCCCGTACTGTCCGATGCACAGAAGGATTATGCAGCGTCGGACGTCCGCTACCTGCATTTGCTCAAGGAGGAACTGGATCGCCGCCTGATCCGCGAAGGCCGCATGGAACTGGCACAAGCGTGTTTCGATTTTCTGCCGCACCGGGCATTGCTGGACCTTGCGGGCTGGCCCGACACCGACATCTTTGCGCATATGTGAACCCATGTCCGTTCAGGCCGATCATCAACGTACTCATCGTCAACACTGGGCCCTGCCCGGCGGGAGCCACGATCGCCTGATTGGGTTGCTCAAGACCATATTGCCGGTAATGGTCGGTGTGTTGTGCGCTTTCCTCGCCATGGCGCCCTTCAGCAATGCTGGCGACGTCAGCTTCGTGCTCGACAAGAACAAGGTCGCCGTTGCCAAGGAACGCATGCGCGTGACCGAAGCGCTATACCGGGGCGAGGACGGCAAGGGGCAGCGTTTTTCCTTGCGGGCAGGCTCTGCCGTTCAGAAAAGTTCGCGGGAGCCGATCGTGGATTTGCAGGACCTGTCGGCCCGAATATCCTTGTCCGATGGCCCTGCCATGCTCGTGGCGCAGAAAGGCCGTTATGATATCGAATCGGAGCGCGTCGCCATTGACGGCGCGGTTCAATTTCAGGCGGCCGGGGGATATCGCCTGACCACGCGCGATGTCGGCATCGACCTCAAGACCCGTCAGATGAAGAGCGCAGGCCGCGTCGATGGCCGTATGCCGATCGGGACATTCAGCGCCGACCGCCTTGAAGCTGACCTCGGCCAGCGAACCGTAACGCTGAATGGTCGCGCCCGCTTGCGTATCGACCAAAATGGCCTCAAAGGGCGGTGAACATGACCCGGCTGCTTCCCCTGTTCGTTCTATTGGCTTCGGCGGCTGGCGCATTGGCGCCGCTGAAGGACGCGAGGGCGCAGGTTTTCGCCAATCACAACAGCAATGCTCCAGTTAATTTTTCCGCTGACCGGATCGAAGTTCAGGATCGCGCCGACCGTGTCGTCATTTCGGGCAATGTTGTCGTGGATCAGGGCGGACTTACGCTGAAAGCCGCGCGCATGACGGTCGCTTACCGGCAGGCGGGGGGCGTGGAGATCGATCGTATCGATGCATCCGGCAATGTGGTCGTGACACGAGGGGTGGAGACGGCGCGCGGCAACGTCGCGATCTACGATCTGAACAGGCGCCTGATCACCATGCTCGGCAATGTCCAGCTGAACCAGGGCTCGAACCGTTTGACGGGCGGACGGCTCCTGATCGATCTGGTGAGCGGCCGTTCGACAGTGGATGGCCGGTCTGCGGGTGGGCCTCCCGGCTCGGTTCCGGGTTCCTCGGGTCGGGTATCGGGAACATTTACGGTGCCACAAAGGGCGAACCGACCCTGATAAAGGGGCATTCACACGGACATTATCGCAAATCCACTTGCCGATAACTCACGGGCCATGCACAAAGCCTGCCAAATTGCAGGCAGGTGCCCCAGGGTCATAAGGACAGGCCATGAACGATATAGCCAGCATCGAACGCACGGCGTCAGCGCCAATGCCTCACGATATCAACGACGGCCTGTCGGTAGTCTCTATAGCCAAGAGCTATGACCGGCGCACGGTACTGGCGGACGTGTCGCTGACGGTCGGTAATGGTGAAGTCGTCGGATTGCTCGGCCCGAACGGTGCGGGCAAGACGACGTGCTTTTATTCGATCATGGGTCTTGTCCGTCCTGATAGCGGCCGAATCATGCTGGACGGGCAAGACATCACCAGCCTTCCCATGTACCGCCGCGCCATATTGGGCCTGGGCTATCTGCCGCAGGAAACCTCTATTTTCCGCGGCATGACGGTCGAACAGAACATTAGCGCGGTGCTGGAACTTGCGGAGCCTGAAAAAGCGGCGCGAGCGGAGCGGCTGGAAACGCTGCTGTCCGAGTTCGGGCTGGGTCGCTTGCGCAATTCTTCGGCCATGGCGCTTTCGGGTGGTGAGCGGCGACGCTGCGAAATCGCACGCGCCCTCGCCGCCAATCCATCGATCGTGCTGCTGGACGAGCCGTTTGCAGGCATCGATCCACTGTCCATCGCCGATATCCGCGATCTCGTCAGGCAACTGAAGACGCGCGGCATCGGCGTGCTGATAACCGACCACAATGTCCGCGAGACGCTGGAAATCGTCGACCGCGCCTGCATCATCTATGATGGAAAGGTGCTGTTCGCAGGCAGCCCCACCGAGCTTGTCGCCAATGCCGAAGTGCGCCGCCTCTATCTCGGCGAGAGCTTCTCGCTGTGACATGATGGCCCGGTCCGTCCTTCCTTGTTCCGGTAGGCACGGCTGATGGCGCTAGGTCCGCGCCTCGATCTGCGGCAGAGCCAGTCGCTCGTCATGACGCCGCAATTGCAGCAGGCGATCCGGCTGCTGGCATTGTCGAATCTGGAAATCGAAACGTTCATTGCGGGTGAACTGGAAAAGAATCCGCTGCTGGAGTCTGCGTCCGGCGGAGTGGAAGAACCCGATGGCCCGTCGGTTTCTCTCGAAGCACCCCTGCTATCCTCCGAAACCGCGAGCGCGGACTCCCTGATCGCGCAGGGGCTGGGGGCGACCGACAGCCCATTGGATGTGGACTATAGTGCGGAGACCTTCATCGACGACGGGCCAGGTGACAGGGCCGCAGAGCGGCTGCCGATGGCCGATCGCGGCCTCGGCGGCTCCAGCGACAGCGGCGCGGGTTTCGGCGAAGATGGGCCGGACTTCGACAGCTTCGCCAGTAGCGAGGCAGGGCTGCATGAATATCTGATGGCGCAAGCGGGTGCGCGGCTTTCCGGCATGGATCTGGTGGTCGCGGGCCAGTTGATCGGCCAGATCGACGATGCCGGCTATCTGGAAGCCGACCTGCTGCAGGTCGCCTATAATCTCGATGTTCCGCTCTACACTGTTGAGGCCGTGCTGAGCGTTATCCAGACTTTCGATCCGACAGGGGTCGGCGCGCGTAGCCTGTCCGAATGCCTGGCGCTGCAGGCCAAGGAAGCGGACCGCTACGATCCCTGCATGCAGATGCTGCTTAAAAACCTGGACTTGCTGGCCAAGGGCGCGCTGCCGCATCTGCGCCGCATCTGCGGCGTGGATGAAGAGGACATGGCCGACATGATCCGCGAATTGCGGAACTATGATCCCAAGCCCGGGCTGCGTTTTGGCGGCGATGCCACACAGGCCGTAGTGCCCGACCTCTTCGTCGCACCGCGCGGCACGGGTTGGGCTATAGAAGTGAATAGCGCCACACTCCCGCGCCTGCTCGTGAATCGCAGCTATTATGTCGAATTGTCGGGCGGCGTGCATGACAAGAATTCAAAGGCGTGGCTGGCCGATTGCCTGGCCAGCGCCAACTGGCTGGTGAAGGCGCTTGATCAGCGCCAGAAGACGATCATCAAGGTCGCCAGCGAAATCGTGAAGCAGCAGGAGGAATTCTTCCGCAAAGGGGTTGCGCACTTGCGGCCGCTGACACTGCGCATGGTTGCGGAAACCATCGGCATGCACGAATCCACCGTAAGTCGCGTGACGTCGAACAAATATCTCTCCTGTCCCCGCGGTCTGTTCGAACTCAAATATTTCTTCACCAGCGCAATCCAGTCTTCGGACGGTGGCGACGCGGTCTCGGCGGAAGCGGTCAAGAGCCAGATCAAAGCGCTGATCGGAGCGGAAGACCCGCGCAAGATCCTGTCGGACGACACGCTCGTCGATCTGCTTCGGGAAAAGGGGTTCGACATTGCGCGCCGGACGGTCGCCAAATATCGGGAGGCTATCGGCATAGGATCGTCGGTGCAGCGTCGCCGTCAGAAGGCGCTGGGAGGTACCAAGGCCGCCTAGCGCTGCAGCTTGATCTCGAACAGCTTTGGCCAGAATTTGCCCGTTACGAACAGCCGGTCCTTGGCGGCATCATAAGCGATGCCGTTCAGCACTGCGTCCGGATCGCTGTTCGGCACCTGAGCGGCAAGCGGTGACAGGTCGATCCAGTCGATCACCGCGCCGCTTTGCGGATTGATCCGGGCGATGCGTTTTTCGTACCAGATGTTCGCCAGAACTTCGCCCTTCACATATTCCAGTTCGTTCAGGCGTTCGACGGGGCGGCCATTCCACGTTACGGTGATCCGCCGCTTCTCCTGCAATGTGTCGGGATCGAGGAAGCGCAGACCGGCGGTCCCATCGCTCATGATGATAGACGTACCATCCTGCGTCAGCGCCCAGCCTTCGCCCTCGTATCGAAATTCGCCGAGTCGTTTGAAGTCCCGGCGGTTCCATACGAATCCCTGCCGATGCCGCCACGTCAGGCTGACGAGGCGATCGCCCCAGTTGACGATGCCTTCGCCGAAATATTGCGGTTCGATGGCGACACGGCGGATGACTTTGCCGTCCTTCAGCCGCACCTGGCGTATCTCAGACGCGCCATTCAGACCGGTGCTTTCGTATAGCCCCCCATCGGCCCACAGCAATCCTTCGGTGAACGCCTTGGGATCATGGGGATACGTCTTCACCAAGGTCCAGCGGGTTTCGGCCTGTGCCGGACTGACGATAACGACGGCCCCCAGAACGGCGAGTATGACGCGGCCAACCAACCACATCACTCGACCGGCGCAGCAATCGCAGCGGAGAGCCATTCCGGCAGATCCAGCCCCTTCAGGTCTTCCACCCGGCGATGCTCGATCGACAGCCCCAGGTCGGGCAGTGCCACACGCTGCCGCTTCGCCTCTGCCTCGTCCAGCGGCACAGCGACCAGCCGCCGGTTCACCTTGGACCGATAATGCATCCGGGCCGTGTTCTCCTGCCCCACATAGCATCCCTTGGTGAAATCGACGCCGTGCAGTTCCTCGGCGTTGGCTTCCAACCACAGGGTCTGATCCTGGCCCAGTTCCTGCGCACCCTCAAAGACCTGCAACGACAGGCGGTGCGCACGAAACGCTCCGCTGGCGTCGCCTTCAGTGGGGGGAGCGAGCCAGCGATGGCCAAGGGCAGGATGGCGCGGGTCAAACGACTTCCCCTCCGCGTTCAAACTCCAATGCACTGCCAGATCGGGCTCGCGCGCGATCGTTACCGCTCGCCGCAATCGATAAATCAATAGCCGCCGCGCCAGCGCGTCGGCCTGCGCCGCTTCGCAATCGATCAGCACGTCCGCGCCATCGGCCCACAGGATGAAGTCGAACAACGCTTTCCCCTGCGGTGTCAGCAATCCCGACCAGCGGGGTGCTTGCGGCGCGAGGCCCAGCACATCCTGTGTGACAAGCCCCTGCAAAAAGGGTCGGGCTTCCTCGCCACCGACGCGGATAACCGCACGGTCCTGAAGAGTGGTGTTCGCTATGGTATCGGCCATGGCCTTTAGGTAGGACGATCCCAGTCTTTCTCCAACCCGAAGTTGGCACATCATGACCCAAAGCTACGATCTCGTCCTGAAGAACGGTACTGTCCATACGCCCGGCGGGCCTGTGCAAGCCGATGTGGCCGTGCTCGGCGGGAAGATCGCCGCGATCGGCAGCGGATTTTCAGCGGGGCGGACGATCGACTGCACCGGCCTCGACATTCTGCCCGGCGTGATCGACAGCCAGGTGCATTTCCGCGAGCCGGGACTGGAACATAAGGAAGATCTCGAAAGCGGCAGCCGCGCGGCGGTGATGGGTGGCGTGACCGCCGTGTTCGAGATGCCCAACACGAACCCGAACACCGACAGCGAAGACCGGATACGCGACAAGCTTGCCCGCGCGCATCACCGCATGTGGTGCGATCATGCCTTCTATGTCGGTGCGACCGCCGACAATGCCGAACAGCTTGCCGAACTGGAGCGCATTCCCGGCACGGCGGGCGTCAAGATCTTCATGGGTGCCTCTACGGGCAGCCTGCTCGTCGATGATGATAGCGCGCTCGCCCGCGTGCTGGCGTCGGGCCGGCGACGCGTCGCGATCCATGCCGAAGACGAGGCGCGGATGAAGGAGCGCAAGCACCTGGCGCTGGAGGGCGACCCTTCGACTCATCCGATATGGCGTGACGACGAAAGTGCGATGCTGGCGACGAAGCGTATCATCGGCCTTGCACGGGCCGCAAAGCGGCGCATCCATATCCTGCACATTACGACGCCCGCGGAACTGGAATATATCGCCCAGCACAAGGACATCGCCACCTGCGAAGTCACGCCTCAGCATCTGACGCTGGCGGGAGAGGATGCCTACCCCCGGCTCGGTACCTATGCTCAGATGAACCCGCCGATCCGATCGGGCGCTCACCGCGACGGGCTCTGGCACTGGCTCAATCAGGGCGTGCCGGACGTGCTCGGATCAGATCATGCGCCGCATACCTTGGAGGAGAAAGCGAAAACGTATCCCGCATCCCCCAGCGGCATGCCGGGCGTCCAGACATTGGTGCCGCTGCTCCTGAATCACGTCGCCAACGGGCGCACGACGCTGGCTCGGTTCATCGAACTCACCAGTGCCGGGCCGCAGCGTATATTCGGTCTGGTCGGAAAAGGCCGAATCGCCCTGGGCTATGATGCCGACTTCACCATCGTCGACCTGAAGAAGCAGTGGACTATCGACGCAGGCTGGCTGGCGTCACGCTGCGAATGGTCGCCGTTCACTGGAATGGAACTGACTGGCAAGGCAATCGGCACCATCGTTCGGGGGCGA
This sequence comes from Sphingobium sp., assembly GCF_033795625.1. Lineage (GTDB taxonomy): Bacteria > Pseudomonadota > Alphaproteobacteria > Sphingomonadales > Sphingomonadaceae > Sphingobium. The sequence continues at coordinate 154,454 of NZ_JARYGI010000001.1, read as the reverse complement.
CGGGTCATGTGGGACGACACGCTTGCCGATGCCGCATCCGGCGAGCCCATCCGGTTCGAGGCTACTCAGTTCTAAGGGGCAAAGGGGCGCCGGTTCGCGCCGAGCGTGCGGCGTGCAAGGAGTCTACCGTGAACACCAGCAGTCCGGCCCAGATCAGCACGAAGCTGACGACCTGGCCGTCACTGAGCTTCTCCCCGTACAGTAGCACGCCTAAGAGGAATTGGAGCGTCGGCGCCAGATATTGCAGCAGGCCGAGCGTAGAGAGAGGCATGCGACGGGCGGCCGTCGCGAACAGCAGCAGCGGCACCGAGGTTATCAGTCCGCTCAGAGCCAACAGCGTGGATGTTGCGGGATCGCGACCAAAAGTCGCCCCGCCATGGTGCGTCAGCCAGACCATGTAGAGCGCTGCGAGCGGCGTCAGGATCAGCGTCTCGGCTGCAAGGCCCTGGCGCGGTCCGACGGCGGCAGTCTTGCGGATCAGGCCATAGAAGGCGAACGTCAATGCAAGTATCAAGCTGACCCACAAGGTGTTGAGTGCCGATGCCGCCATCACTGTCACACCCAGTGCAGCGATAAAGATCGCAATGATCTGCGCACGCCGCAGCTTTTCCTTGAGCACCACCACGCCCAAAAGGACGTTGACGAGCGGGTTCAGGAAATACCCAAGGCTCGCAGCGACAATATGCCCGCTGTTGACCGCCCAGATGTAGACCAGCCAGTTGAGCCCGATCAGAGTTGCGCTGGCTGTCATGGTGATCATCGTCTGGCGATGAAGCAGAGTGCGCCGGAACTCACTTATCGCGCCGGTGGCCGCCAACAGCACCATCATCACGATCAGGGAGAACAATACGCGGCTCGCCACCATCTCCAATGGCATGACATCGGGCAGCAGCTTGAAATAGATCGGCAGGAGGCCCCAAGCCACGTAGGCAGCCACGCCGTAGGGCATGCCGCTGTGTTCCGCTGCGCGGGTGCTCGTCTCTGTCACGCGCCGCCTCCGATACAGATGTTCAGATGAAGCCACCGCCGATGAACAGCCGGAAAATCCCCAGTGCAGCGACGATCAGGCAGAAATTGCGTCCGCCATTGCGCGATGAGACCACGCCGACAAGGGCGCCGAACAGAGCTATCGGCACGATCAGCCAGTTTGCCCATCCCAGGAACGGAATGATTGTGGGCAGCATCAGAAGCAGGGCGAGGAGGCCGATCAGGCCGGAGAGGATGTTGAGCATGGATCACACATGGCCTTCCTGCCGGTCTGCTTCAACCTCGCTGGTCTTGCTTCATCTGGTTAACGAAAAATTTCCCCATTTACTCTATTCCCTAACGAAAGATTAACCTTCGTCAGCGATGGCTCTTCATAACAAGGAGTCCTTGCATGATCCTGCCGACGATCCAAATCGATTCGCTGAAGGCTTTGGTATGCGCTGTTCCGCTGATGCTGGCAGCCTGCGGCGGCGGCAAGGACGAGGACCAACTCGCCAACCTCGATGCGGAACTGACGAACAACGCCAGCGACCCTGCTTTGCGGGGAGCGCTGGAAGGGCAAATCGTGGTCGACCCCAATCTCACGGCGCAATCCAATATCAATGCTGTCCGCTCGGGTGAGAAGCCGGTCAGTGGCGGCGTCCCGTCGTTGAAGGCGGCCGATGCGACGGCGCAGGCCCTCAAGGTCGCGGGCGGCAAGCTGCTGCATGCTCCATCGCCGACCCAAGCCAAGCCGTGTCCTGACTGCGGCCCCGATGGACCGGCTACTCTTGGGGCGATGGCGCGCGAGCAGGGAAAGCGTCACCCTGTGCCCAACGGATGCAACGCGAAGCTGGCCTATAGCATGCAGTGGGCACAACGCCTGCCCGAACCCTTCGGCTTGTATCCCGGCGCTGCGCTGGTCGAAGCGGCAGGGGCGGACGGGCCATCCTGCGCGATCCGCGCTGCAAGCTTCGTGGCGAGCGCGTCGATGCCGGACGTCATCGACTTCTACTACACGCAGGCGAAACGGGCAGGCTATGACGCCGAGCACCAACTGATGGACGGCGAACATGTCCTGGGCGGCGTGCGAGCCAGCGATGATGGCGCTTATTTCATGACCTTCGCCAAGGCGCCTAACGGCGGCACCGCCGTAGACGTGGTGGCCAACAAAGGCCGCTGATCAGGACCCGCTTCCCGCGCCAGTTCGCGCAGGGGTGACGCCGGAGCCAAAAGGCTCTAGGGGCTAGGCCATGACCAATACCTTCCTCGTCATGGCGGGCGGCGCCGTCGGGGCGGCGCTGCGCTATCAGCTTGGGCGCATATCCACGCACATGCTCGGCACATCTTATCCCTGGGGTACGCTGGCGGCCAATCTGTTCGGCGGGTTCGCCATGGGCCTGCTCGCCGGATGGCTGGCGCGGCTATCCCTGGCCAGTGGTGAACAGATGCGGCTGTTGCTGGGCGTCGGCGTGCTCGGCGGCTTCACGACTTTCTCCGCCTTCAGCCTGGAAACGGTGATGATGATCGAGCGGGGGCAGAGCCTGATGGCGTTTGGTTATGTGCTGGCGTCGGTTCTCGGTGCACTGGTTGCGCTGGCGCTGGGCCTGTCCGTCGTACGGAGCGTCGCATGAAGAGCGGTCCCACCGGGCGCGGACCCGGCAAGCCCTCCGCGCCGAAGAGCGCCAAGCCTGCTTCACGCGGCCGCAGTGCCGGAAAATCCTTTCCCGCAGCCAAGGAGGGAAAGCCGGGCAAGAGCTTTGGCCCCAAATTCGGTGCCAAGAAGCCGAGCGCCAAAGCGGGTCCCCCACGAGCCGGGCAAGATGCGCGCGCTAAGTCGCCTGCGCGCGCCGCTGCTCCAAAGGCCGAAAAGCCCGCCGCCGCGCCCAAGCCTGCCAAGGTCGCAGGTGTAACCCTGGATGTGCGCCAGTTCCGGGTCGCCGCCGATGACGATGGCATCCGTCTCGATCGCTGGTTTCAACGGCATCTGCCTGACGTCGGCTTCAACATAGTCTCGCGCTGGGCCCGGACCGGACAATTGCGTGTCGATGGTGCTCGCGCCGCACCCGGCGACCGGCTGGCCGAGGGGCAGGCGATTCGCGTGCCTCCCGCCGAAGCGAAGGCCCCACGCCCCGACAAACCCGCTCGTGCAAAGCGGGAAATTACGCTGTCCGAAGACGAGATCGCCTTCGCACAGGAAATGGTGATCCATCGCGACGAGCAGGCGATCGTCCTCAACAAGCCGCCCGGACTTGCCACGCAGGGCGGCACGAAGACCGACGCGCATGTCGACGGCCTGCTCGATGCGCTGATGTACGACAGCGATCAACGCCCGAAGCTGGTGCATCGGCTGGACAAGGATACATCCGGAGCGCTCCTGATCGCCCGATCGGCGCGGTCGGCGGGTTATTTCGCCAAGGCTTTTTCCAGCCGCACCGCCCGCAAAGTATATTGGGCGCTTGTCATCGGCGTGCCTGATGTGCGCGACGGCATGATCGACTTACCGCTAGCCAAGCAGCCGGGCACCGGCGGCGAGAAGATGCATGTGGACGAGAAAGAAGGGCTACCCGCCCGCACCCGCTATCGCATCATCGAACGTGCGGGCAATCGCGCTGCGTGGGTCGAGCTACAGCCTTTTTCCGGCCGCACCCATCAGCTCCGCGTCCACATGGCCGCGATCGGGCATCCCATTGTCGGCGACGGCAAATATGGGGGCAAGGATGCATTCCTCTCCGGCACGATCAGCCGCAAGATGCACCTTCACGCGCGCCGCATCCGCATCGATCATCCCGATGGCGGCAAGGTGGACGTGAAAGCGGACTTGCCGCCGCACTTCCTCGAAAGCCTCAACGACATGGCGTTCGATCTCACTCTGGGGGACATGCCGCTGGAGGAAGAGATCGACACCACGCCGACTCGAGAGGACGAGAAGAAGTTCGCGCGGCAGCACGCCAAGGCCGTGCGCAAGGAACGGCGTGGCGAGCGGCGCGGCCGGGGCACGCGGTAAGGCGAGGTCGTGCATCCCGACAAGACATTCGCCTGGACCGATCGCACAGCGATGCGCGGCTTTGTCGAGCAGGTGGGCCTCGGCGCCATCTTTGCAGCGACGCCCGAAGGACTGCGAGTCGCGCACGCGCCTGTGCTGTTCCTGAGCGATGACTGCGTCGGCTTTCATCTGTCCCGCCACAGCCCCCTTGCCGCACATCTGATGGATGGCGACGCTCTGTTCGTAGCGCAGGGCCCGCATGCTTATGTGAGCCCCGACTGGTACGGAATGGAAGATCAGGTGCCGACCTGGAACTATGTGGCCGTCGAACTGGAGGGCCACGCGAAGGCAATGGATCGCGAAAGGCTCGTCGCGCTGATCGATGCCATCTCGGCCCGGCATGAGGCGCGGCTTGCGCCCAAGAAGGAATGGACGCGCGAAAAGATGCGGGACGGACTGTTCGACCGGATGCTGGGCGGCATCATCGGATGTAGCTTCACCATCCGGGAATGGCGCGGCACCATGAAGATCGGGCAAAACAAGCCCGAAGCGGCGCGCCTCTCCGTCGCAGCGGCTCTGGTGGCGCAGGGTGAGCACGATATGGCTGCGCTGATGCAGGGCGCACCCGCATGAGCAGGCCGCTTGCCTTGTTCGATTGCGATGGCACGCTGGTGGATAGCCAGCATAGCATCTGCACTGCCATGGCGCGCGCTTTCGACGCCGTGAAGCTGGCCACGCCTGATCGGCTCACGATCCTGTCCGTAGTTGGCCTGTCGCTTCCTCACGCAATGGCGAAGCTGCTGCCGGAAGCGGACGAAGCGTTTCACCATCATGTGTCGGATCATTATCGCGACGCCTTTCGTGCCATGCGCGGCGAAGGCGCCGTAAGCGAACCGCTCTATGATGGCATCGCCGAACTCATCGAAGCGCTCGCTGCGCAGGGATGGCTGCTTGGCGTGGCGACCGGAAAGTCCGACCGCGGGCTCAATCTCTGCCTGACGCACCATGGCATCCTCGACCGCTTCGTCACGCTGCAGACGGCCGACCGGCATCCATCCAAGCCACACCCCTCCATGGTGATGGAAGCCATGATGGAGGCAGGCGCTGTGCCGGAAACGACGGTCATGATCGGCGACACAACCTATGATATCGAGATGGCGGTGAGCGCCGATGTCCGGGCGATCGGCGTGAACTGGGGCTATCATTTGCCGGAAGAACTGCTTGCGGCGGGCGCTGCTGCCGTGGCGGTGGACAGCTTGGACCTCGGCCACCATATCGGCGCGCCATGACCGCTTCACCGCCCCCGCCCGTCGACCCCACAGCCGCAGCCCGCCAGCGCCTGCTGTTCATCAATCTGTTTCGCCTTTCCGGCGTGTTCATCCTGATGTTCGGCTTCCTGATCATGATGCAGCGCTTTGGCTGGGTGCAAGGGCGCGACGCGAAGATCCTGGGGGCGATCATCGCCACCGTGGGGCTCCTGCAGACGATCGTCATTCCCCGGGTGCTGCTGCGCGCGTGGCGCACGCCGCCTGCCGACTGAGGCTGACGTCATGAAGCGCTTCTACAAACAGGTCGAATCACGCGCTGCGGAAGGCGGATGGCAGATCGCGCTCGATGGACGCATGGTGCGCACTCCAGGTCGCGCGCCGCTGCTATTGCCGACGGAGCAGATGGCGCAGGCGATCGCCGCCGAATGGCGTGCTCAGGGCGATGACATCGAACCATTGTCGATGCCCGCGACCGGGTTCGCCAACGCTGCCATCGATCAGGTCGCCCCTGACCCTGCCGATTTCGCCGCAACTATCGCCCGATACGCCGAAACCGATCTGCTCTGTTATCGTGCAGAAGGTCCGGCAGCGCTGGTCGCGCGTCAGGCTGCCGAGTGGGACTTTTGGCTGGATTGGGCGCGGCGGCGCTATGACGTCGCATTCCGCACAACCGTCGGCATCGTCCACGTTGCCCAGCCCCCTGAGACGGTAACGCGACTCTCGAACGCCGTAACCACTTATGATCCTTTTACACTTGCGCCACTTTCGACTCTCGTGACGCTGACGGGATCTTTGGTCCTGGGCCTCGCCATCACCGAAGCCGATGCCGATCCGGACGTGATCTGGAATGCGGCCGAACTCGATGCGCTATGGCAAGCGGAAATGTGGGGCGAGGATGCGCAGGCGCAGGCGCTCGCCGCCGCGCATCGGCGGGAATTTGACGCTGCGGTCGCTTTCTGTAGGATGGCGCGGACCTGATGGTTAGCAAATCGTCAGTTCTATTCAGTTCGTTACGCCTGCGTACCTGACCCCAAGCGGGTGCGCATGCACCGTTAGGAGACAGGACCCTTGACTCGAACCGCACTCATTGCCCTCGTGATGACGATGACCGCACCTGCCTTGGCGCAGACTGCGGCCGCTCCCTCAACCCCTACGCCCGCACCCGCTCCGGCGGGGCAGATGACCCAGGCACAGGTCGCAGCTTTCAATCAGGCCGTGACCGACTTCACTGCCGGTCAGACTGCACAGCAGGGCGGCGACCACGCAGCCGCGCTTGCCAAATATGAAGCAGCACTTCCTGGTATCCGCACTGCCGTTCAGGCACAGCCCGACAACATCGACAATGTAAACTTCCTCGCCAATGCCCTCTACGCGGCTGCAGCGGCTTCCGGTGCCCAGCAGCAGCTAGACAAGACGCTCGCTTATTATGAGGAAAGCGCTCCCCACTGGCGCAAGGTAGTAGCGGCCAAGCCTGCAGACGCGGCCAGCCGCGATATTCTGGCAGGCATCCTCGTTCAGCTCGGCAATGCCAAGCTTTCCAAGCAGGACAAGGCAGGCGCGGACCCGCTCTATACCGAAGCGCTGGCTCTTTCGCGCAAGTCCGTGGCCGAAAAAGCCGCTGATCCCGTTGCGAAGAACCTGCTGCTAAGCGCACTGATCGGCGCCAGTCAGACCAGCGCCGACCCCAAGGTGAAGGAAGAAGCCGTAACGACGGCCAAGGCGATGCTTGCCGACGGTTCGGTCGATGCCGTCAACAAGCCTTCGGCTCAGGCGCTGACGGGCACACCCGCCGCCTGACGTTCGGGAGCGGCCCTCTGCTCACGGCAGGGGGTCGCTGTCCGACCTTAGCGGCGAACCGAAGCTGTTGTCGGTCGTCGGATTGCGCGGGGTTGTCACGGGATCCACAGTGACGGTGGCAGGACTGTCGGGCATCAGCTTCGCAGCAATCACGCCTGCCAGCACCAGTCCGACGAAGTCGCTGAAGCCCAGATACAAGAAATATCCCCAAGGCGCGTGATTGAACACAGGTTGCCCTATATGCAGCCACAAGACCGCCGCCATCGCGAACGCGACAACCGCGCGGATGCGAGTCGACGTGTCGCCTGACACGAAACGAAGCGCGAGCGCGAAGATCACGCCCACCACCAAAGCGAGGATCAGCCCTCCGATCAGCGCATTCATGTCCAGCGATGGGTAGCCGTTGATGTTGAAAAGGACCTGCGCAATGGGGCCCTTGCCGTATAATATCGTCCCTTCGCTCGTCGTAGTGGAGGGAATCAGATAAGCGCCTGTCCCTGTCTGCGTCAGGCCCTGCGCAAGGGCCGCCTGCAAATTCGTGCTGACTGTCGGATCGGCATGGGAATAGGCGATGTTGGCAAGCGGCGTGCCCCAGAAGACGAAGCCCGTCAGGAACAGGGCGAAACCGCCCAGCAAACCACCAAGCAAGGTGCGTATCATGGCAAAGTCCCTCCTGTTGTGCCGTCAGGCTGCAGGAGAAACGCGCGCCTGTCTATTTCTATCCGCGACGGGACAGTCAGTCGCCTTCGCCAATGGCCCTGCCCATCTTGCGGATGAAGCCGATGAGGCCGGTCTGGCGGCTGCGCTTCATGCGCTCGGCATCCAGGATGGTGCTTACCTTTTCAAAGCAGGCGTCGGCATCGTCATTGCAGAGCACATAATCATAGCCGTCCCAGTGGGCGATTTCGCCTGCCGCGCGGCTCATGCGGCCCTCGATCACTTCATTGCTGTCAGTGGCGCGGCCGCGCAGGCGACGTTCCAGTTCCTCCATCGAAGGGGGGAGGATGAAGACTCGCACGACATCACCGCCGGCAATCTGGTACAACTGTTGCGCGCCTTGCCAGTCGATATCGAACAGCACGTCGCGCCCGGCCTTGAGCATGGCTTCTACCGGCGCGCGTGGCGTCCCGTAGCGGTGTCCGAAGACGTGCGCCCATTCCAGAAACTCGTGATCGGCCACCATCTGCCGAAAGCGGGCCAGATCGACGAAGTGATAGTCTTTGCCATCCACTTCGCCGGGACGGATCGGGCGGGTCGTGGCGGACACCGACATGACAAGGCTTGGGTCAGCGGCCAGCAGCTTGCGCGCGATGGTCGATTTTCCAGCTCCCGAGGGCGACGAGAGGACAAAGAGAACCCCGCGGCGCTTGAAGCCATGGGGATCGTTCACGCGGTCGGTTCTGGAGGTGTCGGCCATGCCTGCTACTGGCGCGCAGAGGCCGATCCGTCAACGCCGCAGTGATTTGCGCTCGTTATCCCACGTGCGGAACAGGCTTTTCCAGCGCGGCGCCAGCTATGATGTTATCCGTCGGCGGCGTTCCATCGGGGCCGGCGAGCCCATCCTTGACCGCCGTGCCATGCGGGCCCAGCGCATCGATCTCTCGCTTCTTAGTCAGAAGCTTGTGTGCGACATAGGTCCCCCCCACCAGCAATGCACCCATGGGCGACCGAGCAATCACGCGCGTCGCCAGCATTCCGGCGGCGACGCCCAGCACTCCGGATTTGCCGCTATCGGCGGCGATGCGCGTGCCGATCACAGTGGCAGCGATCTTGGTGAATATTCCCATGCTGGATTTCTTCCTGTTACTGCGATGGATAATGTCTGACGGTGCAGCAGGTTCCGGGAGACGCTGCGTCAAACCATGTCTTGCGGACGAACAAGCCGCTCGAAGGTCGCCTCGTCAACCAATCCTAATGCAAGCCCCGCTTCCTTGAGCGTCAATCCGTGCTGGTGGGCATGCTTGGCGATCTTCGCGGCATTGTCATAGCCGATTTGCGGCGCGAGTGCAGTCACGAGCATCAAGGAACGATCGACAAGCTCTGCGATCCGCGACTCATTGGCTTTCAGCCCCTCGACGGCACGTTCGGCAAAGCTTTCCATTCCGACAGCGAGCAGGTGAATGGACCGGAGCACATTGGCGCCGATCATCGGCTTGAAGACGTTGAGTTCCAGATGCCCCTGCATTCCACCGGCGGTCACGGCCTGATGATTGCCGATGACTTGCGCCGCCACCATCGTCAGCATCTCGTTCTGCGTGGGGTTCACCTTGCCCGGCATGATCGAACTACCCGGTTCGTTGGCGGGCAGTTCGAGTTCGCCAAGCCCTGACCGCGGCCCCGACGCCAGCAACCTGATATCGTTGGCGATCTTCGTGAGGGCGACGGCCAATGTGCTCAACGTGCTGGAGAGATGCACCAGCGGATCGTTGGACGCCAGCGCTTCGAACTTGTTGTCGGCGGTGCGGAACGGCAGGCCAGTCAGCGTCGCGATTTCCGACGCGACGGCTTCCCCGAAGCCTTTGGGGGCATTCAGGCCGGTTCCGACTGCAGTGCCGCCCTGCGCCAGTGCCATCATCCCGTGCATAGCCGCAGGCTCGATCCGCGCCCGGCAGCGGTAGAGCTGATGTGCATAGCCGGAAAATTCCTGGCCGAGCGTCAGCGGTGTGGCGTCCTGCAAATGCGTACGGCCGATCTTTACGACCTCGGTCCACTCCGCTGCCTTGGCTTGAAGTGCCCGCTGCAGTCGATCCAACGCGGGGAAAAGCTGGTTCGTTACGGCCAACGCCGCCGCGATGTGCAGGGCGGTCGGGAAGCTATCGTTGGACGACTGGCTCATGTTCACATGGTCGTTCGGGTGCACGGGCGACTTGCCGCCTCGTGTGCCGGCCAGAACTTCGTTGGCGCGTCCGGCGATCACTTCATTGACGTTCATATTGGATTGCGTGCCGCTGCCCGTCTGCCAAATGACAAGTGGAAACTGATCGTCATGCTTGCCCGCCACGACTTCCGCCGCCGCGGCCTCGATGGCGTCGGCCAGGCCCGCGTCCAGCCCATGCGCCCGGTTCACGCGCGCCGCCGCCTGCTTCACCACCGCCAGAGCGTAGATAATGCCGATCGGCATCCGTTCGGTTGCCCCGAAGGGGAAATTCTCGATGCTCCGCTGCGTTTGCGCGCCCCAATAGGCATCCGCCGGGACATCGATCGCCCCGATACTGTCGGTTTCACTGCGAGTGGTCATGCGGTCGCGCTCCTCTTCAACGAGTCAGCGCGGATGTGGGAAGGGCAGTGGCTTAGCGCCAGCCTTATTTCTTCTTGCCGAAATCCACGGTCACGACATTGGAGCCATCTTCCGCCATCACGACCGGCCCGTCATTTTCGGCCGCCTCGTGCAACTGCGGTTCGTCGCCATAATCCTGCACCTGGAACTGAAGGGCGAAGTTGACTGCCGGATCGACAAAGGCGCTGATCGCCGCAAAGGGAATGACCAGATGCGATGCCACCTGATTGAAGGTCAGGCTGACTTCGAATGCCTTGGGGCCGACCTTCAAATCCCAGAACTTGTTCTGCAGCACGATGGTCATTTCGTCGGGAAAGCGTTCGACGAGGCTGCGGGGAATATCGACGCCAGCGGCTTGCGTCTTGAACGTGATGTAGAAATGGTGGCCACCGGGAAGCCCTCCCGACTGCTGCACTTCTCCCAACACCCGGCCGACAACCGCGCGCAGCGCTTCCTGGACGATCTCGTCGTAGGGAATCAGGCTATCTGGAAGCGTGTCGCTCATGGGCATCTTCCTAACGCCCCGAGGATATCGGTCAAGGGCAGTCATCTTGCCGCGCGCGTGGAATCGTTGCGCCCGTCGCGGCAAACGCTATAGGAGCGCCATGCGCACCGCCGAAATCCATCGCAAGACCGGGGAAACCTCGATCGATGTCGCCGTCAATCTGGACGGCACAGGCACTTACACGGTGTCGACCGGCATCGGATTCCTGGACCACATGCTCGAACAGCTTTCGCGCCATTCGCTGATCGACCTGAACGTGCAGGCTGTGGGCGACCTGCATGTCGATCAGCACCACACGACCGAAGACACGGGGATCGCCATTGGCGAGGCCGTCGCCAAGGCGCTGGGAGACAAGAAGGGGATCACGCGGTTCGGGTCGGTCTATTCGCCTATGGACGAAACGCTGACACGGGTCTCGCTCGACATTTCCGGGCGTCCGTTCTTCGTGTGGAAGGCGGAATTTTCCCAGGCGCGGCTTGGCGAATGGGATACCGAACTGATCGAGCACTGGTTCCATAGCTTTGCCCAGTCGGCGGGTCTGACGCTCCACATCGAGAATCTGTACGGCAGCAACAACCATCATATCGTGGAGAGCTGTTACAAGGGGCTGGCGCGGGCGCTGCGGCAGGCGGTGGAGATCGATCCGCGCAAGGCAGACAGCATCCCCTCGACCAAAGGCATATTGGGCGCGGCCTGACTGGGCTCGACGACGTGAAAGGCTGAAACGATGATCATCATTTCGCTGCGCTACACGGCTCCGTTGGCTGAAGTGGATGCGCATCTGGACGCGCACGTCGCGTGGCTCAAGACAGCCATTGCCGATGGCTGGGTAGTAATCGCCGGGCGGCAGGTCCCGCGCGAAGGCGGCATTCTGATTGCCCGTGGAGAGAAACAGGACGTTGCGGCCAAGGCGGCGACCGATCCCTTCGTCATCAACAATGTAGCTGAACTATCATTGGTCGAATTCAGCCCGAGCATGACGGCGCCTGGATTTGAAATCTTCAAAACATGATCGCGCTGATCGATTATGGCGCGGGCAATCTTCACTCCGTGCATAACGCCCTGCGTCAGGCGGGAGCGGGCGACGTGGCGATCACGGCCGATCCGGATGTCGTGCGCACTGCCGATCGTATCGTGCTTCCCGGTGTAGGGGCTTTCCGCGCCTGCCGCGATGCCCTGGTCGGGATCGACGGCATGGTGCAGGCGATGGAGGACGCGGTTTCATCGCGGGGCGTGCCGTTTCTGGGCGTCTGCGTCGGGATGCAGTTGCTGGCCGATGCCGGTGAGGAATTCGGGCGGCATGATGGGCTTGGCTGGATTTCCGGCACCGTTCGCCACATCACGCCCGCCGATTCGGCCGCAAAGGTGCCGCATATGGGCTGGAACGATGTCATTTCCGGTGTGGCGCACCCCTTGTTGCAACCGGGCGAGGCGTATTTCCTGCACAGCTATCATTTTGCGGCCAGTGATCCGGCGCATGTCGCGGCGACCACTGAGCACGGCGGACCTCTGGTCGCTGCCGTTGCGCGCGACACCATCATCGGCGTGCAGTTTCACCCTGAAAAAAGCCAGTCTTACGGCCTTTCATTCCTCTCCCGTTTTCTGGACTGGCGCCCATGAGTCTCATCGTCTTCCCCGCCATCGATCTGAAGGGCGGTCAGGTCGTGCGCCTCGCCGAAGGGGATATGGATCGCGCCACCGTCTACGGCGACGATCCGGCCGCGCAGGCGCTCCTGTTCGCCGGGGCGGGCGCCCAGCATCTGCATGTCGTCGATCTGGACGGCGCGTTCGCGGGTCAGGCCGTCAATGCCTCGGCAGTTGAGAGCATCGTCGCTGCTTTTCCGGGTCACGTACAATTGGGCGGCGGAATTCGCGACCGCGCGGCCGTCGAGCGGTGGTTCGGCCTAGGCGTTTCACGCGTCGTGATCGGGACCGCCGCGTTGAAGGATCCGGAATTCGTCAAGGCCGTTGCTGCAGACTTTCCCGGCGGCATCGTCGTCGCCGTCGATGCGCGCGATGGCTTAGTGGCCACCGAAGGCTGGGCCGAAAAGTCGGACATGCCAGTAGTAGACATGGCCCATCGTTTCGAGGATGCGGGCGTTGCGGCGCTGCTGTTCACGGACGTTGGCCGGGACGGAATGCTCAAAGGGTGCAACATCGAAGCAACCGTCGATCTTGCCCGCGCCACTGACATCCCGGTGATTGCCAGCGGCGGCGTCGCGGGTATTTCCGACATACGCATCCTGAGCCTCCATGTGGAGGATGGGATCGAGGGTGTGATCACTGGCCGTGCTTTATATGATGGGCGGCTCGACCTTGCCACCGCGCTTGCGCTGGCGGCTGCATGACGCTGCTGGCGCTGTCCCTTGGGAGTAACGGCGCGTGACTGTCCGCACGCGCGTCATCCCCTGCCTCGACGTCGCCAATGGCCGCGTCGTCAAGGGCGTCAACTTCGTAGATCTTGCAGACGCTGGCGATCCGGTGGAGCAGGCCCGGCTCTATGACGCGGCCGGGGCGGATGAACTCTGCTTCCTCGACATCACCGCCAGCCATGAAGCGCGCGGCACGATCCTCGACGTCGTGCGCCGCGTCGCGCAGGTCTGCTTCATGCCAGTGACCGTGGGTGGCGGCGTGCGCACGCCCGAAGATGCTCGCGCATTGTTGCTGGCGGGCGCGGACAAGGTCGCGGTGAACAGCGCCGCAGTCGAGCGCCCTGAAGTCGTCGCCGACATCGCAGATCGCTTCGGCAGCCAGTGCGTGGTCGCCTCCGTCGATGCGCGGCGCGTGTCAGATGGCCGGTGGGAGATCTTCACCCATGGCGGACGCCGCGCCACCGGCATCGGCGCTCTCGAACATGCGCGGCGCCTGGCCGAACTTGGCGCAGGAGAGCTGCTGGTGACGTCCATGGACGGTGATGGCACGCGTGCCGGATACGACCTTGCCCTGACGCGCGCAATCGCAGACGCCGTGGCCGTGCCCGTCATCGCAAGCGGCGGTGTCGGCACGCTGGATCATCTGGTCCAGGGTGTGATCGAAGGCCATGCGAGCGCTGTCCTTGCCGCCTCTATCTTCCATTTCGGCCAGCATACGATCGGCGATGCCCATGCTGCACTCGCCGCCGCGGGAATCCCCGTGCGTCATCCGGTTTTCCCGCCGACTTCGGAAGGAGGGCGCGCATCATGACGGCCATTTCTGACACCCTCGCCCGCCTGGAGGCGACCATTCGTGCCCGTCGCATGGCCGATCCGGAGAGCAGCTATGTCGCCAAACTCAGCGCCAAGGGCCGCGCCAAGATTGCCCAGAAAGTGGGCGAGGAGGCCGTCGAGACCGTCATTGCCGCGATGTCGAACGACAAGGAAGGCACAGCTTCCGAAGCTGCCGACCTGCTGTTCCATTTGGCGATCCTGCTGGCCGACATGAACCTGTCGCTTTCGGACGTGTGCCTGGAACTGGACCGTCGTGAAGGCGTATCGGGTATAGCGGAAAAGGCGTCCCGCCCTCAGGAGTAGTATCGTGCCCATCGACCCGACGCTTGCCTATGACGACGACAATATCTTCGCGCGCATACTGCGGGGAGAAATCCCGTGCAGTAAGGTTTATGAGGATGACGCCGCTCTGGCCTTCCACGACATAAATCCGCAGGCGCCGACGCACATCCTCGTGATCCCCAAAGGCCGCTATGTCAGCTGGGATGACTTCTCCGCCCGCGCGCCGGATGCGGAAATCGCTGCATTCGTGCGCGCCGTGGGGAAAATTGCGCGAGAAGCGGGGCATGTCGAGAGCGGATATCGGCTGCTCGCGAACGTCGGCATAGACGCGCATCAGGAGGTGCCGCACCTGCACGTTCACATCTTTGCAGGCAAGCCTTTGGGGCCGATGCTGGCGCGCTGAACCCGCGGCAGACTCGACCGGCGCCACTCCAATCATCAAAGATCATTGCCCTGCCGCGCAACAAGCTTGCACAGGCGGATTTAGTCGATAGTCTCGTTACCCATGTTAGGGGAGCGCGCCGCCTGGCGCGCCACGAGATACAGAGAGTAACCATTTCATGATCTTCGGGCGCATAAAGTCACTCGACGCGATCTTGGCGACGGCCGAGAAGAAGTCGCTGACCCGGTCGCTGGGCGCATTTCAGCTCACGATGCTGGGCATCGGGGCCGTGATCGGCACCGGCATTTTCGTTCTTACTGCCGAGGCCGCCCAAAAGGCTGGTCCCGGCATGATGCTGGCCTTTGTCATTGCCGGGTTCGTCTGCGCAGTAGCGGCGTTATGTTACGCTGAGATGGCAGCGATGGTGCCGGTTTCCGGGTCGGCCTATACCTATAGCTATGCTGTGATGGGCGAATTGATCGCCTGGATGGTCGGCTGGGCGCTGATCCTCGAATACGCTGTTGCGGCAGGTGCGGTGTCGGTCGGCTGGTCGGGCTATGTGGTCGGCCTGATCGAGAACGCGTTTCATATCGACATTCCCGACATGCTGGTACGCGGACCCTATGACGGCGGGCTGGTCAACTTGCCTGCC
This sequence comes from Sphingobium sp., assembly GCF_033795625.1. Classification (GTDB taxonomy): domain Bacteria; phylum Pseudomonadota; class Alphaproteobacteria; order Sphingomonadales; family Sphingomonadaceae; genus Sphingobium. Next base: position 139,133 of record NZ_JARYGI010000001.1, on the reverse strand, counting down.
ATGGGCATTGCGGGCCTCGTCACCTGGCTGCTGGTAATCGGCACCAAGGAAAGCGCGTCGGTCAACGCCGTGCTGGTGGCGATCAAGGTGGCGGCGCTCACGCTGTTCATCGTGCTGGCGGTGCCGGTGATCAACATGGAGAATTTCACGCCGTTCTCACCGCTTGGCTTTGCCGGCATTTCGGCGGCGGCGGCGTCGATCTTCTTCGCCTATGTCGGGTTCGACGCTGTGTCGACGGCCGCCGAAGAGACGAAAAATCCCCAGCGCAACATGCCGATCGGCCTCATCGGATCGCTCGCCATCTGCACCATCTTCTACATTCTCGTGGCGGCGGGCGTGATCGGCAGCGTGGGGGCGCAACCCGTGAGCGGGCCCGGCGGCGAAGTGCTCTCGCCAGGCAGCGTTCAGTTGTCGCAACAGTGTGCTGCGCTCGCCGCCAGCGGCAAGGAAGCCGTCGTCTGTTCGAAGGAGGCTCTGGCCTGGACCTTGCGCGAAATCGGCTGGCCCCAGATCGGCAACCTCATCGGCCTGGCAGCGGGTCTCGCCTTGCCTTCGGTGATCCTGATGATGATGTTCGGCCAGACGCGCATCTTCTTCGTCATGAGCCGTGACGGCCTGCTTCCTGCGGTCTTCTCGAAGGTACACCCCAAGTTCCACACGCCCTATGTCATCACCATCCTGACGGGCATTTTCGTGGCGCTGTTCGCCGCCTTTTTCCCGGTCGGCATTCTCGCGGACATCTCCAATTCCGGCACATTGTTCGCCTTTGCGGCGGTGTCTATCGCCGTGCTGATGCTCCGCCGGACGGACCCGGACCGCCATCGGCCATTCCGCACGCCCGCAATTGCGCTGACTGCGCCAATAGCGGTCGCGGGCTGCGTCTATCTGTTCTGGAGCCTCGGCCACGAGACGAAGATGATGTTCGTCGGCTGGGCGGCGATCGGTCTGATCGTGTACTTCGCCTACAGCTACAAGCGCAGCCACGTTGGTCTTGGGCTTCAGGAAGTACATGAGCGGGACGCAGACGTGCCGCCGGCGCCCGTGCCTCCAATTCGATAAGGAGCACGGCCCAGTAGTGCCGCCAGAGCGGCGGCACTACTGGCTTATCGTGGGCTCACTGCATTTTCGCGGTGGTCTGCCAGCCTGCGGCGTCTGAACAGCTGCCACCGCTCCGCCCATGCGACGATCAGGAACGCCAGCAAGCCATAGCACAGGAAGCCAAGCGCCAACGGAAGCGTCGTTCCGTTGAACTGCCAACCTACTGCCGCGCCCAGCAAGGCCGACACGATAGTGGTCAGGAACGCCTGGAATGATGAGGCCATGCCTGCGCCACGTGCAAACGGTTCCATCGATATGGCGCTGAAATTGGAGCCGGTGAAGGCAAAGCTCAGCATGGTGGCAGCCTGGAACACGATAAAGCTGAAGACCGTTTCCAGGCCGGACCATGTATAATATGCATGCGTCGCGGAAATCATGATCATCGCCAGAAGCGATCCTTGGCTGAGCCGCCGCGCGCCTATCCGCTCGACCAGGTGACTGTTCAGAAAGCTGCCTACTCCCATAAAGCCAGCGATGAGAGCGAAAGCCAGCGGAAACCTGGCTTCTTCATGAAACACGTCGAAGAAGATCTGCTGAACCGACGTGATGAAGCCGACCAGACCGCCCAGGACGACACCACTGGCAAGCATATGGCCAATGGAGCCACGGTTCGTCACGATGGTCCAAAGTGTGCTTTTGAGGTCGCCCACCCTGACTTCGACTCGGTTGGCCGGGTCCAGCGTCTCTGGCAACCTGATCAGCATCCAGAGCGTGATCAGGACGGTGACGATCAACAACGCCCAGAATATCCAGCGCCACGGCGCGACCAGCAGCACGGCCTGCCCAAAGGAGGGAGCAAGGATCGGAACGACCATGAAGACGATGAAGATCAGCGACATGATCCGCGCCATCTGATCGCCATGAAAGCGGTCGCGTACTATGCTGATGGCTATGACGCGGGTAGCGGCGGCGAAAAAGCCGCAAGCGAATCGCGCGGCCAGCATCATGGCGAAGCTTTGCGACATGGCGCAAAAGCCGGTGGACAGGGCCAGCAGCACTAGCGATATGCCCATGATCGGCTTGCGCCCGAAGCGGTCCGACAACGGGCCGTAGATCAGTGAGCCGATGCCTAGGCCGAGGAAATAGGCCGTCACGATCCATTGCCGATCGTTGGCATGCGGGACGTTCAACGTCTCACCGATCGCAGGCAAGGCGGGTAACATCGGGTCAATGGAGAGCGCATTTGTAGCCATCAAGGCCGCAATTAGAGCCACGAACTCCTTGAACCCGAGCCGGAAATGCGCCGGTGGTGTAGAGTGAGGTAGATGTTGCATGCGGGGGGATATGTCCTGCACAAGATTTTTTAGCTAGTGCTAATAGCTGGCGAAAGCGTTCGGCAGGAACAATCGAAGGACCATGAGCAAAGTAAACGCCTTGTCGGGCGGGATGCAGGCTGCGCGCCGATGATTAAGAGGTGCATTTGGTATAACGAAAATTATGCGTGGCAGTCAGTGGGATCATTGAAGCAGGATAAATATGGACATTGGGTCTGATCGCAGGACGTTTCTTCGTGGCATGGGACTCGGCGCCACGGGCCTGGCGCTTTGCAGTTATCTTCCGGGCTGGGCGCAGACGACCTCCAGTGGCTTGTCACCTGCTCTCCCCACGGTGTCGGGGCCCGATATTGCGCTGAAGATCGCTCGCCAGACGATGATGATCGACGGCAGGCGCTCTAAGGCCATTGGCATAAACGGCACCGTGCCTGGCCCGCTCATCCGCCTGCGTGAGGGTCAAACGGTGCGCCTTAACGTCATCAACGACCTGGACGAAGACAGTTCGATCCACTGGCACGGCCTGCTGGTGCCGCCGCAGTATGATGGTGTGCCGGGTATCTCCTTTCCCGGCATCAAGTCACGAACGAGCTTCGTCTATGAGTTTCCTGTCAGGCAGAACGGAACCTACTGGTACCACAGTCACTCAGGTTTGCAGGAACAACTGGGTCACTATGGCCCGATCATCATCGATCCGGCCGAACCCGATCCGGTGAAGTTCGACCGCGAGCATATCATCGTGCTGTCCGACCACAGCATGATGGCTCCCGAAGCGATTTTCCGGCGGATGAAGGTCGATCCCGGTCATTTCAATTACCAACGCCAGACGCTCACCGGACTGCTTTCAGGCAAGGATCAGCCGCTCAGGGAACGGCTGGCGTGGGGGGCGATGCGAATGGACCCGACCGACATCTCGGATGCGACCGGCGCGGCCTATACGTACCTCGTCAATGGTCATGGGCCAGGGGATAACTGGACCGCGTTGTTCGCTCCGGGTGAGCGCGTGCGGCTGCGCGTGATAAACGCCTCGTCGATGACGACCTTCAACGTGCGCATTCCGGGACTTCGCCTTACCATCGTGCAGGCCGACGGACAGAATGTGGTGCCGGTGGACGTGAACGAGTTCCAGATCGGCGTCGCCGAAACCTATGACGCGATCGTCACGCCGGTCGAGGATCGGGCCTACACGCTGGTGGGCGAAGCCATCGACAGGTCCGGCATGGCGCGCGCCACGCTAGCGCCACGCACAGGAATGGCCGCCGAAGTGCCTGCCCTGCGGAAGCGGCCCCTCGCGACGATGAAGGACATGGCCATGTCCGCGCCCGGCCGCAACGATGCACCTCCTGCAATGGCGATGGATCATTCCACGATGCAGGGAATGGATCATGGTTCGATGCCCGGCCACGCAGAATCCTCCGACCATGGTTCGATGGACATGCGCGACTTTTCAAATGCGCCGCAGGTGAAGAAAGGACCCGGCGTTCAAACGATATCGCCAATGCCGATGGACCGGACCGGCGAACCCGGCCAAGGGCTGGCGGATGTCGCTCACAAGGTGCTGGTCTACAAGGATCTAAGGGCGCTCGAGCGCAACCCCGACGTACGCGCCCCGAGCCGCAGCCTGGACATCCACCTCACGGGCAATATGGAACGCTTCATGTGGTCGTTCGACGGCGTGAAGATGTCGGAGGCACACATACCCATCCCCTTCATCGAGGGCGAACGTGTCCGCATCAACCTGATCAACGACAGCATGATGGGGCACCCGATCCACATCCACGGGCACTTCTTCGAACTGGTAACGGGACATGGCGACCACGCGCCGCGCAAGCATACCGTCGTCGTTCAGCCCGGCGGTAAAGTGACTTGGGATTTCACCGCCGATGCAGTGGGGGACTGGGCCTTCCACTGCCACCTTCTCTACCACATGCATGCCGGCATGATGCGGACCGTCAGCGTTCGCCCAAGGGGCGAAGCATGATCCGCGGCCTCGCCCCGCTGATCATCGCGAGCCTGTGTGGGCTCGCATGGCCCGCCGACGCGCAGGATCACTCGATGCATCACATGCCGGGCATGTCGGCCGAGGCGTCGATGGATGGGACCACGCATGCCGAGCCGGTCGATGACGAGACCGGGACAGCGCTCCCGGCAGGTAATGCGCCCGCGCCAGCGCCCGCCCCGGATCATTATGCGGACCGCATGTTTCCCGCGGAGGACATGAAGCGTGCCCGCCGTCAGATGATGCAGGAGGAAGGCGGGCAGACCTTCCATATGGTCTTGCTGAACCTGGCTGAAGCGCAGATCCGCGACGGCCGGAATGGCTATCGATGGGATGGCGAAGCATGGTTCGGAGGCGACATCAACCGCGTGACGATCAAGACCGAAGGCGAAGGCGCATTTCGTGAGGGCCTGGAAGCCGCCGAAGTGCAATTGCTCTACAGTCGCGCGGTCGGCCCCTATTTCAATCTACAGGCAGGCGTCAGGCAGGACATTCAGCCTTCGCCTGCCCGGACCTATGCCACGGTCGGCTTCGAAGGACTGGCTCCATTCTGGTTCGAAGTGGAGGGCGCAGCGTTCGTGTCGGATAAAGGCGATGTGCTCGGCCGCGTGGAAGGCTACTATGACCAGCGCATCACACAGCGCCTCGTCTTCCAGCCGCGGATAGAAGCAAATTTCGCTGCGCAAAACGTCGCTCAGAACCGAATCGGCGCAGGACTCGTGAATGTCGAGCTAGGCGCGCGCCTGAGATATGAAGTGACACGGCAGTTCGCGCCCTATGTCGGCCTGTCCTACGACGCGAAGATGGGGCAGACTGCGGACTATGCGCGAGCGGATGGCGACGATCCAACGTCCACCAGCTTAGTGGCGGGCGTACGGATCTGGTTCTGAATTGCCGCCGATCTAGACGTCCAGATTGGCGACGTTCAGTGCATTATCCTGAATGAACTCGCGGCGAGGCTCCACAATGTCGCCCATTAGGCGCGTGAAGATCTCGTCGGCCACATCCGCCTGGTCGACTTCGACGCGCAGCAGCGAGCGCGCGTTTGGATCGAGCGTCGTTTCCCATAGTTGCTCGGCGTTCATCTCGCCCAGGCCTTTGTAGCGCTGGATAGACAACCCCTTGCGGCCTGCCGCGAGTATGGCGTTCAGCAAATCGCTCGGTCGCGACACAGCCATGCCTTTTGCCGATGCGGCGGGCGTTTCTTCGCCCTCTGCCGTGTCTTCCTGTGCAACCGCAGTCTTGGCTGACACAAGTCGGCTGGCGGTGAGATAGGCCCCGGCCTGCTCCGTCGCCAATGCGTGCAGCTTGCGTGCCTCCGCCGACCCCAGGAATGCCGCTTCGATGATGTGATGATCGGTCACGCCCCGCCAGAAACGCTGGAAGTGATAGCCGCCCTCCTCACTGACGATGCCGGTCCATTTGCCCTCGGTATCTGCAAGGTCCAGCCAGCGCACCGCTTCGGTCAAGGCTGCCTGCCGCCGCGGCGTATCGATGTCGGGGTCGAGCGCACCGGCCAGCGCCAGCGCCTCGATGATGCGGGGATCGTAGCGGCGCGGCATGTAGCGCATCAGCGTGCGCATCCGACGGCTGTGATCGATCAGCGCACGCAATTCGTCACCGAAAATGCGCCCCTCATTGGTTTCCAGCGCCATCGTTTCCACGCCGTTGTCCACCAGATACTGATCGAGCGCAGCCTCATCCTTCAGATACACTTCGCTGCGTCCGCGCGCCGCCTTGTACAGGGGCGGCTGGGCGATGAAAAGGTGGCCGTTCTCGATGATCTGCGGCATCTGGCGATAGAAGAAGGTCAGCAGCAGCGTACGGATATGCGCGCCGTCCACGTCGGCGTCGGTCATGATGACGATCTTGTGATAGCGCAGTTTCTCGATGTTGAAATCATCGCGGATGCCGGTGCCCATCGCCTGGATCAGCGTGCCGACTTCCTTGGACGAGAGCATCCGGTCGAGCCGCGCGCGCTCCACATTCAGGATCTTGCCCTTCAATGGCAGGATCGCCTGATAATGGCGGTCGCGCCCCTGCTTGGCCGAACCGCCTGCGGAGTCGCCTTCGACCAGGAACAGTTCCGATTTCGCCGGATCACGCTCCTGGCAATCGGCGAGCTTTCCGGGCAGGCTGGCGATGTCCATGACGCCCTTGCGCCGCGTCAGTTCGCGCGCCTTCTTCGCCGCTTCGCGCGCGGCGGCGGCGTCAATCACCTTCTGGATGATCATCTTGGCGTTCTGGGGGTTTTCCTCCAGCCATTCCGCCATCTTGTCCGCCATCAGGCTTTCGAGCGGCTGGCGCACTTCGGAGGAAACCAGCTTGTCTTTGGTCTGCGAAGAGAATTTCGGATCGGGCAGCTTCACAGACACGATCGCCGTCAGGCCCTCGCGCATGTCATCGCCCGTCAGCGAGACCTTCTCCTTCTTCATCATGCCGGACTTTTCGGCATAGCCATTGAGGGTGCGCGTCAATGCCGCGCGGAATGCCGCCAGATGCGTGCCGCCATCCCGCTGTGGGATGTTGTTGGTGAAGCACAGCACGTTTTCATAATAGCTGTCATTCCACTCCAGCGCGACGTCGATGGTCACATCGTCGCGCGTGCCGGAAATCGCGATGGGATCGGGCATCAGCGCCGACTTGTTGCGGTCGAGATATTTGACGAACGCCGCAATGCCGCCTTCATAGTATAGCTCGACCGTTTTGCTTTCCTCGTGCCGCGCATCGGTCAGGAACAGCCGCACGCCGGAATTCAGGAATGCCAATTCCCGATAACGATGCTCCAGCTTGTCGAAATCATAATCGGTGACGTTCTTGAACGTGTCGGTCGAGAACATGAAGGTGACTTTCGTGCCCTTCTTCCCCTCCGGCGCATCGCCCAGCACCTTCAGCGGCGCTTCGGCATCGCCGTTGCGGAAGCGCATCCAGTGCTCCTGCCCGTCGCGCCAGATGTTCAGCTCCAGCCAGTCGGACAAGGCATTCACCACCGAAACGCCCACCCCATGCAGGCCGCCGGACACCTTGTAGGCATTGTCGTCCGAAGTATTCTCGAACTTGCCGCCCGCGTGCAGCTGAGTCATGATGACTTCAGCGGCCGATACGCCCTCTTCGCTGTGGATGCCGGTCGGGATGCCGCGGCCATTATCCTGCACGCTTACCGAGCCGTCCGGGTTCAGCGTGATGTCGATCCGGTCGCAATGTCCGGCAAGGGCCTCGTCGATCGCGTTGTCGGAAACTTCGAACACCATATGGTGCAGGCCGGAGCCGTCATCGGTATCGCCGATATACATTCCGGGCCGCTTGCGGACGGCGTCCAGCCCCTTCAAAACCTTGATGCTGTCGGCGCCATAGGTATTGGCGTTAGGGGTAGCTTGGCTGTCTTCGTTCATGGTCCATCATATAGGGTGGAGTGCTGCAAAACTAAAGGAAAAACAGGTGTCGTTGCGGCTTCGATGCTCTAGTTATGGCTCATGAAACCAGCATTTTCCCTAATGACAGCCATAATGCTCCTGAGCGCCTGTTCCGACAGCCGTGACGTGATGGAGGAACTCCCCAACAGCTCCATTGCAGGGGCTCCGCGAGACACGATGACGGACACCCGGATAGAGGCTACGTTGGCTCGCCGCGTCACAATCGGCGAGGACGGGCCGCGCCTGGACGCATGCGGCGCTCTGGGCGTCGTGCGCGGAATGGCGAATGGTCGCACGCTGGCCATGCGCGCCGCGCCCTTCCAGGATGCGAAGGCGATAGCGCAACTCGGGAACGGTGCGCGCGTGCATGTCTGTGCCCGCAGCCTTGATCAGCGTTGGCTGGGCGTCGTGGTTCCTCCGCCTGCTCCGCCTTCCGGGAACGCAGCAAATGCCGCTACACCAGCACCCGTGGACTGCGGTGTCTCGTCCCCGGTGGATCGCAAGCAGCCCTATGATGGACCATGCCAAAGCGGTTGGGTATCGAGCGGCTTCGTGCAGTTGATCGCGGGGTAAGTTCAGCGCTCGCGCGTAGCGCTGAACGTCACCTCCGGGTGCCGCTCCTGCTGGTAGCCGACATCCCAGGCGCTTTTCGCCATGAAGACATTGTTGCCGTCGCGGTCCGTGGCAAGGTTCGCGCGATTGAATTCGACGAAACTCTTCACGGCCGTCTCCTTCCCTGAAATCCAGCGGGCGGTATCGAAGGGTGAAGGCTCCAGCACGGCTTCCACTTTATACTCAGCCTCCAGCCGGGAGATCAGCACTTCCAGCTGCAACTGACCGACCACGCCGACGATCCACTGGCTGCCGAACTCGGGGTAGAACACCTGGATCACGCCTTCTTCGGACAAGTCGTCCAGCGCCTTGCGAAGCTGCTTGGTCTTGGTCGGGTCCTTCAAGGCGACACGCCGCAGGATCTCCGGCGCGAAATTGGGCAGGCCGGTGAACCGCACATCCGCCCGCTCGCTCAGCGTATCGCCGACGCGCAATGTGCCGTGATTGGGGATACCGATGATGTCGCCGGGATAGGCTTCGTCCGCCAGTTCCCGGTCCTGCGCAAAGAACAGGATGGGCGAATGTACCGCCATCGGCTTGCCGCTACCGGAGGGGGTGAGCTTCATGCCGCGCCGGAACTTGCCCGAACAGAGCCGCATGAAGGCGATGCGGTCGCGATGCTGCGGGTCCATGTTCGCTTGCACCTTGAAGATGAAGCCGGTCACGTCCGGGCGCTCCGGCTCGACCGGAGCAGGCTCGGCGGGCTGCGGGCGCGGCGGCGGCGCATGGGCGGCGAGCGCATCGATCAACTCGGTCACGCCGAATTTCTTCAGCGCCGATCCGAAATAGACGGGCGTCAGGTCGCCATGCCGATACGCGCCAAGATCGAACGCACTATAGCCGCCCTGCGCCAGTTCCGCCTCTTCGCGAAGACGTGCCAATGCGCGCGGCGACAGGAAATCCGCAAGCTTCGGATCATCAAGGCCGGTAAATTGATGCCGGTCGCCTTCGAATTCCTTGCTTGGCCCGGTCGGCTGCATCAGCCGGTTCGTGGCGAAGTCGTACACCCCCTCGAACTCGCCGCCCATGCCGACCGGCCAACTCATCGGCACCACGTCCAGCGCCAGCGCATCCGCCACTTCGTCGATGATCTCGAACGTGTCGCGGCCTTCGCGGTCAACCTTGTTGACGAAGGTAATAATCGGCACGTTGCGCATCCGGCAGACTTCGAAGAGCTTGCGCGTCTGCGGCTCGATACCCTTGGCAGCATCGATCACCATCACGGCGGAATCTACCGCCGTCAGCGTGCGATAGGTGTCCTCGGAGAAATCTTCGTGCCCCGGCGTATCGAGCAGGTTGAAGGTGATCGTCTCCCCGTCCCGCGTCCGCTCGAACGTCATGACCGAGGAGGTCACGGAGATGCCGCGCTGCTGCTCGATCTTCATCCAGTCCGACCGGGCGCGCCGATTGGCTCCGCGTGCCTTCACTTCGCCGGCCAGATGAATCGCGCCGCCCTCCAGCAGCAACTTTTCGGTCAGCGTGGTCTTGCCCGCGTCAGGGTGGGAAATGATCGCGAACGTGCGGCGTGAGGGGATCGTCATGATGTTTTCTCTTCGTCATTCCTGCGCAGGCAGGACTCCCGCTTTACGTGGGGGTACAAGTTCAGGCGGAGCCCTGCCTGAGCAGGGGACGGGGAATGGCTAATTCTCGACCAGCGTCACATTCATCCGAAAGGAGCGCGCATCTCCTGGCGCAAGCCGGATCACGCCGGGCTTGTCCCAGACGTCGCCAGCGAAACCGACCGGATCGGCCATTCCCGCCCAGGGCTCGACACACAGATAATGCGCGCCGGGCTTTTGCCAAAGGCCCAGCCAGGGCATGTCGGGAAAATCTATCTTTAGATGCGGCTTGCCCGGCGCGCGCCAGGTCAGGCTCCGGCTCTCCAGCCGGTCCCAGATCAGGGCGTCGCCTGCGAACATCTCATATGTCGGCGTCAGCACATTGCCTTCGACCGGCGAGGCCACCGTTTCCAGCGCAATCAGGCCGGGCTCGCTTCCCACCTTGCGGATCGGCGCGGGTTCGGGCTTCTCGAAGATGACGCGGTGCTCCTCGACCGCAGCGCCATAAGGCAATGGCCAGGCGAAACCGGGATGATAGCCGAAGCTGAACGGCATATCTGTTTCGCCGCTATTGCTGACCGTCGCCGTCATAGCCAGTGTCGCGCCAGTCAGCGCGAACGCCATCTCCAACCGGAAATCGAACGGGTAGTTTTCCCGCGTGGCCGCGTCCGCTTCCAGCCGGAACAGAGCAGACGCGCCGTCGCTCTCCACCAGCGCAAACTCCCGCTTCCGTGCGAAGCCGTGTTGCGGCAGCGTATACTCCTTGCCATTCACGCGATAGCGATCCTCGCGCAGCCGTCCGACGAACGGGAACAGCAGCGGCGCATGGCCGGTCCAATACGCCGGGTCCGCATCGGTCATCAACTCGCGCCCGTCCGCATCCTTCAGCGACCAGAGCTCCGCCCCGAGCGGATCGATCGTGGCAGACAGTTCCCCCGATGTGAGGGCAACCGGCTTACCCACGAAGAACCCCACCCAGCTTCTCTGCCGCCTTCACCACGGCCGCGCTGATCGCCGTCAGTTCTTCCTCGGTGAAGCTCTTCTCGCCGGGCTGCAATGTCACTTCGATTGCCAGGGACTTGGCCCCCTCATCTACCCCCGGTCCGACGAAGACATCGAACAGCCGCGCATCGACGATGCTCTTCTTGTCCGCACCCTTCACCGCCCGCACCAGCGCATCTGCCTCCAGCGCCTCTGGCACCACGAACGCGAAGTCGCGCTTCACAGCCTGCAACGCGGGCGGCGTGAACGGTGGGCGCATGAAGCCGCTCTTGCGCTTGACCGGGATGGCATCGAGGAAGATTTCCGCGGCGACGATGCTGCCAGAAACACCAAACTGCTTGGCGAGGCTGGGATGCAGCACGCCATATTCCGCCAGCACTGTCTTTGGACCCAGTCGCAACGTACCCGACTGCCCCGGATGATAAGCGCCGCTCGCCTCGCCGAAATTCTGGAGGTTGGCGACCGGCGCCCCGGCAGCCGCAAGAAGGGCCAGCACCTCGGCCTTGGCATCATGTGCCGCAACGGCCAACGCCTTGCCACTCTGCCACCCGCGTGCAGTCTTCTCGCCAGCCAGCACGAAGCCGACCGTGGCCCGCTCCAGACTGGCGCCGTCCTGGCCCGAAAAGTAGCGCCGCCCAACTTCGAACAACCGCACCGATGCCGCCCCGCGGTCCATGTTCCGCCGGGTTGCGGACAACAGACCGGGCAGCAACGAAGGCCGCATGACCTTCATGTCCTCGGATATGGGATTGGCCAGCGTCCAGTCGCCACCGCCGACCGACGCGGCTTCCTTTTCCGAGATGAACGACCAGTTGATCGCTTCGAAAAGCCCGCGCGCGGCAGCCGTGCGCCGCACGCGCCGTTCGATCAGTTGCTCGGGCGTGGCGGTGGGCTTTGCAACGCCGGGCGCGCGCGGCAGGGGCGTGGACGGCACGTTGTCGAGGCCATGAATGCGCACGACTTCCTCGACGATATCCGCGGCACCGTCGATGTCGCGTCGCCAGGACGGCACCGTGATGTTCCACGGATGTCCGCGCGTCACGCCGAAGCCAAGGCTCTCCAGAATACGCGCCTGTTCTTCTTCGGCAACGTCTACGCCGGCCAAAGCCAAGGCTTGGGTGGGAGAATAGCCAACCTTGCGAACGGCAACTGGCGGCTGTCCCGCTCGGGTCGCTTCGCTGGCGCCGCCGCCGCACAGGTCCAGCACCATCTGCGTAGCGATCGACAGGCCGTCATCCAGAAACGCCGGATCGACGCCGCGCTCGAAACGCGTGCGGGCGTCGCTGGTCAGTCCCAGCGCCTGCCCGGTCAAGGCGATGGCTTCGGGCGTGAAATAGGCGCATTCTATCAGCACGTCGGTCGTGCTGTCCTGCGCGCCGGAATGCTCGCCGCCCATGACGCCGCCGATGTCGTGCACCATGGCATCATCGGCGATCACCGTCATCCGGGCGTCGAGCGTGTAGGTCTTGCCGTTGAGGGCCAGCACCTGCTCGCCGTCCTTGGCTTTGCGAGCGACCAGGCCGCCTTGCAGCGTCGCCATGTCGTAGACGTGCAGCGGGCGGCCCAGATCGACCGACACATAGTTTGTGATGTCGACCAGCGCGGAAATCGGCTTCTGCCCGATCGCCTTCAGCCTCTTTTGCAGCCATTCGGGAGCGGGGCCGTTCGACACGCCCTTCACCGATCGGGCGAAAAAGGCGGGGCAACCCGCCATATCTTCCGTCCGCACGTCAGGACCGGGGCCTTCGCCTTCGATCACCGGAATGCCAAGCGGCTTCAATGTACCAATGCCCGCCGCCGCGAGATCGCGGGCGATGCCGCGCACGCCCATGCAGTCCTGCCGGTTCGGCGTGATGGATACGTCGATCACCGGATCGTCCAGCTTCGCCCACTGCGCATAGACCTGCCCGACCGGCGCATCCTCGGCCAGTTCGATGATCCCGTCATGATCCTCGCCCAGCTCCAGCTCACGGAAGCTGCACATCATGCCATTGGACTCGACGCCACGGATGGCAGCGACCTTCAGCACCATGCCATTGGCGGGCACCGTCGCGCCCGGCGATCCGAACACGCCGACCAGGCCCGCGCGCGCATTGGGCGCACCGCACACCACCTGCAGTGGGCCATCACCGGCATCTACGGAAAGCACCTGCAGCTTGTCCGCCTGCGGATGCGGCGCGGCGCTCAGCACCCTGGCGATGCGGAACGCGGCCAGCTTGTCGGCCGGGTTCCCAACTCCTTCGACTTCCAGGCCGACATTGGTCAGCGCTTCAAGGATCGTGGTCAGGTCCGCATCGGTGTCCAGATGGTCCTTGAGCCAGCTCAGCGTGAACTTCATGCGCCCACTCCTCCGCTAAGCGTGGGGACGTCCAGCGCCGAGAAGCCATAATGCCGCAGCCAGCGCAGGTCGCCATCAAAGAAGGCGCGCAAATCGTTCATTCCGTATTTCAACATGGCAAGCCGGTCGACGCCCGTACCGAAGGCAAAGCCCTGCCACTCGTCCGGATCGAGCCCGCACGCTTCGATAACCTTACGGTGAACCATACCACTGCCGAGCACTTCCAGCCAACCATCGCTGCCGCCTATGACGCGCTGGCCATTGACCATCGTGTAGCCGACATCGACTTCGACCGAGGGTTCCGTGAACGGGAAATAGCTCGGGCGCAGGCGCAGGACGATGTCGTCACGCTCGAAGAAAGCCTTGAGGAACGTCTCGAGCGTCCACTTCAGATGACCGAGGGTGATGCCCCGGTCGATGACCAGCCCCTCGATCTGGTGGAACATCGGCGTATGCGTCGCGTCACTGTCCGAGCGATAGACCCGGCCCGGCGCGATGATCCGGATCGGTGGCTTGTTGGCCAGCATCGTGCGGATCTGCACCGGGGAGGTATGCGTCCGCAGCAACATCCGCTTTTTACCGTCCACTTCATGGTCCGGAAAGTAGAACGTGTCGTGCATCGCCCGCGCCGGGTGGGTCTCGGGGATGTTGAGCGCAGTGAAGTTGTGCCAGTCGTCCTCGATCTCCGGGCCGGTCGCCACGGAAAAGCCGAGGTCCGCGAAAATCTCCGCCAGTTCATCCATGACCTGGCTCACCGGATGGACGCTGCCGACTGGCCCGATATCGGCGGGCAAGGTCATGTCGAGCCGCTCGGACGCGAGCCGCGCGTCCAGCGCCGCCTGCTCCAGCACGGCCTTGCGCTCCGCGATCGCGGCGGTCACGGACTCGCGCAGATCCTGGATCGCCGGTCCCTTTTCCAGCCGCTCCTCCGGCGACATGCCGCCGAGCGTCTTGAGCAGCGCCGTGATCACGCCCTGCTTGCCTAGCGCGCCGACGCGCAGTTCCTCGACCGCCGCCAAAGTGTCTGCCGCCGCGATGTCGGCCAGCAGGCCGGATTTCAGTGCTGTTGTTTCGCTCATGCCGCGTCCGCTATCCTAATTGCGGGCAAAGAAAAAGGGTGCCGGAAGCATCTGCCCCGGCACCCTGCATTCGTTTCTCGCTGCTGGCTTCAAGCCGCTGCGGGAAGCGCCGCCTTCGCCTGGGCGATGATGGCGCTAAAGGCTTCGCCTTCGTGCATCGCGATGTCGGCCAGGACCTTCCGGTCCAGATCGACGCCAGCCAGCTTCAGCCCGTGCATGAACTGGCCATACGTCAGGCCCTCCATGCGGACTGCCGCGTTGATGCGCTGGATCCAGAGCGCGCGGAAGCTGCGCTTCTTGACCTTGCGATCGCGGTAGGCGTACTGCCCGGCCTTTTCGACGGCCTGACGGGCGATGCGGATCGTATTCTTGCGACGGCCATAATAGCCCTTCGCCTGTTCCAGAATCCGCTTATGCTTTGCGCGGGTGGTAACACCCCGTTTTACGCGTGCCATTGTCCTCTACTCCTTACTTCAGGCCGTAGGGTGCCCAGAGGCGGACGTGCGCGACGTCGGCTTCGGACAGCACGGAAGTGCCACGGTTCTGGCGGATATACTTCGCGTTATGCGAGATCAAACGGTGGCGCTTGCCGGCTACGCCGTGCTTCACCTTGCCGGTGGCGGTGAACTTGAAGCGTTTCTTCACACCGCTCTTCGTCTTGAGCTTGGGCATTTTCGTCTCCTTATCTAGCAGCAGAAGCTGTTTTGACGATTACGGACTGACGCGGCAGCCCTACTGGCCGGCCCGTCCTATCGATTCCCGCAAGACTCAGCCGAGCCCGAGGGAACGCGGGCCTATATGCGCGAACGGCGGGAATGGCAAGCGGTGGAGCGATTCAAGCGGCCATGCGTTACGCCGCCTATGGCTGACCCTGCAATTTCATCTTCGTCGGTTACGCCTTCCGCCCGGCGCGGTGTCGGTTCCTATGCGCATTCAGCGCGGGAACGCTGGCGCCGCCTGCCTTTGGCGGCCCGGATCATCCTGTGGATCGTGTTCGTCCTGTTCGCGATCTGGCTGATCCTGTTCATCACCAAGGGGCGGTTCCTGAAAGGGCCGTTCCAGAAGATCATATCCTCGTCGCTGGAAAGGGACGTCCGCGTCGGCGGCGACTTCCAGCTCTATTTCGCTCCGTTGCGCATCAAGTTCCTTGCCGACGGCTTCAGCATCGCCAATCCCGAATGGGCGAGCCAGCCTTATCTGTTTCGCGCCGATCGGATCGATGCGCGCATTTCGCCGCTCAGCCTGATCTTCGGAGACAAGCGACGGATCAGGTCGCTGCTGCTGCAAAAAGGCGCGGCCGATCTGGAATGGAGCAAGGACGGCAAAACCAACACGTGGACGATGGGCGATCCCGACAAGAAGGGCGAGCCGCTGGAAATGCCCGTCGTTCAACGCGCCCTGATCGCTGGTACGACACTGCGTTACCGCGATCCAAAGCTATTCGTGTCGGCAGATCTGGCGTTCGACACCGTTCGCGCGCAGAATACGCGCTTTGCGCATGACATCCGTTTTACCGGCAACGGCACCATGCGCGACAAGCCTTTCACCCTTCGCGGCGGCATCCTCGCGCCGAATGAGACGATCACGGGCGGGCGCAATCAACTGGTGGTCGCGGCAGAGGCAGGATCTACGCGACTCAACGTGGCGGGTACGCTTCGGGGAGCGTTCGAGATAGAGGGGGCGGACCTCAAGCTGGTCGCGACGGGTCCCAATCTTTCCCTGTTGTTCGACTTTCTGGGAGCCGCGTTACCGGATACCCGCCGTTATCGCTTCACCTCCGATTTGACGAAAGTCGGGGAGGAATGGCGCTTCACCCGGCTCAAAGGCTATTTCGGAGACAGCGACCTTGCGGGCAAGATGACCGCCTCGCTTCCTGACGGGCGTTTGCTGATCAAGGCGGATGTCGAGACCAAAGCGTTGCACATGATCGATGTCGGACCGTTCATCGGTTACAGCCCTGCCAAGCTGGAGGCGCAGGGTGCGAAGGCTGTAGTGGAGACAGTTGCTGGACGGCCTCGCCTGCTCCCCGACGCGCCGCTTCGGGCCGAAGCGATCCGGCGCTTCGATGCGGTGGTAAACTACAAGGTTGGGGGGGTGCGGGGCGACAATATGCCGATCCGTAACATTTCGCTCGCCTTGAAGCTCGACCGAAGCTTGCTCAGCCTCTCGCCGCTGACCTTCGACATGGCTGGCGGCTTCGTCTCGTCGGACATCGTGCTGAACGCGCGCGGCGCCCCCGTGAAGACGACCTACGATATTCGCCTGTCGCCTACGCCGATGGGCAAGTTGCTTGGCAAATGGGGCGTAGAGGAATCGGGGACGACTGGCACTATCAAGGCGCGTGTTCTGCTTACGGGACTGGGCGATTCGGTGCATGAGTCGCTGGCCAGCGCCAATGGCCGCATAGCCGTCATCCTGCCCGCGGGTTCCATGTGGGCGCGCAATATCCAGCTGTCGGAACTCGACATCGGCACGTTTATCCAGAAGATGTTCGAGGACAAGCTGAAGGACCCTGTGCAGATCAACTGCGGCCTAATAGCATTTTCCGTCCGCAACGGCGTGGCGGCGGCCGATCCGATCCTGATCGACACGCGCAAGAACGTGATGGTCGGGCGTGGCGGTTTCAGCTTCCGAAACGAGAGCCTCGACCTCGCTTTCCGCGCCGACAGCAAGAAGTTCAGCCTGTTCGCCGGCCAGTCGCCAGTGGGCATAGGCGGATATTTCGCAAAGCCATCGATCGCAGCGATCAGCCCCGAACTGCTTGGAAGGGCAGGCGCGGGGCTGGGCCTATCCCTCGTGGGTACGCCGCTCGCGGGGCTGCTGGCGTTCGTAGATGTGGGGGACGCGAAGGCGGCTGCATGCGGGCCTGTCCTGACAGGCGCTCAGGCTTCGGCCCAGCGGACCACCAAGGGCGAACGCCGCGACGATGTCGGCAAGGGTACCACCGCGAAGTCCGAAAGCGGCAAGAGCGACCGCAACGAACGTCGTGACCAGAAGAAGAAATTCCTCGGCATCTTCTGATCGAGGGCTTTGTGCTCAGTGGCTGTCATGTCCATGCGACAAAGCTTCGAGCACATCATCCACACGCGCAGGGTCGCCCACTGCAATTACCCGGCCATCGCCTTCCGAGTCGATGGGCTCTCCCGACCAGTCGCACATGCGCCCGCCTGCGCCCTCGACGACTGGGACCAAAGCGGCAATGTCATGCAGTTTCAGGCCGGATTCGACGACGATATCGACGTGCCCTGAGGCAATCAGCCCATAATTATAGCAATCGCCGCCCCATACTGTGTCGCGGCACTGCCCGGCCAGAACCGAGAAATGTTCGCCCGTGCAGCCCGCAAAATATTGCGGCCCGGTGGTCGCAAGGATCGCTTCGTCCAGCCCCCGGCAACGGCGAGTCGACACTGGCTTTCCGTTGAAGGTCGTAGGCTGACCCACCATACCCACCCATCTTTCCCGGGCTATGGGCTGGTCGATAATGCCGATCGTCGGCCACCCGCCTTGAGTGAGGGCGATCAACGTACCGAAAATGGGCCGTCCGGCGATAAAGCTTTTCGTCCCGTCGATAGGGTCCAAGATCCATACGCGCTCGGCATCTTCACGAGTCGCTCCATATTCCTCGCCGATGATGCCGTCGCCGGGGCGCTCCTTCTCCAGGATCGAGCGAATCGCCGCCTCCGCCGCACGGTCGGCTTCGGTTACGGGCGACTTGTCCGCCTTGAATTCCGTATCGTAGCGCGCCCGGAAGAAAGGCCGGATCGCTTCCCCGGCCGCGTCGGCGAGCCGCTGTGCGAGCAGGAGGTCATCGCGTGTGGTCATGGATGCTCCTTCGCCTGACGGGGCTTGATTGGCAAGCGCTCCCTATCGCTTGCCCGCATCTTCCCGAGGCCATAGTTTCGCCAAGTTCCAACATAGTGACCTTGAGGAAGGCTGCTATCATTGGGAGCTAAGGCTCCAGCCCCCGCTGCCGTTCTAATCGGCGAAGGGGACATGGCGTGGCACTCATTGGATGGATCATCAGCATAGGCGCGCTGCTCGGCGGGTTGGCGCTGCGGCAGGATGCGCCATTTCCCCACGCGGATCAGATCGCCGATGGCCTGTTGCTGGCCGCATTCCTCGCCTGTCCGAGCTTCTGGGCCGAAGCGCCATTCGGCATCGGTCGCAAGCCGCGTATTATGGCGTGCCTGGCAATGCTGCTGGCGCTGCCGTCGATCCTCATGCGGCCATGACGCCAAGTCGTTCGGTGCAACGCCTGACCCCAAGGCGCTGACCGTTCAATCGAACAAGCTGGAAACCGAGCTTTCATCGGCGATGCGCTTGATCGCTTCGCCCAGCAGGGGTGCGATCGGCAGTTGGCGAATGCGGCTCGATGTCTGGACACCCTCGGTAGCCATGATCGAGTCAGTGATAACCAGTTCCTTCAGGCTCGAAGCATCGACGCGTGCCACTGCGCCGCCCGAAAGAACGCCATGGGTCACATAAGCAACAACGTCTTCGGCTCCTGCCTCCAGCAACGCGGCAGCGGCGTTGCACAAGGTGCCGCCTGAATCGACGATATCATCGACTAGCACGCAAAAGCGCCCCTTCACGTCGCCGATGATGTTCATCACTTCCGATTCCCCTGCCCGTTCGCGACGTTTGTCGACAATGGCCAGAGGCGCGTTGTCGAGTCGCTTGGCGAGCGCGCGGGCGCGCACCACGCCGCCGACATCGGGTGATACGACCATGATGTTCTTGTCGCCGAAACGCGCCTGAATATCCGCAGACATCACTGGCGCGCCGAACAGGTTGTCCGTCGGAATATCGAAGAAGCCCTGAATCTGCCCGGCGTGGAGATCGACCGACAGGACGCGGTTGGCGCCTGCGACAGTGATCAGGTTCGCGACCAGCTTGGCGGAAATCGGGGTGCGAGGGCCAGGTTTGCGATCCTGGCGGGCATAGCCGAAATAGGGGAGAACGGCAGTGATCCGCTTTGCAGACGCGCGTTTCAGCGCATCGATGCAGATCAGCAACTCCATCAGATTGTCGTTCGCCGGATAGCTGGTCGACTGGATGACGAAGACGTCTTCGCCGCGGACATTCTCATGGATTTCCACGAACACTTCCTCGTCGGCAAAGCGCCGGACGCTGGCGTTCGTCAGCGGGATTTCGACATAATCTGCAATGGCGCGCGCCAGCGGCAGGTTGGAATTACCCGTCATCAATTTCATGGCAGAAAGAACCCCCGTGACGTTTCTATGACGCGCTTGGTCGGCGCCCCTTTAGCGGGGAGGTGCCCGAGTGGAAAGGCGCTTTTGCGCGGGCAGGCAAAATGCTCTACGGGCGCGCCATGACGAAGACCCTCACAATCGCTCTGGCCCAGATTACGCAGTCCGTCGGAGACCTGACGGGTAATGCCGATGCGATGCTGGAATGGCGGGAGAAAGCCAGCAGCGCCGACCTGATCGTCTATCCCGAGCTGCAACTGGTGGGCTATCCGCCCGAGGATCTCGTGCTGAAGCCTGCGCTGGTCGAGCGGGCCGGTGAAGAACTGGCGCGGCTGGCGAAGGCGACCGCAGATGGCGGACCAGCGATGCTGGTGGGAACGGTCGTTGCGGCCCATGGGGTTCTTTTCAACGTGGTGGCGTTGCTGGATGGCGGGGAGGTCGTCGCGGTTCGCCAGAAGCGGGAGCTGCCGAACTATGGCACATTCGATGAGAAGCGCCTTTTTGCGCCGGGACCGTTGCCGGAGCCCGTGGACTTCCGGGGCGTAAAGCTGGGCCTGCCGATCTGCGAGGATGTGTGGTTCCCTTTCGTGACGGCGCATCTGAAGGCGCAGGGAGCGGAAATCCTTATCACGCCCAATGGTAGCCCCTATGAGATCGGCAAGGATGACCGCCGCCTGCATGTCGTTTGTGCCGCGAGGGTGCAGGAGACCGGCCTTCCGATCATGTATCTCAATCGCGTCGGCGGTCAGGATGAACTGGTGTTCGATGGCGCATCGTTCGTCATGAGCGCTGATTTGGAAGTGCTGCATCAGTTGCCGGACTGGGACGAGGCGCTGGTCCTGACGCATTGGAAAAAGCGCGACGGTGCATGGACCTGCGCGCCGGGTGACATCCATGACCTCGATCCGCATCCCGAAGATACTTACAACGCGATGGTGCTGGGACTGCGCGATTATGTGAACCGCAATCGCTTTCCCGGCGTGGTTCTGGGGCTGTCCGGCGGCATAGACAGCGCCTTGTCCGCCGCCGTGGCCGTGGATGCGCTGGGAGCGGACCGCGTGTGGTGTGTGATGATGCCGTCGCGGTTCACCAGTCAGGACAGCCTTGACGATGCAGCGGAATGCGCGCGGCTGCTGGGGGTCCGGCTCGACAGCATTGCCATCGAACCTGCAGTCGCGGCGTTCGACACGATGCTCTCGGGCCTGTTCGAGGGGCGGGGCCGCGATCTTGCGGAAGAGAATATCCAGTCACGCATCCGCGGCGTGACGTTGATGGGGATCAGCAACAAGTTCGGCCCGATGCTGCTGACGACCGGCAACAAGAGCGAAATGTCGGTGGGCTATGCGACCATCTATGGCGACATGGCGGGCGGCTATTCAGTGCTGAAGGATGCTTACAAGACGACGGTATTCGATCTGTCGCGCTGGCGGAACGGGAATGTGCCCTCGCTGGGGCTTGGTCCTGTAGGTCCGGTGATGCCTGAGCGGGTCATCACCAAGCCGCCTACTGCCGAATTGCGGGACAACCAGCGCGACGACGACAGCTTGCCGCCTTATGAAGTGCTCGATCCGATCCTTTATGGACTGGTGGAAGAGGAACTGTCGGTGGAGCAACTGGTGGCCAGGGGTTTTGACCGCGACATAGTGGCGCGGATCGAACGGCTGCTCTATATTGCCGAATATAAGCGGCGGCAGGCGCCTCCGGGCGTGAAGCTTGGAACCCGCAACTTCGGGCGCGACCGCCGCTATCCCATCACCAACGCGTTCCGGACATTATGAGCACCGTCACTCGCTTCGCACCCTCGCCCACCGGGCATCTGCATGTCGGAAATATCCGCGCGGCGCTCCATAACTGGATGTGGGCGAAGAAGACCGGAGGGCGCTTCCTGTTGCGCCTCGACGACACCGACGCGGAGCGATCGCGGGAGGAATATGCCCTGTCCATCCGTGCGGACCTGGCGTGGCTGGGTCTGCATCCCGATGATGAAGTACGTCAGTCGGACCGCTTCCCGCTTTACGAAGCGCGGTTCGAGGAACTGCGCTCTGCTGGCCGTGTCTATCCTTGCTACGAAACGGCGGAAGAACTCGATCTGCGGCGCAAGGTGCTTTTGGGGCGGGGTCTGCCCCCGGTATATGAGCGTACTGCGCTGGCGCTGACCGCCGAGGAGCGTGCGACGCTGGAAGCCGAAGGCCGCAAGCCCCATTGGCGCTTCAAGCTCGACCACGATGCGCCGATCGCCTGGACCGATCTCATCCGCGGCGAGCAGCATTTCGATCCCAGGTTGCTGTCCGACCCGGTAATCCGGCGTGCAGACGGTTCGTGGCTATATATGCTGCCGTCCGTGATCGACGACGTCGAAATGGGCATTACGCATGTGGTGCGGGGCGAGGATCATGTGTCGAATACCGCGACGCAGCTTCAGATGTTCCTCGCGCTTGGTGCGTCGCCGCCCCAATTTGCGCATGAGGCATTGCTCACCGGCGCAGAGGGCAAACTGTCGAAGCGGCTGGGATCGCTGGGCGTTTCTGCGTTCCGTGATGCCGGCATCGAGCCAGTCACGCTCGTTGCGCTGTTGGCGCGGCTTGGGACCAGCGATCCGGTAGAGCCCGTAACCGATCCGGAGCCGCTGATCGCAAGCTTCGACTTCGCACGTTTTGGCCGCGCGCCGGCGCGTTTCGATGAAGCTGAGTTGGCGACGCTTAACCAGAAGGTGTTGCACATGCTGGATTTCGCGGCGGTGCATGAGCGGCTGCCTGCCGGAATGACCGAAAGCGGCTGGTTGACGATCCGTCCCAATCTGGAGACGCTGGAGCAGGCGGCCGAGTGGTGGCGCATCGTCACGGGGCCGTTCGCACCGCCTCAGCCGGAGGCGGATGACCGCACCTTCCTTGTCCAGGCGGCAGATATCCTGGCGCAACTGCCGGAAGGCGAGGATCTTTGGCGCACCCTTACCGATGCGCTGAAGGCGGGCACCGGGCGGAAGGGCAAAGCCTTGTTCCTTCCTTTGAGGCGCGCATTGACGGGCATGGATCATGGCCCGGATATGTCGGGAATGCTTTCGCTGATTGGCCAGGAGGAAGCGGTGCGGCGTCTGAGAACGGGCGTAGCGCAGTAGCTCCCTGCTAAGCGGAACATAAAGTGGTCGATCAAACGGCTTTTTGAGGGTCTCCAAGCCATAATCTACCTCACTGGTAGAATGACGTTGCAAGATCAATGAAACGTTGTAACATTGCATCGCCGAGTCCGAACACGGGCCGGCGGAGACATCTCAGGATGGAGGATGCGACAATGCTTTTTTCCCGAACAGACCCTCACGTTCCGAGCGGCTATGCCAATGCTGCGCCGTCCCGCGCGGGGATCATCGGCACCGTTGCGGTTCATGCCCTTTTGGTGGGCGGCTATCTTCTGATCCCAGCGGAGGTCATCGAGCGCTATACGCCCAGCATCATCATCGGGACGAACGTGCCGTTGACGCCCCCTCCGCCGCAAGTCCCGCTGGAGCGGAAGGCAGAAAGCAAGCCGCTGCAGAAATCCATCGACAGCCCCTACGTGCCGGAGCCCAATGTAAATCTCGATACATCCGGCGAAACGATCCTGGGGAGCAATTTCCCGACGAACCTGGACCCTGGCATCATCGAGCCGTTCAACCCCGGCGTGATCGAGCCTGCCCGCGATCCGGTCCTGACCGCCGTTTCCATCGACCCGCGATATATGCGCGATTTTCAGCCGGATTATCCGCCGTCGATGCAGCGCGCGCAGGAAGAGGGCAAGGTTACAGTGCGCGTCATCATCGGTGCGGATGGCCATGTCGTTTCGGTGGAAAAGCTGTTCGCCACCTTGGACGCCTTCTGGGAAGCCGCCCGCACGCAGGCCCTTCGCAAATGGCGTTTCCGCGCAGCCACGCGTGACGGCGTTGCCATCGAATCCGAAAAGGTGATGACAGTCCACTTCAAGCTGAGCTGAGGAAAAGCGGCTCGCGCAAAAAGACCCGGCAGTTCCGAAGACCTGCCGGGTCAGTAAGAGGCACCATCAGATGATGCCCCTCGGGTCGCAGGCCCTTGATAGCGTATTGGCGTGACTCAAGCGTGACGAAGGTCACACTTATGAGAATTTGCTCTTCATCCCCAAACCGCAGGCGAGAGAGCTTTGCATAGCGGCGGCTGATCCCTTATATTGATGCCCATGTCGATCTTCCCGAAACCTGTTTCCCCGCGCAGCGCACTTGGCGATTTCTGGACTTATTTTTCCGAAAAGCGCGCGCATAAATGGCCGTTGCTCGGCCTTGCCATGGCGATCACCTGGGTCATCGTCTGGGTTTTCATCCTGGACGGCAAGACCAATACGGGGCCACGCCAGAACAAGATCATGTATGTCCAGAGCTGGGACGCCAATCGCCCCGATGCCGTGATCATCGCCAAGCAGAAGGCGGACCTTGCCAGGGGTGAAATGCTGCTCGCCAAGAAGCAGAAGGAAATGCAAAAGGTTGCCGACATGGTCGGTATCGAATGGCGCGAAGAAGCGGCGCGCAATCACGCGAAGCGCGAGGAAGCACTGAAGGCGATCAACGCCATGCTCGACAAGCGGCTGGAGAAAGCCGAGGCCGCTGAAGCTGCCGCCGCGACCGGCCCGACATCGAAGAAGGTTGCTCGGCCATAAACGCTGCGTCCCTGCCCGCTGTGTCGCTCGACCGCCGATTAATGGCCACGGCAATCGCGCTTTCGGGGCGCGGCAGAGGGCTTTCGACGCCAAATCCCAATGTAGGATGCCTGATCGTTCGGGACGGACGGATTGTCGGGCGGGGCTGGACGCAGGCTGGAGGGCGTCCCCATGCCGAGGCGCAGGCTCTGCAGGAGGCGGTTGACCGCGCACATGGAGCGACCGCCTATGTCACGCTCGAGCCCTGCTTTCATTTTTCGCCACGCGGGCCACGCTGCGTCGACCTGCTGATCCGCGCAGGCATTGCACGCGTGGTCATTGCCGCCCGCGATCCCGATCCCCGCACCGATGGGCAGAGCATCGCCCTTCTGCAGTCGCGCGGCATCCGCGTGGAGGCGGGGCTGATGGAAATGGAAGCCCGTGACGCCATGGCGGGCTTCTTCCTGCGGCAGACCACGGGCCGTCCGCATGTGACACTGAAACTGGCGCTATCGCTGGATGGCCGGATCGCGCTGGCTGACGGATCGAGCCGATGGATAACCAGCACCGCAGCACGCGCACATACGCATATGGAGCGCGCGCGCCATGACGCCATACTCGTTGGCGCGGGCACGGTGCGAGCCGATTCGCCGCGTCTCGATGTGCGGCTGGCGGGGCTCGAAAACCGCTCTCCCCAGCCCCTGATGCTCGGCAGCGGAGCGCCGCCACAGGGCTGGCAGGTTATCCGCGGCCCCCAGGAGATTTCCGAGCTTTCCTGTGTCGATCATGTGATGGTGGAGGGCGGCGCGGCAACGGCGGCGGCCTTCCTGCGCGCCGACCTGGTGGATCGGCTCCTTTTGTATCGCGCCCCTATCCTCATCGGCACTGGTCGGGCGTCGATCGGCGACATCGGCCTGGACCGGCTGGAGGCCGCCCACGGACGCTGGCATCTTCAGGATAGCAGGATGCTGGGGCCGGATCGGCTTGAGGTTTACCTGCGCAATCGCAGCGCCTAGGGAAAGCGGATGTTCACTGGCATCATCACAGACATCGGCCACATTCGCGCGATCCAACATCGCGGCGACCTGCATCTTACCATCGGCTGCTCCTACGACATGGAGACGGTCGCGATCGGCGCATCGATTTCCTGTTCGGGCGTGTGCCTGACCGTGGTTGAGAAGGGGCCTGACTGGTTCGCCGTGGATGTGTCCGCTGAAACGCTCTCCCGCACGGCGCAAGGCCAGTGGACCGAAGGGCGGCGGCTCAATCTGGAACGGGCTCTGAAGATCGGCGACGAGCTGGGCGGCCATATCGTGACGGGGCATGTCGATGAGATCGGCGAGATCGTCGACGTTACGGATGAAGGCGGTTCTTTACGCGTGACCATATCCGCTGGTCCCACGGTGGCTCCCCATATCGCGCCCAAAGGGTCCATCACTCTGGATGGCATATCGCTGACGGTGAACACTGTAGAAGATCAGCCTGGTGGCGGCGTGCAATTCGGGGTCAATGTCATTCCGCACACGGCTGAGGTGACTACGTTCGACCAGCTGGAAGTCGGCCGGGCGCTCAACATCGAGATCGATGTGCTGGCGCGCTACCTTCAAAGGATGCTGGCCGTTCGCGCAATGTGATTATTGCCTGTTGTAATCACACTTCAATGTGATTATTTCGGCGCTGTACTGCTCCGCCCTGACATTAGGCATCTATTATGACAACAGCATTGATCGAGAATCTCCGTCACCTCGTCACCGACGGAGGCGTGTCGCGATCAGGACTGGCCCGCGCAGCGGGACTTCACGCCAACAGTTTGCGGCGGTTGGGCGAAAGCGACTGGAACCCCACTGCGGATACATTGGGAAAGCTCGAAGCCTATCTGCTGCGTCGCGAAGGCGGCACCGCGCTTTCGACGCCCGAGGAAATCATCAACGAAGCGCGCAATGGCCGCATGTTCATCCTGGTGGACGATGAAGATCGGGAGAATGAAGGCGATCTCGTGATCCCTGCGCAGATGGCGACACCCGATGCGATCAACTTCATGGCGACGCACGGACGCGGCCTGATCTGCCTGGCGCTCACCAAGTCGCGCGTGGAGCAACTCGGTCTCGACCTGATGAGCCGCCACAACGGCACGCGCCACGAAACGGCGTTCACGGTTTCCATCGAGGCGCGGGAAGGCGTGACCACGGGTATCAGTGCAGCCGACCGTGCCCGCACCATCGCTGTCGCCATCGACGGCGGCAAAACCGCAGCCGATATCGTGACGCCCGGCCATATCTTTCCACTGGTGGCGCGTCCGGGCGGCGTGCTGGTCCGCACCGGCCACACCGAAGCGGCAGTGGACGTCTCGCGTCTTGCCGGCCTCAATCCGTCCGGC
Organism: Sphingobium sp.; assembly: GCF_033795625.1. GTDB lineage: Bacteria > Pseudomonadota > Alphaproteobacteria > Sphingomonadales > Sphingomonadaceae > Sphingobium. The sequence continues at coordinate 112,540 of NZ_JARYGI010000001.1, read as the reverse complement.
GTGATCTGCGAGATCATGAAGGACGACGGCACGATGGCCCGGCTCGACGACCTGATCCCCTTCGCGCACAAACACCGGATGAAGATCGGCACGATCCGCGATCTTATCGCCTATCGCCGCCGGAACGATCATCTGGTCGAAAAGCGGGCAGAGGTGAACTTTACCAGCCGTTGGGGTGGCGAGTGGAAGGCCCTGACCTTCTTCAACAAAGCCACCGAGACGGAACAGGTCGTGCTCCAGAAAGGCCGAGTCGATCCCGATCAGCCGACGCTCGTGCGGATGCATCAGCTTTCGCCCTTCGCCGACGCGTTTGGTGAGGAAGGACCAAGATCCGGCCTGCTCCAGCGTTCGATGCAGATCATAGGTGAGGAGGGTTCGGGGCTTATCGTCGTTCTCAACCGGAATGCTCCGGATGCATTGACGCGGTTCTTTCAGATGAAGGCCGCCCAGAATGCGACATCAGGCGAGATGGACGAGCTACGCGACTATGGCGTGGGCGCCCAGATCCTCGCAGAGTTGGGCGTGCATGATATGATCCTGCTGACTAACAGCCATCACAGCCTGATCGCGTTGGATGGCTATGATCTTGCAGTGGTCGGCGAACGCCGGATCGACTGAATTCCCTCGAGCTTCAAGGATTACCGCCATGGCCAAGTTCCTCATCGTCGAGGCGCGCTTCTACGATCATCTGAACGACATGCTAATAGAAGGCGCGGCTGCGGCGCTCGATGATGCGGGACATCGGCACGAAGTGCTCACAGTTCCCGGCGCGCTCGAAATTCCGGGCGCGATCGCCCTGGCGGCTGAAAGCGGGCGCTATGACGGCTTCATCGCGATCGGCGTGGTGATCCGCGGCGAAACCTATCATTTCGAGGTCGTATCGAACGAAAGCGCCCGCGGCCTGATGGCCCTGACGATGGACGGAATCGCGATCGGCAATGGCATCATAACGGTCGAAAACGAGGCGCAGGCGCTGGCCCGCGCGAAAATGACCGAGAAGGATAAGGGCGGCGAAGCAGCCAAGGCCGCCATAGCCATGCTCGCCCTCAAGGAACGATTTGCGTGAGGTTCGGCCAGCCCGCATGGTGAGCGAGCTGGCCGAAAGATGATCAGGCTGCCGCCTTATCGAGCGTCGAATAATCGATATAACCTTCGGGACCCTGGCTGTACCATGTCGCCATGGGAGCCTCGGCAAGCGGCGCATCTCTCGACAGGCGCTCCGGCAGGTCCGGATTGGCAATGAACGGTCGGCCAAAAGCAATGGCGTCGGCCAGGCCGCTTTCCAGATCCGCTTGCGCGCGCGCTTTGTCATAGTCGCTGTTCAACACCAACGGCCCCTTGAACCGCTGCCGGATGATCGGCGACTGGCGAGGCTGATCCGTCTGGCCGAACGTTCCATCCGGGCCGGGCTCGCGTAGTTCCAGGAACGCTATGCCGATGTCGTTGAGGGCATCGGCAGCGAGCCCGAACACGCTCGCTGGATCTGCGTCTATCACGCCCTGGGTTTCTCCGTTTGGCGACAACCGGACTGCGGTACGGTCCGCGCCTGCTTCGTTCGCCACGGCTTGCGTCACTTCCCGCAGCAGGCGCACCCGGTTTTCGGGACTTCCGCCGTAGTCGTCGGTACGCAGGTTGCTGTTGCTCCGGAGGAACTGGTCGATCAGATAGCCGTTTGCGGCATGGATCTGGACGCCGTCGAACCCTGCCCGCAGCGCGTTGCGTGTTGCGTGGGCATAATCTTCGAGCAGGCGCGGAATCTCGGCAACGTCCAGAGGGCGTGCCTCGGCAAACGCCTGCTTGCCCGCATAGGTATGCGCCTGGCCGGGGGCAGTCGTGGCGCTGGCGGAGACTGGCGCTTCGCCGCCAAGAAAATGGGGATGAACGATGCGGCCCATGTGCCATAATTGCATGACGATGCGGCCGCCTTTTCCATGCACTGCCTCCGTCACGGGCTTCCACGCTTCGACCATCTGATCCGTCCAGATGCCGGGGGCGAAAGGCCATCCCAAACCCTCGCGGCTGATGCCCGTCGCTTCGGTGATGATGAGGCCGGCGCTGGCGCGCTGCGCATAGTAGTCGATCATCAACGGCGTCGGAATATGCTCTCGCGTGGCGCGGGCTCGTGTCAGCGGCGCCATCAATATGCGGTTGGGCGCCCGGATTGCGCCAAGGGCTATCGGGTCGAAAAGGCTAGGTGAAGGCATGCAGCGGCTCCTCATATGGTTGCAAAATGCAACGGAATTGCAACGGTCTGTCAGCTAGGAACGGTGCATGCCTGTTTCAATAGCATGTCGGGCGTCGAATGGTCAGGCTGTGGGTCGCGCGCCGCCATTGGTGCTTGTCCGCCTTCCTGCGCGCGCCTAGATTGCGGCCATGATCGATTTGCCCGAAGACCCGACCCTGGATGAACTGCGCAGTGCATTGGCACCGCTGGTTGCACGCAATGCCGCCTTCGATGGCTGGCGCAACACGGCAGTCATCAATGCAGCCGAGCAGGCTGGCGTCGATCCGGCGATTGCGGAACTGGCCTTTGCCAAGGGATCGGTGGCGATGATCGATGCGTGGTTCGCGGATATCGATGCCCGGATGGCGGCCCGCCTGCCCGCCGAGACACTGCGGACGATGAAAATCCGTGAGCGTATCACCGCCTTGATCCAGGCGCGGCTGGACTTGCTCGCGCGGGATCGCGAATCGCTGCGCCGGGCGTTGGCAGTGCTTGCGATGCCGCAGAACCTCGTGCGTTCCACACAGCTGGGCTGGCGTGCTGCGGATGTGATGTGGCGGCTCGCTGGCGATGTGGCAACCGATTATAATCATTATAGCAAGCGGGCGATTCTGGGCGGCGTCTATCTGGCTACGCTGCTTGCGTTCATTGACGACGAGAGCGAAGCCTATGCGGATACCCGCGCCTTCCTCTCTCGCCGGATCGATGGGATCATGCGGTTCGAGAAGGCGAAAGCCAATCTCCTGCCTGCCGCGGATCGTCGCCTCAGTCTCGCGCGCTTCATAGGTCGCCTACGCTATCCGGCGATCTGACCCGCTGATCATTCCCACTGGCGCAACTGCGCGGTTATTGATAATCAGTCGCAGTCCTTCCGTTCTTAAGGCCCCTGTTCTTGCGACTGCACCTCTATCCTCTGCGTCAGCCCGGCTATGTCGATAGCGTAGACTGGTCGCAACTGTCCGAAGCGGAGGGCCAGCGCCTGCGCGAATTCGGCGTTTGCGAGGGCGCCAGTATCGAAGCGCTGCACCGCGGAGGACTGCTTGGCCGCGGACCGCTCGCGTGCAAGGTGGGACGGATGACGATCGCCATGCGCCGCAATCATGCGGCCGCCATCGATGTGCGTAGCGGGCCGGACGCACCGGCGGCATGACCAGTATTCCGCTGGTGGCGCTGGTCGGCAACCCCAATGCCGGTAAAAGCGCTTTGTTCAACGCGCTGACCGGCGCGCGGCAGAAGCTGGGCAACTATCCCGGCGTAACGGTAGAACGTAAGTCGGGGCGCATCTCGCTTTCGGATGGACGCCCGGTCGAAGTGGTGGACTTGCCCGGCACTTACAGCCTGGACCCCACCAGCCCGGACGAACAGGTGACGCGCGATGTGATCCTGGGGCGGCAGGAGGGCGAGCGCCTTCCCGACGCACTGGTGATCGTGGTGGACGCGTCCAATCTCGACAACCACTTGCGCTTTGCCCTGGAGCTGATTGCACTTGGTCTGCCGACGATCGTTGCCCTGAACATGGTCGATCTTGCCACCCGCGATGGGCTCGAACTCGATGCGGATATCCTTAGCCGCGATCTTGGCGTTCCGGTTATCGCAACGGTGGCCGTGCGCAAGCGGGGGCTGGATCACCTTCGCGGCGCGCTTGATGGTCTGCTGGATGGCAGTCCACGCGCGCTGCGTGCTCCACAGCAGGATGTCGGATTCGACGCGCGGCGGGCAGAGGCGCGGCGGATCGCCCGCTCCGCTATCGTGGCGGAGACGCCCTCGCGTCGCCTTACCGCTGCTGTGGATAGGGTGGCGCTGCATCCGGTGCTGGGACTGATAGTGCTGCTGGCGCTGCTCTTCGTGATGTTTCAGGCCGTCTATGCCTGGTCAGAAGCGCCCATTGCGATGATCGAGGGCTGGGCGGCTGCGGGATCAGACGCTGTAACTGCGGCCCTGCCGGACGGGCTGCTGCGATCTTTCCTGGTCGATGGCGTCATCAACGGCGTGGGATCGGTCGTGGTGTTCCTGCCTCAGATCCTGATCCTTTTCCTTTTCATCCTTATGCTGGAGGCGACCGGCTACATGACGCGCGCCGCCTTCATGATGGATGGGCTGATGGCGCGCGTAGGGCTTTCCGGGCGGGCCTTCATTCCGCTGCTCTCATCTTTCGCCTGTGCCGTTCCCGGTATCATGGCGACGCGCACGATCAGCGATCCTAAAGACCGCCTGACGACGATATTGATTGCGCCGCTGATGACCTGTTCGGCGCGGCTGCCCGTCTATGCGGTGATCATCGGCGCCTTCATCCCGTCGCGGACCATAGGGCCGGGCATCGGGCTGCAGGGGCTCGTCCTGTTCGCCCTCTACGTTGCCGGGATCATCGGCGCGTTTGTCGTGGCGCTGATCCTGCGGATGACGGTGACCAAGGGGAAGAGCAGCGGCTTCCTGATGGAAATGCCGAAATATCAATGGCCGCGGGTGCAGGACATCCTGATTGGCTTGTGGCAGCGCGCCGTGATCTTCCTGAAGCGGGCAGGCACGATCATCTTCGCTTCGACGGTGATCCTCTGGTTGCTGCTCAGTTTCCCCAAGCCTCCGGTCGGCAGCACGGTGTCGCCCGTGGATTACAGCATCGCCGGGCGGATCGCAGGTGGCCTGAACGTCGTGATGGAGCCCATCGGCTTCAATCGCGACATTTCGCTGGCGCTGATCCCCGCCATGGCCGCGCGGGAAGTCGCTGTTTCGGCCCTCGCAACGGTCTACTCGCTGGAAGCGGATGACGACGAGGCGGCCTTGGAGCGCTCGCTCGGCGACCGGTTGCAGGGGCGCTGGTCGTTGCCGACTGCGCTGGCGTTCCTGGCGTGGTTCGTGTTCGCGCCGCAGTGCATTTCCACCATTGCCGTCGCACGCCGGGAGACCAATGGCTGGCGCTGGCCGGCGTTCATGGTGGGTTATCTGTTCGCGCTCGCATATTGCGCGGCTGGCATCACCTTCTGGATCGCAACAGCTTTAGGGCTGCATTAGCCTTTCGCCTTGTTCGACAAGACGCGCTGCCTATAAGAACGGCTTTTGCAGAGCTTTTCGGGAATCAACATGGCAGGCAGCGTCAACAAGGTCATTCTGGTCGGCAATCTGGGCGCGGACCCCGAAGTCAAATCCTTCCAGAATGGCGGCAAGGTGTGCAACATCCGCATCGCTACCTCGGAAAACTGGAAGGATCGCGCAACCGGCGAGAAGAAGGAGCGGACCGAGTGGCACAATGTCGCGATCTTCTCCGAAGGGCTGGTCGGCGTTGCCGAGCGTTTCCTGCGCAAGGGCAGCAAGGTCTATATCGAGGGCCAGCTTCGCACGCGTAAATGGCAGGATCAGTCGGGCAATGACCGCTACACGACCGAAGTCGTGCTGCAGGGCCTGGGCTCGGTACTGACGATGCTGGACGGTGCGCCCGGTGCCGGCGGTGGTCAGGGCGGCGGGGGCGGCTATGGCGGCGGCGCGCGTTCGGGCGGCAACGATTGGGGCGGCGGCGCGAGCAGCGGCGGCTATGACGATGATTTCGGCGGTGGTCGCAGCAGCAGCGGTGGCGCACGTGGAGGCTCCAGCGGCCCGAACTTCGGCAATGACCTGGACGACGAAGTTCCGTTCTGAGGATGACATTGCGCCACCTATTGGCGCTAGGGTTGCCTCCGGTCAGGCGCATATAAACGGGGAAAAGTCTTGATACACCTGCTTGCCGCGACTGCTTCCGCGCATCTGGACTTCAATAGCCTGGGTCTCGATCCGGTGGCGCTCGACCTCGGCTTTTTCACGTTGAAATGGTATAGTCTCGCCTATCTTGCCGGGATCCTGATCGGCTACTGGTATCTGCTGAAGCTGATCGCGCAGCCCGGCTCGCCGATGGCGCGTCGGCATGCCGACGATATGATCTTCTACGCGACGCTGGGCATAATCGTCGGCGGGCGACTGGCCTATGTGCTGTTCTACCAGCCCGGCATACTGGAAAACCCGCTGGACATCTTCAAGCTGTGGAACGGAGGCATGTCGTTCCACGGCGGGGTGATCGGCGTGACCTGCGGCATCCTGTGGTTGTCGCGCAAGGAGGGGCTGAACTGGCTGCGGGTGCATGACTATGTCGCCTGCTGCGTGCCATTCGGACTGTTCTTCGGACGACTGGCGAACTTCGTGAATGGCGAGTTGTGGGGCAAGGCGACCGATGTGCCGTGGGCCATCATCTTCCCGACGGGCGGTCCCGACCCCCGCCACCCCAGCCAGCTGTATGAGGCGGGATTGGAGGGGCTGGTCCTGTTCGCCGTCCTCTGGTTCGCCTTCTGGAAGACGCAGGCGCGCTATCAGCCGGGCAAGCTGGTGGGCATATTCCTGCTGGGCTATGGTCTGGCACGGTTCTTCGTCGAATATTTCCGCGAGGCCGATGCGCAGTTGATGGAGTTCGCGCAGGAAAGCGGCCTGCATATGGGGCAGTGGCTGACATTGCCGATGATCGTCGGCGGCATCTACCTCATCGCGACCGCGAAGGGCCGCCGCCAGCGTATCGAGTCGACGGCCGGAAGCGCCAGTGTCGGATGACGCGCTTTTCCCCAAGCTGGCATTGGGGGAAAGACTGAGGCGGCAGATCGAAGCGGGCGGGCCGATATCGGTCGCGCATTATATGGCCGAGGCCAATGCGCAGTATTACGGTACGCGCGATCCGCTGGGTGCAGCCGGGGATTTCATCACCGCACCGGAAATCAGCCAGATGTTCGGGGAGTTGCTGGGGCTGTGCCTTGCCGACGTCTGGCAACGGTCGGGGCGGCGCGCCGGGGCGCTATATGTGGAATTAGGACCGGGGCGTGGGACGTTGGCCGTCGACGCGCTGCGGGCGATGGAGGCGGCGGCGCTGGCGCCCAAACCGCATTTCGTCGAAACGAGCCCCGTGTTGCGGGATCGCCAGTTGGCTGTCCTGCCGACCGTTCAGTTCCATGAAGACCTGGACACGTTGCCGGAAAACGGGCCGTTGCTGGCGGTGGCAAACGAGTTCTTCGATGCGCTGCCAGTGCGGCAAATGGTGCGGACGGCCAATGGCTGGCGCGAGCGCGTGGTGATTGCGGAGGAGAATGGCCGCTTCGCACCGATGGCGGGATATCGGGCGATGGAGGCGGCTGTACCGTCGGCGCTGGCGGATGCCGACATTGGCTCGATCGTGGAGGTGTCGCCCGCGGCGGCGACGGTGGCGCTGGCGCTGGCTAACCGCATTGCCAAACAGGGCGGGGCCGCGCTGATCGTCGATTATGGCTATGAGGGTCCCGCGCTGGGAGATACTTTGCAGGCGGTCCGGGGACACGCGCATGCCGATCCTTTTACCGATGTCGGGGAAAGCGATCTGACCGCACATGTCGACTTCACGCTGATCGGGAACATGGCGCGGCAGGCGGGATTGAAGGTGCTAGGACCAGTGGCGCAGGGCGAGTTTCTGGGGATGCTCGGGATCGATGCGCGGGCGGCGCAACTGGCGCGGCAGTCTCCGGACCGCGCGCAGGATGTCACGGCCGCTCGGATGCGGCTCGTCTCGGCGGACCAGATGGGGACATTGTTCAAGGTGATGGCGTTCGTTCACCCGGACTGGGCGCTGCCGGAAGGATTTACATGAGCGTCGAACGGATTGAGGCTGCTGCTCTTGGCAACGTGCCGCACGGGTTTCTGGGGCGGCGCGGTGGCGTGTCGACCGGGCTGTATGCCGGGCTGAACGTCGGGCTGGGATCGGATGACGATCGCGCCGCTATCCTGCGCAATCGCGACCTGGCGCGTGACGCCGTGTTGGCTGGTGCGGCTCTGGTGACGGTGCGGCAGGTGCATTCCCCCGATGTCGTGACGGTCGCGGAGGCCATTGCCGAGGACGCCCGACCTGCCGCGGATGCGCTGGTGACGGATAGGCCGGGATTGCTGCTGGGCATATTGACGGCGGATTGCGTGCCAGTGCTGTTCGCGGACGAGCAGGCAGGCGTAGTAGGTGCGGCGCATGCCGGCTGGAAGGGTGCGCTGCATGGCGTGACCGACCGGACAATCACGGCGATGGAAGCATTGGGGGCGGATCGGGGACGGATCGCCTGCGCTATTGGCCCATGCATTGGGCGGCGGTCCTACGAAGTCGGGGAAGACTTTGCGCTGCGGTTCGAGGATGCCGATCCCGCGAACGAGCGGTTCTTCGGCGTGGGAAAGCCGGGACACCGGATGTTCGACATCGAAGCCTATGTGGCGGCGCGCCTCGCATCCGCAGGAGTGGGCCAAGTCGAGGTGCTGGGCGAGGATACCTGTCGCCAGGCTGATCGCTTCTACAGCTATCGCCGGTCCTGCCTGAATGGAGAGGCGGGATATGGGCGGCAGATATCGCTGATCGGCCTGAAAGCCGATTAGGAACTGGAGGATTGCGAAGGCGTTTGACAGCCGGGGGTTGACGGCCGTGGGGAATAAGGTTTCAAAATAGCGTCACATTATTACAGCGCGCTTCCTGTGCGCCGAGAGGTTGGACATGGCGGACGAAATCGCGAAAACTCCTGAAACCAATGAAGCCGAACTGACCGGTGCGACTACGCGTCGCCGTCCCAAGCCCGACATCATGGAGATCAGCGGGCGCAAGCTCAAACCTGCGACGCTGATGATGGGTCATGGTTACGACCCGGCGCTGTCCGAGGGATCATTGAAGCCGCCGATCTTTCTCACATCGACCTTCGCATTTGAGAGCGCGGCGGCGGGCAAGCGGCACTTCGAAGGTGTCACTGGTATCCGGCCGGGTGGCTCGGAGGGACTCATCTATTCGCGGTTCAATGGCCCTAATCAGGAGATTGCGGAGGATCGGCTTGCCGTCTGGGAAGATGCCGACGATGCGCTGCTGTTTTCCAGCGGCATGTCCGCCATTGCGACGACGCTGCTGGCGCTGGTGCAGCCGGGCGATGTGATCGTTCACAGCGCGCCGCTCTATGCCGCGACCGAAGGGCTGATCGGGCGCATCCTCGGCAAGTTCGGGGTGCAATGGATGGATTTCCCTGCGGGCGCGACGGAGGAGGATATCGGCGCGGTGGTCAAAGCGGCGCAGGCCAAGGGCCGGGTCGCGATGATCTATCTGGAAAGCCCCGCCAATCCGACCAACGTGCTTGTGGACGTGGAAGCGGTAGTTGCGCGGCGCGACTTCCTGTTTGCGGGCGAAGCGCATCAACCGCCGATCGTCATCGACAATACGTTCCTGGGGCCGCTGTGGCACAAGCCGCTGGCGCATGGCGCGGATCTTGTCGTCTACAGCCTCACAAAATATGCGGGCGGCCATAGCGATCTGGTGGCAGGCGGCGCGCTCGGCAAACAGAAGCTGGTCGACGCGATCAGGATGATGCGCAATACCATCGGCACGATCCTGGACCCGCATAGCGCATGGATGCTGCTGCGGAGCCTTGAAACGCTGGAACTGCGGATGAGCCGCGCGGGCGAGAATGCGGCGAAGGTCTGCGCATGGTTGCGCGATCAGCCGCAGGTGGAGAAGATCGTCTATCTGGGCTTTCCATCGGACGCCCGGCAGCAGGACATTTACGACCGGCATTGCACCGGCGCGGGATCGACGTTCTCGCTGTACCTGAAGGGCGGCGAGGCGGAGAGCTTTGCGTTTCTCGATGCGTTGAAGATCGCGAAGCTGGCCGTCAGCCTGGGCGGCACCGAGACGCTGGCGAGCCACCCGGCCGCGATGACGCATCTATCGGTCCCGGCGGAGCGCAAGAAGGCGCTGGATATCGGCGACAACATGGTGCGGATATCCATCGGTTGCGAGGACGCGGACGACCTGATCGCCGATTTCGCGCAGGCTTTGCAGGCGGTAGGTTAGGCGATTCCCTTCATCTTCCGGAAGGCGTCGAACTGTTCGAGGAAACGGTCGATGTCGGCCTTCGAGAGATAATAAGGTGTTGAGAGGCGCAGCTTGCTTGGCTCTCCGCCGCGCACCCGGATGTGTTGCGTCTTCCATAGCCAGTCCTGCAATTCCATGCGGGAAACCGGCGGGACGTTCACGGTAGCGATGGCGCAGCGCATGGCGGGATCGGGAGAGGTCCACGACTGCGCGCCTCGCTCCACCATGGCCGCATGGAGATAGTCGGCAAGATAGCGGTGGCGGCGCTCTATCCGGTCGATGCCTATGGACTGGGCGAAGGCAACGGACGCATTGAGGCCCATCATCGTCGGGATGTTGGACGACCCGATCTGCATGTAGCGGTCCGCCTTGCGCGTCGGGTCGTCCCACCCCCCGGTCGCTACTGTATTCCAGACGCGGTTCATCACATCCTCGTTGCGCAGGTACAGGAACCCGGTGCCCTTCGGCGCGAACAGCCATTTGTGCATAGACCCGGTATAAAGGTCGCAGCCGATGTCGTTGAGGTTCACGGCCATCATGCCGGGCACATGTGCGCCGTCGAAAGCGGAGATAATCCCCTTCGAGCGGGCCAGCGTAGCGATCTGCTTGGCAGGCAGGATTACGCCGGTCGCGGTGCTGATATGGCTGACGAAGATGATCCGGGTGCGCGGCGTGATCGCATCGTTGATGCGGTTGAGTATTTCGTCCGGACCCTTGGGAGCCTTGGGCGTCGCGAATTTCTTGACGATGATTCCGTAGCGTTTGGCGCGCAGGTTCCAGGGCTGCTCGCCGCTGCCATGCTCCTCGTCGCTGATCAGCACTTCGTCGCCCGCTTTCATGTCGAAGCCATTGGCGACATAGCTGTTGGCTTCGGTGCAGTTGCGCAGGATCGCCATCTGATCGACGGACGCACCCATGAAATCGGCGAAAGGCTTGCGGAACTCGACCCATGGGCCGTATCCCCAGATCGGGTAGTCCTCCGAGGCAGGCTGCGTCATCTGCTCGGTCAATTCGTAGCTGTCGAACACCGCCTTCAACACCGGGCGGGGCGACGATCCGACGGTGCCGTTGTTGAGGTTCACCACGTTTTCGGGGATCAGGAACTGCTTGCGCAGAGCGGCCCAATAGGCGTCTTCGTTGCTGTCGTAGAGGCCCGTTGCAGGCATGGCTGCCGGTTGCATGGAGGCAGCAAAGGCCGCTGCGCCGGAGGGCGCCAGCACGCCGGCGGTCGCGGCGGTGGCCATGAAGGAACGGCGATCCAGCATCTTGGCCTCCCGGACATGCAACAGGGTCAGCAAGAGCTGCCTATGTCCGGGGGAACGATCCGGGAGGCAAAAGCCGTAACGGCTCAGATATTGAAAGCAGGCTTGCGTCCTTCGCCTGAGAACGGCCGCCCTGCAATGACGGCGATCGCTGCCACTATCGCAAAAGCGCCCGCTGCGATGAAGGCGGGAAGGTAGCTGCCGGTCTGTTCGCGGACCACGCCCGCGCCGAAAGCGGCGGTGGCCGCGCCAAGCTGATGGCCGACCATGATCCAGCCGAACACGATCGGCGCCGCCTGTTCGCCGAAGGTCTGGTTGGCAAGCTTCATCGTGGGCGGCACCGTTGCGATCCAGTCGAGACCGTAGAAGATGGCGAAGGCCGTTAGGCTGGCCGGACCGAAATCGAGGAAGGGCAGCGCGATCAGCGACAGGCCGCGCAGACCGTAATAGACGAACAGGAGCTTGCGCGGATCGTAGCGGTCGGTGAGCCAGCCCGAGGCCGTGGTGCCGATCAGGTCGAAGAAGCCCATCATTGAAAGCAGGCCGGCGGCCGCAACCGCTGCGATCCCATGGTCACCGCAAAAGGCGATCATGTGGACGCCGATCAGGCCGTTCGTCGTCAGGCCGCAGACGAAGAAAGTGCCGAACAGCAGCCAGAACATCGGCACGCGCGCGGCAGCGGTAAGCGCGGAGATCGCGCCTCCGGCGGTGCGGGCCTGCTTGATCGGGGACGGCGGCGCGCTTTCCGCCGTTTCGCCGATGCGAGTTGCTCCGACATCGCCGGGGCGCTCGGGCATGAAGAAGGCGACGAGCGGGATGAGAAGGATGCAGGCGAGGCTGACCGCCAGCACGACCGGCTTCCATGCGCCCTCCCGCGTGAGCCAGGCGAGAACCGGCAGGAACACGAGCGCGCCCGTGGCAGTGCTGGCGCTGAGCAGGCCCATGGCGAGGCCCTGATGCTTTGCGAACCAGCGGTTGACGACTGCGGCGCCCAGCACCGTGGCGATGGCCCCGCTGCCGATCCCGGAGAGCACGCCCCACGTTGCGACATACTGCCAGGAGGCCGTCATCCATTGGCTGACGAAGGTAGCGGCGGCCATCAGGGACAGGCCCGCGATCATCGTGCGCCGGATGCCGAACGACAGCATAAGCGCAGCGGCGAAAGGTCCCGCGAGGCCATACAGGAAGATGCCGATCGCGGCCGTCAGCGAGGTGGTCGCCCGGTTCCAGCCGAAGTGAAGCTCCAGCGGCACCATCAGCACGCCGGGGGCCGACCGCAGCCCCGCCGCGACCATCAGGGCGACAAATGTGATCAGCAGCACCAGGCTTGCCGGATGCGCGACGGAGCGGAAGACGCGGGAATGCCTCATGCCCAATCCACCCGCGGCCATCCCTTCTCCAGCGCCAATTTCGCCAGCGGCTTGTGCGGGTTGGCGGCATAGGGCTCATCGGCGAAGGCCAGCATCGGCGCGTCCGAAACATGATCGGAATAGGCGCGGATGTGAGTCGAGGTCCGGGGGATGCCGTGGCGGGCCATCCATGCCTGGATCATCCGCAGCTTGCCTTCGTCATAGCAATTCTCGCCTGCAATGCGAGCGCGGACATAGCTGAGGTCCTGGCTCAGATTGTCGGTCGCGATGACGGTGTCGAAGCCCAGGCTTTCGGCGATGCTTTCGACATAGAGGCGATAGGAGGCAGTGGCGAGAACGAGATGATATCCCTCTGCCCTGTCCTGCCCCACCTGGATCAGGGCGTCCTTGCGGACGTTGTTGGCGATCACCTTTTCCGCGTAGCTTTTGAGATGCGGCGTCAGCGCCTCGCGCCGGACCTCATACCCGATCATCAACGCCTGGTTCCATTCCTTCACCCGCGACCGGTCGATCAGGCGTAGGACGTAGGCGAGCATGACGAGCGGCACGAGGGGCAGGAAAATCAGCCGCCAAGGGGAAAGCGCCAGCGCGATGTGCATCAGAAAGCCGCTGTAGGTGCCCGTTACCGTAATGGTGCGATCCATGTCGTAGATGGCGAGTTTGCGCTGGACCTGCACAGGCTTCATGTCACCCGGGGAGGAGGCTATCTCCATGCCGCTTCCGAAACTTTCCTCGTTAGATCACGTTCTGTCTCTCAGATGGGCCGTTTCGGCTTGCCGTGCAACCGATAATGGACCAGTAATCCAGCCACATGATGCAGCCAGCCAATCTTCAGGAGGATCCGCGCGACGATGGCACGGTCGTCCACCTGTCAGGTAATCTGGCGGTCGCGCACCTTGGCGACCTGCCCGAACAGCTGGACGCGATCAGCCGCCCAGTGGCTCGCATCGATATGGCGCAAGTCGACCATATCGACACCATCGGTGCATGGACGGTGCATCGCTTCGCCGCGCGCCACAAGGCGGAGATCGTTGGCGCCAGCGAGGACGCCACGCGGCTGATTTCCGAAGTCGGCCGTGACGATGAACCCATGGCGATTCGGCCCGATCCGACGCCGCCGCTCCAGCGCGTGCTGGGGGAAATCGGCGCGGCGACCCGGATGGCGGGCAATACCATGGTGGGCTTGCTCGGCTTCTTCGGCGCGACTTTGGTGGCCAGTTGGACATTGATCAAGCATCCGCGCCGTCTGCGCATGAATGCTGTGGTTCAGCGGCTTGAAGTTGTGGGCGTTTCTGCGCTGGCGATCATCGGATTGATGAGCTTCCTGATCGGCATCGTGATCGCCCAGCAAGGATCGGTGCAGCTGCGCCAGTTCGGGCTGGAGGTGATGACGATCAACCTGGTCGGGCGACTGACCTTCCGTGAGCTTGGCGTGCTGATGACGGCCATCATGGTGGCGGGGCGTTCGGGATCGGCCTTTGCGGCGCAGCTCGGCACGATGAAGCTGACCGAGGAAATCGACGCGATGCGTACCATCGGCGTGTCGCCGATGGAGGCGCTGGTGATGCCGCGCGTGATCGCGGCGATCATCATGATGCCGTTGCTCGGCTTCTACGCGTCGATCGTTGCGATCATCGGCGGCGGGTTCCTGTGCGCCGTGGCGCTGGACATTCCGCCGGTGACGTTTGTGCAGCGGTTGCGCGAAGTGGTGCCAATCACCGACCTGTATGTCGGCATGATCAAGGCGCCGGTTTTCGGACTGATCATCGCGATCTGCGGCTGTTTCCAGGGGATGCAGGTCAAGGCCAATGCCGAGGAAGTCGGCAACCGCACCACCGCTGCGGTGGTGCAGGCGATCTTCCTCGTCATCGTGCTGGATGCGTTCTTCGCGGTCTTCTTTACCTGGGTGGGGTGGATATGACGCCCGAGGAAGAAGCCGCCCTGGAAGCCGAGCAGCGGCTGGAGGAAGCAGTCCAGTCATCCGATATCGCGATATCGGTACGCGGCCTGCGCAACAGCTTCGGCGAGCAGACCGTGCATGAGGATCTCGATCTCGATGTGCGCAAAGGGGAGATATTGGGCGTCGTGGGCGGATCGGGCACCGGCAAGTCGGTGCTGATGCGCTCGATCATCGGGTTGCAGACGCCCGATGCCGGCGAAGTGAACGTGTTCGGCGAATCCATGATCGGGCGGCTAGACGATGACGAGGCGCTGGCCATCCGCAAGCGCTGGGGCGTGCTGTTCCAGGGTGGTGCGCTGTTCTCGACGCTGACGGTTGCCGAGAATGTCGAAGTGCCGTTGCGCGAATATTACCCCAACATCGGCGCGAAACTGCGCGACGAGATTGCCGCGTATAAGATCCGGATGACGGGACTGCCCAACGATGCGGGACCGAAATATCCGTCCGAATTGTCCGGGGGCATGAAGAAGCGTGCCGGGTTGGCGCGGGCGCTCGCGCTGGATCCGGACCTGTTGTTCCTCGACGAGCCGACGGCGGGCCTCGACCCCATCGGTGCGGCAGCCTTCGACGAGCAGACGCGCCAGTTGCAGCAGACGCTGGGTCTTACCGTCTTCCTGATCACGCACGATCTCGACACGCTGTTTTCGATCTGCGACCGAGTGGCGGTGCTGGCCGACAAGAAGGTGATCGCGGTCGGCACGATCGAGGAACTTCTGGCGACGGACCATCCGTGGATTCAGGAATATTTCAATGGACCGCGCGGGCGCGCCGCGGTCTCCGCGCAGCAGAAGCCCAAGCGGGAATTGGCCAGCGGCGCGCAGGCGGAAAGGCAGTAGGCTATGGAAACACGCTCTAACAATGTGCTCGTGGGATCGGTGGTGCTGCTGTTGCTCGCCGCGATCATGATCGCCGCCTTCTGGTTCTCCCGCGTGGCCGGGGGCGACGATGTTGAATATGACATTTACTTCAAGCAGTCGGTGAACGGCCTTGCCAAGGGGTCCGCGGTCACGTTTGCGGGCGTGCCATCGGGCCAGATCAAGGACATCGAGCTGTGGAAGCGCGATCCCGGTTTCGTGAAGGTGCGGATCACCGTCAAGGAAGGAACGCCGATCCTTCAGGGGACGACCGCGACCATCCAGGGCAGCTTCACCGGCCTGTCGGAAATCGTGCTGGACGGCGCGGTCAAGGGCGCCCCCCCCATCGTGTGTCCAGAGACCAACACGGCGGCGGCTTGCCCGGATGGCGTGCCGGTAATCCCGACCAAGCCCGGCGCGTTCGGTGAACTGCTGAACAGCGCGCCGCAATTGCTCCAGCGCCTTTCGACATTGACCGAGCGGCTGACGGAGATGCTGAGCGACAAGAACCAGCAGAGCATTTCGGGCATATTGGCGAACGTGGATCGTCTTTCCGGCAACCTCGCTGACCGGGGACCGGAGATTGCGGCGACGCTGGCCGAGACGCGCGTGATGGTGCAGAAGGCCGGCCTGGCCGCTGACGAGATCGCGAAGCTGACGGCGACCACCAACAGCCTCCTCAACGAACAGGGCCGTCCGCTGATCGGCGATCTGCGCAAGACGATCCAGTCGGCCAGCCGCAGCATCGACACGCTGGACAAGACGGTGGCCGAAGCGCAGCCGGGCGTACGCGCATTCTCGCAACAGACGATGCCGGAAGTGGGGCTGCTGGTGCGCGACCTGCGCGAAATGACGCGCTCATTCCGTGCTATTTCCGAGAAACTGGACCAGCAGGGGGCCGGATCGCTGATCGGATCGCCCAAGCTGCCGGACTACAAGCCATGAGAAGGGTTCATCCGATGACCGCCAAGACGATCATTTTTCCCGTGCTGGCGGCGCTGTCGCTCTCCGCTTGCGTGTCGTTCGGGAGCAAGCCGCCTGCGCAACTGCTCTCGCTCAGCCCGGATGCGCGCGTCGCAGCAGGGACGGAGCGGAGCGGCGCTTCGGGCACGAGCATCACGGTGCTGGCTCCCGAGACGCCCAAGAAGCTGGATACGGTGCGCGTGCCGGTTCAGGTGAACGCGACGTCGGTAGCCTATGTCCAGAACGCGCAGTGGGTGGATAGTCCGCGCCAGATGTTCCAGCATCTGTTGACCGAGACGATTGCCGCAGGCGGCAACACCATCGTGCTCGATCCCGGTCAGTACAGCACCGATCCCGGTACGCGCCTGCTAGGCGAGTTGATCGATTTCGGCATCGACGCCCAGACCAACATGGCGGTCGTGACCTACGACGCGACGCTGGCGCCCGGCGGCGGCGCGCCAGTGAAGCGCAAGCGTTTCTCCGCAAGCGTGCCGGTGGGCACGATCGATGCGGTGAGCGTAGGCGCGCCGATCAATCAGGCCGCGAACAAGGTTGCGGCCGAGGTAGCTGCCTGGGTCAGCGGGAGCTAAGACGCTTTAATCCAGGCTCTTCGTCACCTGCTCGGTCACGTCTTTCGACAGACCGGGCGTGGCGAGAATGCGCTCCAGTTCGGCCCGCATGGCCTGACCGCGCTCCGCGTCGAACCGACGCCATCGGCCGAGCGGGGGAACGAGGCGGGCCGCTGTCTGCGGGTTAAGCGCATCGAGCGCAATGATGATGTCGGCGACCATGCGATAGCCTTCACCCCTGCCCTGATGGAAGCCCCACTGGTTCGCGGCGAACGCGCCATAGAGGGAGCGGACACGATTGGGGTTGCCCAGCGTGAAATCCTTGTGCCGCCCGAGTTCCTTCACGATAGCCAGCGTGTCCGGATGGAAGGCCAGTGCCTGCGTCTGGAACCATTTGTCGAGGACCAGCGGATCACCGACATAGCGATTGTAGAAGATGTCCAGCGCGGCTTCGCGCTCGCCGCTGGTGCCGTTGGCGAGGACCGAGAGCGCGCCCTGCCGTTCCGTCATGTTGTCGGCGCGGTCGAATTGCGAGAAGGCGATGCCGTTCGCATCCGGTGCGCCCGAAGCCGCGAGATAATTGAGCGCGACGCTGCGCAGCTTGCGGGCGCCCTTGGCCGCAGAGGATAGCGAGAAGGCATTGGCTTCGGTGCGGGCGTGGAGATCGCGCCATGTCGTCTCCAGGGCTGCGCCGATCCTGGCCTGCAACCGTTCGCGGACAATGTGGATCGCGTCGGGATCGACCAGCAGCATCTGGTCGCCAATGTAGCTTTCGCTGGGCAGGCGAATGGCTTCGGCGATGAAGGCGTCATCAAGCGTCGTGTCCGCGACGGTGTCGCGAATCGCGGTGACGACAGGTGCATCGTCCATGGGTTGGCCTGCTACGGTGCCGACCAGCACGTTGACCATCAACTGCTGCATGGCTTCGTAGCGGGCGAACGGATCGTCATCATGGGCGGAGAGGAAGGCGAGGTCCTGCTGGCTGCGGTCGCTCTCGATTACGACCGGAGCGGAGAAACCGCGATTGATCGACAGCAACGGCTGCTCGGAAAAATCAGGGAAGCGGAAAGTCTGTTCGGCTTGGGTCAGCAGTAGCGTTTCGTCGCCATGATGCGCATTCGTCGCCCTGTCGAAGAGGGCGACGCGAAGCGGCATGGCCATCGGCTCCTTGATGGGCTGGCCCGGTGTCGGCGGCACGGTTTGCGAGAGCGTCAGGATCGCTTCGCTCGTCGCAGGATCGTGGGAGAGCAGCGCGCGAACACGCGGCGTCCCGGCCTGTTCGTACCAGAGGCGGAATTGGCTGAGGTCGATCTGGCCGCCATCCTCCATCGCCTTGACGAAATCCTCGCAGGTGGCGGCCTGCCCGTCATGCCGGTCGAAATAGAGGTCGGTGCCTGCCCGGAAGCGCTCCGGCCCGAGCATCGTGTGCATCATTCGGATGATCTCCGCGCCCTTATTGTAGATGGTCGCGGTGTAGAAGTTGGATATCTCCATATAGGATTCCGGCCGGATCGGATGCGCGAGTGGGCCGGAATCTTCCTGAAACTGCGCAGCACGAAGCACGCGGACATCGTCGATCCGCTTGACCGCGGGCGATCCCATGTCGGCGGAGAAAGTCTGGTCGCGGAAGACCGTGAAGCCTTCCTTCAGCGAAAGCTGGAACCAGTCGCGGCAGGTGACGCGATTGCCTGACCAATTGTGGAAATATTCATGCGCCACGACGCCCTCCACGCCGTCGAAGTCGATATCCGTCGCGGTCTCGGGATCGGCGAGGATGTAGCGCGAGTTGAAGATGTTGAGGCCCTTGTTCTCCATCGCGCCGAAGTTGAAATCCGCCACGGCGACGATGTTGAACACGGCGAGGTCATATTCTCGGCCATAGACGCGCTCGTCCCAGGCCATCGAATCCTTCAAAGCCTTCATGGCGTGCGCGGTACGCGGCAGATCGGCTTCCTTGACCCAGATGCCGAGCGAGACTTCGCGGCCCGACATGGTAGTGAAGCTATCGGCGTTGCAGGCAAGATCGCCTGCGACCAGCGCGAAGAGATAGCAGGGCTTGGGGAACGGATCGTTCCACTGCGCCCAATGACGGCCATTTTCCAGATCGCCCGAGGCAATGGGGTCGCCATTGGCGAGCAGCACCGGGTACAGCGCCTTGTCCGCCTCCATCCGGACGCTGTAGCGCGAAAGCACATCCGGGCGATCGGGGAAGAAGGTGATGCGCCGGAAGCCCTCCGCTTCGCACTGGGTGCAAAGCAGGCCGCCGGATGCGTAGAGGCCCATCAACTGCGTGTTGGCAGCCGGGGAGAGTTCGACCAGCGTTTCGATTTCATGCGCCGCGCCGCTGAGGGGGATCACCAGCGCTCCGGCGTCGGTCGTCCACTCGTCCGGGCCGAGTTCGCGGCCGTCGACTCGCACCGACCGGAGCATCAGCCCCTCGCCATCGAGGCGTAGCGGCTCGCCCATCGCGCCATTGCGCGTGACGGAAAGGGTGCCTCGCACTATCGTCGACGAGGCGTCCAACTGGAAGTCGAGCGCGATGTCGGGCACCAGCCAGGCGGGTGGCCGGTAGTCCGAACGGCGAACGACTGCAGGCGCAGCGGCGGAGGTGGATTGAATGTCGGCCATGTGCCTCTCCTATGCCGGTGCGGAGCGGGGGGCAATGACAGGCCGCAGGGAAATGGACGTTTTTGCAGGCATGTGTAGGAAGGGGCCATGGCGCATATGTTGATTTTCGGGCTCGGCTACACGACTTCGCGACTGGCGGAGCGACTTGCGAAGGAAGGGTGGCGCGTGACTGGCACGCGGCGTAGCGGCGCGGGGAACGCGCTGTCGTTCGATGATGGCGACGCAGTACGGGCGGCGATCGCGACGGCGACGCATATCCTGTCGTCGGTTCCGCCGGACGAAGACGGCGCCGACCCCGTGCTGGTGCGCTATGGCGCCGACATCGTGGCTTCGCCCGCACGCTGGATCGGCTACCTTTCTGCGACGGGCGTCTATGGCGACACCGGCGGCGCATGGGTGGATGAAAGCGCTCCCATCGGGCACGGACGGCGCAGCGCGCGAGCGGAGGCGGATATGGCGTGGAGCCGCCTGCGCGACGAGGTTCGCGTGTTCCGCCTGCCGGGGATCTATGGGCCGGGGCGGTCGGTGTTCGACCGGCTGAGGGACGGACGCGCGCGGCGCATCGATTTGCCCGGACAGGTGTTCAGCCGCGTGCATGTCGATGACATCGTATCCGGCGTGATTGCCGGGTTCGATGGACCTGCGGGCATCTATAATCTGGCGGACGATCATCCATGCAGCCAGAACCGCCTGATCGAGGCGGCCTGTGCGCTGAGCGGATTGCCGCTGCCGCCCTTGCTGTCGCTGGAAGAAGCAAAGCTGACGCCGATGGCGCAGGCCTTTTACGGCGAGAACCGGCGCGTCTCCAATGGCAAGGCGAAGCGCGTGCTGGGGTGGTCGCCTGCCTACCCTACTTATCGTGAGGGCTTGGCGCGCATTGCGATGACCATGCCGGCGATCGACAGCAGCGCGCCGGTTACGGCCAGCGTCGACCAGCGGTAG
Source organism: Sphingobium sp. (assembly GCF_033795625.1). Lineage (GTDB taxonomy): Bacteria > Pseudomonadota > Alphaproteobacteria > Sphingomonadales > Sphingomonadaceae > Sphingobium. The sequence goes on along the minus strand of NZ_JARYGI010000001.1, from coordinate 91,904 downwards.
TTCTCGAACAGCGTCGAGAGCAGCATCGCGATCACCGGCACCAGCACATTGATATAGGCGGCACGGCCTGCGCCGATCTGCTGGATCAGGCGGAAGTAGAGCGGAAAGGTACAGACTGAGCCCGCTATGGCGAGATAGGCGACTCCAGCGAGATAGCCGGGCCGTGTGTCGATGACGGGCGGGCCGCTCAGCGCCCAGGCCAACGCCATGTCCATCAACCCGCCCAGCAGCATTGCCCATGCCAGCACGCTGATGATGGGCAGGCGGCGGGCGATGGGGCTGGCTTGCATCACGTTCGACACCGATGCCGCCGCCAGCCCGCACAGTGACAAGCCGATGCCGGTCAGCACCGCGCCGGGCGCGACATCGGCATAGCGGTATTCGCGTAGGAAAAGGAGTGCGACGCCGATCACGGCGACGAGGGACCCAAGCACGAAGTTGCGGCTGACGGGCTGGCGGAAGGCGATCCACGCCATCAGGCTGTTGGGTATCAGCAACAGCGCATAGAATATCGCTACCACACCCGACGTCAGCACGATTTCCGCCCGATAGACGAAGTTGAAGTTGAGCATGAATTGCGTCGCGCCGATCCCAGCCGCAAAGGCGAGGCCCCGCCCCCCGATCCAGAGCGGCAGATGACGGACGCGGGCGAGAATGGCCATGCCCGCGCTCGCCAGCAGGAAGCGATAGGCGACGGACCAACTTGGCGGCACATCGCTGACCTGATCGCGGATGACGAGCCAGGTCGAACCCCAGATCAGCGTAATTATGGCGAAGGGTATGAGCACGCCCGGGCTGAGGAGCGCTGGACCTTGGCTGTCGCTAGGGGTCGCCTCGGTCACAAGGCGGCTATAGCGTCGGCGAGCGGCTGCACATCCTGCGCGTCGTGGTGCCAGCTGGTGACGAAGCGGGCAGCGCCTGTGCCCCAATCGTAAAAGTCGAAACCCTGGGCGCGCAGGCTCGCTGCTTCCTCTGCGGTGACACTAAGGAATATCTCATTGGCCTCGACCGGGTGCAGGCACCGCGCTCCTGCCGCCATGGCGATGATTGCAGCGGCGGCATTGGCGGCGCGGGCGTTGTCCAGCCACAGATCGCCTTCGAGTATCGCCAGCAATTGCGCGGCGAGGTAGCGTCCTTTCGACAGCAGGTGCCCCGCCCGCTTACGGCGGCGCAACGTGTCGGCGGCGAGGGATTCGTCGAAGAAGATCAGCGCTTCGGCCATCATCCCGCCATTCTTGACGAAGCCGAAAGACAACGCATCGACGCCCGCGCGCCATGTGAGATCGCCCGGATGGCAGCCAAGCGTGGCAACGGCATTGGCAAACCGCGCCCCGTCCACGTGGAACCGAAGGCCGTGTTCGCGGCAGAGCGAGCCAAGGGCCGCGACTTCATCGGGATCATAGACCCGGCCATATTCGGTGGCGTTAGTGATGGTGAGTGCGCGAGGCTGCACCTGATGAACGTCATTGCGGATGCCGCCAAGCCGGGCGCGGAGTGCGTCGGGCGTGATCTTCGCACCGTCGCCGGGGATCGTCATCAGTTTCGCGCCATGCGTGTAGAATTCCGGAGCGCCGCCCTCGTCCGTCTCGACATGCGCCTCCTCATGGCAGAGCACGCCTCCGAACGGCGGGCACAATGCAGCGAGCGCAAGGCAGTTGGCGGCCGTGCCGGTCGTGACCCAAAGCGCGTCTACGGGTGTGCCGAACAGGTCGGAGAAAGCCTCGTCGAGACGGGCGCTCCAGCGATCGCCATCATACGCCGTATCGACCTGATCAGCCTCAATCAGGGCGGCGAGGACCTGTGGCGAAACGCGAGCAGCATTGTCGGAGAAGAAACGCATGGCTGTTCCATGCTAGGCGCAACATTGCGGGTCAACATCGAACGGTCGAGAGGCCATGACCGCGCCCAGTGTCTCGTTCGGCTGGCGGCCCCAGCGACAGTCCGAGCCTATAGCGCTACGAACGAAGTTTTCCCGATGGAAAGCACGTGCTTAGCGCTCGATTAGCAATGATTATTTAGCGATTGGCGGCTATTAAGTATGTTGTTGAAGGCGGGACGAGCGGCCGGCCGAATCATGAGTATACCGCTCCAGGGGCAGATGAATGTCGCAAGGACTGACAGCGGGGGCCCGCCATGCCTCTGAAGTGGATATTTCCTGCGCCGAGTCGCGGCGATGAGCGAGCTTGCGCCGTCCTCCGAGAGCCCCCGGGCCGCACCCGCATCCGACCTGATGGAGGCCGTACGCCGCTATCGCAAGGCGTGGATCACCGTTGGTTTCCTGAGCGCGGTGCTGAGCGTGCTGCAGCTGAGCGGTGCGCTCTACATGATGATGGTGTATGATTCGGTGCTGCCCAGCCGGAGCATCCCGACGCTGATCGGGCTGCTGCTGATGCTGGTCGTCATGTATGTGTTCCAGGGCATGTTCGACACCATGCGTACGCGTATTCTTGGCGACATCGCCTCGGCGCTCGACTGCGAATGGTCGCCGCGGGTTCAGCGCGCCATCTCCGACGCGGCGCTGCGTGGCCATGCCGTTCCGGGCGACGGGCTGACGCCGATGCGCGATCTTGAGAATATCCGCAGCTTTATGTCGGGCACGGGGCCTGGCACCATCATGGATTTGCCCTGGATCGTGTTCTTCCTGGGTATCCTCTTCCTGCTGCATGTCTGGCTGGGCGTCACGGCACTGGTGGGGGCAGTCCTGCTGCTGGGGCTGACGCTGCTGACCGACCGCGCGATCAAGGCACCCGCCGCCAGGCTCAGCCAGGTCGCTGCCTATCGCAACAGCATGGCCGAGACCAACCTGCGCCACGCCGAACTGCTCACGGTGCTTGGCATGCGCGGGCGTATGGAGGAGCGGTGGCAGAATGTGAACCGGATGTTCCTCTCCGCACAGAGCAGCCTTGCGCGCTCGACCGGCGTGCTTGGCGGTTTCAGCAAGCTGGGTCGGATGTTCCTGCAATCGGCGATCCTCACCGTAGGCGCGCTGCTGGTCATCGACGGCAAGGCGAGCGGCGGCGTGATCTTCGCGTCCTCGATCCTCTCGGGCCGCGCGCTTGCGCCGATCGATCAGGCGATCGCCAACTGGCGCGCTTTCGCGGCGGCCAAGATCGGTTGGCGGCGGCTTTCCAGCCTGCTGCACGACATTCCGCCTGAGCCGGAGCGCGATATCCTGTTGCCGCCACCTGCGATGCGGCTGGAGGTGCAGAACCTGTTCGTCGCGCCTCCCGGAACGCAGCGCCTGACGGTGCAGGGCGTGGAGTTCACGCTAGAGGCCGGATCGGCGCTTGCCGTGATCGGTGCGAGTGCGGCGGGCAAATCCTCTCTCGCCCGCGGGCTTGTCGGCGCATGGCGTCCGGTGCGGGGATCGGTCCGGCTGGATGGCGCGACGCTCGACCAATGGCCTTCGGACGTGCTGGGCCGCTCCATCGGCTACATGCCGCAGATGGTGGAGCTGTTCGACGGTACGATTGCGGACAACATCTCCCGCTTCATGCCGGGGCAGAATTCCGACGCAGTGATTGCCGCCGCTCAGGCTGCCGGTGTGCATGAGATGATCGTCGCCATGCCGCTCGGCTATCAGACGCCGGTCGGTCATGAAGGCGCGGCGTTGTCGGCCGGACAGCGCCAGCGGATCGGTCTTGCCCGCGCGCTGTATGGTGATCCGTTCTTCGTGCTGCTGGACGAACCCAATTCGAACCTGGACGGCGCGGGCGAGCGTGCGCTCAGCGCCGCGATCATGAGCGTCCGTGTCCGCAAGGGCATCGTCATCGTCATTGCGCATCGCCCTTCGGCGCTGGCGGCAGTCGATCTGGTGATGGTCATGCGCGAGGGACGCGTGGATGGCTTCGGCCCGCGCGACGAGATACTGGAGAAATTCCTGAAACTGCCAAGCCCTGCCCAACCGGGCGGCGCAACCGCTTCGTCCGGCCCTTCGGCCCAGCAGCAGGCTGCCTGACATGACTGACCAGATGGTGACACTCGCCCGCCCCGCCCAATTGCCTGCCGTCTATGAATCGGAGGAACGGATCAACGGCTCGCTCAAGACTGCCGTACTGATGATGGCGGTGCTGGTGTTCGGCATCGGCGGCGCAGCGGCGTTCATCCCCTTCGGCGGCGCCATCGTCGGCAGCGGCCAGTTGGGCGTCGAGTCCCGCGTGAAGCAGATCACACACCCGACCGGCGGCGTAGTAGCCGAAATTCTCGTGGAAAACGGCCAGCATGTCCGCAAAGGGCAGTTGCTGATGCGGCTGGACGACAAGGTCCTCGGCACGGACGCGCAGCTTTCCGCGCTGTCGCTCGACCAGATGGTGGCGCAGCGCGCTAGGCTCGAAGCGGAGCGGATGGGTGCTTCAGCGATTCGGTTCCCGGACGCTCTGCTGAAGCGAACCGACGCCAGCGCCCGTGGCGCCATGGCCGACGAACAGAAGCTGTTCGACATTCGCCGCTCCGAAGGGGCCGGCCTGACGGCCCAGCTGCATTCGCGCATCGGTCAATATGGGCAGGAGATCGCCGGATACCGCGCACAGATCAATGCGCTCCAGAAGCAGGCGACGCTCATCAAGCCCGAATTGGCGGGCGTGCGCGAACTCTATGGCAAGAAGCTGGTGACGCTCAATCGCGTCAATCAGCTGGAGCGGACATCGGCGGACATCGGCGGCAGCGTAGGCGCGCTGAACGCGCAGATCGCACAGACGATGGCGCGCATTTCCGAGACCCGGCAGCAGATCATCCAGCTCAATGAAACGCGGCGCTCGGACGCGGGCGTGCAACTCGCCCAGATCAACACCGCGCTCAACCAGCAGCAGGTACGCAGCGTCTCGGCCACCGATGCGCAGAGCCGCACGATGATCCGCGCGCCCTATAATGGCGTGGTGGACAAGCTGGCTGCGACGACCATCGGTGGCGTGATCCGTCCCGCCGACACGATCATGGAGATCGTGCCCGATCAGGACAAGCTTCTGGTGGAAGGGGCGATCAGCCCGCAGGATATCGACCGCATCCACACCGGGCAGCCTGCCCGTATCCGCCTGACCTCCGCCAATGCGACGGCGACGCCGGAGTTGCACGGCAAGGTGGTGTTCGTGGCGGCCGAGCGCACGGTCGAGCCTTCCACCCAGCGCAGCTATTTCCCCGTGCGCGTGGAACTGGACCCACGCGAAGTCGCCGCGACCACCGGGATCAAGATGAAGGCAGGCATGCCGGCCGAAATCTTCGTAGAGAGCGGCAGCCGGACGATGCTGTCTTATCTCACCAAGCCGCTGCGCGATCAGATCCAGCGCGCCTTTCGCGACAACTGAATAGCGCTGCGAGCCCAAAAACCACGCCGGTCCTGCCTGGGCGGCGGAACGTAGTAGGTATAGCTGCGTATTACCTGCATGAGTTATGGGTTTGATCTCGATCAACGCTCTCTTGGTTTGGCAGTTCTGCAGCTTGTGCTAATTCACGAAGATAAAGATCCTAGCTTAGGGAAAACACGTGCCTGATAACGATACCAGCCAGGCGCTTACTGGTGTTCGTGGCCTTGACGACGTTCTTGTCGGTGGCCTCACACGTGGCCGCGTATATCTGCTCGAGGGAAGTCCGGGCGCCGGCAAGACGACGATCGCCACGCAGTTTTTGATACATGGCGCGGCCCGAGGCGAGAAATGCCTTTACGTCACCTTGTCGGAGACCGAGGAAGAATTGCGCGACAGCGCGCGTTCGCATGGGTGGAACCTCGACAATATCGAGCTTTTTGAACTGGTCCCGCCCGAAAGCCTTCTGGATGAGCAACAGCAGCAAAGTCTGCTCTATTCTTCCGATCTTGAGCTTGGCGAGACGACCCGCAGAATCTTCGACACCTTCGAGCGCGTCAAACCGGATCGCATAGTGCTCGACAGCCTGTCCGAAATTCGGTTGCTGGCGCAAAGCTCGCTGCGATACCGCCGACAGATCCTGGCGCTGAAGCATTTCTTCTCGACTCAGAACGCCACCGTGCTGATGCTGGACGACATGACGGCCGAAGTGGCGGACAAGACAGTGCACAGTGTTGCGCATGGTGTCATTCGCCTGGAGGAACTGTCGCCGGGCTATGGCCCGGAGCGGCGACGAATGCGCGTCGTCAAATATCGCGGCCGCAAGTTTCGGGGCGGTTATCATGATTTCATCATCGCCACGGGAGGCGTTCAGATATTCCCGCGGCTGGTATCGGCCGAACACAGAACCAGTTTCTCGCGCGATGTGATCACCAGCGACACGCCGGAACTCGATGCGCTGCTCGGCGGCGGCGTGGAGCGTGGCTCAAGCGTGCTGGTGCTGGGACCGGCGGGTACGGGCAAATCGCTGCTCGGCCTTGTGTTCGTCGCGGCGGCCGTGGCGCGTGGCGAACGCGCGGCGATGTTTGTGTTCGACGAAGAGATCGGGCTGCTGTTCAATCGGGCGAAGGGCCTTGGCATCGACATGCAGGCCATGGTCGACGACGGCAATCTGATGATCGAACAGGTGGATGCGGCCGAATTGTCGCCGGGTGAATTCTCCGAGCGCGTGCGGAACTGCGTGGAAAAGCACAAGGTGCGGACGATCATCATCGACAGCCTGAACGGCTATCAGGCGTCCATGCCGGAAGAAAATGCGCTGATCCTGCACATGCACGAATTGCTTCAGTATCTGAACCGCCAGGGGGCCACGACCTTCCTGACCGTGGCGCAACATGGCCTGGTTGGGGACATGAAGTCGCCCGTCGACGTCACTTATCTGGCCGACACGGTAGTGCTCCTGCGTTACTTCGAAGCGGCCGGACGCGTACGCCGGGCGATATCGATCATCAAGAAGCGTACGGGGGCCCATGAAGATACGATCCGCGAATTCCGAATCGGGTCCTTCGGCATTCGCCTCGGGCAGCCGCTGACGGGTTTTCAGGGCGTGTTGCGCGGCGTACCGAGCTTTACCGGGGAAGGTCCGGGGCTGCTCAAAGACGAAAAGGCATGATCCCCCATCTTTCCGAACGCGCTCTGATCCTTGCCCCGCATGGCCGAGATGCCGAGATCGCCGCATCGATGCTGACGGAAGCCGGGCTGCGCTCCCAAACCTGCGACGGGGTGCTGGCGCTGGTTCGGGAGCTGGAGCAGGGCGCGGGCTTCGCATTGCTGGCTGAAGAAGGCTTGCGGACGGCGGATCTTCACCCCTTGGCCGCATGGCTTCAAGGTCAGCCGGAATGGTCGGATTTCCCCTTCGTCTTGCTGACGCAACGCGGCGGCGGACTGGAACGAAACCCGTCGGCTCAGCGCTTCCTGCACACGCTGGGCAACGTCACCTTCCTCGAAAGGCCCTTCCATCCGACGACGCTGATCAGCCTTGCGCAGTCCGCGCTGCGAGGCCGCCGCCGGCAATATGATGCGCGCGCGCGGCTGGAGGAACTGCATCGCGGCGCCGAGAAGTATCGGTCCCTTTTCGAATCCATCGAAGCGGGCTTCTGCATCATAGAAATGATCTTCGATGATGCCGGAAAGCCGGTCGATTATAAGTTTGTGGAAGCCAATCCTGCTTTCGAGCGGCAGACTCGCCTCAAGGATGCCGTTGGCAAGAGCATGCGGCAGATGGTTCCGGGCCATGAGCAACACTGGTTCGACCTGTACGGCAAGGTCGCTCTGACAGGAGAGAGCATCCGGTTCGAAGATCAGGCCGACGCGCTGGGCGGATATTGGTACGATGTCTATGCCCTGCGCGTGGGCGATCCCTCGGCACGGCAAGTCGCGGTCCTGTTCAACGACATCACCGGGCGCCGGAAGATGGAAGCGGCGCTGCGGGAAAGCGAAGAACGCCTGCGCGGGCTCAACGAGACGCTGGAAGAGCGGGTGGCGGAGCGGTCCCGCGAACTGGAGGCTGCGCAGGAGGCTTTACGCCAGTCGCAGAAGCTGGAGGCAATGGGGCAGCTTACCGGCGGCGTCGCGCATGACTTCAACAACCTGCTGACGCCGATCGTCGGCAGCCTCGATCTGTTGCAGCGACGCGGCCTCGGCACCGAGCGGGAGCGCCGCCTGATCGACGGCGCGGTCCAGTCTGCCGATCGCGCCAAGATGTTGGTGCAGCGCCTGCTGGCCTTTGCGCGGCGGCAGCCCTTGCAGGTCAAGGCTATCGACCTTGGCGGGCTGATGAAGGACATGGTGGATCTGGTTTCCAGCACATCGGGTCCGCGCGTAAAGGTCGAACTCACGCTGGCGGATGACCTTCCTCCAGCACGGGCGGACGCTAATCAGATCGAAATGGCGTTGCTCAACCTGGCCGTCAATGCGCGGGACGCGATGCCCGAGGGAGGCACCCTGTCGATAGGCGCTACAGTCGAGAGCGTCGCTTCCCAGAATATGATGGGGTTGCCCAACGGGCACTATATCCGCCTCTTCGTGGCCGACACTGGCGTCGGCATGGATGAAGAGACGATGGCCAAGGCCGTCGAGCCGTTCTTCACGACCAAGGGCGTAGGGCAGGGCACTGGGCTGGGTCTATCTATGGTCCACGGTCTGGCGGCGCAGCTTGGCGGGGGCCTGTCGATCGAAAGCGCGGTCGGCCGAGGGACCACCATCAACCTTTGGCTTCCGATCAGTCAGGCACCGCTGGAAAAGGCCGAGCCTGTACCGGAAATAGAGTTTTCCGGCTCGCATCGCGGTACGGCGCTCGTCGTGGATGATGAGGATCTGGTGCGCGCCAGTACCGCCCACATGCTGAGCGAGCTTGGCTATCAGGTACTGGAAGCATCGTGCGCCGAAGATGCGCTGAAGGTCCTGCACGCGCCATCCGGCGTCGATCTGCTGGTGACGGACCATCTGATGCCAGGCCTGTCGGGCACGGATCTCGCCAAGCAGGCGAAGCATCTGAAACCCGACATGCGGATATTGGTGATCTCCGGCTATGCCGAGACCAAGGGGATTTCGCCGGACCTGCCGCGCCTGACCAAGCCGTTCAAGCAGAATGATTTGGCGGCCAGTCTGGCGCATCTGTAGCGGCGGAGGCTATTCCTCGCCCATGCGCAGGGCGGCGATGAAGGCTTCCTGCGGGATTTGCACGCTGCCATATTCGCGCATCCGCTTCTTGCCTTCCTTCTGCTTGTCGAGCAGCTTCTTCTTGCGGCTGATGTCGCCGCCATAGCATTTCGCGGTAACGTCCTTGCGCATCGCCGCGATGGTCTCGCGGGCGATGACCTTGCCGCCAATCGCTGCCTGGATCGGGATCTTGAAGAGGTGGCGAGGAATCAGGTCCTTCAGCCGCTCGCACATGCCGCGCCCGCGGGTTTCCGCCGTGCCGCGATGGACGATCATGCTCAGAGCATCGACAGGCTCCCCATTGACCATGATGCTCATCTTGACGAGATCGCCTTCGCGATAGCCGATCTGGTGATAGTCGAAGCTCGCATAGCCACGGCTGATGCTTTTCAGGCGATCGTAGAAGTCGAACACCACTTCGTTCAATGGCAGTTCGTAGGTCACTTGCGCACGGCCGCCGACATAAGTGAGGTTCTTCTGGATGCCGCGCCGGTCCTGGCAGAGCTTCAGAATCGATCCGAGATATTCGTCGGGGCAGTATATGATCGCCTCGATCCACGGCTCCTCGATGCTGCCGATCTTGGTGGGATCGGGCATGTCGGCCGGATTGTGCAGTTCGATCTCGCCCGCGCCATAGGTCAGCTGGATCTTGTAGACCACGGACGGCGCGGTGGTGATGAGGTCGAGGTCGTACTCGCGCGTCAGCCGCTCCTGGATGATCTCAAGATGCAGCAGCCCAAGGAACCCGCAGCGGAAGCCGAAGCCAAGCGCCGCGCTGCTCTCCATCTCGAAGCTGAAGGAAGCGTCATTTAGGCGCAGCTTGGAAATAGAGTCGCGCAGCTTGTCAAAGTCCGCCGCATCCACAGGGAACAGCCCGCAGAACACCACTGGCTGCACTTCCTTGAAGCCCGGCAGTGGCTTGGCGGCGGGATTGCGCACGGTGGTAATCGTGTCGCCGACGCGGGTCTGGCTGATGTCCTTGATCTGCGCCGTGATGAAGCCGATTTCGCCCGCCGCGATCTCCGGCAGTGTTTCGATCTTGGGCCGCATGCAGCCAACGCGGTCGATAAGATGCTCGGTGCCGCCGATCATGAACTTGATGTTCTGGCCCTTCTTGATCACGCCGTTGACGACGCGGACTAGGATGACGACGCCCAGATAGGGATCGTACCAGCTATCGACCAGCATCGCCTCCAGCGGCGCGTCGCGGTCGCCCTTTGGTGCCGGGATCTTCTTGACGATGGCTTCGAGGACCTCGTCGATGCCGATGCCCGACTTGGCAGAGGCCAGCACAGCTTCCGACGCGTCGAGGCCGATGACTTCCTCGATCTCCGCCTTCACCTTTTCCGGTTCGGCGGCGGGCAAGTCGATCTTGTTGATGACGGGCACGATCTCATGGTCATGCTCGATCGACTGATAGACGTTGGCGAGCGTCTGCGCCTCCACGCCTTGCGCCGCGTCCACCACGAGCAGCGCGCCCTCGCACGCGGCAAGGCTGCGCGAGACTTCATAGGCGAAGTCGACATGGCCCGGCGTGTCCATGAGATTGAGTTCGTAGGTCAGCCCGTCCTTGGCGGTATAGTCGAGGCGCACGGTCTGCGCCTTGATCGTGATGCCGCGTTCCTTCTCGATGTCCATGTTGTCGAGGACCTGCGCGGACATTTCACGGTCCGTGAGGCCGCCGCAACGCTGGATAAGGCGGTCGGCCAGCGTCGATTTGCCATGGTCGATATGGGCGATGATGGAGAAATTACGAATAAAGCTGAGTTCTGTCATCCAGCGCCGATAGCAGCATGTGCGCCCAAGCAAAAGCGCCGCCGCAATGGCCGGAGAATAGTGATGCGCATCACGATCATCATTGCCGAACATAGTATAGCTATTTTAAAGATGATGCCGTTACGGTATGCGCGAACCGGTAATTTTGGGGGGATGAGATGAGTATTCGGAAGATTACGGCGCTGTTGGCGGCAGCCGCGACAATGACGGCACCGGCCTATGGCGCGCCGCGCCAGGCAAAGCCGTCCGGCACGCAGCGCTTGCAGGAGCAGGCCGTGCAGGACGTGCCGCGCTGTTCGCGCAAGCTTGGCACCGTTTCGGTCATGGACGGCGATGATCCATCGGGCTGGACGCAGTTCCAGCTGACCGGCCCGCAGAAGCTCATCAAGGTTTTGGTGCAGCGGTCAGGCTGCTTCAATCTGGTCGACCGCGGTTCGGGTTTGAGCGCCGCCCAGCGCGAGCGCGACATCGGTGGCGACCTTGGCCTGCAGCGCCGCTCCAACGTGGGACAGGGCCAGATCAAGGCCGCCGACTATGTGTTGATCGCCGAAGTGCAGGCGTCGAACCGTAATTCGGGCGGCGGCGGCGTTGCTGGTGGGATCGGCGGTCTGATCGGCGGTCGGGCGCTGGGCGCCCTTGCCGGCGGCATCGGCAGCAAGAAGATGGAAGCGAACACCGTCCTGTCGCTGACCAATGTCCGTACGACGGAGACCGTTTCGGTGGTCGATGGCTACGCCGCCAAGAACAGCATTTCGTTCGGCGTCGGTGGGGGCAGCTTCTTTGGCGGTGGCGCTGCTGCGGCAGTAGGCGGCGGCTACGACAATACCGATATCGGCCGCATCGTCACGCTCGCCTTCATTCAGGCTTACACGAAGATGGTCAACGAACTCGGCCTCGTGCAGCCCGGCGCAGTGGGAACGGCGGAGGCCTCACCCACCAAGACCTTCACGGCTCAGGGTCCGGTCGCCATGCGCAGGACCCCTGCCGCCGGTGGCGCGGCTATTCGCACGCTTCCGGCTGGCACGATCGTCTATCCGACCGGCAAGAAGGAAGGCTTGTGGTGGGAAGTGGCCGATGAGAATGACAATGTCGGCTGGGTTCTGAACAGCCGTCTCGCGCCAAGCAACTAAGCTGGAGCCGGAGTAGCGGCGCGAATGGCGACCGCTACTCCGGCCCGGTACATTCCAGGTAAGATCGAAGGCCCGGCCAATCAGCCGGGCCTTCTCTGTTTTCAGTTCGGCGTAGCGGCGCGAGCGTTCTGGCCGTCGCCTTCCGGAGCGGCGATGATGTCGCGCGTGGTCGCGCCCTTGTCCACCACATTGGTATCCGGATCGGCGACCGAGGAGCGAATGCCCGGATCGGCGGCGTTGCGTCCGGCAGCGCCCAGCGCGCCGGTTTCTGCCGAACTGCGGGCGGAGGGTCCACCGAACATCGCTTCCATCGCCTGACGCGAGGAATCTGCGGTCGCGGCGGGCGCTGCGCCGGGAGCGGGCGGCACGAGCGCGAAGTCGGGCGGGATCACCAGCGGCGCCTGACGCGACACGGCGAATTCATCAGGCCGCTCGCGGTTGAACAGGCCGGTGGACCCACAGGCCGACAGCACGGAAACGCTGGCAAGCAGGCCGCAGGCGAGAAGAACTTTACGCATTATCATCATGACTCCGTCTTTGCGTCCTTCTCGCGCAGCAGCAACGCCCGCGCAAGCAGGATCAGCACCCCAATGGTGATCGCCGCGTCGGCGAGGTTGAAAATGAGGAAAGGCCTCCACTCGCCGATATGCAGGTCGGCATAGTCAATGACATAGCCAAGGCGGCTGCGGTCGATGATGTTGCCGATCGCGCCGCCCAGCACCAGGCCCAGCGCCAGCACATCGTCGCGCGCCTTCTCCCGCCACATCCAGACCGCTACGAAGGCCGCGATCAGCGCGGTGAAGCCGACCAGCACCCAGCGCGCGGTTTCCGTGTCTGCATGAAAGAACCCCATCGAAACGCCGCGATTCTCCAGCCAGCGCAGGCGGAAGATGGGCAGGAGTTCTATACCGAGGTCTGCTCGCGACTTCAGGGCAAGCGGCACGGTGACGACATATTTCACGAGCTGATCCAGGATCACGATGATCGCCGCGACGATGAGCCCGAGCGGGCGATAGCTGCGGGTCATGCGTTCAGCACCGCATCGCATCGGTCACAGAGCGCGCCGTCATCAGCCACCTCGGGAAGCAGACGCCAGCAGCGACCGCATTTGTGCCAGTCGGATGGCTGCACGGCGATGGCGTCCTGCCCTGCCCCCATGTCCACTTTGGCAACGATGCAGATTTCCGCAAAGTCGATTCCCTCCGCTTCCGGCACCGCGCTCATAGCGACTTCCGCTTCCAGGCTGGAGCGGACGATCTTCTCGCGGCGCAGCGGCTCAATGGCTTCGTTCACCTGATCGCGCGATGAACGGATCGCGGCCCAGCGTTCACCGAGGGCGTCATCGCGCCACGCGGCATCGACCTGCGGCCATTCGAGGAAGTGGACGCTGCCTTGGGGATCGGGGTAGCGGCTCTGCCACACTTCTTCCGCCGTAAAGGGAATGATCGGCGCGGCGTAGCGGACGAGCGCGTGGAACAGCGTGTCGAGCACGGTGCGATAGGCCTGGCGCTTCGGGTCCGTGGGCGCGTCGCAATAGAGGCAGTCCTTGCGGATATCGAAGAAGAAGGCGGACAGGTCGATATTGGCGAAGTCCATCAGCGCGCGCGTATAGCGGCTGAATTCGAGCCAGTTTTCACTCTCGGCTTTTTTGTCGACGACGGAGCGCAGTTCGGCGTCCAGCGTGGCGAGGCGGTGGAGCAAATAGCGCTCCAGTTCCGGCATCGCGGTGACGGGGACGCGCTCGTCCTCGCTGAAATCGGACAGCGCGCCGAGCAGGTAGCGGAAGGTGTTGCGCAGCTTGCGATAAGCGTCGCCGGAGCCGGCGAGCACTTCCTTGCCGATCTTCACGTCATCGAAATAGTCCGTCGAAGCGACCCAGACGCGCAGGATATCCGCGCCGCTTTCGCTCATGATCTTGAGGGGGTCGACGACGTTGCCCAGGCTTTTCGACATCTTGCGGCCCTGCCCGTCCAGCGCGAAGCCGTGGGTCAGGACTGCCTTGTACGGAGCGCAGCCGCGGGTGCCGCTGGATTCCAGGAGCGAGGACTGGAACCAGCCGCGATGCTGGTCGGAGCCTTCAAGATAAAGGTCGGCGCGCGTGCCTTTGCCGTAGCGGGCCTCCACAACGAAGCTGTGCGTCGAGCCGCTGTCGAACCATACGTCGAGGATGTCGTTCACAACTTCATAGTCGGCGAGGTTGTAATCCGGGCCGAGCAGGCTTGCATGATCCGCGCCGAACCAGGCATCCGCGCCGCCATTCCGGAAGGCTGCGACGATGCGGGCGTTGACGGCGGGGTCGTTCAGATATTCGCCGCTCTGCCGGTGGACGTAGAGCGCGATCGGCACGCCCCAGGCGCGTTGGCGGGAAATCACCCAGTCGGGCCGCCCTTCGACCATCGAGCGGATGCGGTTGGTGGAGCGCTCCGGCACCCAGCGCGTATGCTCGATGGCGTCCAGCGCGACTTCGCGGAGAGTAGGGCTGTTGCCTGCTTCCGTCGTGGTCGCGGGAGTCGGCCGGTCCATGGGGATGAACCATTGCGGGGTGCAGCGGTAGATGATGCGCGCCTTCGACCGCCAGCTATGCGGATAGCTGTGCCTGAAGTCGTCGGACGCGGCGAGCAGCGCCCCGGCCTCGCGCAAGTCGGTGCAGATCGGCCCGTCCTTGCTGACGAACTTCATGTTGATGACGGAGCCCTGGCCGCCCAGCCAGAGCCAATCGTCGCGATACTTGCCTTCCGCAGTCACCGCGAAGACGGGATCGATGCCATGCGCCTTGCAGACGAGGAAATCCTCTTCGCCATGGTCGGGCGCCATGTGGACGAGGCCGGTGCCCGCGTCGGTCGTGACATGCTCTGCGGGCAGGAACGGGCGCGGCTTGGCAAAGAAGCCGCCCAGCTTGTGCATCGGGTGGCGTGCGGTAGCTCCGGCGAGTTGGGAGCCTCTGAGTGTCGAATTCTCGAAATAGCTTGTGAACCCCAAGCGAGCTTTCACTGCCGGAATTAGTTGCTTGGCTATCAGCAACTGTTTGTTTTGAAGAGCTTCTGCGTTTTCGAAGGACGCATCCGTCAATTCCCGATCGTGGCTCGGGGTGAGCAGAACATACTCAATCTCTTGCCCATAAGCCAAAGCCTGGTTCACAGGAATCGTCCAGGGCGTCGTCGTCCAGATCACCGCATATGCGCCGACCAGCTCCGGCGCGTTCGGCGCATCGACAATCTCGAAACCCACGTCGATCTGGGTCGAAACGACGTCCTCATACTCAACTTCAGCCTCCGCCAAAGCCGTCTTCTCGACCGGCGACCACATTACCGGCTTTGCGCCGCGATAGAGCTGGCCGCTTTCCGCGAACTTCAGGATTTCGCCGACGATGGTGGCTTCGGCCTCGAACTTCATGGTGAGGTAGGGATCGTCCCAGTCGCCCATGACGCCAAGACGCTTGAACTGCTCTTTCTGCACCTCGACCCATTTGTCGGCATAGGCGCGGCACTCGGCGCGGAATTCCTGGGGGGGGACCTCGTCCTTGTTCAGCTTCTTCTTGCGATATTCCTCCTCGATCTTCCATTCGATGGGGAGGCCGTGGCAATCCCAGCCGGGCACATAGGGCGCGTCCTTGCCGAGCAGCGACTGGCTGCGGACGATGATGTCCTTCAGCACCTTGTTCATCGCATGACCCATGTGGATGTCGCCATTGGCATAGGGCGGGCCGTCATGCAGGATGAAGCGCTCACGCCCTGCCCGCTTCTCGCGCAGCTTGCCGTACAGGTTCATCTCCGCCCAGCGCGCGGCGATGGCGGGCTCCTTCTGCGCAAGGCCCGCCTTCATCGGAAAGTCGGTCTGCGGCAGGAAGACGGTGGCTTTATAGTCGGGTACGGGCTGGTCGGTCATGTTAATCCGGTCAATCAACTAATCCGTTCGCCCTGAGCGTAGTCGAAGGGCACTGCTGAACGAAGTGAAGCACCTTCGCTTCGCTCAGTGGAAGGCTTCGACAAGCTCAGCCCGAACGGGTGAGAAAAACGTGCGGGGTGCTTAGGCCACGTGGGGCGTTGCCGCAAGGATTTGCCGTGCGCGGGCGATATCCTGGTCCATCTGCGCAACCAGAGCATCCAGGCCATCGAACTTCGCTTCGGGGCGGAGGCGTTCGATCAGCTGCACTTCGATGCACTGGTCGTAAAGGCTTTCGGAGAAATCGAGGAAATAGGGCTCCAGCAATTCCTTGGGCGGGTCAAAGGTAGGACGGATGCCGAGATTGGCCGCTCCGTCCAGCACCCGGCCGTCGGGAAGCAGCCCGCGTACGGCATAGATGCCATAAGCCGGGCGCAGATATTTGCCCATGTCGATGTTGGCCGTCGGGTATCCGATCGTGCGGCCGACCTTGTCGCCGTGCTGAACGATGCCCTCGATGGCAAAAGGGCGCGTGAGAAGCCGCGTTGCCGTGGGGCAATCTCCGGCCTGGAGCGCAGCACGGATGCGACTGGACGAGACAGGCTGGCCTTCAGGCGTGGATACCGCGCCAACCACCTGCGTCGCGATATCGAGCGGCGCGCCGATTTCGGCGAGGCGCGCGGTGGTGCCCGCCTTGTCCTTTGCGAACGTGAAGTCCTCGCCGGTCACGACACCGGCCGGACCGATGCGCTTGTGCAGCATCTCGGCCACGAACTCTTCCGGAGTAAGGGCGGCCAGCGCTTCGTCGAACTGAAAGACGAGCATGGCGTCCGCCCCTGCCCTCGCGAACAGGTGCTCGCGCTGGTCCAGGCTGGTGAGGCGGAATGGCGGTGCATCAGGGCGGAACAGACGCATCGGATGAGGATCGAAGGTGGCGACGATGACCGGGCGACCTTCGGCACGCGCCCAATCGACGGCGCGGCCCACCACGGCCTGATGGCCCAGATGAAATCCGTCAAAATTGCCCAGCGCGACAATTGCCCCGCGAATTTCCGCAGGCACTGCCCCGCCGCTTCCCAGCCGCTGCATGAGGCGGGCTATAGGGGCGCGAGAAGGCGGAGGCAATTGCGAGTTGTCGGCGCGCTGGATCAGACTCGCCGCAGCGTTACGAAGCTATAGGCGGGGCGACCATTCTCGGCGGGATGCTCTTCGCGCCCGGCTTCCTGCCATGTCGCCGGATCGGGACGGTCAATCACCGCATCGCCCTCGGCGTCTAGGTGCACTTCGGTTAGTTCGATCCTGTCCGCCACAGGCAGGAACAGGCGGTAGATCTCCGCCCCGCCGATCACCGAAATCGCCGGCGCATTCGCGAGGCGGATGGCTGCGTCCACATCAGGCGCGACTTCCGCACCATCGTCGCGCCATTCGGCATCCCTCGTCAGCACGATGTGTCGCCGCCCGTCGAGCAGTCCGGGCAGGCTGTCGAAGGTCTTGCGGCCCATAATCATCGGTCGGCCCTGCGTCAGCATCTTGAAGCGGCGCAGGTCGGCAGGCAGATGCCAGGGAAGCGATCCATCGCGGCCGATGACGCCATTATCGGCGCGGGCGAGGATAAGGACTATTTCAGGGTGGGTCGTCGGCATGGTCTCGCTCCTGTCCCACATATATGTTGTTATATCGTCAACCGAGTCACATGCCCCATCTTGCGGCCCGGACGAGCCTCTCCCTTGCCATAAAGATGCAGGTGATTGGAAGGGTCGGCGAGAATGGCGGGCCATTCGGCGGCTTCATGGCCGATCAGGTTGCGCATTTCGACTTGGGCCGCAGCAAGCGCAGTGTCGCCCAGTGGTAGTCCGCATATCGCGCGGACGTGATTTTCGAACTGGCTGGCAAGCGCGCCTTCGATCGTCCAATGGCCGCTATTATGAACGCGAGGCGCCATCTCGTTGAAGACCGGCCCATCGGGTGATGCGAAGAACTCGACCGCGAGCACGCCGACATAATCCAAAGTGTCGAGCAACTCGCGCGTAAGAGCGCGGGCTTGGTCGGTCTGCGCAGCGATGATGCCGCCAGCGGGCACGGTGGAGGTCGCGAGAATACCGTCGACATGGACGTTGGCGGGGGAGTCCCAGAAGCGGATCTCGCCACTGGCTCCGCGCGCCGCGAGGACGGAAAATTCCTGATCGAACGTCACGAAGCCTTCGAGGATGGCAGGCGCACGGCCTATGGCGTTCCATGCTCCCACGCTGTCGCCGGGCACCTGGATGCGCGCCTGCCCCTTGCCATCATAGCCCATGCGATTCGTCTTCAATATCGCGGGACAGCCGATCTCCTCGATTGCCGCGTCTAGTTCGTCGAGGCTGTCGACGGGCACGAAGGGTGCGGTAACGCCACCCAGATCGTTGACGAAGCGCTTTTCAGCGAGGCGGTCCTGCGCGATGCGGAGTGCCGCTACGCCGGGTCGGACGAGGCCATTTGCGCTCAGGACGTCGACGGCGACAGTGTCGATGTTCTCGAATTCATACGTGACGACCTCTACGCTGTCGGCAAAGCGGGCGAGCGCTTCGGCGTCCGTATAGGGGGCCTGCGTCCAGCGCGGAGATACGTCCGCGGCAGGGCCGCTGGCTTCGGGCGCGTAGATGTGCGTGCGATAGCCGAGCTGGGCAGCCGCCATCGCGATCATCCGGCCCAACTGGCCGCCGCCCAATATGCCGATGGTGGACCCCGGCGGGATCGCCGTCATAGGTCGTCCGCCGGGGTTTCGGCGACGGAGGCAGTCTGCTTCTCGCGCCATTGATCCAACCGGCTGGCGAGCGCGTCGTCGGTCGTCGCCAGCATGGCCGCGGCAAGCAGCGCAGCATTGGTCGCCCCAGCCTTGCCGATGGCGAGCGTGCCGACCGGAATGCCTGCGGGCATCTGGACGATGGAGAGCAGGCTGTCCATGCCGGACAAGGCCTTCGATTCCACAGGAACGCCGAGCACGGGCAGACGCGTCATGGCAGCCGCCATGCCCGGCAAATGCGCCGCACCGCCAGCGCCCGCAATGATCGTCTTCAGGCCGCGACCTGCCGCCGATTTGGCATAGTCATAGAGGCGGTCAGGCGTGCGATGCGCGGAAACGACCTTGCATTCATGCGCGATGCCGAGCGCGGTCAGCGTCTCTGCGGCATGGCGCATCGTTTCCCAATCGGACCGGCTGCCCATGATGATGCCGACCTGAACCTGATCCGCCATGATCGCTCCCCTAAGAGGCTGTCGCCCCGGAAGCACAGCCCATTAACCGGGACGCACGCTTATCGCAATCGGCTTACCGCTCGGAGAGGTAATAGCGGTCGGTGGCGACAAGAGTATCGTCCAGTTCATAGACGATGGGTTGGCCGGTCGGAATTTCGAGGCTGGTAATCTCATCATTCGAAATGCCCGAGAGATGCTTGACCAGCGCGCGGAGGGAATTGCCATGAGCGGAGATCAGCACACGCTTGCCCGCTTTCAGTTCCGGCACGATCCGGCTTTCCCAATAAGGCAGCACCCGGCCGATGGTGTCTTTGAGCGATTCGGTCTGCGGGATCGCGATCCCGGCATAACGGCGGTCCTGCGAAAGATCGAACTCGCTCCCGGCCTCCATCGGCGGCGGCGAAATGTCGAAGGCGCGGCGCCAGATATGGACCTGCTCATCGCCGTGCTTGGCGGCAGTCTCTGCCTTGTCGAGCCCGGTGAGGCCGCCGTAATGGCGCTCGTTGAGGCGCCAGTCCTTCTCGACCGGAAGCCACAGGCGATCCATTTCCTCCAGTGCCAGATTGAGCGTCTTGATCGCGCGCTTCTGTAGCGAGGTGAAGCAGGTGTCGAAATCCAGGCCCTTCGCCTTCATCAACTGCCCCGCCGCACGCGCCTCGTTCACGCCCTTTTCGGTTACGTCCACATCCCACCAGCCGGTGAAGCGGTTTTCCAAGTTCCAGGAGGACTGGCCGTGGCGGATGAGGACTAGGCTGGGCATTGCGGTCTCCCTTGGGTGATCGGACGGGCTTTCCATAGCGGCAAAATCGGGCCATGCAATGCGTCGCCGAGAGAAGGAGACCGCCCATGACAATCACACGCCGCACGATAGTTCATGAAGGGCCCGGCGGCACGTTCGAAGCCATGGCAGTGGTCGATGATGCGGCAGGCGCGGCGCCGGGCGTGCTGCTGTTCCCCAATGTACTGGGAACAAAGGAAGCCGATTTCCTGATGGCGGAAAAGGTGGCGGCGCTCGGTTACTCGGTGCTTGTCGCCGATGTCTACGGGCAGGGAAAGCGGACCAGCCGGGCGGACGCGGACAGGGCGCGCTATATGACGGAGTTGAACGAGGACCGAATGCTGATGAAAGCGCGGCTCCTGCGTTCTCTGGAGGTGTTGCGCGACTTGCCCGCCGTAGATGGCGCGAATGTGGCTGCAATCGGATACTGCTTCGGGGGGAAATGCGTTCTCGACCTGGCGCGGGCCGGGGCGGATATTCTTGGTGGCATTAGCTTCCATGGTGTCTACGATGCCCCACCCTTTCCCAATGCCGCGATATCGGCGAAGCTGCTCATATGCCATGGCTGGGACGATCCCCTTGCGCCGCCCGACGCGATGGTGGGTCTCGGCCGCGAACTGACGGAGGCCGGGTGCGACTGGCAGATCCATGCCTATGGCGGCACGGGGCACGGGTTTACGGACCCCTCGGCAAACATGCCTGAAGGGGGCCTTGCCTATCAGCCCGACGCGGACCGGCGCAGCTTCAAGGCTATGGCGGATTTCCTGGACGAGGTGATGGCGTAGCGGCTCGGCTTGCCAGCGCGCGCGCTCCCCGCCTATATCGCCCGTCACGCGACGCTGCCGCAAAGGGCCCGATGGATGAAACGCACTATGACGAAGGCTGTGATGGGCGGCATGGCGCTCCTCTCACTGGCAGCGTGCGACATCGGGACTGCGCCTGATAAGAAGGCGACCGAGAAATTGCCCTCGCAGGGTTCTACGATCGTAGCGCCCGGTGGCGCCGAAGCGCTACCCGGCACGCCGATGGCGGATCGGGTGGCGGTGATCGGCTTGCTGAACAAACGCAATGGCCAGACCCGCGATCTGGTGATGAAGCCGGGCAAGGCCTTGCGCGTGGGCGACGCCGTAGTGCGCCTGCGCGCCTGCGAGCAGACTGCGCCTTGGGAAAATACGCCCGAAACCGGAGCATTCGTGCAACTGGACGTACGAAGCGCTGGCGACGGCAAGTGGCGGCGCGTATTCTCCGGCTGGCTGTTCAAACAGCGACCGGAGCGCAATGTGGTCGAGCATCCAATCTATGACGTGTGGGTGCGCGAGTGCCGGATGACCTGGCCGGAAGCCGGGCCGGATACGTTGAAGATCGGCGGCAAGGCCAATGGCGGTGCCGGCAAGCCGGCTCGGTCCGGCGACACCACGGCCAATGCGTCCGAATCAGCCGCGCCTGAAGCGGCAGGCAACGCTGCGGATTAGTCCTTCCCAGACGTCCTTTGCCGGGCACGCGAATCTCGGCGTATCAACACGACCGTTCCGCCCAGCACGATCAGCGAAAGGCTGTACCAGGTCAGGGCGTAGACGAGATGATTGTCGGAGAACGTCACAACGGTCAGACCGCCGACAGGTGTGTCTTTTCCCATCGGCTCGGCTTGGGCATCAATGAAGTAAGGCGCAACGTTCGACAGGCTCCTTGCTCCGGCAATGGCGGTGACATCGCGGGAATGCCATCGGTCGGCGGCAGCATCGTTCCCGCGCAGAAAACCGCCTTTGGGTTCCGTGATGCGTAGTAGCCCGATAACGGTGGTGGGCGTGGTAACAGTGCTGTGGGCCTTTCGCATCGCGGGCGGGACGAAACCTCGGTTGATCAGGACGATATAGCCTTCGTCGGTCCGCAACGGCGTCATAACCCAGTATCCGCTCCCCCGTACGGTAGTGGCGCGGACATAGGTTTCACGATCGTTCACATATCTGCCGCGCACAACGACCCGGCGATAGGCGTCCTTCTCTGCCGTGATGCCCGCCCATGCGGCGGGACCGGGGACGGGAACGGGCGGCGCATGAATACGCGCCTCTACTTGCCGGATGAGCGCATGTTTCCAGTTCCGGCGCTCGACCTGCCAGGTCCCAAGCGCCACGAGAATGGCGAACAGCATGAAGGCGATAGTTACCGCAGCAAAGATTTTGGTGGGGGAGTGGGATGGACGCGTCATGACTTCCCCCGCATGTAGCAGATATTCGACGGCTAATCCGGCGGCAGCCTTTCGTAAAGCGGGCCGGATGCGGACGGCAAGGGCAGTATGACGCGCTGGCCTTCGATGTCGCCCGCCCAAACCTTCATGCGATACACCGATGCGATGCTGCTTTCGGTCAGGACATCGTCCGGTGCTCCGTCCGCCACGACCCTGCCTTCGTTCAGCAGCATTACCCGGTCGCAGAACCGGGCCGCCATCGACAGGTCGTGCAAAACGGCAATGACGAGCGCGCCGCCGTCCGCCTGCCGCCGGAGAAGCTCCATCACTTCCATCTGGTGCCCGGGGTCCAGCGAGCCCAGCGGCTCGTCGACTATCAGGGCCGGTGCCTCCACGGCCAGCGCACGCGCCAGAAGCGCGCGCGCGCGTTCGCCGCCGGACAGGTGCGTAGCGTTGCGTTCGCGCAGGTGCTGGACATCGGCGAGCGTGAGGGCGCGATCAATCGCCGCCTGATCCGACGCTCCGATCCGCGAGAAAGGCGCAAGGTGAGGCAGGCGGCCCAAGGCAACCAGCCGCTCGACCGAGAGCGGCCAGTGCAATGTCTGGCCCTGCGGCAGATAGGCGATGCGGCGGGCAATGTCTGTTCGCGGAATCTGCCTGACGTCCGTGCCATCCACCAGCACGTAGCCCCCCGCAATCGACGTGAGACCCAGAATTGCGCGGACCAGTGTGGATTTCCCAGCCCCATTTGGGCCGATCACGCCAACAAGAGTGCCAGCCGTCAGCATGGCGTCGATGCCGTGGAGAACCGGACGCCTGCCGATGCTCACGTTCAGGCTCTGGATCGTGATAGTCACCACAGCCGCCTCTCCCGCAGCAGATGCAGAAGGAATACGGGCACGCCAAGGAACGCCGTGACAACGCCAAGGCGCAGTTCGCTGCTCGCCGGGATCAGGCGCACGGCAACATCCGCCAGCATCAACAGCGCTGCGCCTCCAAGAGCCGAGGGCAGCAACACGGCGCCCGGCGTTCGGTCCGTCAGCGGGCGAATCAGGTGCGGCACGATCAGCCCGACGAAGCCGATGGCTCCGGAGACGGCTACGGCTCCGCCCACTCCGATGGCGACGCCGAGCAGCAGCCGGGCACGCAAGCCATGGAGATCGACACCTAAGGATCGGGCGGCATCTTCGCCCAAGGTCAGCGCGTCGAGGGCGCGGCTATTCCACAGAAGCAGGGCCAGGCCCACTACGATGCAGGGGAGAGCGATGCGGACATGATCGAAAGAGCGATCCTCCAGCGAGCCCAGCAGCCAACTGGTGATCTCCATCGCCGCGAAGGGATTGGGCGAAAGATTGAGAGCAAGGCTGATGCCCGCGCCCGCCAGCGTAGAGATCGCAATGCCGGCGAGGATGAGCGTGAGCGGGCTTTCGCTCCGCCCGGCGAAAAGGACCAGCGCACAAAGCCCAATCAGGGTTGCAGCGATCGCGCAGGCAGGAAGCAGTGCCGGGTGTATGGCAGCCAGTCCGAAATACAAGGCGATGACGGCTCCAAGCGCCGCCGCGCTGGATGCGCCGAGCACCGAAGGTTCGGCGAGCGGGTTGCGGAGATAGCCCTGCAATGCGGCTCCGGCTGCTCCGAGCATCGCACCCACGCTCAACCCAAGGATGGCGCGGGGCAAGCGCAACTCGAACAGGATGATGCGTGCGACCGGATCGTCTGCGCCAGCCAGCGTCGCAAGGAGGCGGGCGGGCGGCAGGGAAGCCGTGCCGATCATGAGCGAAAGGGTGGCCGCCATCAGGCAGACCGATGCCAGCGCTGTAAGGAGAAGCGGACGTCTCATCAAACGCCTCTTGTCCGCCAGTCGGCTTGACGCCATGGAAGGGCCATGAAGCGCCTGCTCCTGATCCTGCCCCTGATGATCCTCACGGCCTCCGCGCCTCCGGCCGCGCTTCCGCCGCCGAAGCATATCATGTCGCTGAACCTATGTGCGGACCAGTTGCTGCTGGCTCTGGCCGACCGGAGCCAGGTGGTGGCGCTAACGCCATTGGCGCGCGACACAGCAATGTCAGCAGAGGCAGCGCGGGCGAAAGCCTGGCCGGTCGCAAAGGGCAGCGCGGAAACCTTGCTGGCGTTGAAGCCGGATCTCGTCATTTCCAGCCCCTATTACCAGATCCCGCCCCAGGCAAAGGGCAATTTCCGGCAGCTTTCACTGGCTGACGCAACCAGCTATTCGGAGATCGTGACGCAGGTGCGTCAAGTCGCCGCGGCTGTCGGTCATCCTGGGCGCGGCGAAACGTTGATCGCTCGCATGAATGCAGAACTGGCCGCCATTCCGAGGCCCACGCGGCATCCGGTCGCCGCTTATTATCAGCGGCGCGGTTATATGACGGGCACCGGTACGCTGGTCGACGACATGATGCAGCGCGTCGGACTACGCAATCTGGCAGCGGTGCTTGGCAAGCCCGTCCTCTCGCGTCTGACGCTGGAGGAAATGGTCGTCGCCCGGCCCGATTATCTGATTGTCGAAACGGCGACGGACACGGTGCCGGATAAAGGCACGGAGATGCTCCATCATCCGGCCTTGAAGGCGATGGCGCGCCTTCGCTTGCCCGAAGCATGGACGGTGTGCGGCAGCCCCGCCTATGTCCGCGCGGCTCAGAGCCTGGCCAAGCAACTCCGGCGGTAATTGCTTGCGCGCGGCCTGCGCTGTTTGTGGGGGTGACTTGCGCCACCCCCTTCCACAATCCTGAAGGCCGAAGCCTGCGGGCGATCAAATGCGGAACTTGATGCCGGCATAGGCCGCACGACCGGGTGCCAGGAAGCCGACATTCTCCACATAGTCCTCGTCGAACAGATTCTCGACGCGTCCGTAGATCGAGACCCCCGGAACTACAGTGAAGTCGGCCCCGAGATTGACCAGCGTGAAAGCATCCAGCGGCGCAGTCACGCGCTTCGCGAAGTTGGTGTCGAGCTGCTTGCCATTGTAGCGCACGGTCGCGTTCAGGCCGAAGCGCTCATCCGACGTCCGCCAGCTGAGATTGGCGCTGGCAATGTGCTTTGCGCGGCGGATCAGCACGACATCGCTTTCATCCTTCGCCTTCAGATATGTGTATGCCGCGTTGAAACGGAGCGTTGGCAAGATAGCTGCATCGACAGAGACTTCGACGCCATGATGCGGCGACTGACCCGCCCTGTTGATGGCGGTATAGACTGGAGAGAAGGTCGATACGATCTTGTCCTCTAGGTCTGCCTCGAAATATGTGGCGTCGATACGCGCGCGTCCTTCGAAGAAGGATTGCTCCACGCCCGCTTCCCAGCCAGTCGACTTTTCCGGCTTAAGATCGGGATTGCCCACGAAGCCGCTGGTGGGCGAATAACCGAACAGTTCGGAAAAGCTGGGCGCCTTTACCCCCGTGCCACCCGCCGCATGAACGCGCGTGCCGGTTTCGAACCGATAACTCCCCTGCGCACGCCATGTCGTATTGTTGCGGAAGCGGCTGTTGTCGTCATAGCGCACGGCAAGGCCGATGCCGCCACGATCTTCCAGCTTTACGTCATACTGGCCGACGAAGCCCCAGTTCACTGTCCGGCGAAGCGGATTCCCCGCATTGACGGCGCCGGCGTTGCGGAATTCCTCCCGCTCATAGTCTATTGCACCGGTGATCCCATGCGTGAGAGGGCCAGATCCAAGCTGCAGGGTAGACACCCAGCTTGCCTTCTGACGGCGTCCACGCGTCGCGCTCTGGAGGTCGCCGTCTTCACCGTAATAGTCGCGGTCGCTGTCCTGGATCTGCGCACTTATGTCATTGATCCAGCGGTCGCCGTCCGCGCCGATGCGCGCGCCTACCAGCCCGTAGAACGCACTGTTACGATAGGAGCCGCCGCCGTCCGTGGCGTTGCCGGTGTCGGCATAGTCCTGATCGCTGAGTTCCGCATCGGTGTGATTGTAGCGAGCGACGGCACGTAGCGCGACCGAGCCGATGGCATAGCCGAGCTTGCCCCCGACGGTGCCGATCCTCGACCCCACATGCCGCGTTCCACCCGGCGCAATGGCATAGCCGCCGATGCCGGAATAGGAGCCGCTGATGGCGTAATCCACGTCGCCGACGGTGCCTCCCGCACGTGCCGAACCTTGCGCGGTATCGAACGATCCGCCTTCGATCCGTGCGCTGAAGCCCGGCAGGCTGCGGCCAGCGGCCGTGATGTAGTTGATGACGCCGCCAATGGCGTCCGATCCGTAAAGCGCGCTCTGCTCTCCACGAAGCACTTCGACTCGCGCGCCATCATCGGCGAACAGAGTCGCGAAGTCATATTCGCCGTAGGTCGGATCGGAAGCCTCGATGCCGTCGATCAACACCAATGTGTGATTGCCCTCTGCGCCTCGGATGCGCACTTGCGTCAGTCCGCCGACGCCGCCGGTACGGTTGACGGCAATGCCCGGAACGTCGCGCAGCACGTCCGAAACGATCTGCGTCTGGCGATCGCTCAAGTCCTCTGCCTTGATGACAGTGATGGAAGAACCAAAAGTGGCGGTTGTCAGTCCATCTGGCGCACGCGTGCCGGTCACGACGATCTGGTCGGTGACCTTGCCGCTATCGGAGGCGGGAGCGGCATCGGGGGTAGGTGCCTGCGCAAGCGCGGCATTGGGCACTAGTGCGACAACGGCGCAGCCCAGCAAAAAACGAGTGGTCATTTCATCAATATCCCGCGGTGTCGCAAAGAGCGACAGGCCGGGGCTTCCGCGAACGGTCGACGCACGTCAGGGATGGACACCGCAGCACCCGTCACGCGCGCCGATGCGGCCCCAGCCGCTTCGGTTCGTCGCTCAGACGGAGAACTACCGTGCCCTGACCTATCCCTGGACCAAAGCAAGAGCGACCGGTGCGCTGGCAGGTCTCCTGGCTCGCGGGTCATGGCTTGATGCACACCTTCCCAGGGGTTGCGCCCCAGTGGTTGCCCCTTCCGCGAAGGAAGAGTGCGCGTGCATCGCGCTCACCGCTTACAGTTGCAGGGACAGCCGTGGAGTTGATGGGTTGCCCCATCTCACCACATTCCCTTTCAAGCCCTTTCGGGCACCGGCGCGATCATGACGCCTCGACAGGCCGGGGCGTCGCGGCGCTCATTACGCAGCTTCAAGGAAAACGCAATGGGGGTGGCTTAGTGATCTGAGGCTGCATGCGCTCCGATGCCCGTTTCGGCACGGATGCGCTGCGCCTCATATCCCGCCTTGTCGATCGCAGCGCGCGGCCCGGTGTCCAGTAGCGAGATCAGCCAGATCGCGATGAACCCTGCGGGCACCGAGAATATCGCCGGCGAGGAGTAAGGAAACGGCGCGTCAGGCAGGCCCAGCACCTTCTCCCAGATCGCTGCGGACAGGACCGTCAGGATGAACGCGGTAGCCAGACCGATCGCGCCGCCCCATGCCGCCCCGCGTGTGGTGCAGCCTTTCCAAAGAAGCGAAAGGATCAGCACGGGAAAATTGCCGGACGCCGCCAGCGCGAAGGCAAGGCTCACCATGAAGGCGACATTCTGCTTCTCGAAGGCGATGCCGAGCACCACTGCCACGAGGCCGAGGCCCAGCGTGGTCATGCGCGATACCTTGAGTTCCTCGTCGGATGTCGCCTCTCCCTTGCGGAGCACAGTCGCGTAAAGGTCGTGGCTGACGGCCGACGCTCCGGACAATGTGAGCCCGGCGACCACCGCGAGGATGGTCGCGAAGGCGACGGCGGATATGAAACCCAGGAACAGGTTTCCGCCAATGGCATGCGCCAGGTGCATCGCCGCCATATTGCCGCCGCCGCGCAATGCCCCCTCCGCGTCCAGATAGGCGGGATTCGTCGCCACCAATACGATCGCGCCAAAGCCGATGAAGAAGATGAGGATGTAGAAATAGCCGATCCAGGTGGTCGCCCACAATACGGACTTGCGCGCCTCCTTGGCATCGGGAACGGTGAAGAAGCGCATCAGGATATGCGGCAGGCCCGCCGTGCCGAAGATCAATGCGAGGCCGAGCGACATGCCCGACACGGGGTCCTTGATGAAGCCGCCCGGCCCCATGATCGCCAACCCTTTAGAGGCTGCTTCGGCGGGCGGTGCGCCTCCCGCCAGCGCGAGGCTGGTCTTGACCTGCACGGCGCGGGCGAACAGCGCCTCGGGCGAGAAGCCGAATTGCGCCAGTACCATGACTGCCATGAACGTCGCGCCCGCGAGCAGCATAACCGCCTTGATGATCTGCACCCAGGTCGTCGCCCGCATGCCGCCGAACAGGACGTACAGCATCATCAGGACGCCGACGATGATCACGGCATAGGTGTAGGGCAGCCCGAACAGCAGCTTGATGAGCTGCCCCGCGCCGACCATCTGCGCGATGAGGTAGAAGGACACCACGAGCAGCGTACTCCCCGCCGCGAAACTGCGCACCGGCGGCTGGGCGAAGCGGTAGGACGCCACGTCTGCAAACGTATATTTGCCCAGATTGCGCAGCCGCTCCGCCATTAGGAACAGCAGGATCGGCCAGCCCACGAGGAAGCCGGTCGAATAGATCAGCCCGTCATAGCCATCCACGAAGATCTGCGCCGAGATGCCGAGGAAGGATGCCGCGGACATATAGTCGCCTGCCATCGCGAGCCCGTTCTGGAAGCCTGTGATCCCGCCGCCTGCTGTATAGAAGTCGCTGGCCGTGCGGGTGCGCGCTGCCGCGGCCTTGGTTATCCAGAGCGTGAGCAGCACGAACAGCCCGAACATGCCGATTGCGACCCAGTTTGTCGGCTGCTGCTCGGTTGCGCCGCTCAAGGCGTCGGCAAAAGCGGGGGCGGGAATGCCTAAGGCCACAGCTCCCAGCGCAACGCGCTTCATGGCTCCAGCTCCGCGATTAGGGCCGCCATTTCGCTGTCGAACGCCGTATTGGATCGCCAGACGTAAAGCGCCGTCATCGCAATGGCGAACAGGATCAGGCCCATGCCGATCGGAACGCCAATGGACGTGACTCCCGCGCCGATGGGTGATGCCATCCATGCTTTTTCGTAAGCCATCAGCAGCGTGAAGACCGTGAATGCGCCCAGAACGAGACCCGACAGCAGCCATCCGAAACGCGAACGTCTCCGAACCAGCGTATGATAGCGCGGGCTAGCACCTAGTCTGCTGATGATGTCTCCGGTCAAGACCGTCTCCCTGCAAAGTCTTGTATGTTCGAACTAGAGCATTTGGCATGTCTGGCAGCAAGCTATGGATGAGTCGACAGTGCGCCTATGGCTGGTTAAAGGGCGCCGAATGCGTGGACTATGGGCCATAAACGCGCGCGGTTTTGGGCTTACGCGCCTCTGGATGCTGGCAGTGTTGCTATGCATGCTGGCTACGCGTTCCTTGATTCCGGCGGGATGGATGCCTGCCGCTGCCGGCAGTGATTACACGCTCCAGCTTTGCACCGGCGCTGGCGCGATGTCCGTCTGGGTGGACGGCGATGGCAAGCTTCACAAGCAACAGCCTGCCAACGACGACCGCGCCGATCAGCCGTGCTCCTTCGCAGGCTTTTTTAACCTCTTCGCCTTGCCCGAGCATCTCGGGCTGTCCGTTGCAATCGTCGCGCCCACCATTGAAAAGGCCCTGCTCTACAGCACTGTGGCCATCGGCAATGGTCTTGCCGCGCCCCTGCCTCCACCGACGGGACCGCCTCTTATCCTCTGACGGCCTGCCCTGCGCGATCTCGGGCGCTTTTGCATTTCAGAGGATGAACACATGACTGCTTTTTTTCGCGCGCCTTGTGGTGCGCTGTGATGGACGCCGCTTCCTTCCATCGCATCATATGGTGCTGGCATTTCTATGCCGGGCTGATCGTGCTTCCGATGCTGCTGTGGCTGGCGACCACCGGGGCGCTGTACCTCTACA
The DNA here is from genome assembly GCF_033795625.1 of Sphingobium sp. Classification (GTDB taxonomy): domain Bacteria; phylum Pseudomonadota; class Alphaproteobacteria; order Sphingomonadales; family Sphingomonadaceae; genus Sphingobium. The sequence goes on along the minus strand of NZ_JARYGI010000001.1, from coordinate 62,018 downwards.
AGCCGGAAATCGAGCGGGCTTATTATGGCGCCTGGACTCAGCGCCAATATGCAGGAGAACCCATCAGCCTGTCTCAGATCGTCCGAAATGTGGAGATTCAGACGAACGGTCGGGTCACACGTATCGAGCGGCCTGGGGATGCTCGGGAAAGCTGGAGAGTCGGCGTGACCATGGCGGATGACACGCGCCAGACCGCATTCGTGGATCCGGCGTTCGGGCTGGTGCTGGGGTCCATGGCGGGCGGCGGGTTGATGGAAACGGTGAAGGAACTGCATAGTCTCGCCATCACGGGCCCCATAGGCAATGGGCTGGTGGAGATTGTCGCAGGCTGGGCCATTTTGCTGTGCGTGACCGGCTTCATTCTCTGGTGGCCGCGGGGAACTAACCAAGCCCTGGCGCTGCGTGGGTCGCCAAAGCACCGGCGTTTCTGGCGTGACTTCCATGCGTCCACCGGTGCGCTCGTGGGCGGCGTGCTGCTGTTCCTGGCGCTGACGGGGATGCCGTGGTCGGGATTCTGGGGCAGTGGACTGCGCGAGGGCATCAATGCCGCCGGCCTGGGCAGGCCCCCCACGCCCGCGCCATCGTCCAGCGAACATGCCGATCATGAAACCGCGCAGATGCTGCCATGGTCGATGCGGGACGGCACGCAGCCTATGGGGCATCACGCGCATGTGATCGGGCCGGACAGGGCCGCCGCGATAGCAGCAGCGCACGGCATGGGCGGCGCACTGACGCTTTCCTTCCCAAAGGAGCCCGGCGCGCCGTGGGTGGCCAGCTCGCCCGTGACCCGCGTTCAGGACAACCACATCCTCTTCATCGACGCTGCTGACGGGCGCGTGTTGCAGGATGCGCGCTATGCCGATTTCGGGGCCGGGGCAAAGGCCGTTGAGTGGGGCATTTATACGCATCAGGGTCAGCAATATGGGGAAGCAAATCGCCTCGTGATGCTGGGGGGCTGTATCGGCGTCTGGCTTCTGGCGCTGTCTGCCCCTGTAATGTGGTGGAAGCGGCGGCAGGGTGGCCGCTTGTCAGCGCCGCCGCGCCCGGTGCCGCAAACCCGTATGTGGGGCGTTACGACTGCCATGCTCGTCGCCGGTGCTGTGTTCCCCCTCACCGGCGCAACGATGATCCTTGCTCTGGCCGGAGAGAAGCTATGGCCACGAGTGGCGCGATCTTAGCCTGCGAACCCGTGCATCCGGCGGCTCCACTGAAAGGCGATGACGCCAGCCTTGGCGGGCTGGATCAGCGCCGCAGCCAGCACCAGCGCCAGCACCGGCCACAGGAATATCTGCACGCCCATAGGTATGCCGAGATGGATCGTCTCGATCATGATCGGCACCAATATGTGGCCGAGTAGAAGGATCACGACATAGGAGGGAAAGTCATCCGCCTGATGCCGGTCCCAGGCGAAGCCGCAGTGTGGGCAAGCCGCGACGGGCTTCAGGAAGCGACCGAACATCTTGCCCTCGCCGCATGCAGGACAGCGATTGCGTAAGGCTCGGAACAATGCGGGGCCGAAAGGCCGATCTCCATCGGCCGGAAGGTGGTCAAGCGACATGACCGATAAATAGCGCCTTGCATCGGAAGTGCAACGTCGCCCTAGTCACCGCCGTCGTTACTTGACAAAAGGCTGGGAAATGCATCTGCCCGACCCATCCGAACCCTTCGTCCTCTTCGACGACGCCCGCGCGCACAAGCCCGCCCCTGCCCGGCTGTATCGTGACCCCGTCGAGATAATAGTCGCGCACGACTATGGAGAAGTTCAGGTGGCGCTGGACCGCATTGGCGAGGCTGCGGATCGTGGTCTGCATGCAGCAGGATACCTTGCCTATGACGCGGCATTCGCGACGGAAGACAGGCTTGCCTCCCTGCAAAGCGAACGCATGGAACGGGATATGCCGCTTGTGTGGTTCGGCCTGTTCGACGGCTTTCGTTCGGTAAACTCGGAAGATGTTCCGGCTATGCTGCCCGCCCCGGCAGGCGCTTACACAGATCGCCCACGCCCGCTGATCGACATCGCAGGCTACACCGACGCATTCGACCGAGTGCAGGAAGCCATCAGGGCGGGCGACATCTATCAGGCGAACCTCACCTTCCCTTGCGAGGTGGCGCTGCACGGACATCCTTGCGAGATATACGCTGCCCTGCGCCCGCAGGCACAGGCAGGCTATGGCGGGCTGCTGCATACGGGCGGGCAATGGCTGCTCTCTTTCTCGCCCGAGTTGTTCTTCACGCTCGTGCGCGGCCAGCTGACGGCTCGGCCGATGAAGGGCACTGCCCGCCGCGGCGTGGATGCCGCCTCGGACGAAGCCGCCATGACGGCGTTGCGGGAGGACCCGAAGCAGCGGGCCGAAAACCTGATGATCGTCGATCTGCTGCGCAACGACCTGTCGCGTGTGTCGCTGGCAGGCAGCGTCACGGTGCCGGAACTCTTCCATGTCGAGACCTTCCCCACGGTGCACCAGATGACATCCACCGTGCGCGCCCGCATTTTGCCCGGCCTGTCGGCGATAGACGTGCTGCGGACGATATTCCCCTGCGGTTCCATCACCGGCGCGCCGAAGGTGAGGGCAATGGAAGTGATAGCAGAAGTGGAGCACGGACCGCGGGGTCCCTATACGGGCACGATCGGGCGGATCGATCCGGACGGCAATGCTGCCTTCAATGTTGCCATCCGGACCATTTCCGTCGAAGATGGGGCGGCAACGGGGCGCATTGGTCTGGGCTCGGGAGTGGTCGTGGACTCGCTGCGCGATGCGGAGTGGCGGGAATGTCTCGACAAGGCCCGTTTCCTCACTCCGCACATGGCGGAAACGGAATGAACGAAACGGCGACTATGACGGTTTTCACGGCAGGGGCGGCACAGGGCGGAGCGGGACAGGGCGCGGCGGAAGGCCGTTTCGATCTCATGGAGACGATGGCGTTCGATCCGCTTGAAGGGGTCCGCCTGCTCGATCTCCATATGGAGCGGTTGAAAACCAGTGCCGAGGCATTGGGTTTTTCCTTCAACCGGCATGACGCCCGCAACGAACTGCAGGCCGCGACTTTCCGCCTGCGGGAGCGGAGCCGGATACGGATGCTGGTGTCGCCCAAGGGCTCGGTCGCCATCGAAGTGCGGGAGCATCGTACCTGGCCGGATGCCATCATGCGCGTCGCCGTAGTTCGATGTCCTGCAGCTGCCGATGATTTCCGGCTGGCGCACAAGACGACGGACCGCTCGATCTATCGGCAGGCGCTGGAAGCTGGCGGCACTTATGAAGTCCTCATGACGGACGCTTCGGGCTATCTGACCGAGGGCTGCTTTTCCTCGATTTTCGTGGAGCGTGGAGACCGGTTAGTGACGCCGCCTCTATCGCGCGGTCTGTTGCCGGGTATTTTGCGACAGAGCCTGCTGGATGAAGGACATGCTGTCGAAGGCGATCTGCGGCCGCACGATCTGGAGGATGGCTTCTATATCGGCAATGCTTCGCGCGGGATGGTGGCTGCGCAAAAGGTTTCGGTTCGATGCTGAAATAACCGCTGCAACGGTTGCTCGACCGGAGATTGCGCATTAAGGGAGCCACCGTCGCGTCATACGCGAACGCATCCCTACTTCAGGAAAGATTCTTTCTCATGACCCGCACCAGCGCCGCCCTTGGCCGCATCCAGCCCAGCGCCACTCTTGCCATGAGCGCTCGGGTGAATGCGCTGAAAGCCGCTGGCGTCGATGTCATCGGCCTCTCGGCGGGGGAGCCGGACTTCGACACGCCCGACTTCATCAAGGATGCGGCGATCGTCGCCATCCGTAACGGCCAGACCAAGTACACCGATGTGGACGGGACCGCAGCGGTCAAGGACGCCGTGGCGCTGAAGTTCAAGCGCGACAATGGCCTTGTTTATGAACGTTCGCAGATCAGCGTCAATTCCGGCGGCAAGCACACCTTGTTCAATGCGCTGGTCGCGACCGTCGACGTGGGCGACGAGGTCATCATCCCGGCACCCTATTGGGTCAGCTATCCTGATATCGTGAACTATGCGGGGGGAACGCCAGTATTCATCGAAGGTCCGGCGAGCCAGGGCTACAAGATCACAGCCGAACAGCTGGAGGCTGCGATCACCCCCAAGACTCGCTGGGTGATGCTGAACTCGCCGTCGAATCCTTCTGGCGCGGCCTATGCGGCAAGCGAACTGAAGGCTTTGGGCGAAGTATTGCTGCGTCATCCTCACGTGCTGGTGATGACGGATGATATGTACGAGCATGTCTGGTACGCGCCGACGCCGTTCGCCACGATCGCTGAAGTTTGCCCGGACCTGTATGACCGCACGCTTACCGTGAACGGTTGCTCGAAGGCATTTTCGATGACCGGCTGGCGCATCGGCTTTGCGGGCGGCCCGGCTTGGATCATCAAGGCGATGGGCAAGCTGCAGTCGCAATCGACATCCAATCCCTGCTCGATCTCGCAAGCGGCAGCGGTCGCGGCGTTGACGGGCGAACAGGACTTCCTCGAAGAACGCAATGCGGCCTTTAAGCGCCGTCGGGACATGGTCGTGTCGATGCTGAACGACGCCCCGGGGCTGAACTGCCCGACGCCCGAAGGCGCGTTCTACGTCTATCCCGATGCCGCGGGCGTGATCGGCAAGACGACGCCCAAGGGCTTGAAGATCGCGACCGATGAGGATTTGATCACCTACTTCCTCGACGAAGCCAAGGTGGCTGCGGTCCATGGCGGGGCATTCGGCCTTAGTCCCGCTTTCCGTATTTCCTACGCGACCTCGGAGGAAGTGTTGAAAAAGGCATGCACGCGCATCCAGGAATCCTGCGCAGCGCTGAAATAGCGCGAACTGAAACAATCAGTTTCAATCTCGCACCTTGTTTGTTACTGGGTGCGCGTTATATGAGTTTCTATCAGCAACCTTGTTGGATGCGGTTTGTCGAAATGGTCGACAGTTTCGTCGTCTGTTTGTGACATTCGTCACGGCATTCAGCCAAGGGAAATGCAACTTTTTCTAACCGGCCCCCGTAGCTGGCCGTGAAGCAGACAAGAAAGGTACGCGACATGGTCGCATTCTTGAAATCGGATGTATTCGTCAAGTTCATCGGCGGCTTCGTCCTTGGCACCATCGGGTTCCTTACCCTCAATCCCGCCGAGGCCCAGCCGCGCCAGGATGAGCAGGCGACCGTGTCGGCGCATTCGGATCATGACTCCGCGCTTTAAGCCCCTGATTCTTGCCGTTGCTTTGGGCGGCGGCATGATGGGAACCGTGTGGCACTTTGCGCCGGGCGTCATTCCCGTTGCCCTGGCCGCGGAAGAAGCGGTCACGGCACCCGCGCCGAGAGTAGATGTGCCCGCTGGCGCAAAGCTGGAAACAGCGGTGTTCGCAGGCGGCTGCTACTGGGGCGTGGAAGGCGTCTTCAGCCACGTCAAGGGGGTTCGTCGCGTGGAGTCCGGCTTTGCTGGCGGACCGTCGAACCGCAAAGTCGACTACGACATGGTAAGCAATGGTGATACCGGATTTGCCGAAGCCGTTCGGGTTTCCTACGATCCTCGACAGGTGAGCTATGGCACGCTGATGCGCGTGTTCTTCTCGGTCATCGCCGACCCTACCGCGTTGAATTATCAGGGCCCCGACCATGGCACGCAATACCGCAGCGCCCTGTTCCCCCTGACTGCCGGGCAAACGGCCGCAGCCAGTGCATATCTGACGCAACTTGGGCAGTCGGGTCTGTGGCGGCGGAAAGTCGTTACCAAGGTCGAGCGTTTCAGCGGGTTCCAGTTGGCCGGCTCTGACCATCAGAACTTCATGGCCAACAATCCGCGCCACCCTTACATCCTGCGCTGGGATGCCCCAAAGCTCGCAGCCTTCAAGCAGCGCTTTCCTCAATATTACAGCCCGAAGTGGGCCAGCTAAAGGCCCGCAGGGCCTTCTGAAAGCTAAATGCCTTTGGCTGCCGCTTTAGGAAGCAGCGAGCCTGGGCTCATCAGCCCGACGAGAGGACAGGTGGGCAAAGCCTCCAGGTCTTTGAAAGTGGCCGTCGGCGCGGCCTTACCTTATGCGGTAACGTCAGGAAGTGAACGAGCGCCTGCTCAGTTCTCCATCCCGCAAATTCCACGGCAGGAAGCTGACGGCCGGTAATGGACGCGCTCCGAACCTGTTCAGAGCATTCGTCGGCAAGGAAAAGCCGAAGAGTGGTTCCTTGTTTGGTGACATGTCGGTGCTGTCCAGAACATCAGCTGCCGTGCGAAAACAGGACGTTCGCTCATTGCGAATGGAAACAAAGCTTACGAGACGGCAAGCAAGGGAAAGAAAGCAGGCATAACCAAGCCCCGGGCAAAGGAAAGTCACTACGCGGCGCCACGCCTCTTGCTTACACACGCCTCGCACGATAGGGAGCCGTCCTCCAGTGCAATGCGGAGCGGTGGCCGAGTGGTCGAAGGCGCTCGCCTGGAAAGTGAGTATACGTCAAAAGCGTATCGAGGGTTCGAATCCCTCCCGCTCCGCCAAAATCTCAATGCGAATCAATGAGATGGACCTTATGGGGCATGAAAATCCCCAGCTTCCGCGCAGTTTTGCCGATCGCGACCGAACCTCAGAGACTGCCGAAAACGCCAAAATCGGTCTCTGATCGGCTTTTGTCTCTTTTCACCCGAACCCCTGCTGAAAAGGTTCGGTCTCCAGAAACGACGTAAATCCAAGGTTTTCTGGCTTTCGTTCAACCGAACCTTTTGCGCCCAATCTCGGCAGGCGGGCGGGAATGCAACTGGTGGTATCTGCCGGCGGCAGCAGCCAATAGCCACGCCATCTGCTATGGATCCCGGCATGACGACCCGCAGCGCCATCGACAGCTTCACTGAAATCGTCACCCTCCGCATCGAGCTTATGGGCTCCGACCCGCTGATTTGGCGCGTGGTCGAGGTGCCCACGTCCATCACCCTGAAGGTGCTGCACGACATTGTTCAGGTATCGATGGGCTGGTGCGATTATCACCTCTGGGAGATGGTGATCGACGGGAAGACCTACGGCCTGCCGATCGACGAGGACTTTGGCACTGCGCCCCGGAAGGTGGCAGATCGGGTTCGCTTGCGTGATGTGCTGACAGGCGACACCACCCGGATCGACTACATCTACGATTTTGGCGACAGCTGGGAGCACAGCCTCGTTGTCAGCGATGTCCGCCCAGGCGCGCCCGGAACTGGCTATCCTCGCTTCATTGCCGGTGAGCGCGACTGCCCGCCAGAGGACTGTGGCGGCATACCCGGTTTCGACGAGATGCTGGAAGCGCGGGTCGATCCCAAGCACCCCGACCATGCGGATGTCTCCGAATGGCTCGATGGCTATGACCCCGAAGAACTGGACGTGTTCCCGATCGAGGTCGCGCTTGGCCGTATCGCTGCCCGCCGCAATGCGGCTGCCAAGCGCATCATCAAGCCTGCGAATGATTGATCACGCGGAGCGCAGTATGACGTCCTCGGCAGCCTGAAGCCACTCATCGAGTTTTGACCACCGCCGCCGCCCGGACTCATTCTTGACCGCGATGGCGATAGCCTTGGATTGGCCGACCAGCACCACGAGCTTCTTTCCGCGAGTCACGCCGGTGTAGAGGAGATTCCGCTGCAGCATGGCGTAATGCTGGGTCATGACCGGGATCACGACGGCGGGGTATTCCGAGCCCTGGCTCTTGTGGATCGTCGCTGCATAGGCGGGCACCAGCGTGTCGAGTTCGCCGAACTGATAGCTGACCTCGCGGCCATCGAAGTCGACCAGCAGTTCGCCGTCGTCGGTGTCGACGGACTGGATGTAGCCAATGTCGCCGTTGAAGACGTCTTTGTCGTAGTCGTTCTCGATCTGCATGACCTTGTCGCCGGGGGCGAAGGTCCAGCCAAAGCGTTCGACCTTGGCAGTCGGATTGGGGTTCAGCGCGGCCTGAAGTTCGATGTTCAGCGATCGCGCGCCAACGCCGCCGCGGTTCATGGGACACAGCACCTGTACTTCGCGCACCGGGTCAAACCCGAACTTGCGAGGGATGTGCTTGCCGACGAGATCGATGATCCGCGGTACGGCCTGCTCCGGATCAGCGGCCGGCATGAAGTAGAAGTCGGTATCGCCTTCAACTTTGCCAAGTTCGGGGATGCGGCCGCGATTGATCTGGTGCGCGGTGGTGATGATCCGGCTTTGGGCGGCCTGGCGGAAAACCTCGGTCAGTCGGACCACCGGGACAGCATCCGACTGGATGATATCGGCCAAGACCTGCCCAGGCCCGACCGATGGCAACTGGTCGATGTCGCCAACGATCAACAGTGCGGCGGTATCCGGCACAGCCTTCAGCAGCGACTGCATCAGCATGACATCGACCATCGAGCTTTCGTCGATGACCAGCAGGTCGCATTCGAGAGGGTTGTCTTCGCCGCGCTTGAACCCGAACGCCTTGGGGTCGAACTCCAGAAGGCGATGGATTGTCTTGGCCTCCATGCCCGTCGCCTCGGTCATACGCTTGGCGGCGCGCCCTGTTGGTGCGCACAGAAGGAGATTGACGGACTTGGCCGCCAGGATGCGCAGGATGGAATTGACGATGGTCGTCTTGCCGACGCCGGGGCCGCCGGTGATCACTGTTACCTTCGAGCGTAAGGCAAGAGACACGGCTTCCCGTTGACTGGGAGCAAGGGTCAGGCCCGTGCGCCCCTCAATCCAAGGCAGGGCCTTTTCTGTGCCGATGGAGGCCCACGGCAGTTGTCCCTTGAGCAGCGACCTTAGCCGATCTGCTATGGCCTTCTCGGCATGATACAGCCCGCCAAGGAAAATGCAGTCGATGTCGCCGACAGTGTCAGCCACTACCGTCCGTTCCTCCAGTTCCAGCGCCAGCGCCGTCTCAATCAGCGCGCCATCAACCTCGAGCAGCTTGGCAGCCAGCTGTTTTAATTCGGTCACGGGCAGCCCACAGTGCCCTTCGCCCATGGCCTCGGTGAGGGCAAAGGAAATGCCAGCGCGAATCCGCACCATGGCCGTCTTCTCGATGCCCAGCTTCTCGGCGATCGTGTCGGCCGTGCGAAATCCGATCCCACGGATGTCTTTGGCGAGCCGATAAGGGTTGTCGCTCATCACCTGCACGGCATCGGCGCCGTAGGTCTTGAAGATGCGCACCGCGCGCGCTGTGCCGACCCCATGGCTGTGCAGGAACACCATGATCTCGCGAATGATCTTCTGATCTGCCCAGGCCGCAGTGATCTTGGCAGCGCGCATGGGGCCAATGCCCTGGACCTCACGCAGCCGTTCCGGGGTGGCTTCGATGACATCGAAGACGTCTTTGCCGAACATCTTCACGAGCCGCTTGGCGTAAACAGGGCCTATTCCGCGGATCATGCCGGAGCCGAGGTACTTCTCGATGCCTTCGATCGAGGAGGGCTCCGAGGTTTTCAGAAACCGAGCCCGGAACTGTAGGCCATGGTTCCGATCATTGGTCCATTCGCCGGACGCGGTGATCCATTCCCCGGCGGAAATCATCGCCGCGTGGCCTACGGTAGTGACCAGATCCCGGTGGCCGCGGGCTTTGACCCGCAGAACGCAAAAGCCGCTCTCATCGCTGTGAAACGTCACCCGTTCCACATGGCCAACCAGCACTTCAGACGTCGAGGCAGCCGGCTGGTTCATCGTAAGCGGCGGGGCTCCTGGACCTCTTCGGCGTCCTGCGTTGCCTCGTGCACCTCCTCACGGATGATCTTCTCGGTGATCTCAGAAGATGCGAGGTCAGCGCATCGCTCAGCTCCTCGAACTCGGGCCACAGGACCTGCCGCACAAAACTCGCGGGAGCGCGGATGAGGACAGTTTGGCGGTGCATGCGCGGATAGCGGAACGGTCGAACGCCGTAGCGGCGGCACAGGGCGATGAAGAGCTGACGCGACCAGGGATCCGGGATTGAAAACTTGAACTCCTCGGAGTTTTCTTTCCGGCTGGCCGACTCAAATTGTTTACGGATGCGGTCCGCCGCAGCTCCGGCAGCCGCCTTTTCACCAGCGGTTGCAGCGCCGGCGTAAAGCGCTTCGATCTTGCGCAGTTTCTCTCGCAGGCGGTCTTCGGATTGCATGAATGCCCTCAGTGCAAGGATGAGCGGGGCAGTTCGATGCCTGCCAGCATCTGCTGCCGCGCCCGCGCGCAGGACATCATGGCCTCATGGATCTCGGCCTCCATGATCTTTGTCAGCTCGCTTACGTGCTTGAATGTTGTCTCCAGCTGGGTTCGGCTTTCTGCTTGGATATCGCGAGCCACAAGATCCTCGATCCCGGCCATCATGGCGCGAAGTTCCCCAAGGTGCCCAAGCGCCTTGTGAGCGCGTTCCGGCAGATCCACTCGGTCGTGGCCATTGAACAGGCCTTCGACAAACCCCTCGAGTTCCTGCCGGCGGACCTGTGCGAGCCTGGCAAGGTTCTGGGCTGATGGTTCCAGTGCAAGACGCTGCAAGTGGAACGGGGCAGAGCGGCTGTTGTGCTTGGTCAGGCTGTTCCACAAGCCATTGACCAGCACATCGATCAGTTTGTTCAGGTCCTCAATGGAGTCGAAGGGCGGAAATTCGCCGCCCCACAGTCCTTTCAAAATCGGAAGCGGAGACGCATCGACGATCGGCGACGCAATCGCGCCCAGAAATCGTGTGCGGACTTCATGATAGGGAACCGGACACGCATATCTGTCGAGCAGGTCGCGGACGGTCTTTTCAGTCGGGGATTTGAACTTAGGCGGCATGGCTTCGCCCTATAGCACGGGACCGCCACCTCGCCAGATTGCGCCGAGGGCTATTCCGCCGGGAATACGACTCCCTTTTGCGCCACCCAAGGCAGATCCGCGATCGTCGACATGTCCTTCAGCGACACCGCCGGCGAGATCCGCGCAATCAGGATCTGCTCCAGCACAGCCGGGGCCAGGTAAGCCAGCTTCATCGTGCGCCTGATGAACGCGGGCGTGACCCCTTCGGCCTCGGCAATGTCCTGTATGGTTGCCAATGTTCCGCTTTCCAGTTTCCGCCGCCAGCTCCAGGCCTTGGCGATCGCCTTCAGCACATGCGGATCCACCCCGCCGGTGTCCGGCACCATCTCCGCTGGCGGCACGATCTTCGGCCGCCCGTTGCGCTTGCGGATGGTGAGCGGGATGAACACCCGCATGGTAGTGGGGGCACTCATGCTGCCAGCTCGTGCTTCGGGGTGACCATTTCCCGGATGATCGATCCTAGGCCCTCCGTGCGCAGGTCAACCGCAAGGCCATCGGCACTGACCGTGACCCGCTCGATGAGCAGCCGGGCGATCCGAGCCTGCTCGGCCGGGAACAGCGATTCCCACAGCCCATCGAACCCAGCCAGCGCGGTGACCACATCCTGCTCGTCTATGTCCGGTGCAGTCCGGCTGGCTGCCTCCATGGCCCGCGCCGCGATCTCCGGTGTGCGCAGCAGCGACCTGATGTGCTGGACGACGGCGCCTTCGACCATGCCGGCATTGAGCCGGACAAAGCTGTCGCGGCCTTCGCACGCCCGGTTCCGGATAGCGTCCATCGAAGTGTAGTATCGGTAATGTCGGCTGCCCTTTTTCGTCACCGTCGGCGTCATGGCGATGCCGCTTGTCGTGAAGATCAGCCCCTTGAGCAGCGCCGGGGTCTGGGTGCGGGTGTTGGCCGCGCGCTGCCGGGGGCTTTCCTGCAGGATGGCATGGACCTGATCCCAGAGTTCAGGCGTGACGATCGCCTGATGCTCGCCGGGATAGCTGGTGCCCTTGTGGACAGCTTCGCCGAGATAAACCCGGTTGCGCAGCAGCTTGTAGAGGAACCCCTTGTCGATCGGCTTGCCGCGCTTGTTCAGGGTGCCGTTTGCTACCAGTTCCCGGGTCAGCAGGGTCGCCGATCCCAGTTCGACAAAGCGCTGGAAGATGTGGCGGACCGTGGCGGCTTCGGCGTCGTTGATGATCAGCTTCCGGTCGACCACATCGTAGCCCATCGGCACGAACCCGCCCATCCACATGCCCTTGGCGCGGCTGGCAGCGAACTTGTCGCGGATGCGCTCGCCGGTGACCTCGCGTTCGAATTGGGCGAACGACAGCAGGATGTTCAGCGTTAGCCGGCCCATGGAGGTCGTGGTGTTGAACGCCTGCGTCACCGATACAAACGTCACGTTGTTGCGGTCGAAGGCCTCGACCAGCTTGGCGAAGTCCATCAGCGAGCGCGACAGGCGATCGATCTTGTAGACGACGATGACGTCGACCAGGCCGGCCTCGACATCTTCGAGCAGGGCCTTGAGGCCGGGCCGATCGAGCGTGCCGCCCGAGAACCCGCCGTCGTCGTAGCGTTCGCGCATGCAGACCCAGCCTTCGGCGCGCTGGCTGGCAACATAGGCCTCGCAGGACTCGCGCTGGGCATCGAGCGAGTTGAACTCCATGTCCAACCCTTCCTCGCTGGATTTGCGGGTGTAGACGGCGCAGCGCAGGCGGCGCCGGGGTGCTGTATCGGTCATGCTGCGTCCTTCCGTTCCCGTAGGCCGAAGAACCGGTAGCCGTTCCACTGGGTGCCGGTGATGTCGCGGGCGATGGCCGACAGGGATTTGTAGCGGCGCCCCTGCCAGTCGAACCCGTCTTTCAGCACGGTGATCACGTGCTCCGCGCCATCCCATTCGCGCACCAGCCGGGTGCCTATGACCGGGTTGCGCGGGTCTGAAATCACCGACCTCCTGACCTTCTTACCCTCGACCTCGTCGGCCAGGGCATCCAGCAGCTGGCGCGTGGGCTTGGTCACTCCACCAAAGGTCAGTTCCTGGATGCGGTAGGCGATCCGCTGTTCCAGAAACGACCGGCTGTTATTGGGTGCCGCCGATCCCATCAGGGTCTGCCATTCCGCCTTCAGTTCACCGACCGTCATCGCCTTCAGCGCGGCCAGCCTGGCCAGCACCTGCGTATTGTCCTGTTTGTGCATTATCGTCCTCCATTCCGGGCTTTTGCCCGCGGACGACTGACGCTCTTGGCCGGCGAGATTGCGAGTGAACTATCTCCGCTGTCAGCAGATATCGAACTGGACTGTTCGCGCAGGCGCAGGACGCCGGCAGCGAGGATGCGACCCAACTCGGAAAGCCGGGCGTCGGGCGTCATGTTTGAAGATGGCGTCGGCTTCGGGTGTTTCATACGGACGGCTCCAACAGAATGAACTTCACTCAGGAAAAGCCAGATGCCGTGCAGAATTGGGACATCACGCCGGAAATGAACGCCCTCGTCGCCGTTCCACTCCTTTCGACTGTATTTGTATCTTGTTTTGCTCGATTAAATCGGCAGATAATCATGCACTAAGATATTGAAAGTGCAGCAGGTAGGGGGGTCGGGGTGGCACGGTCATTGTTTCGCAGCGCGCCAGAGCTTTCGCGCTTGTTTGTCGAATCCCCAATCGAGCTGATTAGCGGATTCCTTTCACACTCTCAGTTTTCGCTATTTCTCGAAGAGGCGATGAAGGAAGTTCCTGTTGACGCCGATGAGCAAGCACGTCGCGATACCATGGCGGCAGCCATCACAATCCTGAAAGCTGACCGGACAAACCTAATAGAAATTGAGGCGCGGCGTGTCATGTTGATGACCGACAAGACGCCCGAAGCAATGCTGCGACGGCTCGGCGAAGATCCGCGGTTCGCCGCGAGCCAAGGCCTGAATGCGCAACGAGATGCCATCGCGAGGAGCCTCTGGGCATACCTCGAGACCCAACCTCTGTTCGAAGCTGCCGAACGAGCGATGCAGGTGCGGGTATATCGCGATCACGGAAAGCTCTACGAAGCCTGGTCGCTCGACGCGTCCATCCCTTTGGCAGCCCAAGGGGTTAATCACGAAGAACTTTCCGCCGAAATTGCGGATCGGTTGCAGCACGAAGACGGGTGCAAGGTCGAGGCAATCGACCTGCCTGCAGAGAACGGCGAGAGCCAGGACGTGCTTGTGGCGGTCACCTTCTTTGGCGCCTATGCCAGCCAGAAGACCGTGCGGCCGGACAAAACCACCGAGATACTTTACTTCCGACCGCCGGACGAAATGCTTCTCGTCTATTCGCAGGCACGCAGACGCATCGAGGTCTGCTCCCGCGATATGGTTGAGCGCAAGCTGGTCGCGAACATCTTCGCGGCCGACACTCTGAAGCACGACGTTTCCAACAAACCGCTGACGCAGAAGACATACAATCTTTCCCGCTTCAGGAGCTCGCTTAGGCTCCCGATCCCGGACGAAGAGGCACACCGTGTCCGCCGAGCGAATATCACGGAAGTCCAGGTGGCACTGGGTGGCTGGTCTCGAAAGGTCAGTCTCAGCGTTACGCCTGAGGACGACATCGAGGCGATTGCGCGCGCCGTTTTCGGTGCGATCATTCCGAGTTCAGGCGGTGGCTACGTAACCAAGGTGCGCTTTCACATCGAATATGTCGATGGACGCGGACGAAAAGGAACGCTGCAGTTCGATGTCTTCGGCCGCAACAAGTCCAACATACAGAGCGAGCGCGATCCCGCTAAACGGGAGTTGGGCTACGATCTTCTGGAAGCCTGGGGTGTACTGGAACGGATTGGCGACCTGTCGAAGCCTCAGCGCAAAGAGAAGCTCCCGCAGCTACTCGCGCTTTACGATTTCACGGATGAGAAGGCGTCGGGTCAGACGCTTGACGAGCTAGGCATCGGCGCAGCCGAGCTGACCGGCGCGGGGTTCCTGACCCGAAAGGGATGGTCCGATGTCATTCTGTTCGATGACGACGAACTCGGAGACGTCGTCCGTGATGTGGAGGGCGATAGCACCGGCGACGCGGCGACGTTGACTCTTATCGAAGGGGGGGCTGGGCCGCGTATCCCGGTCGAGGACGTCACGCAGTACGTGATCAGATTCGATTATCTGCGAGACGCCCTTCGTGATGTACTCAAGCCAATGGGGCTGAAAGGCCGTGTGCGTGAGGTGGCTAACCACGTTCATCAGATCGGGTCGGCACAGATCGGGCTGGCCACCCCCTCAATCTATCTCGCGCGGGCTCTGTCCGATGATAAGCTGCTCGAAGGCGCTGACCGCCTGATCCGCGGCGAAGGCAACCGTATTCGTGGCATTGTTTTCGTGCCGCAGGAAATCCGGTTCCCCTACATCGGTTGCAATGTCGTCCTGAGCCTGAAGGATCACATCGACGAAGAGACGGGGTTGATCGACCCGGAGGCCGTGCGGTCGGCGTATGAAGCAGCGATTGATCCGGCGGCGCGCGGCACCGCAGTGCATTTCCGGAAGCAGGGCGATGATGCGGCTCAGATTACTGTCCCCGGTCAGGATCCCCGCATCGTCACAGGAGCGAAAAAAGTAAAACTATTCGAACGTCTCTACATCGCCTACCGCGACCGAGAGCCGGGCGTGAAGCTTGCCGCGTTGAAGGAATACGCCGGTTTTTCCCAGCTTCCCCAGTTGTTTGGCGATGAGTGGAGTGAGGTCAACGGCCGCTATCTGTATTCGCCGCAGCGTGCCTATTGGGCGCTTTGCGGAGAGCCCATCTCCGTTTGATCTCCCTTTGGGGGGGCTGACCATCTCCGATTCGACCTAACAACAGGTGTGCTCCCTGAAACGAGGAGCACCCCCAATGACGACTCCCTACCTCTCGCGCCGCGTGGCCAATCAGAGCCACAGCACCGGCGCTACCCCTTCCACCACTGAACGCGAATGGCGCTGCAGCAGCTGCGCCAAGCTGCTCGGCGTCTGCCGTGACGGCCAGATGCACCTGCGCTTTGCGCGGGGGCACGAATACTTCGTGGGCTTTCCTGTGGTGGCGACCTGCCGTGGCTGCGGATCGCTGAACACGGTGACCGACACCGCTCTGCGCTGAGGCGCACAAACACCCCCAAATTCCCATAACGCAGAGGCGCTCGACGCCCTGACCTGGCTGGAAGGAGGCGCTGGACGCCCGGCCGCAAGGCAGGCGTCCAATGTCCTTCACGTGGCACGATTTCCACGGGAATCTCATGCATTCATCCTCCACCCTCAACTTCCAGCGCGGTTTCGCCACGGTGCGCTGCAGCCACCGGGAATTGACCCGTTTTGCGGATCCGGCGGCCTTGCTGGACCACCTGCATCGCGGTGATGCGCCCTCGGACAGGAAGAACGTCATCCTGGCCGGCCTGATCGAGAGCGCGAAGTCGAACGACCGCGCCGGCGACTGTGCACTCACGATCATGCTGTTGGCTCTGTGGCCCGGACTCGACGGCGTATTCCGCCGGTCACGAGCACGGCGCCTCGGGCACACCGATGAAGTCGCGTCCGAGATACTGGCTCGCGCCACAGCGGCGGTTCGGAACCTTGATCTTACGAAGGTCAACTGGATTGCCGCCACCATCCTCAAAAATGTCGAGCGCGATGTCCTCCGCGCGCACAACCGAGAAAACCTCCGGCAACAGCAACATGACGAATTCGACGCCGACATCCACGGCGGATCGATCGAGGTCGCCGATGAGGACACCCCTCCCGAAAAGCTGATTGCAGAACTGACCTGCCTGACCGGCACCGACGCCCGTCTGGTCATACGCGTCGTGGTCGAGGGCTGCACGCAGGCCGAGGCTGGCAAGGAAATCGGCCTGTCCGAACCTGCGGCACGCAAGCGCTTCCAGCGCGCGCTGAAGCGGCTGCGCGACCATGCCGAACAAAAATCCTGACCTCCTTGTCCCGTTCGGTGCGCGCCGTTGGCTTTTCAATTTTGGACGCACCGAGCGTCTCTCCAGAAACAGAAAGTCCCAGTTGATGAGCGATACGACTGCCATCCCGACTGAGCCTCTGAAGCGCATTCCCGGCCTCTACCGTCGCTGGGAATTGCCAGAAATCTTCAAGGTTCAGCGCCGGTACCACATCGAAGAGGCCGGCACGCACGCCGACGGCACCCCGCTGTTGGTCATCTACTCCAGCGAGCCTGAGGCTGATGCCCAGGGCAGCGATCTCCCCGAATGAAAGGTCTCGCCATGTTGTTCCCGAACCCGATCGCGCGCCTGCGCAAAGCCCATTACGCTCTCGAAGATCTGCCCGATACGGTCACGTTCCCCACGCATCCGGCCCGCGAGAGCGAGGACCCGCTCCCCCTGGTGGACGCGACCGTTGATGACATCGCCTTCGCGATCGTCGCGATGGAAGAGGAAAGCTCGAGGGCATACCGCCGCGGCTCGGCTCTGAAGCGCTTGTACCAGATGGCCCGCGAGGCCGGTGCGGCTGGTGTCGATCCTGCTGTGAAGGCGGCGCTGAAGAGGAGTGTCGGCTGATGACTCTCCCGATCATTTCAGCAGATCAGCGTCTCGCGGAAAGCCGCGGCATCAAGGGCGTGATCTTCGGCAAATCCGGTATTGGCAAAACCAGCCTGCTCTGGACACTCCTGGCCACGACGACCTTGTTTTTCGACTTGGAGGCCGGCGACCTCGCGATTGAAGGCTGGCCCGGCGACAGCATCCGTCCTCGCACCTGGGAGGAATGCCGCGACTTTGCCGTGTTCATCGGCGGGCCGAACCCGGCGCTGCGTGACGATCAGGTCTACAGCCAGGCGCATTATAATGCCGTTTGCGCCCGGTTCGGCGATGCCGCGGCGCTCGACCGGTACGAGACAGTCTTCATCGACTCGATCACGGTTGCCGGGCGCCTGTGCTTCCAGTGGTGCAAAGGCCAGCCCGAGGCATTTTCCGACAAGACGGGCAAGCCGGACATGCGCGGTGCCTACGGCCTGCATGGCCGGGAGATGATCGCCTGGCTGACCCACCTTCAGCACACCCGGACGAAGAATGTCTGGTTCGTGGGCATCCTCGACGAGAAGCTGGATGACTTCAATCGCAAGGTTTTTCAGCCGCAGATCGACGGGTCCAAGACCGGACTCGAGTTGCCGGGCATCGTCGATGAAGTCCTGACGATGGCCGAGGTGAAGGACGAGGCCGGCAACGCTTCGCGAGCCTTCATCTGCCAGACAATCAACCCCTGGGCCTACCCGGCAAAGGACCGGTCCGGCCGCCTTGCACAGGTTGAGGAACCACACCTCGGTCGCCTCATGGCCAAGATCCGCGGCCCGGTAACGCCAGCCATCGAACGACTGGAATTCGGCCTGCCTGCACTGCCGGCCACTGACACGCAATCCCCCCAAACTGACCTGAACAAGGAGACCCATCATGGGTAGCTGGAACGATTTCAACGACGCCAAACGGACCTCGAACATCATCCCCAAGGGCACGCTCGCCAAGGTTCGTGTGACCATCCGGCCCGGGGGTCATGACGATCCCAGCCAGGGCTGGACGGGCGGCTATGCCACCCGCGGCACCACCGGCTCAGTCTATCTGAACACCGAGTACACGGTGGTCGAAGGCCCCTTTGCCAAGCGCAAGGTCTTCAGCATGATCGGGCTCTACAGTGCCAAGGGTCCTGACTGGGCCAATATGGGGCGCGGCCTGGTGCGCTCGATGCTGAACTCGGCGCGCGGGATTTCCGACAAGGACAACAGCCCGCAGGCGCAGGCGGCCCGCCGCATCAGCGGCTTTGGCGATCTCGATGGTCTGGAGTTCATCGCCCGCATCGATATCGGCACCGACAGCAACGGCGATGACAAGAATGACATCCGTACTGCTGTGACTCCGGACCACCGGGAATATGCGGCGCTGATGGGATCGGTTGCGGCCGCGCCGGCAACCCCGGCGGCCCAGTCCTCCACCACGCCCGCAACCGGCGGTCGCCCCACTTGGGCTCAGTGAGGAGGCAGCCATGATCCTTCGTCCCCGACAGTCCCTTTTCGTCGAGCGCAGCCTGTCTGCGCTCGACACCCACGGCAACACGCTGGGCGTCGCCCCAACCGGCACGGGCAAAACGATCATTCTGTCCGCAGTCGCGGGCCAGATGATCGGCGACAGCCGCGCCAAAGCCTGTGTCCTTGCCCACCGGGATGAACTGACCGACCAGAACCGGGAAAAATTCTCCCGGGTTAATCCTGGCATGTCGACCTCGGTCGTCGATGCCGGCAGCAAGAACTGGGATGGCCAGGTCACCTTCGCGATGGTGCCGACCCTTTCCCGGCCGGCCAATCTCGACGCCATGCCGGCGGTTGACCTGCTGGTGATCGACGAGGCGCATCATGCGGTTGCCGACAGCTACCGCCGCATCATCGACCAGGTGCTGACCCGCAATTCGATGGCGCGCATCTTCGGGGTGACCGCCACGCCCAACCGCGGTGATCGCAAGGGGTTGCGAGATGTGTTCAGCAATGTGGCCGACCAGATCCGCATGGGCGAACTCATCGCCTCCGGGCATCTTGTGCGCCCGCGCACCTTCGTGATCGACGTCGGTGTGCGTGAGGATCTCGACCAGGTCCGCAAAACGGCCGCCGATTTCGACATGGGCCAGGTCGATGCCATCATGAACAAAGCGCCCGTAACCGACCAGGTCATTGCGCATTGGCGGGAAAAAGCCGGCGACCGCCAGACGGTGGTGTTCTGCTCGACCGTCTGCCATGCCGAAAATGTCGCTGCCGCCTTTACCGCAAATGGCATTGCTGCAGCGGTCGTGCACGGCGATCTCGATGACGCCGTCCGGCGCGCCACCCTTGCGGCCTATGATGCCGGTGACATTCAGGTGGTCGTCAACGTCGCGGTACTGACCGAAGGCTGGGACCATCCCCCGACCTCCTGCGTCGTCCTGCTGCGCCCCAGTTCGTTCAAATCGACGATGATCCAGATGATCGGGCGTGGCCTGCGCACCGTGAACCCGGAAGAATATTCCGGGATCGTCAAGACCGACTGCGTTGTCCTCGACTTCGGCACATCGACATTGATCCATGGCTCGCTCGAACAGGACGTCGATCTTGATGGCAAGCAGGCCACCGGTGATGCGCCGTGCAAGGAATGCCCTGAATGCGGCGCTGTCGTCCCGGCCGCAGTAATCGAATGCCCTCTGTGCGGTCACATCTGGGAAGGCTCGGCGCGTGATCCCGCCGAACCGCTGGGCCAGTTCATCATGGCCGAAATCGACCTGTTGAAGCGGTCGAGCTTCGAGTGGGTAGATCTGTTCGGGGACGATGCTGCGCTCGTCGCCAACGGTTTTCACGCATGGGCCGGCGTCTTTTTCCTGAACGGCCGCTGGTACGGCATCGGCGGCCAGTCCCGGAAACCTGCACATCTGCTCGCGGTGGGTGAGCGCAGCATCTGCCTTGCCGCAGCCGATGACTGTCTCAACACCTATGAGAGCGACGAATCCGCGCACAAGAGCCGAAGCTGGTTGCGGCAGCCGCCGACCGATAAACAGCTGGCTTTCCTGCCGCCTGCCTATCGCACCGATTATGGCCTGACGCGTTACCACGCCTCCGCGCTGCTCTCCTTCCGTTTCAACCAGTCAGCCATCCGCAGCCTCGTAATGGGCGCGGATCCGCATGCTCTGCGGGAGGCAGCATGATGGACAAGACCTATGGAAAAATCGCCCTGTGCCGAAAAGCGTCGGCGGTGCTGGCATCCACGCGGTTTGCTGTGTGCTGTCTGCCTTCGTCCAACCTCTGGCTTCGGCTGGTCGGGCCCGCAACGCACGAAACATTCGCAGCGCTATGTGTGGTTCTGCTCCATCAGCTGCCAGCGCTTCTTCTGGCTGCGAGCGCGAAAGGTGTCGGACATGGTTGATCTGACATCGATTGAAGAAACTGCACTTCATGCAGCCCTGCAGCCGGTTGCCACCCTGATTGACCGGATTGGCTGGCAGACTGCGCCCGCCGCCTGGACGCAAGAGCAGATGGTCGAACTGATCTCGGTGGCCGTCGAAGGCTTCCAGACCGCGATGCGTGACATTGCGGCCGCCGACCCGATGTACGTGCCGTTCTGATGCTGGATTTCAACCACCGCCCCGCCTTCGCCGAATGTCTCAACGGGCTGGTCGAATGTCATCTCATTGAGCAGGACGTGCAGAAGGCCCCCCGCGAATATCTTGGCGGGTCACGGGTCGGCGTCGCCTGCGAGCGCGCGCTGCAGTTCGAGTATAGCCAGACTCCCAAGGATGATGGCGCCGGCTTTGGTGGCCGCACCTTGCGGATCTTCGCCATCGGCCATGCGCTGGAAGATCTGGCGATTGCGTGGCTGCGCGGCGCTGGCCTCGAATTGTTCACCTACAAGGGCAACCGTCCGGATGGGGAGCAGTTCGGTTTCTCGGCAGCCGGCGGACGGCTGCGCGGTCATGTTGATGGAATTATCGCCTCCGCCCCTGCGTCGCTTGGCTTGGGCTCTCCCGCGCTGTGGGAGTGCAAGACCATGAACGCGAAGAACTGGCGGGCCTGCGTCAAGGATGGCGTGGCAAAGTCAAAGCCCGTCTACGCCGCCCAGATCGCGCTCTATCAGGCCTATATGGAGGCTGCGGTGTCGGGCATATCGGCATCACCCGCGCTGTTCACCGCGATCAACAAGGATACCGCCGAGCTTCACCACGAACTGGTGCCGTTCGATCCGGATCTGGCCCAGCGCATGAGCGACAAGGCCGTGCGCATTTTGACAGCGACCGATGCCGGGGAATTACTCCCGCGCTTCACCCGGACCCGCGATCATTTCGAATGCCGTTTCTGCTCATGGGCTGCCCGCTGCTGGGAGATGGACCGGTGAGCGAAGACAATATCGTCCACTTCAATCCTTGGCGTGATTTCAACGATGCCGCATCGCTGGAAGAGCTGCTGCTCGAGCCGGATCCGGCCCAGATCGCCGCCTTCGTCGATGTGGTGTTCAGCTTTTGCGACGGCCTGATCCCGGTCCGCAGTTTCATCGACAAGGGCCAGGGGATCGAGGGCAAGCCGCATAATATCTGGGTCGACGCCGATGCCTCGGCGCCAGACAAGCTGACAACCTTCGCCCATTGGGCGAGGCGCGAGGGTGCTGCAGTCTACGTCATCCCGGGCACCGTGGCGCAGAGCGGCCAGGCAAAGTCCGTCGATATCGCCGCCATGCAGGCGATCGTCGTCGACATCGACACAGGCGACATCGGCGGCAAGCTCCTCCACCTGATCCGGCATCTGGGCGATCCCACGCTGGTCGTGGAAAGCGGCGGGCGCACGCCCGAAGGCGCGCACAAGCTCCATGTCTGGTGGAAATTGTCGGAGCCAGCGACAGGCAGCGATATCGAGCAGGTCTGCGCCCTGCGCGGCACCATTGCCAACAAGGTAGCAGGTGACACGCATTTCCGCTCCGCGCACCAGCCGATCCGTGTTCCCGGCACGATCTACCATAAGGGTGGCAGCCAGCGGATGGTGCAGATTCTGCAACATCTCCCCGCGCGTGACGTGGACCTGGCTGATTTTGCCGAGATGGTCATAGCCATGCCGCCCATGCCAGGGATTGGCACGGTGGCGGCCCCGGCTGCGGACAAGCCCGCTCTCGCCGATGTTCTGACCACTCCGGTCCATGAAGGCGGAGCTGATGCCTGGTCTCGGTTCGAGGGTGCCAGTGCTGCCATTGGCCACTTCATCCGCCAGGTTCATGACGGCCGGATAAGCCCGGATGATGGCTGGGAGGCTATCTGCCAATATAATGCCGCCATGCTGCGGCCGAGCTGGCCACTGGATCGCCTGAAGGCGGAATCTGATCGGCTGTGGCGGCTGCATGTCGAGCGTAACGGTCCGCCGCTGGTGCGACTGGATAGCGCGGAGCCAGCCCCGAACGAGATGCCGGCCTTCACGCTGGGCTCACTGCTTGACGACACCAGCCGCATGCCTGCTGACATCATCGCGCCGCGCGTGCTGACGCCGGGTGGCCTGCTGGTGCTGGGTGGCGCGCCCAAGGTCGGCAAGAGCGACCTGCTGATTTCCTGGCTTGTCCACTTGGCGGCAGGCCAATCTTTTCTCGGTTTTACGCCGCCGCGCCCGCTGCGCATCTTCTACCTGCAGGCCGAGATCCAATACCATTATCTGCGCGAACGCATACAGCAGATCGCACTGTCGGCTGAATTGCTGGCAGCCGCGCGCGACAACCTTATCGCCACCCCGAAGCTGAAGATGCTGCTCGACGCCGAGGGCAGCATGCGCGTGGCCGAGACGATCCAGCGGGTGTTTCCGTCCGATCCTGTCGACATCATCTGCATCGACCCGATCCGCAACCTGTTCGATGGCGGACCCGATGGTGGCGGCGAGAACGACAACGCGGCCATGATGTTCTTCCTGAAAGATCGGGTCGAGGTCCTGCGCGATCACATCGATCCCGACTGCGGGGTCATCCTTGTTCACCATACCAAGAAGCTGTCGAAACAGCAGGTCAAGGACGATCCGTTCCTGGCACTTTCCGGTGCGAGCGCATTGCGTGGCTTTTACACCTCCGGGCTGATCCTGCACCGGCCGGATGAGGAGAGCCCCCAGCGGCGTCTGGAAATCGAGCTGCGCAACGGGCCGGCATTGCGGCCCAAGCTGGTCGACAAGGTCAGGGGTGAATGGGTTGAATTGAACTCCCTGAACGAACGCCTGGTGCGCAAGGATGTGGGTGCCAGGCTCGATGCCGAACGGGTGCGCAAGCATGATGTGATCCTTGGCATGCTGCTTGATGAGGCTACCGAAGGCCGCCTCTACACCGTCACGCAGTTCACGGAAAAGTTCGAGAACAAGGGAGGCCTTGGCGGTAAGTTTACGATCCGCGATCGGATCAGCGTTCTTGCCACCAAAGGCTACGTCAAGTTCCTCCGGGACGGCGCGCCGTTCGGCTATCCTGCGGTTCGCTCCCGCTATGGATATCTCTGTGTCGAGGGCATGGCGTTGGCCGCCGCGGAGGTCGTCGACGAGGAGACCGGTGAGGTCATCGGTGTGCCGCGCCCGGTGCTCCCCAGCCATTATAAGTGTCCGCATTCAGGGGTGTGTCTCGACGTCGAGAACCCGGCTGTCTGGGTCTATCCGGAAGGGGGTGAAAGTGCGCTCGCTCCTCAGGACTGAGTTCTCGGTCCTCAGTCCTCCTCGGTCCTAAATCCAATGAGTTCAATCATTTGTCCAAAAAGAGGACCGAGTGAACTCGGTCCTCGCTCAGTCCTCCAAATTCAGAAAAATCATATGTTTTACAGCAACTTGATCCACATGGAGGACTTAGAAGGGAGAGCCCCCTTACTACGTAAGGGGGGGCACCCTGCCGGTATGCCCCCCATTTCTTACGTAGCGGGGTGTCCCGCGCGCACCAGGTCGCCTCCCTGACAGGACCCAGACCGGACGACGACAGCCAGTACCGCCAAGCACCAGGCCGCCGCCGTCCGCACCACGACCCATCCCCTTCGACGGAGAATCATCATGGATAGTCTGACTCTGCCTGCGCCGGTGCGTAGTGCAACCCCGCCGGTGGCAAGGCCGGTCACGATCACACGTGGCGCCATGCTGGCCCTCGACCTTGGCACCAGCACGGGCTGGGCGCTTCAGTCCCCCGACCGACAGATCACCACTGGCACGGTGTCGCTGAAGCACAGCCGCTACGACGGTGGCGGGATGCGCTACCTGCGATTTCGGCGCTGGCTGGAACAGCTCGACTTGGATGCGGGCCCGATCGAAGCGGTCTACTTCGAAGAGGTCCGTCGCCACGTCGGCACGGATGCTGCCCATGTCTACGGTGGCCTGCTTGGGGTGCTGACCGCTTGGTGCGAGGAAAACCTTGTCGCCTACCAGGGCGTGCCGGTCGGTACGATCAAGCGGTTCATCACCGGCAAGGGCAATGCCGACAAGGCCGCTGTCATGGCGGGTGTCCGCGCTGAGGGCTTTGCACCGGCCGACGATAACGAGGCCGATGCCATCGCCATCCTGCTCTGGGCGATCGATACTCGTGGCGGTGTGCGATGAGCCGTGGCCGAAAGCGGAAAGCCGGACGCCGTCACCCCTGTGGTAAGCTGGCTCCTGCCAGCGTGGGCGAAACCCAGCGCGAAGTCGTGGCAACCGTCATGGAGGCTCGGCAGCGCCATTACGGCGTGACGGCCAAGCAGGCGAAGGATGAGCGTCTGGGTACTACGCTGGGACGGCTCGCGTTCTCGGCCAAGGTCACTGCCGACCAGTATGCGGCGGGTGCGATGTATGGCGAGATCATGGCCCGCCACCGTGCGGTCATGGGCCTGCCCATGGACCAACCCCGCTCGGTCACAGCGCTGCTGATCAACGAGGGGATCTTCGGTGGCAGCGCGCCCGACCATGTTCCTGCCTTCGTCGAGAAGGTCCGGCGTCAGGCGGCCAGCACGATCCTGATGTTGCGAACCGCGGACAGTGACGCCCCGGGCAAGGCTGGTCGCAAGCCCAGCGTCCTCGTCCATGCGGTGGTCTGCCATGAGGCCGAAGCCACCAACTGGCCGCAGGCGGATCTCGTCAACCTGTGCCATGGGCTCGATGCCCTGTGTCGCCTGTACCGGATCGGGGACAGTTCGCTGGCAGTTTCCGCCGCCACCCAAGTGAAGTAACAAACTGAATATATTGCGTTATTCATAAATTTCACATTGACCAATCTTGCCAGATGCCGTAGACCTTCCGAAATAGAGAGTTAAGAACTGCGCCCGGAGCCCGCCAGCTTCCGGGCGTTGTTCGTTTGAGGTGACGCACATGGCTGAGCGACTGCGCGGACGGGCCGCTGTTACCCAGCGCCGTCGCCGCCTCCAGGCCGAGCCGCTCTGCCGGGACTGCAAGGCGAAGAGGATCATCACGGCAGCAACCGTGCCCGATCACATCGTTCCGCTCACCCGAGGCGGCAGCGATGACGATGGTAATATTCGCTGCCTGTGCGCTGACTGCCACAAGGCCCGCACCGCCGAGCAGTTCGGCCATCGCAGGCGGATCGAGGTCAATGCCGATGGTTGGCCTTGTGCCTGACCCCGGGGGCGGTTCGCTCTCAGTCGCTCTCGGTAGGGAAACCGCTGCCGACCCAAACTTCTCACGCCCGCGAGTTAGCGACCGGGGGTGAGGGCCGGAAAAGTAACGCAAAACCGTCTAATTGGCTGGATAGTCGGTGCGAACAGAGCGAACGTTGCTTCACGAACACGGAGCGACGCAAATGACCAACAAGGCTCTTCCAACCCGCAACGAAGCCTGGGGTTTCTACGGCGCCACCGCCGGGTTCACGGACGCGGACGCGGCATGGGCCATCGCCTCTCCGGCGATCGCCAAAGTCACCGCGGCCAGCGCTGAAGGGGTTCGGGAGTTTCTCGAAAGCCGGCACGGCCGCCACTTCGCGGACGACGTGCACAACGGGATCCACGCCGGCCTCGACCTCGACGCGGCGATCGACGCCGCCATCGCCCGCTGGATGGGCTGGACGATCGATCGCAACACCGCCCACGAAACCGGCATCCCCAAGGGACTGCCCTATCTGACTGGCTTCGTAACCCACTTCGCAATCGAGGCCGAACTGGCCGACTGACAGCGCTGATATCGGCGCTCATCCACAAAGGAGCGCCGATGTCGCAATCTTGGCCGGCAGACAAGGTCGAGCGCAGGAGCGTCTCGGCACTGGTGCCCTATGCCCGCAATGCCCGCACACACAGCGAGGAACAGGTGGCCCAGATCGCCGCCTCGATCCGTGAATGGGGCTGGACGGTTCCGGTGCTCGTCGATGAAGATGGCGGCCTGATCGCGGGGCACGGACGGGTGCTTGCCGCGCGCAAATTGGGCATTGTCGACGTCCCTGTCATGGTGGCGGCCGGCTGGACCGAGGCCCAGAAGCGGGCCTATGTGCTGGCCGATAACAAGCTGGCGCTCAATGCCGGCTGGGATGCCGAACTGCTCGCGCTTGAGCTGACGGACCTGCAGGCCTTCGACTTCGATCTGGGGATCACCGGTTTTTCCGATGATGAACTGGCCGCCCTGACGGCCGATAAGACCGAAGGCCTAACCGACCCAGACGAGGTCCCGGAAGCTCCTGCCAATCCGGTCACCAAACCCGGCGACATGTGGCTGCTTGGCAAACACCGCCTCGTATGTGGAGACAGCACCGATGCCGACACCGTCGCCAAAGCGCTGAACGGAGTCATCCCGCACTTGATGGTCACCGATCCGCCTTACGGCGTCGAGTATGATCCGGCGTGGCGCGAGAAGGCCGGGGTCGCCGCCTCGGGAACCGCCAAGGGCAAGGTACTGAACGACGACAAGGCCGACTGGCGCGAAGCATGGGCCTTGTTCCCGGGTGACGTCGCCTATGTTTGGCACGCTGGCCTGTTCGCTGGTGTCGTCGGGGACAGTCTAGCGGCCTGCGACTTCCACCTCCGCTCCCAGATCATTTGGGACAAGGGCCAGCTCGTTCTGTCCCGCGGCGACTATCACTGGGAACATGAGCCCTGCTGGTACGCTGTTAAAAAGGGCGCCAAGGGCCATTGGGCCGGCGACCGCAAGCAGACGACCATCTGGCATATTCCGAAGCCGAGAAAGAGCGAGACCGGGCACGGCACTCAGAAGCCGGTCGAGTGCATGAAGCGCCCGATCGAAAACAACTCCAGTTCCGGACAGGCTGTTTACGAGCCGTTCTCTGGATCAGGCACCACTATCATTGCCGGCGAAATGACGGGCCGTGCGGTCCACGCGATCGAGCTGAACCCGGCCTATGTCGATGTGACCATCAAACGCTGGCAGGATTTCACCGGCCAGGCCGCGACGCTCGAGGGTGACGGGCGGACATTCCCCGAACTCGGTAAGCAGCGGTGAAACAGATAAGTATCTGCTAACTTTTGACTGCTACGTTTCGGTGATGCAGCGTCACCCGTACGATTCCCGGCGGCGATCGAACGGACCGCGTCGATACCAAAAGCGCAAACCTGCAAAAGGGAGTTTTGGCCTGCAGGTTCTTGGCCTCAGCCTGATTGCCGGCGTGGCGACTTGGCAGGGTGCGCCTGTGGTGGAAAGCCTATGGTCAACCGTCAGCAAAACGCCTGAGGAAATCGCTGCCATAGAGCAATCAGCCTATTATGCCGGCTGTGACGATGCGCGCGCTGCGGGCGTCGCACCGATCTCTCGGGGGCAGCCAGGATATCGGGAAGGTATGGATGGCGATCTCGATGGTGTCGCTTGCGAACCTTATCGATAACCAGAACCTGCGGAGCATCAGCAGCGATGGTTGCGCCAGTACCGATCCCACCGCAGCGCCCAGCCGCCCCTGACCATCGCACAGGATAGGTCACCCGACTTGGGCGACACGCACCAGGCCGCAGTCCGCGAACCACCAGCGCCGCCTACGGAACGACAGCGCAAAGCTTGGCCGCTCACAAGGATGTGCCCCTCCCGGGACACACCCACCGGGCGTCCGATCAGGCCGACCAGTGCATCGCGCGCCTGCTCGGCCGATGCCTTCGGGCACGGGTGATTGGGACGGCAGGTGCCATCCATTTCTCGCGCCGCGATACCAGACAGACGGATGCGCGGCCCTTCGGCGCACCAGATTGGCCCGTCGCCATCCCACACCCGAATGGGCGTGCAGGTGAAGGTTTCTCCGGAGGGCGCAATGACCGCAGCGGCAAACAGCAGAAATCCGAAAATTGTCATGACCTTGGTAAGAGGGGCTGGTCGGGACGCATAGAGGAAGGGAATCCTTCATGAAACCCGGCACCAAACCCAAACCAACACAGCTGAAGCTGATCGAGGGCAACCGCGGCAAGCGGCCGCTCAATCGTAAGGAGCCTCGCACCGTAACGGCATTGCCGACGGCGCCGGCACACCTGACTGCTGACGCGCTGGAAGAATGGAACCGGGTCGCGCACTGGCTTCATCGTATCGGGCTCTTGTCCGAGGTCGATCGTGCCGCGCTCGCTGCCTACGCCCAGGCTTACGGCCGCTGGGTCCAGGCCGAACGTGCCATCGCCAAGATGGCTGAGAAGGACCAGCTGACCGGCGGCCTGATGATCAAGACCACCAACGGCAACGCCATCCAGAACCCGCTCGTCGGCACCGCCAACAAGGCCGCGGCGGACATGATGCGCTACGCCGCAGAATTCGGGATGACGCCCAGTGCCAGAACCCGCATTGCAGCTGAAGCGCCGGCGGAAAGCGACGACCCGGCGGAGCGCTTCTTCGGCTGACCGCACGACCAATTACGCCCGGGCCGTCATTGCCGGGGACATCATCGCCGGCCCGCACGTCCGCAACGCCTGCCGCCGCCACCTCGATGACCTTAAACGCAGCGACGGCATCCGGTTTGACCTCGAGGCTGCCACGCATGCTTTCGGCTTTTTCGAGGAAGTGCTCAAACTCTCCGAAGGTCAGTTTGATGGTCAACCCTTTCGGCTCGAGCCCAGCCAGGCCTTCATCATCGGCTCGGTGTTCGGCTGGATGCGAAAGGATGGCCGCAGGCGTTTCCGCCGGGCCTATATCGAACAGGGCAAAGGCAATGGCAAAAGCCCGGTCGCGGGCGGCATCGGCCTCTACGGCATGACCGCCTGCAATGAGGCTGGCGCGCAGATCTATGCCGCGGCAGCCAAGCGCGAACAGGCCGGCATCCTGTTTGCCGACGCGGTCAAGATGGTGCGGCAGTCACCCGCGCTGGCAAAGCGGCTGGAGTTTTCCGGCGGGGCGGGCCGCGAGTTCAACATCGCGCACCATGGCTCAGGATCCTTCTTCCGCCCGGTGTCGCGTGACACCGGCAGGACCGGATCGGGCCCGCGGCCCTATTTCGTGCTGGCCGACGAAATCCACGAGCTGCCCGACCGCTCGATCATCGAGATGCTGGAGCGCGGTTTCAAATTCCGCCGCGACCCGCTGCTGTTCATGATCACCAACTCGGGCTCCAACCGCAATTCGGTAGCCTGGGAAGAGCATGAGCACGCCATCAAGGTCGCGGCCGGCAACATCGATGCCGTAACCGACCCGACTTACCTCGGCGAGGTCATCGACGACACGACGTTCAGCTATGTCTGCGCCCTTGACGAGGGCGATGACCCGCTCGCCGATCCCACTTGCTGGATCAAAGCCAACCCGCTGCTCGGCGTTACCATCACGGCGGAATATCTCACTGAAACAGTCGCACAGGCCAAGGCGATCCCGGGGCAATTGAATGGCATCCTGCGGCTGCACTTCTGCGTCTGGACCGATGCCGAGACCGCCTGGATGACCCGGGCGACGGTGGAGCCCGCGCTCGCCGACTTCGAGATTGCCGATCATGCCGGGGCGCGTGTGGCGCTCGGGATCGACCTCAGCCAGAACCGGGACATCACTGCGCTCGCCGCCATCGTGCAAACCGGCGTGGTGGAGTCCGGCGAGCATGCCGGCAAGCCGCTGTTCGATGGCTGGGTGGAAGCCTGGACACCGGGCGATACGCTGGGGCCACGCGAACTGCGCGACAAGGCGCCTTATGCAACCTGGGTGCGGGACGGTCATCTCCATGCCCCCAGGGGCGAGAATATCAGCCTGCGGCAAGTCGCCCAGGCACTCGCTGACTATGACCGGATGTTTGCCATCAGTGTCGCCGCCTACGATCGCTATGCGTTTCGCCGGCTGGAGGAAGAAGTAGCCGAACTCGGGCTAGTCCTGCCGTTCGTGGAGCACCCCCAGGGCGGCACCCGGCGCGGCAAGCCCGCCGAGGGGATGAGTGAGGGTTTGTGGATGCCGGGTTCGGTCCGGCTGGTCGAGGAAGCGCTGTTGGAACGGCGCCTGCGCCTCAAACGCAGTCCCGTTCTCGTTTCGGCCATCATGTCAGCCGTCACCGATGAGGACCGCTGGGGCAACCACTGGTTGGCCAAGGAGAGAGCTGTGAACAAGATCGATTGCGCGGTGGCGCTATGCATGGCGCTGGGTGCGGCCATGGGCAGCGTCGTCGCCGTTCCCGTCTCCCCATGGGACGACCCGAACTTCCGGTTGGTGGCGTGATGGGCTGGCGTGACTGGCTCGGGCGCGAGACACGGGGCTCGATCGAGAACCCGACCATCCCGGTGAGTTCCGAAAACTTCCTCGCCTTCTTCGGTGTCCAGTCGGGCAATCTGCCCAATGTAACCATCGACAGCGCGCTGACGGTCCCGGCTGTCTCGGCGGCGGTCACGTTCCTGTCCTCATCCATGGCGAACCTGCCGCTCCATGCCTACCGCACCAAAGGCGAAGGGGCAGAGCGGATCCGCGGCGGCATCCAGCGGCTGCTCAACGAAGCCCCCAATCCGGAATGGACCAGCTTTGGCTGGCGCAAATATATGTGGCAGCAGGTGTTCACCGGTGGGCGCGGCGTGTCCTGGATCGAGCGCAGCGGCGCCAATATTGTCGCGATCTGGCCAATGGATCCGGCCGCCACCACGGTAAAGCGGGTGGATGGCCGCAAATTCTACACCGTTGCTGGCAAGGCGGCAGCCTATCCGGCCGCCGACGTCATCGATATTCCCTACCTCCTGAAGCGCGACCAGCTTGGTGCCTACAGCCCGATCATCAACGGCGCCAAGGCGATCGCACTGGCGCTGGCCATGGGCGATTATGCCGGGGATTTCTTTGCGGGCGGCGGGGTTCCGCCACTCGCCCTGTCAGGCCCGCTGCCGCAAGGCGCCGAGGCGATGAAGCGGGCGATGGGCGACATCCACCGCGCCATCGAGGCAGCCAAGGCGAGCCGCAAACCGGTGTTTCCGATGCCGCCGGGTCACGAGCTGAAGCAGGTCGGGTTCGATCCCGCCAAGGGGCAGATGACCGAGGCCCGCCGCTTTCAGGTCGAGGAGATTGCCCGGGTCTATAATTTGCCGCCGGTATTCCTGCAGGACCTCACCCACGGCACATTTTCCAACACCGAGCAGCAGGACCTCCACCTGGTCAAACATCTGATCGCGCAATGGGCGAAGGCGTTCGAGGAGGAGCTCAATCTCAAGCTGTTCGGGCCCCGCGGCGGTGCACGCTATGTCGAGCATAATCTCGGCGGCCTGATGCGCGGTGACTTTGCCGCCCGCATGGCCGGGCTCGCGCAAGGCATCCAGAACGCGATCCTCACCCCCGATGAGGCGCGGGCGCTCGAGAACCGGCCGCCGCGCCCGCAAGGGGACCAGCTCTACATCCAGGGCGCCACCGTGCCGCTGGGCAGCAACGCGGCGACAAACACCGACGCCGCAGCCGTACCGAATGGAGATACAGCATGACGATGGAACGACGTGCGCTGGTGCGTCCCCTTGATCTCCGATCGGCCAGCGATGGCCAGACCATCGCCGGTTACGCCGCGGTGTTCGGCGCCGCCGCCGATATTGGCGGCCAGTTTCGGGAGATCATTGCGCCCGGGGCCTTTCAGGGCACGATCGCAGGGGACGTGCGCGCGCTGATCGACCATGACAGCGGGCGCGTGATCGGCCGCACCGCGGCGGGCACGCTGCGGCTCGCCGAGGACGATGTGGGCCTCGCGGTCGAGATTGATCTGCCCGACACCCAGGATGGACGTGATCTCGCCACGCTGATTGCCCGCGGTGACATCTCGGGCATGTCGTTCGGGTTCATCGTCACCCGCCAGTTCTGGGACGAGACCGGCGATATCCCGGTCCGCACCATCCAGGCCGTCGATCTGCGTGAGGTCAGTGCCGTCGCGTTCCCGGCCTATGACGACACGTCCCTTGCACTCCGCTCGCTTGAGTCCGCGCGGCGCGAGCGGCGCCAGCATAATTTCAGGGCAGCCGCATCGCGCGTGCTTGCCCGGAAAGTCTCCATCGACCTGCGCACCCGCAGGCTGGTGAGTAAAGCTTGAGGCAGTGCCCCCAAGCCCAATCGAACAGCCCGCCCGAGTGCGGGCTTTTTTATTGGAAGGAATACCCATGTCCCGTTTGAAAGACCTGCGCGAGCGCCAGGAGCAGATTGTTGCAGAGGCGCGCGAACGCCTCGACCAGATCAGTGCCGCGACCGACGAGGCTCGCGCTGCCGAACTGGAAATCCAGCACGACGCCGCGATGGCGGATTATGACCGGCTGGAGCAGCAGATCACCCGCGAGGAGCATCTCGCCCGCCTCGAGCAGCGCGCCGAGGAGGCCCGCGCAAGGCTGCGTCCGATCCCGGGCGATAGCCAGGCGCGCAGCCAAGACGACGGTGCGGCAATCGAGTACCGCACCGCTTTTGCCAAGGCCATTTGCGGCCCGCTGGAAGACCTGTCGCCGGAAGAGCGCGCCGTCCTCGCAAAGGGCCGTGCTGAATTTCGTGCCCAGACTGCCGGCACCACCACGGCGGGCGGCTTTACCGTTCCGACTGAACTCTCCAATCAGATCATCAAGTCGATGCTGGCATGGGGGCCGATGTATGACGGCAGCGTTGTGACGGAAATGGTCACGGCGAGCGGGAACCCGATCAAGATCCCGACCGTCGATGACACGGCTGTTCCGGCCGTGAAGCACACCGAGGCCACCGCGCTGACCGACGATGGCGGTAGCGACGTGACCTTCGGCCAGAAGTCGCTGGACGCCTACGCCTATGACACCGAGTTCATTCGCTGGTCGTGGGAACTCGACACCGACAGCATCTTCAACATGGAGGCGCTGCTGGGTTCACTGCTTGGCGAGCGCCTTGGCCGTATCGCCAATCAGGAACTCACCGTCGGTGACGGCACTGGTGATCCGAACGGCATCGTCACGGCGTCCTCGCTGGGTGTAACGACCGCATCGGCTACCGCCATTGTTGCAGATGAACTGATCGACCTCGTGCATTCGGTGGATCCGGCATACCGCACCGGCCCCAAGGTTGGCTTCATGTTCAATGACACCACGTTGAAGCTGATCCGCAAGCTGAAGGACGGACAGGGCAACTACCTGTGGCAGATGGGCGATGTTCGCGCAGGCGTCCCCGGCTCGCTGCTGGGTTACAACTACCACGTCAACCAGGCGATTGGCTCTGTGCCGGGCGCCGCGGCCGCCACGCGGGTGGCTGTGTTCGGCGACTTCGGCAAGTATTTTGTCCGTAAGGTCGGCTCGCCCGTCATCGGTGTGATGCGCGAACGCTTCTGGCCTGACCTCGGCATCGCAGGGCTTATCCGTTTCGACGGCGAACTGGGCGACACCGCTGCGGTCAAGCACCTCATCACCAAGGCATCGTAACGGGATCGGGCGGGGCTCCGGCTCCGCCCTTTCCCGGCGGCGTGTCCGCGCCCGTTGCAAAAGGAGCATCCCATGAAGGTCAAACTCACTGCCAGCCTGTCCGGCGCAAATGGCGCATGGAGCGCGGGCGACGCATATGAATGCAGCGACGAGGAAGCCTGCAGCCTGATCGCTGCCGGGTTCGCGGTGCCGGACGCCGCCCCCAAGGTGGAGCGGGCGGTGAAATCGGTGCCCGAGCTGCGTGCCGGTGCCAGGAAGAAAGCAGCGTCATGAGCTGGTACCCGGTGGTTCCCGTTGCGCCTGCGGTCGAGCCGGTCAGCCTTGCCGAGGCCAAGTTACAGTGCCGGGTCATTGGTACTGACGAAGACGCCGCGCTTGATCTCTACATCGCCGCTGCGCGGGCGCACGCGGAAGCCTATTGTGGCGTGGCCTTCGCGGAGCGGACACTGGTGGCGCGGTGCGACAGGTTTACCGATATGGCGCGGCTTCCGTTCGCGCCGGTAAATTCCGTCACGTCGATCGAGTATGTTGATGTGGCGGGTGCCGCGCAGACCCTGTCGGCTACAATTTTTGAACTGCGCGCTGACGGGCTGGATGCGGCCATCGTCCTGAAACCCGGCGCTGCATGGCCGGCGGTCCAGCCGGAATCACGCATCACGCTCACCGCGTCGGTCGGCACCGTTCCCCCCGACGATGTGCTCCACGCCATGCTGTTGTTCATCGCTGACAGCTTTGATCGGCGCGAGCATGCCAAAGCCAGCGACTGGACCACTCTCGACAGCCTGCTGTGCAATCACCGCAGGGGCGTCTGATGAGAGCCGGGCCGCGGAATCGCAGGATCGTGTTCCAGCGCAAGATGGTCATCGAGGACGATTACGGCGGCGAGATTACAACCTGGACCGATTACGCGATCCTCTGGGCGGGCGTCATCTGGGGTACAGGCGCCGAACGGCGGGAGGCCGCGCAGCTCTCGGCCTCGCAGCCGGCGACGTTTCGGGTTCTGGGCAACAGCGAGACGCTGGCGCTCAGTGTCCTTGACCGCATCAGCTTTGCCGGTGGGCTGTGGAATATCACCTCGGTCGTGCCGCTCGGCCTGAACGAGGGCGTGGAAGTAACCGCTATCCGCGCTGTGGTCTGAGGGTCAGGAGGGGGATTCAGATGGACGACAACGAACAGGATCAGCCTTCCCTGAAGGCAGATATCGAACAAGTGCGCTCTGAACTTGCGGAATTGCGGGCCGATGTGAAAGACCTGCTCGAGGCCTGGAACACGGCGACCGGCATGGTCCGGTTCGTCAAATGGCTGTCGACCTTCGCGACCGCGCTCGCCGTCCTTTACGCAACCGTTAAAGGCCTGTCCGGCCGCTAACTTCCCGGGAGACATCCATGAAACCGCTGCCACCGACCTATGGCTGGATCGATGACCTGCGCCCGCTGCCCAGGATGCTGGAAGAGGCCCGCAAGCTCTACGGCTCCTTCGAGGTGGCTGCATTCCTTTACCCAGAAACCTGAGATGCGCCTGCCGAGACTTCGAGTTCGCCATGCTGCCAGTCTTTGGCGTCCAAGTCCCGGACACGCGCAAGAAACACCCTGTGAAAGTCGTTAATCTTGGCGGAAAGCCACGCATGCTGGCGGGGCCAATCTCGCTCTTCTTCGGGGTCGACATTCGTCATGTAGACAGAGATGCGGCTGTCCCGCCGAGTGGGAAGCTCCTCCCACTGGAGCGGATAGCTGAGCTCCTGCTCAATGGCTTGCTGCTGGTCTCGGATTAGATGGAAGAAGGCCTTCGCCTGGTCGCCAGCGATGTATAGTTCCGCCCTGATCTCTCGCTTGGGGCGGATCATCACCGCTCCGAGGTTGAAGCCCGTCCGACCGATCGAGTAGCTCATCCACGATTGTGGCTGCGGTTTGCGGCTTCCAGAAACAGGCCCATCGGCTTGGTCCAATGTCTGATGAAATGCGGCCCAGTAGGCTCGCTGCTTCACCCTCGTGTCAGACAGTTCAGTTTCGTCGATCGCTTTCGCGGCTTGCGCGACCAAGCGTGACCAGTTGTTCGGCTTGGAAACGATGTTGAACTTCGGTGCGGCCGGCGAGTCCCCGATCCTCCACAGCTCCACCTCCAGTCCAAAGAACCGGAAGCTCTCGTCTGTAATCTTGTTGAGCCAGTCGAGCGTCGAGCGATGCTCTTCGGTAAATCGTGCGGCAATCCATACAATCGTCACGGCCTCCAGTCCTGAGGCATAGGTCAGGAGCTGTCCAAGATGGGCGTGATCCGTGCGTTCAAGCTGGTTCTCAATGAGTACCCACGCCCCCGTTCCGATGTCCTTGCAAAGGACGTCTGCCCGGAAAGGTCCAACAGCCTTCTCCTGAGCTTCCAGTTCAAGGTCGATGCCGAGCGCTTCGCCCAGGACCGCCAGATTTTCTTCTCGCGCCAACCAAGGGGTGAAGTCGCTGGACTCGCTCGTCCAGATATTTCGGAGATCGACGCGTGTCAGCCAACCGAGATCATTTTTGGAAACAGCCATTCTCTGTGATCCCTCGATGATATTCATGGACGTACCGATAGGCCTTACCTGAACCTTTCGCTCTCGCCAAAGCGCGCAGCAGATCGGGCCTGAGATGCGACCGCATCGCCGTGCTCTACGCCACCGCCAAGGCCTGTCCGGCCGCTAACTCCCCGGGAGAACCCCATGAAACCGCTGCCATCAGCCTATGGCTGGATCGATGACCTGCGCCCGCTACCCAGGATGCTGGAAGAGGCTCGCAGGCTCTACGGCACCTTCGAAGTTGCCGGACCTGACAACAACGCAGCCATCATGGGCTGGGCCAAGGAGACGGGCCTCACGAAGACTTTCACCGCCGACAGCATTCCATGGTGCGGCCTGTTCATGGCGGTCGTCGCGAAGCGGGCGGGCAGGCCGGTGGTGGAAGGCCCGCTCTGGGCGCGCAACTGGGCGAAGTTCGGGATACCAGCCGACCGGACTCAATTGGGCGACATTCTGGTGTTCCGCCGCGCGCAGGGATCCGGTCATGTTGGGCTCTATGTTGGCGAGGATTACGGCGCCTTTCACGTGCTGGGCGGCAACCAGTCCGACGGCGTGACCATCACCCGGATCGCACGGGATCGATGCATTGCCATTCGTCGGCCGGCCTATCGCAAGGCGCCTGCGAGCGCGAAGCCGGTCCAGCTGGCGGCCAACGGCGTGCTGTCCACCAACGAGGCCTGAGCGGCCACCACCATCACCAACCCGACCGCCCGCTTTGCCAGCGGGCTTTTTTATGGAGAAACGACATGGACGAACTGAAACCCTGGTGGGCGTCCAAGGCCATCTGGACCGGCGTCATCGGCAGCCTGTGGGGTGTCGCCGGTGCGCTCGGCATCCTGCCCGAGGGGCTGACCCAGGCCGACGTCCTTACGGTCGTACTCGCGCTAACCGGTATCGGCAGCGTGGTGTTCCGGAAGACTGCGAAAGCGCGGATTGGTTAGAACTCTGGTTCTGGATCGAGCGGAGGGGTGCTGTTTTCAGCCTCCTCCCATTCCGCATAGGTTCTGCCATCCGGCAATCGCCAGAGGATTCGGCCATTTGCTGCGGCCCCGGTCACCGTGGCTGCAGCGGCCGAAACCGATGAAAAGATGTAGTCCGAGGTGAACAGAAGGCCGTCATTCTGTTCCACCAGAATGCCCTTGGCCAGCAGATCGGAGCGCAAGGCGACAGTCCCCTTGGGGATCGTGTTCGTCGTTTTGATCCTGGCAACGGATCCCTTCTTCACGACGAACTCACCGCTGGCCGTGATCGACATCTGAGCGGCGAAGCCTTGGCCGCGATATGCGAAAACTACATTGGGTGCGGATGCAGAAGCCGGAATTTCCAACTTGTTACTATTGGTAAGGTCGCCCGAGACGACCTTGAACAGATTGCAGCCGAGAGCGCCAACCAGCGTCTTGGTCTGGTCGATGAACTCTTCCATGGCGGCCCGATCCGGCAGCGGCAGCTTCCCGACCTCGCTTGCCTTCTGGGCGTTGAGCAGCGTCCAACGCGGGTTCTGCCCCGCGTCAGCGATCAGCCTGGCTTCAACATAGCGGGCATGGGATTTGGTGAGGTTCTCGTCCTTGCTCACTAAGACAATTGTCTCAGTCCAGAAGGGCTTGCTGTTCATGCCTTTGTCGTTGCCGGCATGGTACTGGAGCCGATTAGCCACGCCCTCGGATTCGCCGATATAGGC
The DNA here is from genome assembly GCF_033795625.1 of Sphingobium sp. Taxonomy (GTDB): domain Bacteria; phylum Pseudomonadota; class Alphaproteobacteria; order Sphingomonadales; family Sphingomonadaceae; genus Sphingobium. The sequence continues at coordinate 23,896 of NZ_JARYGI010000001.1, read as the reverse complement.
CATGAGTCGATCTGGCTGCGCCTCATCGAAGCCCAGCAACAGGTACACGCCCGGGCGCCCAAGCTCTGGAAATGTGGCCCGCACCTGCTTCATCTGAAGCTTTCGGAACGCGATCGCCTGGATCGTCGACATCGAGATCTGGGCCACCCGGATGCCGTCTGGATCACCATCGAGCAGGAAAATGTTGATGGAGCGGGGGCGCATGGAAAATCGCTTTGCATTTGTGGCCACTTTGGCCAAAACTAGCAGATCGATAGCGGGCGTCAAACCATGCAAACAATATCAGCCAAAGAAGCGAAGTATCACTTCGGTAAGCTTATCGACATAGCGCGGGCGGAGCCTGTTACTGTCGAGAAGCATGGGCGAGCAGTTGTCGTGGTTCTGGCGGTTGAAGAATATGAGCGCTTGAAAGCGATCGAAGCGGGGCAGAATGGTTGATCAGGCGGACAAGGACAGGTTTCTGGAAGTGCTGGCCGAGCTTGGCGGCTCTGCGGGCAATGTGCGTCTGCGCGAGACCCTGCAATGGGACGAGGATGCCTATGCTGCCGTAAAGAACGCGCTCATAGAGGCAGGCGTCATCCTGACTGGTCGTGGCCGTGGTGGCTCCGTCTTGCTGGCATCCGGTGGAACCGAGCCGCCTCAGGAACGCCCTGCATCCGCGCCCAAGCAGGCAAAGGCAAAAGCTGCCAAGGCAAGCGGCAACGCCGGTGGCGACCTTGGCTTCGAGGCGGACCTGTTCAAGGCTGCTGACAAGCTGCGCGGCAATCTTGAGCCTTCGGAATACAAGCATGTCGCGCTTGGGCTGATCTTCCTCAAATACATCTCCGAAGCCTTCGAGGCCCAGCATGCACGGCTGGAGGCTGAGGATTATGCCGATCCGGAAGATCCGGAAGAGTATCTTGCTGCCAACGTATTCTGGGTGCCCCCCGAAGCACGCTGGGCGCACCTGCAGGCCAATGCCAAGCGGCCGGAAATCATTTTCGTTGATGTCACCACCGGTCGCGAAAAGAAGGGCGACATCGGCGGCCTGATTGACAACGCCATGGAGGCGATCGAGCAGGCCAACATCAAGGTTCTGAAGGACGTTCTGCCCAAGAACTATTCGCGTCCCCAGCTCGACAAGACCATGCTGGGCGAGCTGATCGACCTGTTCTCCAACGTCGATATGCGCGGCGATCATGGGCAGGCACGCGACCGGCTGGGCCGGGCCTATGAGTATTTCATCTCGCAGTTCGCAGGCGCCGAAGGTCGTCGCGGCGGCGAATTCTACACACCCCGTTCGGTAGTGCAGACCATTGTCGAGATGCTCGAGCCGACCCAGGGTCGCGTTTACGATCCCTGCTGCGGATCAGGTGGCATGTTTGTGCAGTCGGAACGGTTCATCGAGAGCCATCAGGGTCGCCGGTCCGATATCGCCATTTATGGACAGGAGCGCAACCACACCACCTGGCGCTTGTGCCGGATGAACCTGGCGGTGCGCGGGATCGACGCCGACATCCGCTGGAACAATGAAGGGAGCTTCCTGCGCGACGAGTTCGCCCAGACGAAGTTCGACTTCATCATGGCCAACCCACCGTTCAACATTTCCGACTGGTGGCAGCCACAGCTGGAAGGTGATGCGCGCTGGACCCACGGAACCCCGCCGCAAGGCAATGCCAATTTTGCGTGGTTGCAGCATATCATCCACCATCTGGCCCCGCGCGGCACGGCGGGCGTGGTGCTAGCCAATGGCTCGATGTCATCGCAGCAGTCTGGCGAAGGCGAGATCCGCAAGGCCCTCATCGAAGCGGACCATGTCGATTGTATGGTCGCCCTGCCGGGCCAGCTGTTCTACTCCACCCAGATCCCGGCATGCCTGTGGTTCCTGGCTCGTGACAAGAGCGCGAACGGCCACCGGGATCGGCGAGGTGAAATCCTGTTCATCGATGCCCGAAAGCTCGGCCATATGGTGGATCGTACTCGGCGGGAGTTCTCGGATCAGGACATTGCTTTGATAGCGGACACTTACCATCGCTGGCGTGGCAAGCCTGAAGTGGTCGCAACGGCAGGTCTGGAACCCTATGCCGACGAGCCGGGCTTCTGTCGTTCGGCGACGCTGGAGGAGGTGCACGGCCACGGACACGTTCTGACGCCTGGGCGCTATGTGGGCGCAGCTGATGTAGAGGACGATGGGGTTTCGTTCGATGAGCGCTTCGGTGCGCTTAGGGCGAAGCTGGCGAAGCAGTTCGAGGCGGGGCGGGCCTTGGAGGCGCGGATTGAGGCGGCGCTGGGCGGTGCAAATGCCTGAATTTCGCGAAGCCAGGCTGGGTGACGTTGCGGATGTTCGCTGGGGCGACACGAACACTACAAAGGCATCATACACTCCAAATGGCTTCACCGCTTTCAGCGCTAGCGGCCCCGATGGGTTCTTGCCTCACTACGACTACGATCGCACAGGCATCGTTCTAAGCGCGATTGGAAGCGAATGCGGGAAGGTCTGGCTGGCGAGGGGGCGGTGGTCATGCATCAAGAATACAATTCGATTTTTCTCTAACGATCCTCAGGTGCGAACCGAGTATTTGTACTGGCTTAGCAATAGAGAGGGTTTTTTCCCCAGGCGTGGCTCGGGTCAACCGTTCATTTCTCAAGGGGATGCGCGTGATTGTCGTGTCTTGATCCCTGACATCAAGACGCAGGATGCCATCTGTGAACTTCTCGGCTCTCTCAATGACAAGATAGACATTAACCGGCGGATGAACGAGACGTTGGAGGCGATGGCGCAGGCGATCTTCCGCGACTGGTTCGTCGATTTTGGCCCCGTCCGCCGCAGATTGGCTGGCGTGACAGACCCCGTCGTAATTCTGGGCGGCCTGACCACCGCCCCCGCTGCTGCGGCCGAACTAGCGGCGCTATTCCCTAAGGGCTTTGACGCGAGCGATCTTCCCATGGCCTGGGACGAAGAGCCGGTGATCGAACAAGCTAACTGGGTAAACGGCGCCGCATACAAGAAAATGCACTTCGTGCCTCCCGGGGAGGGACTGCCGGTCATTAAGATTGCCGAGCTCAAGGCTGGTGTGACGTCAACGACGGGCTTTACCAACACCGATCTTGGAAGCCGTTACCGAATCGACGACGGGGAATTGCTCTTCTCATGGTCAGGCAATCCGGACACCTCGATTGATACCTTCATCTGGACCGGCGGCCCCGCTTGGCTAAACCAGCACATTTTTGCAGTTCGTCCCAACGGCAGCCGAACCATCGGTTTCCTCTTCGCTATGCTGAAATACCTCAATCCGCAATTCGCAGAGATCGCACGGGACAAGCAGACCACTGGGCTCGGACATGTAACGAAGGAAGACCTGAAGCGCCTCCGAGTGGTAGTGCCCTCAAAAGCCGTTGAAGCAGCGTTCGACAAGCTGATGACGCCCATCTTCCAGAAGCTACAGGCCGCGCTGCTCGAAAATCGCACCCTCGCTGAAACCCGCGACTACCTGCTGCCCCGTCTGATTTCAGGAGAAGTGAGCGTGGGCGATGCCGCGCTGGAGATTGCCGCATGACCGGCTTCTCGGAAGATGTGGTCGAACAGGCCAGTATCGAGATCCTGCAGGATCTGGGCTGGAATTACCTCCACGGCACAGTCATCGCGCCTGACGGTGTGGCGGCCGAGCGGCAAGCCTTTTCCGACGTCATCCTGCTGCCCCGCCTGGAAAAGGCTGTGGCTGATCTCAACCCCACGCTGCCCGAAGCGGCGCGATCGGAGGCCATCCGCCGGCTGCTGACGAGCGAAACCGGTTCGCTGGTCGAGGAGAACCGCAGGATTCACCGCCTGCTTACCGATGGCGTCCCGGTGGAATACCGCATTGCGGATGGTCGCATTGTCGGCGACAAGGTCTGGCTGCTCGATCTCGAGAAGGTGGAAGCCAACGACTGGCTTGCGGTCAACCAGTTCACCGTTGTCGAGGGCACCCAGAATCGTCGGCCGGATGTGATCCTGTTCGTCAACGGCTTGCCGCTGGCGGTGCTCGAACTGAAAAACGCGGCGGCAGAGAACGCCACCATTGTTGACGCCTTTCATCAACTGCAGACCTATCTCGCCCAGATCCCAAGCCTGTTTCGTACCAATGCCGTGATGGTGACGTCTGACGGCATTGAAGCACGGATCGGTACACTGACGGCTGATCAGGAACGCTTCATGCCGTGGCGCACGGTGACAGGTGAGGACTTTGCTCATCGCGGCCAGCCTGAACTGGAAACCCTGCTGCGCGGGGTTTTCACCCGAGAAAACATTCTCACCCTGATCCGCGATTTCATCGTGTTCGGCGATGCGGGTGCCGGGCCTTTCAAGATCGTTGCCGGCTATCACCAGTTTCATGGCGCCCGCAAAGCCATCCGAGAGGCCGTCGAAGCTAGCGGCCCTGACGGCGACCGCAAGATCGGCGTAATCTGGCACACGCAAGGCTCGGGCAAGAGTTTCCTGATGGCGTTCTTTGCTGGCCTGGCGGTCAAGTCACCGGCGCTTGAAAACCCCACCATTGTTGTGCTGACCGATCGCAACGATCTGGACGACCAGCTCGCCTCCACCTTCAGCCTCTGCAAGGATCTGCTCAGACAGAATCCTGAGCAGGCCGAGAGCCGCGAAGACCTGCAACGTCTGCTTGCCCGCAGTTCCGGCGGCGTCATCTTCACCACCGTGCAGAAGTTCTCGCCGGAGCGCGGCGAGGAGAGCTTCCCGATGCTGACGGATCGCCGGAACGTAATCGTCATGGCGGATGAAGCCCACCGCAGCCAGTATGGTTTCGATGCCAAGCTGGACGCGAAAACCGGCGCGCGGCGCTATGGCTATGCCCATTATATCCGCCAGGCCATGCCGAACGCATCGTTCATCGGCTTTACGGGAACTCCGATCGAGGCCGCGGACGTGAACACGCCGGCGATCTTCGGTCAGTACATCGACATCTACGACATCAGCCGCGCCGTGGAAGATGGTGCGACCGTGCCGATCTACTACGAAAGCCGGCTCGCCCGCATCGAGCTGGACGAAGACGAGAAGCCGCTGATCGACGCCGAGATCGAGGCCTTGGTCGAGGATGACACACTGACCGAAGCGGAAAAGGCGAAGGCCAAATGGTCGACCGTGGAGTCTCTGGTCGGTTCGAAAAAGCGCCTTAAGCAGATCGCCGCGGATATGGTGACGCACCTCGAGGCGCGCACCGATGGCACCGAATACAAGGCGATGGCTGTCTGCATGAGCCGGCGGATCTGTGTCGACCTTTACAACGAGATCGTGGCGCTTCGTCCGGACTGGCATTCTGACGAAGACGGCGCCGGCGTGATCAAGATTGTCATGACCGGGGCAGCGTCAGACCCGCTCGACTGGCAACAGCACATCGGCAACAAACGCCGCCGCGACGGGCTCGCTAAACGGGCCCGTGATCCCAAAGACCCTCTGCGGCTGGTGCTGGTGCGCGACATGTGGCTGACAGGCTTCGATGCGCCGTGCATGAACACTATGTACATCGACAAGCCGATGCGCGGCCATGGCCTGATGCAGGCAATCGCCCGAGTGAACCGGGTGTTCCGAGACAAACCCGGAGGCCTGATCGTCGATTACATCGGCATCGCGCAGAACCTGAAGAAGGCGCTCAGCGACTATACCGACTCCGATCAGGAAAAGACCGGCATTGATGAAGCCGAGGCCGTTGCTGTCCTGCTGGAGCGGTACGAGATCGTCAGCGGGATATTCCACGGTTTCGACTACAAGCCCGGAATCCACGGGGCGCCGATGGAGCGGCTGACATGCCTTGCTGGCGCTATCGACTGGGTCTTGAAATGGGCCGAGGTCGAAGCCGGCAAAGCCCAGTCCCCTGAAGATAAGAAGAAAGCACACCGGCGCTACCTCGATCTCGTCTTAGAACTGACCAAGGCCTATGCGCTGGCATCCGCCAGCGACGAGGCCCGCGAGATCCGCGACGAGGTCGGGTTCTTCCAGGCAGTCCGTGCTGCCATCGCCAAGAAGACCGCCACGGGCAAGCTCAGCCAGGCTGACAAGACGCTGGCCGTGCAGCAGCTGATCGACCGCGCGGTCGCCTCGGCCGAGATCGTCGACATCCTCAAGGTGGCGGGCATCGACTCGCCTGATATCTCCATCCTGTCCGAAGAGTTCCTGTTGGAAATCCAGGGGATGGAGAAAAAGAATCTCGCTCTGGAGGCCCTGAAAAAACTTCTAGCAGGTGAGATCACCAGCCGGATGCGGACAAACGTTGTTGAGAGCCGCGCATTCTCCAGGCGGCTGGAAGATGCGGTGGCCCGCTACCACGCGGGCGCTTTGTCGGCTGTTGAGATGATCAACGAGCTGATCGCGCTTGCCAAGGACATGAAGGCGGCGCGACAGCGCGGCGAAGACCAAGGGCTCTCGCCAGAAGAAATCGCGTTCTATGATGCGCTCGCAGAAAACGAGAGTGCCGTGGAGGCCATGGGCAGCGAACAGCTGCGGCTGATAGCTCACGAGCTTCTTGAGCAGCTCCGGCAGAATGTGACCGTCGATTGGCACCACCGGGAAAGCGCCCGTGCCCGGATGCGGGTTCTGGTGAAGCGGATATTGAAACGGTTCGGCTACCCGCCCGATCTTGCCGATGAGGCCGTGCAGACGGTGCTTGCCCAGGCTGAGGTTTTGCTTCGGGAGGTGGCATGATGCGCCCCGCCGATGATTATCTAGAGGATGCAGACCCCGTCGTGTGGCTTGCCGAAAGGCAAGCTGAAGCTGAGCGCAGAGTCTTTTTTGTGTCTGCCCTGATGAACCCTGCATTTCACTGGTTTTTCACCCAGGGGCAGCAAGCTCTCGAGGCGGAGCTCTATATTCCTGGAGTTTCATCCCTCCTGAACGGAATCGAGGCAAGCCTGCGAGTCACGATGGCGCAGCTGGAACCCGATTACGGCGGTAAACTGGCATTGTCTCCATACCGGTTGCTCAGCAATACTATGCTGAGAAAAGCACGCGATGCCGGTTTGCCTGTCGCGCTTCTCAAATTTTCAGATGGCGAGGATTTGCTTTCGCAGATCGAGACGAAAGATAATGTGGCTATCGTTCAACTCCGTCATGACGTTTGTCATGGGGATATTTTGAAATTCATCCAGCGAATGGATTTCGAGCAGATCGACATTTTAACACCGGAATGTCTGCGCCCGACAGCTGCACGCCTTCTACAAGTTTCCTACAACTGGGCCAGCGGATTGGCGCGTTTCCGGGCCGATCATGGGAGACGACCTGAAGGGTTTCCTATTCCTGACATGCCTCAGAATCCTTTGGCCGAATGGCTTTAGCTGCGACGTGTAATACAGACGAAATGCATGTTTATCCCGTGCGGGATTTCGCCAATTTTCGATGGTAAGCGCAGGGCTTCGATGAGAGAGTTCGTCCGCAGACTCTCTCCCACCGCCATTTTGCCTTTTTCATGAACATCTACGGACGGCTGCGACCACGGAAATCCCCGGTTTTACTGGGTTTTGGGTATCAGTCGGGTTGCACCGGTACGCCGCTGTTCGCTCCAATCCGCGTCTTGTTTTATGACCAGATTTATGACCAAATATGCTCCAGCCAGTTCAGCGGGAGGTCGATATGAGGCTTTATAGACGGCTGTCTGTGAAATCGATTCAGGCTGAATCACGGCCGGGCGTGCATTCCGATGGCGACGGCCTCTACATGCGCGTTAGAGACACGGGCACCAAATCCTGGCTCTACATCGGGATGCTCAACAGGTGTCGACGAGAAATCGGCCTCGGGTCCGTCCGAGATGTTTCCTTGGCTCAAGCTCGCGAAAAGGCGCGGGAGTTACGTTACGCCTTTCGGGCTGGCGTTGATCCTGTGGTCGAAAAGAAGCGCGCAAAAGCTGCTGAGCGCCCGATACAGACGTTCGGAGAGTTTGCGGATGCGCTGCTCAATGACATTGAAGATGGTTTCCGAAACGAAAAGCATCGCAAGCAATGGCGCGCTACATTGCACACCCATGCCGCCGAGTTGCGGGCCGTGCCAATAGATCAGATCGACGCAGCAGCTGTATTGAAAGTCCTACAGCCGATCTGGCTTGCTTTGCCCGAAACTGCGTCGAGGGTCCGCGGCCGGATCGAGCGCGTCCTGGACGCCGCGAAAGCCAAGGGGCTTCGAAGTGGTGACAACCCTGCGCGTTGGAAAGGACATCTGGAGCTGTTGTTACCCAGAAAGCCGAAAGGTGGTCCGGTGCACCATGCTGCCCTTCCATTTGTGGAAATCAGCGACTTTATGGAAAAGCTGTCAGCACGTCCGGCATCAGCTGCACGTGCATTGGAAGTGACGATCCTCACTGCGGCTCGATCGGGCGAGACGCTCGGCATGACCTGGGGAGAACTTGACTGGGAAGCGGCGATCTGGACGGTGCCAGCAGAAAGAATGAAGGCAGGGAGATCCCATGAAGTGCCGCTCAGCCTGGCTACCTTGAGAATACTCAAGAGTATTCAGCCCCCAAACGCCAGGGCCACGAACACTGTCTTTGTCGGGAATAAAGGCCAGCCACTCTCTAATATGGCAATGAGCATGTTGCTGCGACGAATGGGATATGATGCCACTACCGTACACGGCTTCCGGTCGACATTTCGAGATTGGGCCGGGGAGACGACGACCTTTTCAAGGGAGGATGTGGAGGTGGCGTTAGCGCACACCGTGGCATCCAAGACCGAGCGGGCGTATCGCCGTGGTACTGCGCTTGAAAAACGGCGGGAAATCATGAAGGCTTGGGCCAGTTTTTGTGGCAAACAAGAAAGCGACTAGCATTTGAACCGCGCCGATTGATCGAAGCAAAGTTTATTGCCGACGTGCCTGACCCACAGGCGTATGATCTTAAGGCTTGATAAAGCGGTGCTTTTGGAATCCGGTTCACGGACTCCTGCTGAAAGCGCCTTGATGATCAACATCGGCCTTTTGTCGCCGATACTGCCGATCCACCGCAGCGTGCACGCACCCGCTTCCTGAGTTTCAGCGGCCAACGTCCCTAACGCGAATACGCCTGCCCCAAAATTAAAAGCACTCTTGAAATCGCCGCCATGGCCGATCACCCTTTACACGCACAATCCAGATTATACGATCGCTGCCGCGAGAACACCACTCCGGCCGTGGTGGTGCGGGTGCGGATTTGGATCAGCCTTAAAGCTAGGCGGTGGCGACAGAGGCGCACGTATAGGTCCAAGGCGCTGTCGCGCCACTCACCAGCACGGCCAATTTACCACGACCGACTGCCTGATGAAGGACAATGCATGTTGAAAAAACCTGCTTAGAGTACTATAGATGGTGTCCACAAAGGTACTGGACATTGAGCATGGCGAACATTCTTCTTGCAGAAACCACGGCCAGCGTTTCTGAGCTGAAGCGCAATCCGATGGGAACCGTGGCTGCCGGCGAAGGCTTCCCAGTTGCAATCCTCAATCGCAACGAACCGGCCTTCTACTGCGTACCCGCCAAGGCATTCGAGGCTTTGCTGGATCGCATCGAGGACATGGAACTGAATCTAGTTGCTGATGCCCGCAAGGCGGAGGAAGTCATCAGGATTGCGCTCGATGACCTATAATGTTGGTTTTCTAGAATCAGCATTAAAAGAGTGGAACAAACTCGACGCTCAGACGCGGGACCAATTCAAGAAAAAACTGGCTGAGCGTCTGGAAGCGCCACATGTCCCTTCCGCCAAGCTGTCAGGCGCGAAAGATCGCTACAAGATAAAACTTCGCAGTATCGGTTACCGGCTCGTCTATGAAGTCCGCGATACCGAAGTGATTGTGGTGGTTGTGGCAGTGGGACGCCGCGATCGAAACGCGGTTTACAAGGCAGCTGATAAGCGAACCGATACGGCCAGTGCGGTGAAAACCATGGGAGGCGTCGCAGAATAAAAGCTGTAGACAGAGTTCGTCCATAACCTGATTGCGAGGCCGGTAACCGGTCCTTTGTCTCAGGAGAGATGCGTTATACCATCGGGCGTTGATCTCGACCCACGTGCCCATTGCGCCGAGAAGGTATGATTGCTGAGACCACCCCTGGCTGATAGCACACAGCAGCGAGCGCAGATTATCTGTCGAACCTGGCTGCCGATGTACCGGTCAAGACGCGGATGTCGCGCATTGCATGTTGACGCAAGTCCGACTGCGAATAGCGCCTGCTAAATGGCTACCGCTATCGCCGCCTCCGAGCTCACCCTGTCGGTTTGGCCACTCATCGACGTCTGGCCGCCCGCCAACGACCGTATCAACACGTGCGCGTCGGACGACCCGTTCAAATCAGGTTCCAACCGCCCAGTTCACCTTCGGACAGCGGCTCATTAAAGCAAGCATCCATGGCGATCTTGCCCTTGAGCACGCCAAAGCACCGCTTGCCACGGGGAGCAACTGGCACCAGGCGCACCACTGGCACGCTCCTGCGCGTAATAACCACTTCGCCGCCCGCGAGCGCGTCAGCGATCAACCGGGAGAGGTTAGTCTTGGCATCGAGAACGGAGAACTCGGCGATGGGGCACCCCCTTAACTATTCAACCATCCTGGGGAGCATGCACACCCAGGCGCAAGGCTGCATTTTGCAATCTTTTATCTCGTTCAAAGCCGTGCGTCGATAGACAGCAATGTCCCGCCAGCAGATGGATATCGAGATGGCCGATATCTATTCCAAAAAGTTGCTGGTGGTGAATAAAGGCGTGAGCTTGTCGCTTTCGATCAGCCCACTGGACAAAACGCGCAGTGCATCCAGGACGATTTCCCGTTGACGTAGACTACCTTGATGCCAGGTCACCATTTCACCCATCACGAACGAGTCAGTAAGCACCTGACGCGTATCGAAAAGGGCGAGGGCAGGATCAACGTGCAAGACATGACGCACGTTCACGCTCGATTGGCGCCTTAAGCGCCTCGCGAACTAGCGATGATATTTCGGTAAGACCGGTGAAAGCCTGCGCCTTTGTGACAAGTTCGTCGTCGAGAGCGATCATAGTACGCATTAGGCATCCTTGCAGGTGAGCATGGAATATAGCATCAAACGACCCTCCTTCTATGGCTAAAGACAAACACCTGCGGTCCGTGTTTAGCTTTGCTCATCAGACGCCGCATATCGGCCATGTGTCGTCACCAGCGGGACAGATTAGCTGAAAGTCATGCCGCCAACTATCTAGTCACGTAGAGGCGGCGTAAAGGCGAGGAGTTTTCCTGGGAACGCCGTTATCTTAGAGCGCCCTGCGCGATTACGTGGATCAAAACCCAAGGCAGAATAGTGAGGACGCCAATGTTGCGGCGTTCTTGCCGTCTATTCCGTTCCGCAACGCCGTCTGACAAGATCGTGTAGGCTAGCGGTAGTGATACGTGTAGCATTACCGAACTTGATCGTCTCGACCTCACCAGCTGCTATCAACTCATAGAGTTTAGTGCGACCAATTCCAATCATTCGGGCAGCGTCGTTGACGCGAACGCATATCGGATCAGGCGATGCTGGTGGCGCGGTCATTGGGCCGAGCTCCTGGCCTGTTCTTCGCGATAGGCTGCCGGGTCCGCGATCCACCGATTAACGGCAGACTCATGCCAGCCAGCGCCATGGATGCTTATCGGGATCTGGCGGGGAAATGTGCCGTCCGCGATCTTGCGATACAGCGTCGAGCGCGACAGCCCGGTACGAGCGAGAACGGTTTTCAAGCGTATGATGCGTTCGTTGTTTGCAGTGTTGAACATTGAGACAATCCACAATCCATCAGTTGATAACGCCTCTCGAAAAGGAGCATGGGCACCGTCCGCCAGTCCGCAAGAGCTTTACGATGCACATCGGGCGACAGCGTAACTAAGGCGGTAAATACAGGTGATCGGCGGCATTTTCGTTCTGTCGGCGATGGTGGCGTATCGCAGGAAACCCCAGGCGATGCCTGGCGTGTGCCCTATACCTATTGTGCGTGATTGCTGGAGTGGATCGGTGACGCGACCTAGGCTTGAGCCGTTGGCAGTCCGTCGTCACATGTTCCGATTCGCAAGACATGGCGGTTCCTTCTGAGATGGTCCGCCATTGCCATCGGCGTGCATGGTGTCCCGGCTTTTCCAGATTTGCAAGGGGCAGGCACTGTAGGGCCGACATGCTTTTCTCATGCATTCCCAAGACATGCCGCGCTGACATGTATCATCATGCACAAAGCCCGTGAGGGAGGTCGTGGCGTCTCGCGCTTTGCGCGGCCGCGCTCTATTCCGCTTCCGCATCACCGAGCCGGTGCTGCGCGCCGTCTCGTCGCCTCCGGCGTGACGATCGCATGACGCGAGGGATCGGCTGCGCCGTTGCTGGCTGCCATCGCGCCCGGCGCGATGAGGTTGGCATGGCTCCGACTAGCGGTGTGGGCGTCGCTACCCTCTAGGCCCGTCGCGGCGGGCCGCAACCCGGCTGCGCCGGGTCTTCCTCTTCGTTACAGCCCTTACAAGCCACCCCATTGCGCAAGCGCACTGGGGACCCCGGGGGGTGCAGCCCGCCTCTGCCGACGGGCCTTCCGGTCGCTCTTGCCGCCCTCCCCGCTTTCCGGGGCCGGTGTTTTGGCAAGGATTGAAGGACATGAGTTTTCAGGACAAAGCGACGCGTAGCGGCACAAACCTCTACAGCGAAGTGACCGACCGGATTGTTGCGCAACTGGAAGAAGGTATCGTGCCCTGGGTGCGACCATGGGATGATGGCAGCGCAGCACTTGGGCTTCCCCGCAATGCAGGGACTGGCAGGCGCTATTCCGGGATCAATGTGCTGATCCTGTGGAGCCGTCTGTTTGAGCAAGGCTATAGCTCGCAGCGCTGGCTCACCTATGCCCAGGCGCAGGCACTGGGCGGCAATGTCCGCAAGGGCGAGCAGGGTACAACGGTATGCTACGCCGACAGGTTCACGCCAAAGGACCGGGACGACGCCTCGACAGGGCCCGATGGCGAACCGAGGCAGATTGCGTTCCTCAAGCGCTTCACTGTCTTCAACATCGATCAGTGTGACGGGCTGGCTGTGGAGCCGACGGCCCCGGTTTCGACATGGAACAAGGCGCTGATCATCCCGCGCGCGCAACTGCTGATGGATAGCATACAAGCGGATATCCGGGTCTGTGGGGGAGAGGCCTATTATGCACCGCAGGACGACCATATCTGTGTGCCGCAACCCGAACACTATTACGAGCCGATCAACTGGTATCGCACCGTCCTGCATGAGCTGGGACACTGGACCGGGCACAGGTCGCGACTGGATCGCTTGCCTGATAGCGGCTTTGGCAGTCCCGCCTATGCACGGGAGGAACTGGTCGCTGAAATGGCGAGTGCCTTCCTCTGCGCGGAACTGGGCATCGTCCCGACCGTCCGCCATGCCGACTATCTCGGCGCTTGGCTTACCGTTCTACGGGAGGACAGCAAGGCGATCTTCCGCGCCGCCAGTCAGGCGAGCAAAGCCGCCGACTATCTGTTGGCCTTCCTGCCGCAAGAGGAGGATGTGGCATGACGCACCAGGCATCGGCATCGGCGCTGCTGCAGGCCGCGCGAGACTTCATCGCGGAGATACCGCCGCTGGCCCTGCTCAATGCGCCAAGGCGCAGCGGGCGCAAGCTTGTAGAGGATATCGATCGGCTTCTGGACACTTTGCCATGGAAGGCCGCGCTGCCCGACATACTCGAGGAGACTCGCGAGCGTTGGCAGGACGAACACAGGGTTCGCATCGACAACGATGCGACGATGCGGAGCGACGCCAAGGGCCTGTGGATCAGTGCATGGGTGCTCGCCGGACCGCCTGTGCAGTCCCTCGACCCACAGCAGTTCCGGAAAGCGCTGGACACTTTGCCGGTGATGCAGCGCGAGGTCTATGTGCTCCATCGGATTGAGGGCCAACCGCTCAGCAAAATCGCCGATCGACTTGGTCTCACCGTCGGGCAATCCACGGCGCTGTTCGTTGCTGCTCTGCGCAGTCTCCATGGCGCAATCCATGGTCGACAAGATTAGGGGGCGCTTTGCCCCCCACTTTATCTTGAACAGGATTGCTCCGCCCTTCATAGAATTGGTCACGACATGAAGACCGACCTTTCTCATTTGCCGCAGGCCAAGCAGCGCGAGCTTGCCCGCATCGTCCAGTTCCTGTTCGAGGAGTTTGGCGATGCGACGGTGATGGCGGAAGGAAAGCGCAAGGCCGGGCGTATCCTCAAGGTCATTCTGTTCGGCTCGCATGCGCGGAACGACTGGGTGGATGAGCCGCATACGGCGAAGGGCTATGTCTCGGATTATGACCTGCTTGTCATCGTCAACCAGCAGGATCTCACCGAGCTCGATCTCTGGCACAATGCCGAGGAACGGCTGATCCGCGAGACGCAGGTCACCAAGGTTTTGCGCACGCCCGCCAACTTCATCGTTCACTCTTTGAAGGAGGTGAACGACGCGCTGGCGCAGGGGCGTTTCTTCTTCATGGACATCGCCCGCGACGGGATTGCGCTCTACCAGTCCAGCGACACCGAACTGCATCAGCCCAAGCCTAAGGAACCGACTGATGCGCTCGCGATAGCGCAGGAATATTTAGACACGTGGTTCCCGAGCGCTGGGGAGTTCTTCGATAATTTCCGGTTCAACCTTGAACAAGGAAGATTGAATAATGCCGCGTTCCAGCTTCATCAGGCAACAGAGAGGGCGTACCACTCCCTACTTTTGACGCTGACGACCTATACGCCACATCGGCACAATATCGCCTTTCTGCGATCCCTCGCGGATAAACTCGACATAAGGCTTGTGGGCGTCTGGCCGCGCGATGACCGAAAAGCGCGCGCCCTCTTCACTCGACTGCGCGACGCCTATGTGAAGGCGCGCTACTCGAAGCACTACAGCATCACGGCTGAAGAACTGGAATGGCTCGGATCGCGCGTTGAGGAACTGGGCCGCGTGGTGCACGAAGTTTGCTCCGAGCGGATCGCGGAACTCAAGAAGACGGCGGGGATGCTTTAGCCTCCCGCTCCGCGTCGAACGCGCGCTTGCCCTTGCGTTGCCAAAGGGCAAGTGCGCTGCTTTTGTCGTCGCTCCGCAACCGCTCCGCCAAGGTAAGAAGCGCACCATAAAGCGCGGCGCGATCATCCTCGGTAAGATCGACGAGTCCCGCCTTCACGACCAGCCCGCCCAATTCGATCAGCTGCCGCGTTCTTTGCCGCCGCTTGACCTGCCACTCGCGCATGTCGGTCCGCGCCTTTCTTGCCTCAAGCCGATGCCGCGCCGCCGTCGAGCGGTAAAGTGCCACCCGACTGGCGTTGAGGTGCTGGCGCAGACTGAACTCCCTTGCCCTGAAAGAAGGCTGCACCTGCCTTGCGCCAGCCCTCCTTCATTGCGGCATCCTTCATGGTCGCGGCCTGTAGCAAGGCTCCCGCCAAGAGATCGGCATCAAGTGCATCAGCACCGGTAGCAGCGACCAGTTCACCCAGCTGCCGCAGGCGGCGTTCCTTAATTTGCCTTGCCTTGTCGGCAAGGGCCTTCAATTCCGAATCATAATCCCGTGGTTTGCGCATCATCAGCCTCCATTGAATCGTGATGTGTCCATGATAAAAGAACGGCAGCGGTAGCGCAGCAGAGTCGTCGGGACAGCCTGACATCGCCTAGTCCCTCGCCGGATTTTTTGAGGTGAGGGCGCGCTTATACGTCGTGCCGACGTTGCTTTGATGGCGTAGATGGATTGCCATCATGGCAATCTTCCATTTCTCCGTGAAGGTCATCAGTCGCGCCAGCGGGCGCAGCGCCGTGGCCGCGGCCGCCTACCGATCCGCTGAGCAGCTGCACGACGAGCGGCTTGATCGCAGCCATGACTTCACCAACAAGCCAGGCGTCGTGCATAGCCAGATAATGCTTCCGCAAGGCGCGCCAGAGCATCTGTCCGACCGCGCGCGGCTGTGGAACGAGGTCGAAGCATCCGAGAAGCGCAAGGACGCCCAGCTAGCGCGCGAAGTCGAGTTCGCAATCCCACGCGAAATGACCCAGGCCCAAGGCATCGCTCTTGCCCGTGATTTTGTGGCCCAGGAATTTGTTGCGCGCGGCATGATCGCGGATTTGAATGTCCATTGGGATATTGGCAGTGACGGCATGGCAAAGCCCCATGCCCACGTCATGCTGACGATGAGGGAAGTCGGCGAAGATGGTTTCAGCGCGAAAGTACGCGACTGGAACCGCGCCGACCTTGTCGAGCAATGGCGCGAGCGCTGGGCCGAACATGTCAATGCTCGCTTGGCCGAACTGGATATCGACGCGCGCATCGATCATCGCAGCCTACAGGATCAAGGCATTGCGCTCGAGCCGCAGGACAAGATCGGCCCAGCGGCCGCGCGCATGGGGGAGCGTGGCCTTGAGTCCGAGCGGATCGAGGATCATCGCGCCGTCGCCCAGCGCAATGGTGCGCGCATCATCGAGAACCCGCGTGTCGCGCTCAATGCGATCACCCACCACCAGGCCACCTTCACGCGCCGCGACTTGGCGATGTTCGTGCATAGCCATAGTGAGGGCAAGGACCAGTTCGACGCTGCTATGAGCGCGATACGCGCATCGCCCGACATGATCGCGCTGGGTAAGGACGGGCGCGGCGAGGAGCGCTTCACCAGTAAAGAGATGCTCGAGGCCGAACAGCAGCTGCATCGCGCTGCAGACATGATGGCGGAGCGCGACCGGCACCGCGTCGGCGAAAATCATCGGGACATGGCACTGGCCCGCGCCGAACGCAGCGGTTTGCTGCTTTCCGGCGAGCAACGCAGTGCATTCGGTCATGTCACGGACAAGGCCGGGATGAGCATTGTCATCGGCTATGCCGGGGCCGGCAAGAGCGCGATGCTGGGCGTGGCACGCGAGGCGTGGGAAGCTGGAGGCTATACTGTACGCGGCGCGGCGCTGGCGGGCATCGCCGCTGAAGGCCTGGAGAATGGCTCGGGGATAGCCTCGCGCACCATCGCGGCACATGAGCATGGCTGGGCGCAGGGTCGCGATCTTCTCACGTCCCGCGATGTGCTGGTGATCGACGAAGCCGGCCTGGTCGGCACGCGCCAGATGGAGCGTGTTCTGTCGCATGCGGCCGAGGCCGGGGCCAAGGTTGTGCTGGTCGGCGACCCGCAGCAGCTGCAGTCGATAGAAGCGGGCGCGGCGTTCCGATCTCTCCACGAGCAGCATGGCGGCGTCGAGATCACCCAGGTCCGTCGCCAGCAGCAGGACTGGCAGCGCAATGCGACCCGCCATCTCGCTACTGGCAGAACCGGCACGGCGGTAGCCGCTTATGCCGACAAGGCCATGGTGCATGAAGCCGAGACCCGCGCCGAGGCGCGGCGTGATCTGGTCGCGCGCTGGGATCGCGAGCGGCAGGCCGACCCGGATGCAAGCCGCATCATCCTCACCCACACCAATGCCGAGGTGCGCGACCTAAATGAAGCGGCACGCGGGCGGATGCGCGATGCCGGTGCATTAGGTGATGACGTATTGGTGAAGGTCGAGCGGGGTGATCGGCAGTTCGCGGTCGGCGACCGAATCATGTTCCTGCGCAACGAGCGCAGCCTAGACGTCAAGAATGGCACGCTGGGCACGGCCGAGCAGGTCAGGGACAACCACATGGCGGTGCGCACCGACGACGGGCGGTCGGTGGCGTTCGACACCAAGGATTATCGCGACCTCGATCATGGCTATGCCGCCACGATCCACAAGGCGCAGGGCATGACCGTTACCCATGCCCATGTCCTGGCGACGCCGGGAATGGATCGTCATGGCGCCTACGTCGCGCTGTCCCGCCATCGCGACGGTCTGGCGCTCCATTATGGCCGCGACGATTTCAAGGATCAGGGCAGGCTTGTCCGCACCCTCTCGCGCGAACGCGCCAAGGACATGGCGACGGATTACCAGAAGCTCGACCCCGTGCGCACCTTCGCCGAACGGCGCGGCATCAGCTTTGGCGAGCGTGTTGCCGAAATCATTCGCACGCTGCCCGAGAAGGCGCGTAGGATCTTCGACAATTTCCAGCCCCCAGCCACGCCGCAGCAGGGCATCGACCGGTTTGAGGGGTTCCGTCCAGACGCACCAACGCGGCAGCCATACCTTCAGGCGCACTCTGCCCACGCCGGCGGTCAGCGCGGCGCGGTAGAGCGCTACGCCAAGGCGTTCGATGAGATCGAGCGCATGCGCGGCTCTGATCTGGCCGTCATGCCACATCAGAAGGTAGCGCTTGATCGGGCGAAGGAAGCGCTGGACGCTATCCGCCCCCATGGCGCTGCCGATCTTGGCGCAGCGTTCCAGCGCAGCCCTGAGCTTGTGCGCGAGGCAGCTGACGGGCGAAGCCAGGCTGCGGTTCGCGCGATGCACCTCGAAGCAGAAACCCGCGTCGATCCCTTTCAACGCGCCGATCGGTTCGTGGAGGGCTGGCAGCAGTTGCAGCGCCACCATGATGAGCTGGTGCGCGACGGCAATCTACGTGGCGCCAAGACAGCCACGCAGCAGATGGCAGACATGGCCAAGAGCCTGGAGCGCGATGCCCAGCTGGAATCGATGCTGGGCCTACGCAGCCGCGACCTTGGCCTGGAACGCGGTGAGAGCATCGGGCGCAGCCTGTCGCGCGATCTCGCCGCATCCATTCCCCACGATCCTGGCCGCGACATCTCTCGCGGCATGAGCCGCTAGACAAGGAGCAGACATATGAATGGCCAACAATCCTCGATGAACGAGGCCGAACAGGAAACGGCTGCGCAGGCT
The DNA here is from genome assembly GCF_033795625.1 of Sphingobium sp. Taxonomy (GTDB): domain Bacteria; phylum Pseudomonadota; class Alphaproteobacteria; order Sphingomonadales; family Sphingomonadaceae; genus Sphingobium. The sequence continues at coordinate 5,191 of NZ_JARYGI010000001.1, read as the reverse complement.
TTCGCGCGGTTGGATGGTCGCGTTGCAATAATGGCACGGGCGGTCGAACATCTGGCCGCCGAGCGCGCCAGCGTCGACATTCCCGATTATAGCGCCACGCTGGCGCAGATGAGCACACGTCTGGCTGCGGTCGCGCAGGGGCTGGCCAGTATTGCCGAGAAGCCTGCCATGCAGTTGACGCCGGAGGGACTGGCGGCACGGATGGATGCAGCGGCGCAGACATCACGCGCCACCGACAAGGCTACATTGAAAGAGGCGAGGGAGGCACATCAAGAGGCGGCGCGGATCATCCATTCGCTCGTCCGGATGATCACTAGCGCTGGCGAGCAGCGTAGACATCTCATTTGGGTAGCAAGTGGCGGCGTAGTCGCCGGGTGCCTCTTGTGGTCAATCCTCCCGGGAGTCATCCTGCGAGCGATGCCGACAAGCTGGCATATGCCTGAAAGCATGGCCACTCATATTGTCGGCGAGCCGACGCTGTGGGATGCGGGCGCGCGCCTGATGCAGGCGGGAGATCCCCGCGCCTGGCAGGCTATCATCGCCGCCGTCGAAATGCGCAGTGACAATCTGGATGTTATCACCAAGTGCAAGAACGCCGCCGATAAAGCCAAACGGCCGAAGCGGTGCACGATCGAGGTTCGGCAGTAAACCGGCCTAATCCGCGATGGGCGTAGCGCCTCTAATGGGCGAGGATAGCACGCGGCTTACAAACCCCCAAACGGCGCGACAGGCCATTTAGCGGTCGGCCACCATTAACAGCCATGCTTCACCCTTTTTATGCTTTTACTGAGGTGGCGATGAAGCGCTTCGGCGGTCGATTCCACATGGCAGCTTCCCAGGGTGGTGTCGCAACCCCGCAGAAACAGATCGCAGGCCCACTGCCCACCATTACGATAGCGTTCAATAAAGCCCTTGGTACCCTAAAGATATCGTTTATCAAAAAAAGTGGATTTGCTTTGTGATCCTGTTCTGAACCGTTATTCGCTAAACTCGATGCGATCAAAGTCTAAAGGCAAATATTTCAAACGGATTACAAACGCATGGTGGACCGTGTTGGTCCATGTTGACGCCTTTCGAGTCAACCCAGGTGCTTACGTTACTGCGACCAAATGGTGGTTCATGCGGAAGCGAGTGCGCGCTCGGGGCCAGTTTGCGCCGCTACTGAGCCAGTCGCGTAAGGCTTATCTTCTTTGGGTTTTAAGGCAGGAGCGGCGACGAAGCGTACCCAGTCCACCTGATGACGTCAGCCCGATAATTGCCTTGATTGACAAGACAGGTAATCATGGTTCTCAGGATCTTACGACAACGTTGGACACCGTCGCGGCCGAAGGTCTCCCGGTGCTCATGGTCGGTAGCATAGAAACACCCACACTGGCCGCCGCGATCGAAAAGATCGAGTGGGAACATTCGCCATGGCTGCTTTTGCTTGCGTGCGGCGACAGGATAGCGCCCGGCACTGCCGCCGCCTATCGCGCAGCGATGGATGATCCTGCCGCGTGTATCATTTATGCCGACGATGACCTGCTAAGGGGGCGCCGTCGCGGCGCGCCGTATTTCAAGCCGGACTGGAATGCCGAGCTGTTCGCGCACTGGGACTATATCTCCGGTGCCTGCGCGGTGCGTGCGACTCGATCCGACCTGGAAGCGGTGGCTGCCCTGCCGGACTGGAGTAAGGCGCTGGTCGAAAGGCTCGTCGCGCGAGGAGAACCGCGGCATCTGCGGGAGATGCTGCATCATCGACGACGGAGACCTCCCCAGCGCCTGCCGGCACGACCGCTGGTTCTGCACTCCGAATTACCGCCCGTTACGGTCATCGTGCCGACCCGCAACCAGGTGGGCCTGCTGCGCACCTGCCTCAATGGAGTGGCGGCAGCCGCCTATCCTGACGTGGATATCATAGTGGTAGACAATGATAGCGACGATCCTGATACGCTGGCCTATCTTGGGGCGCTCGACCCCGCGCGGCATCGGGTGCTGCATCATAGCGGAGCCTTCAACTATTCGGCGATCAACAATCGGGCTGTGAGCGAGGCGCAGGGTAGACTGCTCTGCCTGCTCAACAATGATGTCGAGACGACCGAGCCTTATTGGCTGGCAACGCTGGCGACCCAGGCGCTTCGACTTGAGGTCGGTGCCGTAGGCGCACAGTTGCTTTACCCTGATGGGCGCATACAACACGCCGGCGTCGTTCTTGGGGTCGGCAATGCGGCCGGCCATGCCCATCGTTTCCTGCGACCCGAAGAGGAAGGCTATTTTCATCGTCACAGCCTGCCGCAGTTCACCATGGCTGTGACGGCCGCCTGTTTGGTAGTGGAGCGGGACAAGTTCCTTGCCGTTGGTGGCCTCGACGAGCGCAATTTTGCTGTCGCTTTCAACGACGTAGATCTTTGCCTGCGCCTCAATCAGCGCGGGTGGCAGTCGCTTTACGAGCCGCGGGCCATTCTGATCCACCACGAATCGGTGTCGCGCGGGCTGGATGAGGATCCGGTCGGCGCCGCACGATTCGCTGGGGAACTGGCCGCGCTTAAACGCATTTGGAAGACCGACGAAATCGTTGATCCCTATCATCATCCCCAACTCAGTCGTGCAAGCGAGCAGTTCGCGGTGGCGCTCTGACGTCATGGGGCAGGGCACTTCCCCATCACGGTTGTCGCTCCCGCAAGTGACGTTGTGCGCGGCCAGTTCGGTCAATGTCGCGACCACGATCCGCGCGTTGGAAGCCAGTCTGGCACAGATCGATTTTGCGGTCTGCAAGCTGTTTACCGATGCGCCAGTCCAATCCGATCATCCGGGAATCACCGTGGTACCGATCGCCCGCATCGCTTCCTCGCATGCATATTCCGACTTTCTGCTGGCGCACATGGTCGACCATATCGACACGACCCACTGTCTTGTTGCCCAGTGGGACGGCCATGTGCTGGACGCAGCGCGATGGCGGCACGATTTCCTCGACTATGACTACATCGGTGCCAGTTGGCCCCAATTTTCCGACGGGCATGATGTCGGAAATGGCGGATTTTCTCTGCGCAGCCGCCGCTTGATGGCGCTGTGCCGCGACTCTGCTTTTCGTTCTTGTCACCCCGAAGATATAGCAATTGGACGAATCAACCGCGAATGGCTGGAAAGCAAGGGGATGCGCTTTGCTCCACGTGTGATCGCTGATCTATTCTCGGCTGAGCGAGCAGGAGACGTGTCCAGTAGTTTCGGCTATCACGGTGCCTGGCTCATGCCGCAGGCGATAGGTGTGGATGCTTTTTGGAAGCTTTATCGCCACTTAGATGATCGCGGGACAATCCGGCAAGATTTTACTAGAATATTGAAACAGACATGGCAGGGGCCGAGCAAATGGAAACGTGTCCTGCGCCTGATCCTCGACCAAAATTTCTATCGGGGTTGAGGATGACGCTTTCTGAACCATCTATTCGCCGCACAAGGGACCGACGCGCTTGACCAATATCTTTCCCGGCCTGCCCCTGATCGAATCCCCACTCTTTCCCGCGCTCAAGGCAGACTGGGGGCTAACGACGGAAGAAGAGCGGATCGCTAATGATCTCCACGAAAAAGGCTATGCCGTCTTCGATTTTCCTGATGCGGGCCTCGATGCGCGGATCGAGCGCATCAAGCAGAATTTGGGGCCGCGCTACGGCATCGCTTTCGATGATCTACAAAGCGATAAGACAATTGGCGCACGCCGTATCCAGGATGCATGGAAGGCGGATGCCGATGTCCGCGCCATCGCCGCCAATCAGGTGGTCTTGGACCTTTTGGGTAAACTGTACGGCCGGGCAGCGTTTCCATTTCAGACGTTGAACTTCCCTGTCGGCACGCAACAGGAAGCACATTCAGACTCGGTCCATTTTTCCAGTCTGCCCGAACGGTTTATGTGCGGGGTCTGGGTCGCCATGGAAGATGTCAGCCCTGATGCTGGCCCACTTTTCTATCATTCGGGATCGCATCGGTGGCCGATCGTGACAAATGCACTGATCGGCCGGCGGGGTTTTGGTGGCAAATTGCAGTCGGCTCAAGATCCTTATGGAGCGGCTTGGCGCGCATTGTGCGATGCCTATGGCACAACGGAGGAAACATTCCTGGCGCGCAAAGGCCAGGCACTCATCTGGTGCGCAAACCTGCTACACGGCGGTAGCCATCAAAATGACTGTCGTCTCACCCGTTGGTCGCAAGTAACACATTATTATTTTGAAGAATGCATTTACTTCACTCCAGCTTTTTCTGATGAGGCTTTAGGGCAGCTGGACCTACGTGACGTAAGTGCAATCAGTGATGGGCGGCCACGACCTAGCGTCTACGTGGGGGAGAAACTGACGGCTCACAGACCGGCGCTGCACCGTCGCTCATTACGGCAGAAACTTAAGCGGATTTTCTGCGATTGAAAGTGTCATGCTACGCATGCTCAATATACTCTGGCGCGCGCTCTGAACGGGTAGGTCTCATACGCAAGATCGGTGTTGACGTGACCCCCGTTTTTTCCTTCAGTTGGAGCTAGAGTCCGGCCCGAAGAAGGGACGGACAGATGAAGCGGAAGCAGTTTTCGGAAGAGCAGATCATCGGCATCCTGAAGGAAGCGGAGGCGGGCGCGGTGGTGACCGATCTGTGCCGGCGGCACGGCATGTCGAGCGCGACCTATTACGCGTGGAAGGCCAAGTTCGGCGGCCTGGAGGTATCCGATGCGAAGCGGCTGCGGGCGCTCGAGGAGGAGAACGCCCGGCTCAAGCGGCTGCTGGCGGACACGATGCTCGACAACGCAGGTCTGAAGGACTTGCTTTCAAAAAAATGGTGACGCCTGCCGCGAAGCGGGAAGCAGTCGCGCATCTCCAGACGGCGCTGGGGATGAGCGAGCGGCGGGCGTGTGCTGTCGTCGGGGCGGATCGCACGAGCATGCGGTATCGCTCGTGCCGGGCAGATGATGGCGACCTGCGGTCGCGTTTGCGCGAGCTGGCGCAGCAGCGCCGGCGGTTCGGCTATCGGCGACTGCACATCCTGCTCCGCCGAGACGGCGTTACGATCAACCGCAAGAAGACCCAGCGGCTCTACAAGGAGGAGGGCCTGGCGGTGAGACGGCGACGCAGCCGCAAGCGTGCTGTTGGCACCAGGGCACCTGGGGACCTCCAAAAACCCCTAGCCAATGGCTGCGTGATTTGATTCATTGCGGCTGACGGGAGGTGAGGATGCG
>NZ_JARYGI010000019.1:0-67774 GCF_033795625.1 Sphingobium sp. | reverse complement strand
ATGCTTGATCATCTCGTCGGTCTCCTGTTGCGAGCTCTAATCGCTCAGGTGACCGGCGCAAAACCGTTACAAGTCCACAATGCCGTCGACGGTCTGGGAGATGCGCTGGTCATCGAAGCCACGAATCGTCATGGTGCCGCCGCCTGAGCCAAAGGCGTCGTTGTTCTGGAAGCTGACGCCGGGAAGCTGATTGATGATTTCGTTGATGGTCTGTCCGGGAACCTGCGTCTGTATATACTCGCTCGTGAGCACGGCCTTCGCCTTGCTGGTCTCCGGTATCACGACGCCAGCGACGCCTGAGTTTACTGTCGCCCCGGTGACGACGATGTCGTTTTCGAAGTCCACTGAGCCCGTGGACTGCGCATAGGCGCCTGTGGACGTCACCAGCGCGGCAACCGCCGCGCCCCTGAGTAGAAGTGTTTTCATGTCTGTTCCCTTGCTTGAACGTACCGCTCGCAGGATGTCGCGGGACCCGAAGTATCTTTGCTCTTTGATTCGCCCACAGCCCGGGCGTCTGGCTCGCCCCTGTAACGCTGTGATTGCGGATTTATGACGATGCTGCAGTGCGCTGTGTCATCGTCTGCGCGACATCGGCCCGACAGCCGATGAAGTGCTTCTCCATAGCCCCCGCTAATGCTCCTGAAGGCAGAAATCACGGCGATTTTCGCGCCTCCATCGCTAGACGAACCAACTGAGGCAATTGTGCAACAGTCTGAAGCAATAGCGCTAATGCAACAAGCCAGATTGAAGCAGGTGTCTTTAAAGCGGTTTTTCCCACGGGCCTGAGAACCCGCACATCAGCAAATCGCCAGCAATCCGATGATCTCAGGATGCCATAGCAGATGGCGTGCAGCCCGCTGCGCCGCAACAAAAAAGGGCCAGCGTTACCGCCGGCCCTTAGCTTACAGAGTAATTTCGATCAGGCGGCGTCGCCGGCCTTGCGCTGTTCGCTGAACACCCGAATAGGCTCCTTGCGGCCATCGACCACATCCTTGTCGATCACGACTTCGCCGACGCCCTGCATCGAAGGCAAATCGAACATCGTGTCCAGCAGGATCGATTCGAGGATCGAACGAAGTCCGCGTGCGCCCGTCTTGCGCTCGATAGCCTTCTTGGCGATGACGACCAGCGCCTCGTCCGTGAAGGTGAGATCCACGTCCTCCATCTCGAACAGCTTCTTGTACTGCTTCACCAGTGCGTTCTTCGGCTCGCCCAGGATCTTGACCAATGCGGCGACGTCCAGATCCTCCAGCGTCGCGATGACCGGCAGACGGCCGACGAATTCGGGAATGAGGCCGAACTTCAGCAGATCCTCGGGTTCACTCTGGCGCAGAAGCTCGCCGGTGCGGCGCTCCTCGGGCGCAGCGACATGCGCGCCGAAGCCAATGGACTTGGCTTCGAGACGATCACCGATGATCTTCTCCAGACCCGCAAAGGCACCGCCGCAGATGAACAGGATGTTCGTCGTGTCGACCTGCAGGAACTCCTGCTGCGGATGCTTGCGGCCACCCTGCGGAGGCACACTGGCGGTGGTGCCTTCCATCAGCTTCAGCAGCGCCTGCTGAACGCCTTCGCCCGACACGTCGCGCGTGATGGAGGGGTTTTCCGCCTTGCGGCTGATCTTGTCGATTTCGTCGATATAGACGATCCCGCGCTGCGCCTTTTCGACATTATAGTCAGATGCCTGCAACAGCTTGAGGATGATGTTCTCGACGTCCTCGCCGACATAGCCGGCCTCTGTCAGCGTCGTCGCGTCCGCCATGGTGAAAGGCACGTCGAAGGTCTTCGCGAGCGTCTGCGCCAGCAGCGTCTTGCCGCAGCCGGTCGGGCCGACGAGGAGGATGTTCGACTTGGCGAGTTCGACCTCGCCCGTCTTCGTGCCGTGGTTCAAGCGCTTGTAGTGGTTATGCACCGCGACCGAGAGCACGCGCTTGGCGCGGTTCTGGCCGATCACATAATCGTCGAGCACGTCGCAGATTTCCTGCGGCGTCGGCACTCCGCCATCCTTCCGCCCGACAAGGCCGCCCTTGGCCTCCTCACGGATGATGTCGTTGCATAATTCCACGCACTCGTCGCAGATGAATACGGTGGGGCCCGCGATCAGCTTGCGCACTTCATGCTGCGACTTGCCGCAGAAGGAGCAGTACAGCGTACTCTTGGAATCGGAGCCTTGAAGCTTTGTCATTACGGTCTTTCCTGGTCCGGCGGGGGGCAGCGGACCCGCCCCGCATCGCCGGACTTTTCATGTCCACGGTCAACTTAGACCGCGTAACGCGCGTTTCACAAGAGACGTTTATGTGACAACGGCGTAAATAGTCGCTTATCGGTTATGTTCCGGTGAACCTCATTCGGGCGTCTCGGCAGGCGTGGGGCGCTTGTCGAACACTTCGTCGACGAGGCCGAACGCCTTGGCTTCATCCGCTTCCATGAAGGTGTCACGGTCCATAGCGCGCTCGATCTCTTCCAGCGGCTTGCCGGTATATTTGGCGTAGAGGCTGTTGAGGCGCGTGCGTATGCGCAGGATTTCCTTGGCCTGGATCTCGATGTCAGACGCCATGCCCTGCGCGCCGCCGGAGGGCTGATGCACCATGATTCGGGCCTGGCTCAGCGCGACTCGCATGCCCGGTTCGCCGGCGGCGAGCAGGAAGCTGCCCATCGATGCGGCCTGGCCGATGCAGACCGTACCGACCTTGGGCCGGATATACTGCATCGTGTCGTGGATCGCCATCCCCGCCGTGACGACGCCGCCCGGCGAGTTGATGTACATATATATGTCCTTCTTCGGATTTTCCGATTCGAGGAACAGCAGCTGCGCAACGATCAGGGAGGCCATGTGGTCCTCGACCTGTCCGGTCACGAAGATGATCCGCTCCCGCAGGAGGCGCGAGAAAATGTCGAAGCTGCGTTCGCCGCGATTCGACTGCTCGATGACGATGGGAACGAGTGCTGCGAGGGGATCGGAAAGGAGGTCTCTCATTGTGCTCTTTCGGTGAGTGCTTTTGCCCTGCCTTACATCGGAGCAAAGCGAGGCAGGTTCAAGGGGCTTAACCCTTCGTGCCCGATGCGCGGTTAACGGTCGCGCGCAAAGTCGCTCGGTGCGCGGAAGGTGAGATAGGCCAAACGGCGCACTTCGCGGCGGCCGCGTACCACCGTATCGAGGATCAGCCCGCACATGCCATTAAGAACCGCAATGATCATCAGGCCGGTGATAAGGATCGCGGTTGGAAAACGCGGAACGAGGCCGGTCTGGAGGTAGGTCAGGAACAGCGGCACGGCGAGGATCAGCCCCGCCAACGCAAACAGCGCGCCGATGATGCCGAAGAACAGCACGGGCCGCTCGATGCGGTAAAGCTGGACAATGGTGCGTAGAATCCGCCAGCCGTCGCGATAGGTGCTGAGCTTGCTCACGGAGCCTTCCGGGCGGGCCGCATAGGCCGTCAGCTCCTCCGACACCGGCATGGCGAGTTCCAGCGCATGGACGCTCATTTCCGTCTCGATCTCGAACCCGGCGGAAAGGACCGGAAAGCTCTTCACGAACCTGCGCGAGAAGATGCGATAGCCTGAGAGGATGTCGGTGAAGCTGCGGCCGAAGAGGCGGCGGAGCAATCCGGTGAGGAGAAGATTGCCGAGGCGATGCCCGCGGCGATAGGCGGCCTCCACTTCCGATTTGCGCGCGCCAACGACCATGTCGAGATTGTCGGCCAGCATCGCGGCGACCATGCGGGGAGCGGCAGCGGCCTCATAGGTCGCGTCGCCATCGGCCATGACGTAGATGTCCGCGTCTATGTCCGCGAACATGCGACGGACGACGTGGCCCTTGCCCTGCTGGCGGACGGAGCGGACGACTGCGCCCGATGCGGCGGCGAGCGCAGAGCTGTCGTCGGTGCTGTTGTTGTCGTAAACGTAGATGATAGCGCCGGGCAGCGCCTGCGTGAAGTCCCGCACGGTCTGCGCGATGGCCCCTGCCTCATTATAGCAGGGCAGCAGGACCGCGATGCGAGGTTCAGCTTCGCTCATGTTCAGATCCCCGCCCCGTCCGGCCCGAGATCGGGCCGGACGGGAGGAGGTTTATCCGAAATCAAGTCGAATGTCAGGCTTCAGCCTTCTTCGCCTTGGGAGCAGCCTTCTTGGCGGGCTTCTTTTCTTCGGCTGCAGGGGCATCCTCCGCAGGCGCGTCTTCAGCCTTGGTTGCCTTCTTCGCCGGAGCCTTCTTTGCGGGCTTGGCTTCTACAGCCTCGCCGTCGACAGACTCAGCGGCAGGCGCAGCATCCTCGGCAGCGGCCTTCTTCGAAGCCGCCTTCTTCGCCTTGGGCTTCTCGCTATGGTCGTGATCATGGTCATGTCCGCAATCGGGGCCATGGACGTGCGGCTTGATGTCGCCATCCTCTTCCTCGATCGCCGCTTCCAGATCGGCGCGGTCGACGGTGCGATCCGTGATCTCGGCCTTGTCGAACAGGAAGTCGACGACCTTGTCCTCATAGAGCGGCGCACGAAGCTGGGCAGCGGCCATCGGCTCCTGACGGACATACTGCACGAAGCGCTCACGATCCTGCGGGCTGTACTGCTGCGCGGCCTGCATGATCAGGCGGTTCATCTCCTGGTCGCTGACCTGCACGTTATTCGCCTGGCCGATCTCCGAGAGCAGCAGGCCAAGGCGCACGCGACGCACCGCGATGTTGCGATAGTCGTCCTTGTCCTTCTCCATCTCGGCCTTGGCGGCTTCGGGATCTTCGTCGTGGCCCGCTTCATGCTCAAGCTGCTGCCAGATCTGGTTGAATTCGGCTTCCACCATGCTGGGCGGAACATCGAAGTCATGCGACGCCGCGAGCTGATCGAGCAGCTTGCGCTTCATGTGCGTGCGCGTCAGGCCGTTATGCTCCTGCTCGATCTGGCCCTTCAGAAGCTCTTTCAGCTTGTCCAGGCTATCCAGACCCAGCGCCTTGGCGAAATCGTCGTCCAGCTTGGGCTTGGACGAATCGAGGATCGACTTGACCTTGATGTCGAAGGTGGCGGGCTTGCCCTTCAGATCTTCGACGTTGTAATCCTCGGGGAAGGTCACGTTCAGGACCTTCTCGTCCCCGACCTTCACGCCGATCAGCTGGTCCTCGAAGCCGGGGATCAGGTTACCCGATCCGATCTCGACCTTCATGTCCTCGCCCGTGCCGCCATCGAACGCGACGCCGTCGACCTTGCCGACGAAATCGACAACCACGGTGTCGCCGGTGGCGGCGGCGTGATCGGCCGGAAACTCTTCATAGGCGCCCTGCTGAGCAGCGATCTTGCCAGCGGCTTCGTCGACCTGCGCGTCGGAAACTTCGGCGATCAGGCGCTCCAGCTTCAACCCATCGACATTGGGTGCAGCGACGTCGGGAAGCACTTCCAGCTCGACCTTGATCTGCGCTTCCTTGCCGAATTCGAAGCCTTCGTCGAATTCGACCGAGGGCTGCATCGCGGGCCGCAGCTTGTTGTCGGAAAGGATCTTCTGGACGCCTTCCTGAATGGAGCTATTCAGCGCATCGGCCTGTAGACGTTCGCCATGCATCTTGCGGACGAGATTGGCGGGCACCTTGCCGGGGCGGAAACCAGGCATACGGACCTGCGGGGCCATGGTCTTCACTTCCTGGTCGACGCGCGCGTCGATATCGGCAGGCGTGATGGTCAGGGTGTAGGCGCGCTTGAGGCCCTCGTTCAACGTCTCGACAGTCTGCATTTCTTATCAACGCTTTCTAAAGCTGAATTTCGGTGGCGACATCCATCTAAGGACTTACCAATGGACTGACGCCACTGGTGCGGGCGAAGGGACTCGAACCCCCACATCTTGCGATACCAGAACCTAAATCTGGCGCGTCTACCAGTTTCGCCACGCCCGCATCGGTCGCCGGTCGCCGGGCCATAGAACAAGGCGACGCGAAGGGCAAGGGATAGTGGGGAACTTCCGCACCCGTGGAACCATAGCGTGGCGCGGCGACTTGAAAGGGGTGAGAAGGAGACACGCCATGGCCACCAATCCCGGAGAGATCCCCCCACCCGACGTCATCGAACCGCAATCCCCCGCCGAGTTGCCCCAGATCGATACGCCGGACGAAACGCCCTTCCGCGAGCCTCCGGAGATCACGCCAGACACGCCGAATGTGGACGAGCCGGGACGCGGACCCGACGAACTGCCTTCCGTGCCGCTGCCGCCGGATTAGGCGGGGCCGCATCGAACCGGTCATTATCGCGGAATCTTGTCCGCATCGAATGATTTGGCCACCGCGGCCGAAACGAACTGGGCGATCGACTTCGGATCGGAAGATGTCGATTGCATCGTTACTTCGCGGCTCCAGCCAGACCCGATCCCGCCGTGCGCCATATCCCTAATAGCCCAATTAAGCTGCAGCGTCGCGCTGCCGGTGTAACCTCGCTTGTTTCCCAGGCCCCATTTCTTGGCGCACACGCTAAATGTAGCCGATTTTATAGCAACTTTGACCCAGCGAGTTCGATAGGCAGAAGCCTCCGAAATTTCCGGCGAGAATCCCTCCGAGGTGATGGCGGATAGACCTGCTGTTTTCAAAGAATCAACGACCGACTGGGCACCGCCGGCCAGTTCGGATTGGATATCCTCCCCGTTCAATGTGCCGTTGGGCATGCATAACAGCCCAGCTCCCTTGTTTCCAATCTTGTCGGCACGCGCGATATCGGTCGTGACCGGAAGCACAATATAAACCGCCTGGCCCGGTGCCTGCGCCTGCGCCACATTGTTTGAGGCCACGCCGAACATCATCAGAAGACAGCAAAATGCCGCGGTTTTTAACGACAGCGATGAACAACGAGGCACTCCGTTTAGTTCGGCTGAGATGCGGTTGTTGAGGCTGGCAGAACAGACGCCTCGGCGGAGGCAGCGGTCGTCTGGACGGCTGCTGCAACGGGCACAGGTGCGGGCGCAGAAGGCGCCTGAGCAGATGTCCTGATGAAGATTGCCTGATCGACTTTTTCAAACGCGTCCCGATATACGGCCGCATCCAGGATCGGCTCTTCATCCTGCCCAGCGCCCATGCCGTTTGCACGGTTCTTGGTCATGACGAAGTTCAACCTGATTTTGGTCGATGTGGGGCTAAGATCTTCGATGAAAGCCGAGACCACCGGCGTCTTCTTCGACGAGCCAAAACCGATAAATGGCATCCACGTCATTTTCGTGTTTGTCGAGGCGAGGCCGGTAATGAGGCCTGTATCACGGTCGGCACTGCCGATGCGATAACCTGAATCCTGAAGTACCGACATTACCGCGGAAAAAGCGATTGTTTTGGTAACTTCAACCGTGCGTGATTGCAGCTCCTGAATTTGCATCGGCGACATTTCCGGCACTTTCTTCGCACCGGCAGCGGATGAGGTTGCAATCAGAATGAAGGCCGCAGCCCAGGCAGTTTTAATCATTGAACACCCCCGTCATTCAAATAAATCAGAAAGAGCTGCTGCGGCTCCTAAAATCACTGACAATCTTGCGGCTGTCGAATTTGATGATCAACGTCATCGTTCGCGACGATTGCTCGGACTTGGACTTGCTCTTTCCAAAGCCAAGGCCCCCGCCTCCACCAACGCCTGATCCTGCGGCACCCAGCAACATGCCGATAGAAAACCCGGAAGAGCTGTCGCTTGTGACCGTCGCATGCCGATCATAGACCCACATCTCCTGACCGGCACCGTCCATCGTCGTAATGTTGGGCGCCCCGAATGTCTCCAGGACATCCGACTGGCGCGTTTCTCCCACGCGCACGGTCATCTGCACCATACCCTGAGTGAGAGGATTGGAGTCCTGCTTGGCCTGAGCACTCGACGCGACCAGTGCCACCGCCATCACGGCGTATCGTATTTTCATTTGGATCCCCCCGGATAAGTTGAAGCGTGTTAAGCGGCTATTCTCCAGCCTGCAACGCCTTCTTCAGTATTTCATTGACGACCTTCGGGTTCGCCTTGCCGCCCATGGCTTTCATGGTCTGGCCGACGAAGAAGCCGAACAGGGCTTCCTTGCCGCCTCGATATTGCTCCACCTTGTCGGCATTGTCGGCAATGACTTTTGCGGCAGCTTCTTCGATGGCGCCGGTGTCGGAGGTCTGCTTGAGGCCCTTTTCCTCGACGATCTTGCCTGCGGTGTCGCCGGTTTCCAGCATGATCTCGAACACCTGCTTGGCAAGCGTGCCCGACAAGGTGCCATCCGCGACCAGCGCCAGCAGTTCCGCGCCCTGAGCCGGGCTCACCGGGCTGGAGTCCAGGTCCTTGCCCAGGCGATTGAGGGCGCCGAAGAGTTCCGAGAGCAACCAGTTCGCGGCCGCCTTGGCCACGTCGCCCTCGCTCTTCCCCTGGATACGTGCGCTCTCGCTCACCAGCGCTTCGAACCAGCGAGCGGTCTCCGCTTCCGCCGTCAGCACGGCCGCGTTGTAGGCGGAGAGGCTGAGTTCGCTCTCATAACGCTTGCGCTTGGCGTCTGGCAGTTCGGGGAGCGAGGCGCGGCATTCTTCGAGAAACGCGTCGTCCAGTTCCAGCGGCAACAGGTCCGGATCGGGGAAGTAGCGGTAATCATGCGCATCTTCCTTCGACCGCATGGAGCGCGTCTCGTTGCGGTCCGGATCGTAGAGGCGGGTTTCCTGCACGATCTGGCCGCCGCCCTCCAGCACGTCGACCTGCCGGTTCGCCTCATGCTCGATCACGGCCATGACGAAACGGACCGAGTTCACATTCTTCGTTTCGGTCCGCGTGCCGAACGGCTCGCCGGGCTTGCGCACGCTGACGTTCACATCCGCGCGCATGGAGCCTTCCTCCATATTGCCGTCGCACGAGCCGACATAGCGCAGGATCGAGCGCAGCTTCTTGACGTAAGCGCCTGCTTCGACGGGAGAACGCATGTCCGGCTTCGACACGATCTCCATCAGCGCAACGCCCGAGCGATTGAGATCGACATAGCTGCGCGTCGGATGCTGGTCATGCATCAGCTTGCCTGCGTCCTGCTCGACGTGGATGCGTTCGATGCCGATGGTCTTGGTCGCGCTATCGGGGTTTTTCTCGTCCAGCGTCACCACGATCTGCCCCTCGCCCACGATCGGATGATAAAGCTGGCTGATCTGATAACCCTGCGGCAAGTCCGCGTAGAAATAATTCTTCCGGTCGAAGCGCGAATAGCGGTTGATCTGCGCGTCTATGGCCATGCCGGTGCGCACTGCCTGCCGGATGCATTCGCGGTTGGGTACGGGCAACATGCCGGGCATCGCCGCGTCGACCAAGCTGACCTGCGTATTGGGCTCCGCGCCGAAGGTGGTGGACGCGCCAGAGAACAGCTTGGCGTTGGACGTGACCTGCGCATGGACTTCGAGGCCGATCACGACCTCCCATTCGCCGGTTGCGCCGTGGATGCGATAGGTTGCTTCAGTCATATTACCACCACTTCTCCGGCCGTGCCGTGAACCCTGCGCGCTCCTCGATCGCCAGACCGGCGTTGAGGACGGTCTGTTCGTCCAATGCCTTGCCGATGATCTGGAGGCCAAGCGGCAGGCCCTGCGCGTCCAGCCCGCCGGGCACGGACATAGCAGGAAGCCCGGCCAGAGAGGCGGGCACGGTGAAGACGTCGTTCAGGTACATCGCCAGCGGATCGGCCTGCTTCTCTCCCAGCGCGAACGCCGCCGACGGCGCGGTCGGCGTCAGCAGCAGGTCGCAGCTTTCCCATGCCCGGTCGAAATCCCGCGAGATCAGCGTCCGGACCTTCTGCGCCTGCGTGTAATAGGCGTCGTAATAGCCGGCGCTCAGCACATAGGTGCCGATCATGATGCGGCGCTTCACTTCGGGACCAAAGCCGGCGGCGCGGGTGGCGGCGTACATATCCTGCAACCCCGCGCCTTCCGGCAATTCGCGCTGTCCGAAACGCACGCCGTCATAGCGGGCGAGGTTGGAGGACGCCTCCGCCGGGGCGATGATGTAATAGGTGGGCAGCGCGTAATGCGTGTGCGGCAGCGAGACTTCGACGATCTCCGCGCCCGCGTCTTTCAGGAAGGCAATGCCCTTTTCCCATAGCGCGTCGATCTCGGCAGGCATGCCGTCCACGCGATATTCCTTGGGAATGCCAACGCGCTTGCCTTTCAGATCGCTGGACAGGCCCTGCTCCCAAGCGGGAACGGGCAAGTCGAGCGACGTCGAATCTTTCGAGTCGAACCCCGCCATGACCTCGAGCAGGATGGCGTTATCGCGCACTGTGCGCGCCATCGGCCCTGCCTGATCGAGCGAGCTGGCGAAGGCGACTACGCCCCAGCGCGAGCAGCGGCCATAAGTAGGCTTGATGCCGCTGATGCCGACGAACGCGGCGGGCTGGCGGATCGATCCGCCGGTATCGGTGCCGGTCGCCGCAGGACACAGCCGCGCGGATATGGCCGAAGCGCTTCCGCCGGACGAGCCGCCCGGCGCAAGCGCCGCATTGCCACCATCGTTGCGCTTCCAGGGTGAGATGACATTGCCGAAATAGCTGGTCTCGTTGGAGGAGCCCATGGCGAACTGGTCGAGGTTCAGCTTGCCCAGCATCCCCGCGCCCGCTTCCCACAGCTTGGCGGAGACGGTGGATTCGTAGGTGGGCGTGAAGCCTTCGAGGATGTGACTGGCTGCCGTGGTCTGCACGCCATCGGTGCAGAACAGGTCCTTCATGCCGATCGGCACCCCGGAGAGCGGCTTGATGTCACCCGAAGCGCGTGCGGCGTCCGCCGCATCGGCGGCTGCTAGCGCATGGTCCGGCGTTTCGACGATGAAAGCGTTCAACGCCTTGGCCGCCGCGACATTGGCATTGAAGCCACTCGCCACTTCGCGCGCGGTGAAATCCCCGGCACGGAAGCCGTCACGGATTTCGGCGACGGTGAGATCGGTGAGATTCGTCATTATTCGATCACCTTCGGCACGGCGAAAAAGCCCTGCTCTGCCTGCGGGGCGTTAGCCAGCACCTTGTCGCGGACATCGCCGTCGGTCACGATATCGTCGCGCAGGCGCAGCGTGTTGGGAATGACGGCGGTCATCGGCTCTACGCCGGCTACGTCGACCTCACCAAGTTGCTCCACCCAGCCAAGGATGTTGTTGAGTTCCGGCACCAGCGCCTGCGCTTCATCGTCAGTAACGGAAATGCGCGCGAGGCTAGCGATCTTCTTCACGGTTTGCAGGTCTATGGACATAGCTTTCCTATTTGGCTGGATCGCAAGCAATCCATGGCTGGCGCGCTAGCATCGACCAAGCGGAGCATCAAGCGCGATTGCCCCGAGCCACGCGACAGGATAGGCGCAGTTGCAATAAACGCATGCTCAGGCACGGCATTAAAGCTTGCAGCCCGGCCGCATTTCATGTTGCAGTGCAATATAACGGAGCGCCAGTTGGCCAGGAAATTCCTCTATGTCATTGCAATATTGATCGTGTTGGCGATCGCATCGGCCTTTGCCTATCGCTTTTGGGGCCAGCAGCTAATCAACGCGACCATGGTGCCCTCGCGCGCGTTCAGCACTCCCGCGCCGCTTCCGCAGGACGCCTATGCACGCGCGGAGAACTGGATCGCACGGCCCGACCGGATCAAAGGCAATCCGGCGCTCTGGCGACCCGCGGGCGTCGAAGCAGCGCCCGCTCCAGGCCCGGCGGCGATTTTCTTCGTTCATCCGACCAGCTACCTCGCCACCTTCAACAAGGCGCGATGGAATGCGCCCATGGCCGATCCGGAGTCGGGAACCCTCGCCACCCGCTTCGTCCAGACTCAGGCAAGCGCGTTCAACGATGTCGGGGCGATCTGGGCGCCGCGCTACCGGCAGGCGCATTTCGGCGCCTTCCTGACCCGAAGGACCGAGGGCAGAAAGGCCATCGACGCCGCTTACAACGACGTGGCACAAGCGTTCGACGCTTTCCTCGCCGCCAATCCCCAGGGCCCGATCATCCTTGCCGGACATAGTCAGGGTTCGCTCCACCTGCTCCGGCTGCTGCACGAGAAGGTCGCTGGGACACCGCTCGCCGCGCGGATCGCGGCGGCCTATGTCGTCGGCTGGCCAGTCTCGTTGGAGGCGGACGTGCCCGCGCTGGGCCTCCCTGCCTGCGCGAATAGAGGGCAGGCCAACTGCCTGATAAGCTGGCAGAGCTTTGCCGAACCGGCCGACCCGGCAGGGGTAACGCGCGTGTACGATGAGGGCACGGGCTACACAGGCAAATCGCGACGGAGCACCAAGATGCTGTGCATCAATCCGCTCACCGGAAGTCCCGACAGCGGCGCGGCGGCGGGCCTCAACCTCGGTACGCTGGACGGGCGGCAGGATGAGAACAATCCGGTGCTGGTGAAGGCCGCAGTCCCGGCCCGCTGCGATGCGCGCGGGTTCCTGCTGATCGGCGATCCGCCCGATCTTGGGCCTTTCGCGCTTCCCGGCAACAATTATCACGTCTATGACTATGGCCTGTTCTGGGCCAATGTCCGGCAGGATGCGCGCGAGAGGCTGAAGACATTTCTGGGCAAGCCGTGACTCGCGGGCTGATCACCACCGACCGCGCTGCCTTCCGGGAGGCGCTGCCCAATGGTGGGCGGCTGATCGGCATGGATGTCGGCACCAAGACGCTCGGGCTGGCGCTATGCGACGCCGGCTGGGTGATCGCCAGCCCCGCTCATACCATCACGCGCGGCAAGTTCTCGAAGGACAAGGCGACGATCGCGGCTTTCATGGCCGAACAGTTCGTCAAGGGTATCGTCATCGGGCTGCCCTTTAATCTTGACGGCAGCGAATCGCCGCGCAGCCAGTCGTCGCGCTCCTTCGCGCAGAACCTTGCCGACATGGGCGTGCCGATCCTGCTGTGGGACGAACGCTGGTCGACGCAGGCGGTCACGCGCACCCTCATCGATGCGGACGCCAGCCGCGCCCGGCGCGACGTGCTGGTGGACAAGCTTGCGGCAAGCTACATCCTGCAAGGGGCCATCGACGCGCTGCGCGGGTGAGGCCCCTTCCCTCCTCCGGCATTCCGCTCTAAGGCCTCCCCTCATGCCGCAGCCTACCGCCAATACCTCCACTGGCCAAGTTACCGGACTCCGGGGCCGCGATCAGTTTCCGCACCGGCATTTGCTGGCGATGTCCGCGCTGATGCCGTGGGAAATCTCGTTCCTGCTCGACGAAGCGGAGCATTGGGTCCAGGTCAATCGCGCGCACAGCCGCAAGCATGACGATCGCCTTGGCGGCCTCACCCAGATCAATGCCTTTTTCGAAAACAGCACGCGCACGCTCCTCTCCTTCGAGATCGCGGGCAAGCGGCTGGGCGCCGATGTCGTCAACATGCACGCCGCGCAATCGAGCGTGAAGAAGGGCGAGACGCTGATCGACACTGCGATGACGCTGAACGCGATGCGCGCCGATGTCATCGTGATCCGCCACGGAAGCTCGGGCGCGGTGCGGCTGATCGCGGACAAGGTGAGTTGCCCGGTGCTGAACGCAGGCGACGGCTGGCACGAGCATCCGACGCAGGGCCTGCTGGACGCGCTGACGATCCGGCGGCGCAAGGGCTCGATTTCGGGCCTTATCGTGGCGATCTGCGGCGATGTGCTGCACAGTCGCGTGGCGCGCTCGAACATATTATGCCTCGGCGCTCTGGGCGCGCAGGTGCGGGTGATCGCCCCGCCGACGCTGATGCCCGCCGCCATCGAGCAGATGAGCGTAACGCCTGATACCGATATGGACGCGGGGCTGGACGGCGCGGACGTGGTGATGATGCTGCGGCTACAGAACGAGCGGATGGATGGCGCGTTCATCCCCTCCCCGCGCGAATATCACATGCTCTACGGCCTGACGCCCGAGCGGCTGGCGCGGGCCAAGCCGGACGCGCTGGTGATGCATCCGGGGCCGATGAACCGGGGGGTGGAGATCAGCAGCATCGTTGCCGACCATCCCGAACGCTCTGCGATCACCGAGCAGGTCGAGATGGGCGTAGCGGTGCGGATGGCGTGCCTCGACGTCCTGACTCGCAGCGCCCGCGGCGTGGAAGGCTGGGCATGACCCGCATTCTTGCCATCACCAATGGCCTCCTCGCAGATCCCGATGGCAGCGTAGTCGTGCCCGGCAGCATCCTGATCGAGGACGACCGCATCGTCGCATCAGGCGAGGTCGCCATTCCGCTCGACGCCGAACGCATCGACGCCAAGGGTCTCGTGGTGGCTCCCGGCCTTGTCGACCTCGGCGTGTTCCGCACCGACAAGCCTGCGTTCCACTTCGGCGGCATCACGCGCGCGGCGCTGATGCCCGACCAGTCCTCGCCGCTCGACGATGTGGGCCTGATCCGCGAAGCCACGCGCGCCGGCAAGCCCGACTTCTGGGTCCACCCCATCGCAGCGGCAACGCGCGGCCTCAAAGGCACCGAACTTGCCGAAATCGGCATGATGCAGGCCGCAGGCGCGCGCGCCGTGAGTACCGGGCGGCAGTGGATCGCCGACTCGGGGGTCATGCTGCGCGTGCTCTCCTATGCCTCCGCGCTGGGTTTGACCGTGATTGCCCATGCCGAAGACGGCGGCCTCTCCGGCAAGGCTGTCGCGACGGCAGGCGAAACGGCAACACGGCTGGGCCTCGCAGCCGCCCCTTCCTGCGCCGAAGCGATGGCGATTGCTCGCGACATCATGCTGGCGCGGGAGACCGGCGCGGCGATCCATTTCCGGCTGGTGACGACCGCCGCTGGCTTCGATCTGGTACGTGCCACCAAGGCTGAAGGATTACGCGTCACCTGCGGGATCAGCCCGGCCTATCTGTTCCTGTCGGACATCGCCGTCACTGACTTCCGCACCTTCGCGCATCTTTCCCCGCCGCTCAGGAGCGAGGACGACCGGCTGGCCGCAATCCGCGCGGTCGCTGACGGCACGGTGGACGTGATCACCTCCAGCCACGACCCGCGCGGCCCCGAGGACAAGCGCCTGCCCTTCGCCGACGCCAGCCCAGGCATGGCGGGGGCGGAGACATTGCTGGCGCTGTCGCTCAATCTCGTGCGTGAGGAGCATCTGACGATGAACGCGCTGATGAAGCTGCTCTGCGCGAACCCCGCCAAGATCCTGGGCGTCGAAGCAGGCAGCTTTGCCCTCGGTCACGCGGCCGACATCATCTTCATCGATCCGGGTACGCCATGGCTGGTCGACTCCACGCGCATGGAAGCGGCAGCAGGCAACACGCCTTTCGACAAGGTCCCGGTGCAGGGCCGCGTCCGCAGAATCATGAAGGGCGGCCAGTTCCTCTGAGGAACCGCCGCCCGGCACGTCAGAAATAATCAGGATTTAGCGCGAAGCGAACTGCTTCGGCTTACCGGCAGCAGCCCATTGCTTCGCGGGCGCTGCGGCGCGGATGAAGCAGGCGCCGCCCTGGTTGCGGATCGCGCGGCACATCTGATAGGCCGATGTGCGGTCGCCAAACCCACCAATTGCAAGGCGATGGTAGAGGCGACCCTGAACATTAGCCGTGCTGTAGGATACCGGAAGCTTTGCAAGCTGGGACTTGCGCGCCATACGCTGCCATCGGTCCCTTGCAACGGCCGCGCTGTCGAAGGCGCCAAGCTGCACCACCCACTTTCCATCTGCAGACACACCCGCCGGAATCATGACCGCCGCCTTACGCGTGGCCATTGCGCCGTGAGCGGGAAGCGCGGGAGCCTTGATGATCGGTACCCTCAGCTTTGCGAAAAGCTTGCGAGGCTGCTCGACCGGCTGGGGCTGTGCAACGGTTTCGACTTCGGCGGGCGCGGCCTCGACGGGGTTCGGCGTCAATACCTGCACCGGGGCCTCGGCCTGAGCCATCTGCACCGGCGCCGGGGCCAGCGCCAGTTGAACGGGCATGCCAACATC
Organism: Sphingobium sp.; assembly: GCF_033795625.1. Classification (GTDB taxonomy): domain Bacteria; phylum Pseudomonadota; class Alphaproteobacteria; order Sphingomonadales; family Sphingomonadaceae; genus Sphingobium. The sequence continues at coordinate 51,945 of NZ_JARYGI010000019.1, read as the reverse complement.
ATCGTTACGCATCTGCGTGCCGATGAGCGCGGCCACGCGCAGCGACTCCGCGCCCGGCTCTGCGGTCTGCGCCCAGGCGACGACGCGTTGCGTTGCGGCCAAAGGATCGAGATCCTGCGCCGCCATCAGCCGGGCTTCGCGCCACTGGCCAGCTAACGCATAGGCATAAGCGAGGTTCTGCCGCGTCTTTGCCGTGGCTTCGGGTTCCTGCGCGGCAGCGGTCAGGATGCGGATCGCCTCCTGCGGATCGCCCGCCATCGCCATTGCGAGACCGTAATCAGCCGCCGGAACGCTATCCATATGCGCCGTCAGCACATCGCGCGCTTCTTCGGATTTGCCGAGCGCCACCTTCGCCAAAGCGAGGCTGACGATCGCGCGCGCATCGGTGTTGCCCAACGAAAGAGCATCTCCGAACGCCGTCTCCGCCGAAGTAAAGCGTCCATCGGCAAGATAAGCGCGCCCCAGCAGGACGCGATAGGCAGCAATGTCTGGCTTTGCAGCAACGGCAGCTTCGGCGGCCGTCATCGCAACCGCGACCTCCCGCTTGGCCAGCGCCTTTTCGGCGGCGGCGGCGGAGGCAACGGCCTGCTTGTCGCCCGGAGCGACTGCAGCACGCGAACTCGCCATCATGGATGCACCGCCCGAGCAGCCCACCATCGTCACGCCAAACAGCACCGAAGATGCCGCGACGTTGAAAAGAGCTTTGTTCTTCATGGGTCCAGCCTGTCCGTTACTTGGTCTTGCCGCCGGGGCGCGGCAGCTGTTCGGCCAACGCGTCGATCTGCGGCTGGCTCTGAAGATATGCGTCAAGCGCGTCCGTCACGATCTGCTGCGCGGAGCGATTGGCGACGGCACAGGCGAGACGCAGGCGCAGATGGCGCTCCGGATCGAGGCGGAGCGTGAACGCGGCTTTCGCACCCTGCTGGCGCGATACCGGCGCTTTTGCGACGGGTTCGGGCTCCGCGACCTTCTTGGCCAAGGCTATACGCGCCTCAACCACCGCAGGCACAGGAGCCTGCTCAACGACGGGCGCATTTTCGACGATGGGTATCGGAGCCTGTACCGGCGCGACCGGCACGCCGCCCATCGGGGTCAGACCAACGGGCTCACTGGAGCGCGGGGCTTCATGGCCCATATCGTTCCAGCCAAGGTCATCCTGCTGATGGCCGACCTGGGGCATGCTGCCCAGCATCGCCTGACGCCGCATGGCCGGGGAGGCGCCGCCCTTTCGGGCAAGCAGGCCCGACGTCAGCGATGCGAATGGCTTGGGTTCGTGCATCGGCGCCATCCTTATTGACCGATGACGCGACGGCCGAAGCCACCGCCCAGCGGACGGAGCGCACCGGCCTGCACCGACCCGTTCTGCGGCACCGAGAATATCGTGCGGCGGAAGTTCTTCTCCAGCCGGTCGTGGACGTAGGACCAAAGCTGCACGACTTCCTGCGCGGAGCGGCTCTTGGCATCGACTTCCATGACGGTACGGCCGTCGATCATCGACGCGGCATAATCAACGCGGTGATGCAGCGTGACCGGCGCAACCGTACCATGCTGCGACAGCGCGACAGCGGCCTCGGAGGTGATCTTGGCCTTGGGAGTCGCTGCGTTGACGACGAAGATCAGCGGCTTGCCCGCGCGTTCGCACAGGTCGACCGTCGCGCCGACCGCACGCAGGTCATGCGGGCTGGGACGGGTCGGCACCACGATCAGTTCGGCAACCGAAATAACGCTCTGGATCGCCATGGTGATAGCGGGCGGCGTGTCGATCACGGCCAGCTTGAAGCCCTGAAGGCGCAATGTTTCGAGGTCCGCGGCAAGGCGGGCGACGGTGGTCTGCGCAAAGGCCGGATATTCCGCCTCGCGCTCGTTCCACCAGTCGGCGAGCGAGCCTTGCGGATCGATGTCGATCAGCACCACGGGGCCGCAGCCGGCGCGCTGCGCCTGCACGGCCAGATGCCCCGAAAGCGTCGTCTTCCCCGACCCACCTTTTTGCGATGCCAGTGCCAATACCCGCACGAAATACCCCCGGAACCATGAATTCATGGCAGGAGTGGCATATCCGCTCCTAAGAAGTGGTTAATCTGCCGACAGCTTGCCCTTGTCCGGGGCAGGTCGTCAAAAATGTTGGCGCTGCCCTAACGAATCATTAAGCATATTTCGCGACTAAGGCGCTTCGACGGGTGTGGGCAGGAGCGATAGACGATGAGACATGTCATTGTGAGTGCAGCGGTCGCCCTGGCGCCCCCTTGTGCTGCGTTGCTGCTCGACGGCATGCTGTTTTCCGATGCGGCGCAGGCCGATGTGAAGACAGGCGTGGATGCCTGGACGCAGGGGGATTACGACAAGGCCGTTGCCGAATGGCGGCCACTTGCCAATGCGGGCGACCCGGACGCGCAGTTCAACATCGGGCAGGCGTACAAGCTGGGCCGCGGCGTTCCGCTGGACACGCCGATCGCCATGGAATGGTTCAGGAAAGCCGCCGCCAAGGGCCACATCCGCGCAGAAGACAATTATGGCTTGTTGCTGTTCCAGCAGAAGCGCCAGCAGGAGGCCCTGCCCTTTTTACGTAAATCCGCGGATCGCGGCGAGCCTCGCGCGCAATATATTCTCGGCACTGCCTACTTCAACGGAGAGTTCGTGACCAAGGACTGGGTGCAGGCTTATGCCCTGATGACCCGGGCGGCGGCATCCGGTTTGGCGCCTGCCAATGCGAGCCTGCAGCAGATGAACAACTACATTCCCGCCGATCAGCGCAAGAAGGGCCTGGCCCTAGCCGAGGATCTGGCCACCAGGAACAAGGCGACTCTCGCTGCCGCAACGGGCAGTCCTCCCGCCGCGCCGATAACCAAGCCCGCGCCTCGCCCCGCCAAGCCTGTCGCGGTGCCAGTGCCTCCGGCGCCGAAACCCGTTGCAGTTGCCGCGGCGACACCAAAGCCCAAGCCTGCTCCAGTGAAACCCATTACAGCGCCTTCATCCGCGCCCGCGAGCGGCGACTGGCGCGTCCAGCTCGGTGCGTTCAGCGAGGAAGCGCGCGCCACGGCGCTATGGTCGAACCTCTCGAAGAAGGTCAGCGGCCTGTCCGCGTACCGCCCGTTCTACGTCAAGGGCGGCGCAGTCACCCGCCTGCAAGTCGGGCCGCTTGGCTCGTCGGCGGACGCGGAAAAGCTCTGCAAGTCGATAAAGGCGGCGGGCACGGACTGCATTCCCAAGAAAGCATAATCCCTGCGCACGTGACATTGCGCGCGCGAATCCCTATGTGCGCGCGATCATGGCAACTACATTCCCCCCCGCGCCCAAGGTCGGCATGGTTTCGCTCGGCTGTCCCAAGGCGCTGGTCGACAGCGAACGCATCCTGACCAAATTGCGCTCCGACGGCTATCAGATGTCGCCCGATTATGCGGGCGCGGACGTCGTGCTGGTCAACACCTGCGGCTTTCTCGACTCCGCCAAGGAGGAGTCGCTGGAGGCGATCGGCGAGGCCATCGCGGAGAATGGACGCGTCATCGTCACCGGCTGCATGGGCAACGAAGCGGACCTCATCCGCGCCCGCTTCCCGAGCGTCCTGGCGATCACCGGCGCGCATCAATATGAGGATGTGGTGAACGCGGTGCATGAGGCGTCGCCGCCCGTGCCCAACGCCTTCGTCGATCTGGTGCCGGAGGGCGGGCTGAAGCTTACGCCGCGCCACTATAGTTATCTAAAGATTTCAGAGGGCTGCAATCACCGCTGCTCCTTCTGCATCATCCCGTCTCTGCGAGGCGATCTCGTCTCGCGGCGCGTGGACGCGGTGCTGCGCGAGGCGGAGAAGCTGGTTGCGGCGGGTACGCGCGAACTACTGGTCATCAGCCAGGACACTTCGGCCTATGGCGTCGATACGCGGCATGAAGTGCGGCAATGGCATGGCCGCGACGTGCGCGCGCATATGACCGACCTTGCCCGCGAACTGGGCACGCTCGGCGCATGGGTGCGGCTGCATTACGTCTACCCCTATCCGCATGTGGATCAGGTGATCCCGCTGATGGCGGACGGGCTGCTGACGCCCTATCTCGACATTCCGTTCCAGCACGCCGCACCGGATGTGCTGCGCCGGATGAAGCGCCCCGCCAACGAAGCCAAGGTGCTCGACCGCATTCACAAATGGCGCGCAATCTGCCCGGATATCGCAATCCGCTCATCCTTCGTCGTTGGCTTCCCGGGCGAGACCGAAGCGGACTTCCAATATCTGCTGAACTGGCTGGAGGAAGCGCAACTCGACCGCGTAGGCGCATTCCGGTTCGAGCCTGTGGAAGGCGCAGCGGCCAATGCCCTGCCCGACGCCGTGCCCGAAGAAGTGAAGGAAGAACGCTACCAGCGCATCATGGAAAAGACCGCCGCAATTTCCGCCGCCAAGCTACAGGCGAAGGTCGGCCGTATCCTCCCCGTCATCATCGATGAAGTCGGCGAACCGGACGAAGAGGATGGCAGCATCGGCGCCACAGCCCGCAGCCAGGCCGACGCGCCGGAGATCGACGGCAACGTCTTCCTGCGCGACACGTCAGGGCTGAAACAGGGCGACATTATCGACGTCCGGATCGAGGACGCCGACGATCACGACCTGTTCGGGGTGCCGCTCACGTCCCTTTGAACGCCTCGCGATATTCCGGCTTGATCGCGGTCAGCATGGCCACGTCTACCGGCAGCGCGATTTCGTAGCTACCTTCGGAATAGGGGCCCGCTTCATACGGGCCGATGACGACCAGCAACTGATCGACTGCCTTGCCGTCAGTCGAAACCGGCACCAGCGCCTGCTTCATCGGGTCGACGCAGCGGTCGAACTCGCCACCTGTATCGGTGACCGGGGCACCACGCTTCTCTGCCCGCGCCTTGTTCAGTGCTGCGCAGAAACGCGTGCCGATCGCCGTGGCCAGCGCCTGTTCGGATACGGCCATCGTCGCAATGCTGGTTTCCCGGCCATTCGTCCGGTCCCACACCAACGTCTTGTAGCCCGTCATCCCATGCGCACCACCCGTGTAGAAATAGCTCTCCGCCAGCAGGCTCAGGAGCAACGGTGTTGCCGCTTTTGTCGTCCACGTCGTTTGAGAACTGTGCGCGTGGAAGGGAAAGCCGTTCTGCCTTGCAGATTCCCGATCCTCCCGCGCCGTCTGCCCAGCCGCATCCTTCAGTCGCTTCATATCATCGGCAAACCGCGCCACGATTTCAGGCACTGCGGCGGCTTCCTTCGGATATCGATAGGCGAATTCCAGAAGCTCGGTCTTCTCCTCGACTGCGAAAGGCTTCCCCTCCGCTTGGCGGGGCACAGCTTTGGGCGCTTCCATGACGACGCCAGCGGCAGCGTTGGTTGGAACTTCATTATGGGAAACGGTGGGGGGCGAGCAGGACTGCGCCAGCATCGCCCCCGCTGCCGCCATGGCGAATCGGGCAAGCGGGTGATGCGACATCAGTGGCTGTGCGATGCCAGCCTCTCCGCAATTGCCTGGCGCACATAACCGCTTTGCAGGACCGTCCCCGCGCCGGGCCAGCCTTCGCCGACGAGCGCCTGCTCGATCTCTCTCACGGCATGAAAGCGGCCACTTTCGGCCAGTGCGTAAGCGCGCGTGCGAACGGCGTGATCGTGACGATTTTCCGTAAACATCTGGCTCTCCAACTTATTGCCTGATGCTGTGATGATATGCTTTTGCTTGGCCAATTCAATGCCCCGCATCTGTCGGTAGATAGGCAAAAGCGGCGAAAAGCCACCTTTCTTGGGTCGGCGGTTTGGCCTACATCGTCGCGATGACCGATTATTCCGAACTGCTGAAGGCTGACCAGAGCCAGCCCGCCCGCGCCATCCAGCTCGTCGACAGCAAGAGCTTTCCCGAATGGCTGGGTGCGCAGCCCGAACGCACCCGCACGGCAGTCGCTGCGCAGAAGTTCACTGGCAAGGGCTTCGAATATGCGATCCTGCCGGGCGACGCTGCGGACGAGTGGTCGATAGTCTCAGGCGTGGCCGATACCCAGAAGCTGTCGAGCTGGTGCCTGGCAAAGCTCGCCGAAGTCCTGCCTGCAGGGACATATCGCCTGAAAGACAGGCGCGCCGGGGCTGCGATGCTTGGATGGCTCACCGCGCAGTACCGCTTCGACCGGTATCGCAAGGACGAGCATCCCGTCGGCCCTCGCATCTTGCTGACGGAGGACGTGCGACAGATCGAGCCCGCTATCCTGCTGGCGGAAGCCGTCGCGCTGGTGCGCGACATGGTGAACACTCCCGCCGCCGACATGGGACCTCCCGATCTGGAAGCTGCCGCCGCGACCATCGCCTCGGCCTTTGGCGCGAAGATGGAGGTAACGCAGGGCGACGCGCTCGCCTCGGGATATCCGATGATCCATGCCGTAGGGCGCGCCGCCGACCGCAGCTTCGCGCCGCGCCTGATCGAACTGACCTGGGGCGATCCGAAGAACCCCAAAGTGGCAATCGTCGGAAAAGGCGTTTGCTTCGACAGCGGTGGCCTCGACATCAAGCCCTCGTCGGGCATGCGGCTGATGAAGAAGGATATGGGCGGGGCTGCTCACGCACTGGCCCTTGCGCGATTGGTGATGGCGAGCCGCCTTCCCGTACATCTTCATGTGCTGGTGCCCGCCGTCGAGAACGCCATCAGCGGCAACGCCTTCCGCCCCGGCGACATTCTCGCTTCACGCAAGGGCATTTCCGTGGAGATCGGCAACACCGACGCGGAAGGGAGACTGGTCCTTGGCGATGCCCTTGCGAAAGCGGTCGAGGGCGCGCCCGAACTGATCCTCGATTTTGCAACGCTGACGGGCGCCGCGCGGGTGGCTCTGGGACCGGATCTCCCTGCCCTGTTTTCGAATGACGACGCCCTCGCCCGTGACCTTGAGCAGACAGGCGCCAGCACCGACGACCCGCTCTGGCGGCTACCGCTGTGGAGCGCCTATGCGGACATGCTGAAATCTGATGTGGCGGACATCAACAACGCAGGTGAAGGGGGATTTGCAGGCTCGATCACAGCCGCATTGTTCCTGCAGAAATTTGTTCCCGACGGGCTGCCCTGGGCGCATTTCGACACCTTCGCCTGGCGACCCGCTTCGAAGCCCGGACGCCCCAAGGGCGGCGAGGCTCTGGGACTGCGCGCGGCCTTCGCCATGCTGCAATCCCGATATGATCAACAAAGTTAACGTAAATAACCGTAGCTGCCGGTCCGTTACGCAACCGGATTTCATGTGGCGCGTTGGGAGGTCATGAATGTTCAGGCACCCCCTCAAGACCCCGCCCTTGCCGAACGCCGGACGCCGCCGATGCTCGACAAATGGATGCACACCCTGGTCGATTATGTCCGTTCGGGTGAGCCGGACCTGACTAACCGGCAAATGGCGCTAATGATGATGGTCTATGTGGAACCCGGCCCCCACACAGTACGCGGATTGGCCGAGGCTCTCAACGTGTCGAAGCCGGTGATTACACGTGCTCTTAACAAGCTGTCTGCTCTAAGCTATCTGCGCCGCGAACGCGACGTGACCGACCGACGGAACATCTTTGTCGCGCGGACGCCGAAAGGGGCAGATTTTCTTGACGGATTCAATGGATTCATCGCCGGAACGGGCCGGGATGAAAAGCATCGCGAAAAGGGCAGCGGCCACTAAGACGGATCGTACGAGGTTCCGGCTGCAGGGCCGCTCGGCGGTCCTCGACAAGCGCATCCACGCCATCCGCAGCGACCTTGCCGACGTGTCGCTCGCGGGCGTGCTGTTCTCTGCCCATTATGCACAGGCTGCCGAGATGAGCTGCGTTGCGCCCGGCACGCCGGTCCGCGCGGGCAAATCCCTATCCGCCGAATGCGTCTCGCAACTACTACGCGGCGAAATCTTCCATGTTCTGGACGTCAATGCCGAATGGGCATGGGGCTTCTGCGGCCATGATGGCTATGTCGGCTATGTCCGGCGCGAGGCGCTGGACGTGCGGGAGATCGCGACTCATCGCGTGACCGCGGCATTGGCCCCGGTCTTTGCCGAACCCGATATCAAGTCGCGCATCGTCGATGCGTGGCCGCGTGGCTCCCTGTTCCCGGCAACGAGTGAGGACGCCTTCCTCCACTGCGCCGAAGGATATGTGCACAGCCGCCAAGCCGCCGCGGTGGAGACCGCGGAGACCGACTGGGTCGCCGTGGCTGAGCGCTACATCGGCCAGCCCTACATTTGGGGCGGGCGCGGATATCAGGGCGTGGATTGCTCGGGACTGGTCCAGACAGCACTCGGACAATGTGGCCGTGCAGTGCCTCGGGATACGGATCTGCAACGCGAAGGCATCGGCAATCCCCTGCCCGACGGTGCCGCCCTGCAACGCGGCGACCTTGTTTTCTTCCCCGGCCATGTCGGCGTGATGGTGGACGAGACGCAAATGCTACACGCGAATGCCTTTTGGATGGCGACGGTTATCGAGCCGTTGGCGGACGTAATAGCCCGCCTGAAGCCGGATCACGATCAACCTGTTCTCGCACGGCGGAGGATCGACTCATGACCACCCATGTTTTCATCGATGGCGGCGCAGGCACGACCGGCCTGGAAATCCGCGAGCGGCTGGCCGATCGCCCGGAGCTTTCCCTAATCACTCTGTCCGATGAGCAACGCAAGGAGGCTTCGGCCCGCAAGTCCGCGCTGAACGATGCGGACATCGTGATCCTCTGCCTGCCCGACGACGCCGCGCGCGGGGCCGTCTCGCTGATCGACAACGACCGCACGAAGGTGATCGACGCCTCGACTGCGCATCGCGTCGCGCCGGGCTGGGTCTATGGCTTTCCGGAAATTGCCGGTCGTGAAGCCTTTGCCGCGGCCAGGCGTGTCAGCAATCCGGGCTGCTATTCGACGGGTTTTATCGCCCTTGTCGCGCCGCTGGTGCGCGCCGGACTGATTTCGGAGGACTGGCCGCTGACGTGCAATGCCGCGTCAGGCTATTCCGGCGGCGGCAAGGCGATGATCGCAGATTATGAAGGCGGTCGCCCCATTCCCGCCTATTCGACTTACGCCCTCACTCTCTCGCACAAACATGTGCCGGAAATGCAGGCCCATTGCGGTCTGACGAACGCGCCTGTCTTCGCGCCTTCGGTCGTGCCGCTCTATCGTGGAATGATCGTGGACGTGCCGCTTCCCATCGGCGCGATATCGGGCGCGCCATCCGCCGAGGCCCTGCGCTCAGCCCTGCGCGACGCCTATGCCGCATCCTCGGTGGTGCATGTCGTGGACGACTATGACAGCGCCACGCTGGCCATAGAGCGCTGCGCAGGCAGCGACCGCCTCGACCTGTTCGTCTTCGGCAACGCCAGCGGTACGCAGGTGCGGCTGGTCGCCGCCCTCGACAATCTCGGCAAGGGCGCGGCGGGCGCAGCGGTCCAGAACCTCAACATCCTTGCGGGACTCGACGAAACGGCGGGGCTGAAACTCTAGCGTCTAGTGAATGGTGCCCAGCGGCGCTTCGACCGACAGCAACAGGATCAGCCGTTCGATCTGGCGCCAGCGGCAGAAGTGGATATGGTTGCCAAGGTCACGGCTCCGCCCGGCGCGCGCCACGGCTTCGCAGGCGGCATGGTCGCCATAGGCGGCGATCAGATCCGCGGCATCGTCCACACTGGCGCGGTCAACTAGGAAAGGTGTCTGCATGAAGTCCCCCGCATGTCGCCCAAGGAACCCGGCCGATCATGCGCGCTTCTTCTCTCAAGAGCCGTGCCAGAAAGCCGCAGTCACGCAATGCTGCGCAACATGGTGGTCAACGATGCGTTAGCCAAATGCCATTTCGGCACAGATGTGTCACGCCGAAACGGATGGCGTCCCATAATGAACCATGGCAAAGGCACCGCATGACAACCCCGAAGAAGACTAATCCCACTGGCGCCGGCGCCATTATCGCACTGCTCGCGCTGGTTGGCGCCATCGGCGGCGGTGCCCTGGGGCAGCCCTCCATCGGCCTGCTCGGCGGCATCGGCGTCGGGGTAATCATCGCCGTGCTGCTATGGCTGCGCGAACGCGGCGAATAGACCGATTTCTGCGGGGAGCGCTTGCGGCTGCCGTGTCATCGACCTAGATCATCGTCATGAAAAGATATTGGCTGTTGCTGCTCGTCATACTCGCCGTTGCGGTGGGTGGTGTTCTGTACCTTGCGCGCGGTGACACGGCCCAGTTGAGTGCCGGTCAGGATGTCGGCCGCGACCCCGCTTTCACGGTCGCCCGGCGCGAGATGATCCCGACGGTCAAAATCGCCGATGTCGTCGGCTGGAAAGCCGGAGAGGCCCCCGTCCCCGCCAAGGGCATGAAGGTCGTTCGCTTCGCCGAAGGACTGGAGCATCCGCGTTCCATCATCCGCTTGCCCAATGGCGACGTTCTGGTCGCAGAAACCAGAGGCCCGGCGACTAAACCCACGGGCATCAAGGACCGCATCATGGGCTGGATGATGAGCAAGGCCGGAGCAGGCGGCCCCTCGCCGAACCGCATTTCCCTGCTGCGGGATACCAATGGCGACGGCAGGGCGGACGTGAAGACGGCGTTCCTGACGGGCCTCAAATCGCCCTATGGCATGGCGCTGGTCGGCGAGACGCTCTACGTCGCCAACACCGATGCGCTGATGGCCTTCCCCTACCGGACCGGCGAGACGAAGATCGTCGCCAAGGGCCGCAAGATCATGAACCTGCCCGCTGGTGCGCCGAATATGCACTGGACCAAGAACCTGCTCGCCAATCCCGACGGCACATTGCTCTATGTCGCGGTCGGATCGAACAGCAACATCGGGGAAAACGGCCTCGACGCCGAAGCCAATCGCGCCAACATCCTGGAAGTGAACCTGCAGAAGGGGGGCTATCGCATCTTCGCGAGCGGCCTGCGTAACCCTGTTGGCATGGCCTGGGAGCCGACGACGCGTGAGTTGTGGGCGGTGGTGAACGAGCGCGATATGCTGGGCAGCGATCTCGTCCCCGACTATCTGACGCGTGTGGAGTTCGGCGGCTTCTACGGCTGGCCCTGGAATTACTGGGGCGGCTATGAGGACCGCCGCGTGCAGCCGGAGCGCCCGGAACTGCGCGAATACACGCATCGCCCGGACTATGCGCTGGGCAACCATGTCGCGGCCTTGGGGCTCAGCTTCGCCACTGGCTCCGCGCTTGGGGCGCCCTTCGATCGCGGCGCATTCGTCGGCCTGCACGGTAGCTGGAACCGCAAGCCCGCGTCTGGCTACAAGGTCATGTTCGTGCCCTTCACTGCCGATGGGCAGGCGAACGGCAAGCCCGTCGATGTGCTCACCGGCTTTCTCGACAAGGATGGAAATGCGCGCGGTCGTCCCGTCGACGTGCTGCTGGACAAGAGCGGCGCACTGCTGGTCAGCGACGATGTCGGCGGCGTGATTTGGCGCGTCGCCAGGTAGCGCTCAGCTAAGGCGTTTCCCCGCCCGGCCCGCCAGCTCGACCACATATTGCCACGCGACGCGGCCTGATCGGCTACCCCGCTGCGTCGCCCATTGCACGGCGTCCAGAGCCTCGAAGCTGAGCCCGAATCGCGTTGCATAGCCGCGCACGATCGCGACATAAGCGTCCTGATCCAGATTGTGGAAGCCAAGGCTGAGGCCAAAGCGATCGGCCAGCGCCATCTTGTCGTCCACCACATCGCGCATGTTGATCGGATCGTCCTGCTCCTGCAGGTAGCGCGGCACGATATGGCGGCGGTTGGACGTCACATAGAGCCGCACATTGGCGGGCCGCGCCGTCGCCCCGCCCTCCAGCAGCGAGCGCAACGCCCGCGCGTCCCCGCCCGCATCATCGAACCCCAGATCGTCGAGAAACAGGATGAACGGCCGCGACGTTCCCCGCAGCAAATGGAACAAGGCGGGCAGGCTCGCCAGGCTATCGGTGGCACATTGCGCCAGCGCTACATCCATGCCCTCTCGCTGCAACCGCGCCACGGAGGCTGCAACGGTCGCCGACTTGCCCGTCCCTCGCGCGCCCCACAGCAGCACGTCATGCGCCGGGAGCCCTGCGGCATGGCGGCGGCTGTTTTCCAGCAGCGAGGATTTCTGCGCGTCGATCCCCGCCAGCAAATCGAAGTCGACAGGCGCGAAGGCATCTACTGCCCGGATAACACTACCGTCCCAATGATAGGCAGGCGCCGCGGTCAGATCGACTGCCGCTTCACTGGCAGGCGTGACATGGCGCGCAATGGCTTCCAGAGCGTCGGCGATGCGGGAAAGAGCAGGATCGGTCATGGCCGCGGCTTTATCCACGGCAATGCCGCACGGCAAGCGTAACGGTTTTGACGCTTTACGCTTCTAACGCGATGTTGCCGAAGGTATAGCGCGAGGCCGTGACCATTCCCAATTCCCAATTCATCACGCGCATCTGCCGTTATGATACGGCAGCCCTCCGCGAAGCCGCGACGCTGATCCGCGCGGGAGAACCCGTCGCCGTTCCCACTGAGACGGTCTACGGACTGGCCGCAGACGCCACCGACGATCAGGCCGTGGCGGCGATCTACGCTGCAAAGGGACGGCCGGGGTTCAATCCGCTCATCGTCCATGTCTCCGACCGGGACATGGCGGAACGCATCGCGCTCTTTGGCCCCAGCGCGCAAAAACTGGCGGACGCATTCTGGCCCGGCCCGCTTACTTTAGTACTGCCCCTGCGCCCCGACAGCGGCATCGCCCCGCGGGTTACGGCAGGGCTGCCCACCATCGCCCTGCGCATGCCCGCGCATCCGGCGATGCTGAGCCTCATCCGGGAGAGCGGAAAACCCCTCGCCGCGCCCTCCGCCAATCGCAGCGGCGCGATCAGCCCCACGCGCGCGGAGCATGTGCTCGCCAGCCTTGGCGGAAGAGTCCGGATGATCCTCGACGCCGGCCCCACCAGCGAAGGCGTGGAGTCCACCATCGCCGCGCCCGAAGAAATGCGCGTCCGCCTGCTCCGCCCTGGATCTGTCACTGCGGCGATGCTGGAGGACGCATCGGGCCTTCCCATCGAAACCGCCGGGCATCATGTGCCCCTCGAAGGCATCGAAGCACCCGGCCAGCTCGAGAGCCACTATGCGCCCGGCAAGCCCGTTCGCCTCAACGCGCTAAAGGCCGAGCGTGACGAGTATCTGATCGGCTTCGGACTGATGCCGTGTCATTACAATCTCAGCCCGGAAGCAGATTTGAAGGAAGCGGCCTCGAACATCTTCGCCGCATTGCATCTGGCCGACGCCAGCACCGCGAACCGCATCGCCGTCGCCCCGATACCGAACGAGGGGGTTGGCCTCGCCATCAACGATCGGCTGAAGCGCGCCGCTGCCTGACCGGCATCAATCGCAGTTGTGATAGCCTGCATCCTCGCAGGCGCGGCGGCGTTCCTTGTCCGCCTTTTTCCGCTCCTTGCCTTCGCGCTCTTCCTTCTTGCGCATCTCGCGGCCGTAATTGCGGTCGGACTCATCCTGGCTCGTCGTCGCCCAGTCGGCGGCCTGCGCACCCGCCCGTACCGGCATGGTGACGATGTTCGCCGCAGTCCGCGCCACGCAGCCGGGCAGAGTCAGCAGAACCACTGGCGCCAATAGGGCAAGATATGAACGGCTATGGTGCGGCATTGAAAATCCCCTGAAACCTGCTGCGCACGGCAATGCGATGCGTCGTCCCCCTCCATGCCACGAACAAGCTGAACCGCACCAGACCGGATTTACGCCTCCAGCCGCTCGGCGAACTTTTTCTGGAGTTTCTGCAGCTTGGGCGGGATGACGGCCATGCAATAGGGGTTCTGCGTGCCCACGCGGTCCCAATATTGCTGATGATAATCCTCAGCCGGATACCATTCCGCCAGCGGCTCTATGGTCGTGACGATGGGGTCGCGTTGATCGGCCTGCGCCCGCGCGATGGCAGCCTTGGCCTCCGCTTCCTGCTCTGGTGAATGGGGGAAAATCGCCGAACGATATTGCGTACCGATGTCGTTGCCCTGCCGGTTCAGGGTCGTCGGATCGTGGGTCGCAAAATGGATATCAAGCAAATCGCCATAGCTGATCACATCGGGATCGAAGACCACGCGGATGGCCTCCGCATGCCCCGTCCGCCCGCTGCACACCTGCTCATAGGTCGGATCGGCCACGCTCCCGCCGATGTAGCCGCTCGTCACAGACGACACGCCTTTCAGGCGGGCGTAGACAGCCTCCGTGCACCAGAAGCAGCCTCCGGCGAGCGTTGCGATTTCCTGCGCCATGCAATGTCCTTGAAAGAAACTGGGGGTCGTTATCCTAAATAGGTTCGCGAGGCCCCGGCGCAAGCGTCAGGCGACGCCCGCGGCGGCTGCCTTGACCCGCTCCTCCGCGACGAGTTCCTTTCGCGATAGCTTGCCGACCAGCGTCTTTGGGAGCGAAGCGCGCACCTCCACTGCTGCGACCCGCTCGTGCTTGCCAAGCTGCGGGTTCAGCCATGTCTTCAGTTCGTCACCGTCAATGGCCGGCGCACCGTCCTGCAACGTCACGAACGCCTTGGGCATCTCGCCGCGATAGCTGTCCGGTATGCCGATCACCAGGGCTTCCTTGACTGCCGGATGGTGATACAGGATCGCTTCGATCTGGCTCGGAAAAACCTTGAAACCGCCGACCGCGATCATGTCCTTCAGCCGGTCGACGATCTTCACATAGCCATCCTCGTCGATCACGCCGATATCGCCGGTGCGCAGCCATCCGTCCACGAACACCTCGGCATCCGCATCGGGCCTCCGCCAATAGCCTTTCATGATCTGCGGCCCGGAAAACAGCAGCTCACCTGGCTCGCCCTCCGGCGGCGGCCGGGTCGGGTCCTCGCGATCCACTACCTTGACCCATGTACCTGGAACCGGCTGCCCGACCGTCCCGGTCTTGTTCAGCCCCTCATAAGGATTGGAGCAGACGACCGGGCTGCTCTCCGTCAGCCCGTAGCCCTCCACCAACTTCGCTCCGGTCGCGGTCTCGAACCGCTGCTTGACCTCCAGCGGCAGCGGCGCGCCGCCTGAAATACACACCCGCAGCGAAGAGAAATCTATGTTGCGAATGGCGGGGTGATCGAGCAGCGCCTGATACATGGTCGGCACGCCGGGCAGCGATGTCGCCTTCGTGCGCTGGATCGCGGCGAGCACCTGCACGGCCTCGAACCGGGGCAGCATCACGATCTCGCCGCCCATCAGCACCGTGCGATTGAGCGTGCAGGTGTTGGCGAAGACATGGAAGAAAGGCAGCACGCCGATAATCCGGTCGGGCTCCTCCGATCCCGGATCGAGCGCCTGCACCTGCCGGGCATTGGCGCTCAAATTCTGGTGCGTCAGCATCGCACCCTTCGGCACGCCGGTAGTGCCGCCGGTATATTGCAGCAGCGCGACATCCTCCACGGGATCGATCGGCGCGACCACGCATTCGCCTTTGTTGGCGATGAGCCTGGAGAAGGCGACGACCCCTGGATTATGTGGCCGCTCGATGATTTCGGCCTTCTTGAACATGCGGTAGAAGATCGACTTGGCTGCGGGCAGCGCCCCCGCAATCGACCCCACGACCAGCTTTTCCAGGCTGCTGGTCTCCAGCACCTCCAGCGCGGTCGGCAGCAACGCCCTGGCGGAAAGCGTGAACAATATCATGGTGCCGCTATCCTCCACCTGATGCGCGAGTTCCGCGGCGGTGTAGAGCGGCGAGAAGTTGACGACGATCGCCCCGGCCATCATCGCGCCATAATAAGCCGCGACATAATGCGGCACATTTGGGAGATAGAGCCCGACCCGGTCGCCCTTCCTGACACCCATGGCCTGCAATCCGCACGCTACCCGGCGGACCCCGTCAAGACATTCGGCATAGCTGTATTTGCGGCCCAGAAAGTCGATGAGGTTGGCCTGTGGATGGGCCATGGCGCTGTTCAGGAACATGTCGGTCAGCGACAGCGGCGGGAACGTCTGGTCCCACTTGACGGGGTGGCTGTAATGCCGGTTCCAGATGATGTTTTCTCTCTCCATTTACACAGGTGTAAGTGGAGATTTCATGCCTGACAATCCCGGCAGAACCACCGGCAGCAGCATGAATCCAGTGACATGCGAAGAGGGCGCAATGCCGTAACGGCACCGCGCCCTCTTCGATCTCTACACTTTGTTCACGGGGCGCCCGGTTCAGGTCGCCCTCAGACGCTTATGCTTCGTCCTTGCTGCGGAACGGGTCGATCAGTGCGGCCGCTTCGTTGATGAACGCGCCCTCGGCCTGCGCCGCGGATTCGGCGTTCAGCGCGTCTTCAGCGCGGCGCACATTGTCGTCACGCTCGCGGCGCAGTTCCTCGATCAGCGCGGCGCGGTCGCCATCCAGACGCGAGTCCGTTGGCGCTTCGATGCCGGCCTTCTTCGCGGCCTTGGATACCAGCGCATCCAGCTCCCGCTGCGAACACAGGCCAAGCGTGACCGGATCTTTCGGCGTGATGTTGGCGATGTTCCAGTGGCTGCGTTCGCGGATCGCCTGGATCGTGGTGCGGGTCGTTCCGATCAGGTTGCTGATCGCGCCATCGGAAATCTCGGGATGGTTGCGGATGATCCACGCGATGCCATCGGGCTTGTCCTGACGCTTGGAAACCGGCGTGTAGCGCGGCCCCTTGGTGCGGCGGACAGGCTCGGGGCCTTTCTGGATCTTCAGGCGATAGTCGGGGTTCGCTTCGCCCTTGTGGATTTCCTCCATCGTCAGTTCATGCGCGCGCACCGGATCGCGGCCGGTATACTTGGTCGCCGCCGTATCGTCGGCAATCGCCTGGATTTCCAGGATGTGAAGGCCGCAAAACTCCGCGATCTGGTCGAAGCTGAGGGCGGTATTGTCGACCAGCCAACTGGCGGTCGCGTGGGGCATGAGCGGCTGGGACACGAAAGGCTCTCCGGAACTGCAAACAATAAGGGCCGCCCCTAGGGGACGGCCTGTAGAGTTCCAGATGTAATCCAAAGCTGCCGCGACGGCAAGGGAAAGCGTCTGGTCCCTATGCCGCGTCCAGAAGCGCGTCCGGCTTGACCGGGTGGAGCCCGGCCACGAACTGCTGCGCACTGACTTCCCAAGTAAAGCTGCGGCCATAAGCGGCGCAGGCCCCCCGGTTCCGGGTTAGCGCCAAGGCAATGGCGTCCTCCAGCGTTTCGGAGAGGCCACCCGTCTCCGGCGTCACGATATCGACGGGGCCAGTGACGGGATAGGCTGCGACGGGCGTACCGCAGGCAAGCGCCTCGATCATCACCAGCCCGAACGTATCGGTGCGACTGGGGAACACGAAGACGTCCGCAGCGGCATAGGCGCCCGCCAGCGCAGCGCCCGACAAAGCGCCCAGAAATACCGCATCCGGAAAGCCATGCTCCAGCGCCGCCCGCGCAGGGCCGTCGCCGATGACTACCTTGGTTCCGGGATGCTTGCTTTGCAGGAACGCCTCGATATTCTTCTCGACAGCAATCCGGCCCACATAAAGCTGGATCGGTCCGGGCAAGCCCTTCATCGCCGGGTGCGGCGGCACGTCCGGCCCAAAGCCCGTCTGGTCCACACCCCTGCCCCACGGCCGCACCTGGGGGATGCCATGTGCGCGCAACTGCTCCCGCACAGATCGCGTGGACACCAGCACGGCCTGCGCAGGCCCGTGGAACCAGCGGATATAGCGCCAGAACCACGCCGCGGGCAGGCCGGTGCGCTTGGCGACATAATCGGGGAAATGCGTATGATAGGCAGTCGTGAACGGCACCTTGTTCCGCAGGCACCAGCGTCGCGCGGCAAGGCACAATGGCCCCTCCGTCGCCAGATGCACCGCATCGGCCCGGAAGTCCGCTATGGTGCGCCCGATCGTTCGGCCCCGTGCCATCGCCAGCCGTATCTCGGGATAGGTCGGACACGGAATCGAACCGAACTGATCGGGCGAGATCACATGGACCTGATGCCCCATCGCCCGCAACTCCATGCTCACTGACTGCAACGTCCGCACGACGCCATTGACCTGCGGCGCCCAGGCGTCGGTGACGATCACGATGCGCTGGGACCCGTCAGGCTTCATGCCGCGAGCAACTCCTTGTCAGGCAGGGCAGCCGCAGCCTTGGCAGCTTCGCGCGCGGCGATCTCGTCCGCCCAGTGCAGCACTTCCATGCGCCCGTCCATATGCTCGACCAGCGCGGTGCAGCCTTCCACCCAATCGCCATCATTATAATAGGCGACACCCGCAATCTCGCGGATTTCGGCATTGTGGATATGGCCGCACACCACGCCATCCACGCCGCGTGTCCCCGCTTCACGCGCGACGACTTCCTCGAACTTGGAGATGAACTCCACCGCGTTCTTGACCTTGTGCTTGGCCATTTTGGAGAGCGACCAGTAGGGCAAGTCGAACCAGTTGCGCACCTTGTTGACGACGATGTTGAGGCTCATCAGCGCGTGATAGGCAGCGTCACCGACGAAGGCCAGCCAGCGGTGCGCCAGCATGATCGTGTCGAATTCGTCGCCATGCAGCACCAGCAGCTTGCGCCCGTCCGCCGTCTCGTGGATCGCCTTGCGCCTTATTTCCACGCCACCGAAGTTGAGGCCGGTGAACTGGCGGAACATCTCGTCATGGTTGCCGGGGATATACACGACCCGCGTGCCACGCTTGGCCCGCTTCATGATCCGCCAGACGATATCGTTATGCGTCGCGGGCCAGTAGAATTTCTTCTTCAGCCGCCAGCCGTCGATGATGTCGCCCACCAGATACATGGTGTCGCTGTCCACATTGTCGAGGAAGTCGATGAGCATCCCCGCATTGCATCCGCGCGTGCCGAGATGGATGTCGGAAATCCAGATCGCCCGATATTTCCGGCGGCTCTCGACATCGGCCTCCGGCACATTCAGGTCGAAGCTGTGGCCCTCGTCGAAGTCGGCCAGGAACGGCAGGCGAGTGATCGTGTCCATGCGAACTCCCAGGATTGATGTCCCTGGAGCACAGGCAATAGCTTCATTCTGTTACACTTTGAGGTGAAGTGTTACGAAGGTGTTACGCTCGCCGTCACCCGCATCGACACTTATAATCGAGATCCCGTTCGCCCTGAGCGAAGTCGAAGGTTCTGCTGAGCGATAGCGAAGCATACTTCACTTCGTTCAGTGCAAGGCTTCGACAAGCTCAGCCCGAACGGCGGAGTGGAGAACTACGTCACACCACCACCAGCACGATCTTGCCCACATGGTCCCCGGCCTCCATCCGCGCATGTGCCGCGGCGGCATCCTTCAACGGAAAGGTCTTATCCATAGCCGGACGCAACCGCCCCTCCGCAACGAACGGCCACACCGTCCGAGACAGCTCATCCGCAACCAGCCCCTTGAACGCCACCGACCGCGCTCGCAGCGTCGATCCGGTCAGCGTGAGGCGATTCTGCATGATCTGCGGGATGAATATCTCCGCCTTTGCCCCGCCCAGCACCGCGATCGACACATGCCGCCCATCCGGCGCAAGGCAGGCCAGATTGCGCGGCAGGTAATCGCCGCCCACCATGTCCAGCACTGCCTGCACGCCCGCGCCGTCGGTGATGCGCTTCACCTCCGCCACGAAATCGGCGTCGCGATAGTTGATGGCGTGATCCGCGCCCCAATCCCGCGCCGCCTGGCATTTCCCGTCCGACCCGCAGGTCACGATGATCCGGATGCCGAACAGGTTGCACAGCCGGATCGCCATGGTCGCTATGCCGCTGGTGCCGCCATGCACCAGCACGGTGTCGCCCGTGACGACATAAGCGCGCTCGAACAAATTGGTCCACACGGTAAACAACGTCTCGGGCAGCGCCGCCGCCTCGACGATGTCATAGCCCTCCGGCACCGGCAAACATTGCACCGCAGGCGCGACCGCGTATTCCGCATAGCCCCCGCCCGCAACAAGCGCGCAGACCGCCTGCCCCGCCAGCGCCGCATCCACAGCTGGTCCGACCGCCACGATCGTCCCCGCAACCTCCAGCCCCGGAATGTCCGAAGCGCCCGGCGGCGGCGGATATCTTCCCAGCCGTTGCAGCACGTCGGGGCGATTGACGCCCGCCGCCGCCACGCGGATCAGCACCTCGCCTTCGCCAGGCACCGGCACGGCCCGCCGCTCCGGCACCAGCGCTTCCGGCCCGCCCGGCACGGGGATCGCCACCGCCATCATATCTTGAGTAAGCGGTTGCGATTGGGCCGGTTCGGTTGCCATATGCTGCTGTCCTTCGACAAATGCTGCGCCGCCGCAAAAAACAGGACGAGCAGTTCGCCGTCCTTATTGACAGACTAGGGATTAGGGTCAACATTCCCCCATATGGACATGGAAGAATATCAGCCGCGCAAGGCCGATGACATCCTGACTGCCCTCACCCGGCAGGACCTCGATCCATTTTCGGTCGCCGAACTCGACGCGCGCAACGAAGCGCTGAAAGCGGAGATCGTCCGAACGCAGCAGCGACGCGACTACGCCGTTAATCACAAGGCAAGCGCCGAGGCATTCTTCAAGAAATGATCGTGCGCCGGCCTGGCCGCCCCTTTCGGCAAGCACGCGAAAGGACGCAGCCAAGCGGTGTGGGACACGCCCTGAAGATCGCGGGACGGACACCCGCAATTCGCCCCGCTCTTGATCGTCCCGCACATCATGCCGACATAGGGTCAGACACGCCCGTTCTTTGGGCCCAGGAGTAACGTCAAATGCCTTCTTTCGCCGCTGCGCTAGAAACCACGCTGCACAATGCGCTCACCCATGCGTCCGAGCGTCGCCATGAATATGCGACGCTTGAGCATCTGTTGTTGGCGCTGATCGACGATGAACATGCTTCCAAGGTCATGCAGGCCTGCGGCGTGGATGTCGGCGAGCTGGGTGATGCGGTCACGCAATATCTCGATACCGAACTCGACAGCCTGAAAGTGGAAGGGGCGACCGACCCGTCCCCCACCAGCGGCTTCCAGCGCGTCGTCCAGCGCGCGATCCTGCACGTGCAGTCCTCCGGCAAGGATGAAGTGACGGGCGCTAACGTGCTTGTTGCTCTGTTCTCGGAACGCGAAAGCTATGCCGTGTATTTCCTGCAGCAGCAGGACATGAGCCGCTTGGATGCGGTTAGTTTTCTCAGCCATGGGGTCGGCAAAGGTACTGCCGCGCCCGAACCGCGAGAGGTCAAGGGCGCAGTGGACGACGACAAGAAGCAGGATGCCAAGGGCAAGAAGGACAGTGCGCTCGACCAGTTCACCGTCAACTTGAACGAGAAGGCGAAGAACGGCAAGGTCGATCCGCTGATCGGCCGGGGCCCGGAAGTCGACCGTACGATCCAGATCCTCTGCCGCCGGTCGAAGAACAACCCGCTCTATGTCGGCGATCCCGGCGTCGGCAAGACCGCAATCGCGGAAGGCCTGGCCCGCAAGATCGTCGAGGGCGAAGTGCCCGAAGTGCTCAAGGAAGCCGTCATCTACTCGCTCGACATGGGCGCGTTGCTGGCCGGGACCCGCTATCGCGGCGACTTCGAAGAGCGGCTGAAGGCGGTCGTCAACGAGCTGGAGAAGATGCCGCACGCGGTTCTCTTCATCGACGAGATCCACACCGTCATCGGCGCTGGCGCGACCAGCGGCGGGGCGATGGATGCGTCGAACCTGCTGAAGCCCGCTCTGTCGGGCGGTACGATCCGGTGCATCGGTTCGACCACCTACAAGGAGTTCCGCAACCACTTCGAAAAGGACCGCGCCCTGCTGCGCCGGTTCCAGAAGATCGACGTCAATGAACCGACGGTCGAGGACACCATCAAGATTCTCGCCGGTCTGCG
The DNA here is from genome assembly GCF_033795625.1 of Sphingobium sp. Lineage (GTDB taxonomy): Bacteria > Pseudomonadota > Alphaproteobacteria > Sphingomonadales > Sphingomonadaceae > Sphingobium. Next base: position 30,217 of record NZ_JARYGI010000019.1, on the reverse strand, counting down.
CAGCGCGTTCGAGGATCACCATCACGTCAAATACACCCCCGACGCGATCAAGGCGGCGGTGGAGCTTTCGGCCCGGTACATCAACGACCGCAAGCTGCCCGACAAGGCGATCGACGTGATCGACGAAGTCGGCGCGATGCAGATGCTGGTGATCCCGTCGAAGCGGAAGAAGACGATCACGCCCAAGGAGATCGAGGCCGTCATCGCGACGATGGCGCGCATTCCTCCCAAGACGGTATCGTCCGACGACAAGAGCGTGCTGGAAACGCTGTCGACCGACTTGAAGCGCGTCGTCTTCGGGCAGGAGAAAGCTATCGAAGTGCTGTCCTCCGCGATCAAGCTCAGCCGTGCTGGCCTGCGCGATCCGGACAAGCCGATCGGCAACTATCTGTTCTCCGGCCCCACGGGCGTCGGCAAGACGGAAGTGGCACGGCAGTTGGCGACGTTGCTCGGCATTCCGCTCCAGCGGTTCGACATGTCCGAATATATGGAACGCCACTCGGTCAGCCGCCTGATCGGTGCGCCTCCGGGCTATGTCGGCTATGATCAGGGCGGTCTGCTGACCGACGCCATCGACCAGAATCCGCATTGCGTGCTGCTGCTGGACGAGATCGAGAAGGCGCATCCTGACCTGTTCAACATCCTGTTGCAGGTGATGGATAATGGCCGCCTGACCGATCACCACGGCAAGACTGTGGACTTCCGCAACGTCATCCTGATCATGACCACCAACGCCGGTGCGTCGGACATGGAGAAGGAAGGCATCGGCTTCGGCACCCTAACGCGCGACGATGTCGGCGAGGAAGCAGTGAAGAAGCTGTTCACGCCGGAGTTCCGCAACCGCCTGGATGCGATCGTGCCGTTCAGCTACCTGCCGACCGAAGTCGTCGCCCGCGTGGTCGACAAGTTTGTCCTGCAACTGGAACTGCAACTGGCCGACCGCGAAGTCCACATCACCCTGGACGACGAGGCGAAGACCTGGCTCACGCAGCGCGGCTACGACAAGCTGTACGGCGCGCGTCCGATGGGCCGACTGATGCAGGAGAAGATCAAGCAGCCCCTCGCCGAGGAACTTCTGTTCGGAAAGCTGGTCCACGGCGGTGAAGTGCATGTCCGGTTGAAGGACGATGCGCTGGCCTTCGAGATCATCCCCGCCGCCCCGAAAAAGGGGAAGAAGGGTGGCAAGCCAGCGGCGACAGTGAAGGCGAAGTAAGCCGTAGCAATATTGAAACGGAGAGGGCGGCCCGCGGGTCGCCCTTTTTGTTGGGCGGTCGAATCGGCGCCGCCAATCTTCGCCGTTCGTCCTGAGTAGCCATTGAGCGCAGTCGAATGGCGTATCGAAGGATGTCGTTTCGACTTCCCCTTCGATAGTGTCTTCGTTGTTAGCCCCAAAAACGTTGCACGATTACATGTTCGTGATATGTTCCCAAACAGGGACTCGAGAGGAGCACGGCATGGCTGACACCATCACCTTTTACACCAACCCGATGTCACGCGGGCAGATCGCCCGCTGGATGCTGGAGGAAGTCGGCGCACCCTATGAGCAGGTGATCCTCGACTACGGCACCTCGATGAAGGCGCCGGACTATCTCGCCATCAACCCGATGGGCAAGATTCCGGCCATCGTGCATCGTGGAAAGGTGGTGACGGAAGCCGCGGCAATCTGCGCCTATCTCGCTGATGCGTTTCCAGAAGCGGGGCTCGCCCCCTCTCCCGATGACCGGGCAGACTATTACCGATGGATGTTCTTCGCCGCCGGGCCCGTGGAGTCAGCCGTGACGAACCGTTCCATGCAGTGGGATGCGCCAGCGGAACGCAGTATGATGTTGGGCTATGGCAGCTTCGACACGGCGATGGACGGCCTTGAACGGGCGATTGCAGGTAGCCAGTGGATTTGCGGCGACCGCTTCACGGCGGCGGACGTGTATGTCGGATCGCAAGTGGATTGGGGCCTGGCATTCGGTTCGATGCCGGCACGGCCATCTTTCGAAGCCTATGCCGAACGCCTGCGCGCGCGCGCCGCTTACGTTTGCGCAAAGGAAATAGATAACGCCCTGATCGCGGAAGCCAAAGAAAAGGCGTGATCGCCATCGTCGTACAGCCAAGAGCCTCCGATGGTTACACATCGGAGGCTCTGCTGGTGCTTGGCCTGGCTCAATTTCCGGCAATAGCCTTCGTCGGCGTGGCATCCGCATAGCGGGAGCGGGTTTCCGCCCGGGCAATGGCAGTCTTAATCGGTTCCGACACATGACGAAGGGCAATCTTGCGGCAGGCTGCCATTTCGTCCTGGGGATTTAATGCACAAACGCGGAATGCAGCGTTGTTCAACCGGCGCTTCAGTTCGGCCTGACCGGCAGGCTGCGACAGATCGAGGTCGCCATACCGAACTTCGGCAGTCCGGCCATTCGAAACGAAAGGTTCCGCAAAAGCCGGAGCGCCGGCGATCAGCGTGGCAGCGGCAACAAGAGCGGCAGTAATTCCCTTGGAAGTGGTAGAGATACGCATCGAAAGTCTCCTAAAAACATGAACCTTGTGGCCTGGACTGGTCTGCCCGTTTGGGGGCGGCAAAGCGGTCCTGGGCGAACGGTCCGTCGATCCAGGGGATCGCTTCGTTCCGTCCTGCCTGTTCGCTATAGGCCAGAGCGGTTCTGAGAGCCTGCGACGTTCGACAGGCATCCCGCAGCGTCGGCGGACGACAACCGCGTCGACAAACACCATAGGCGCGACGACGAACGACGTGCGTAACGATCACTGTTTCCGTAGCGTAATTTGAGAGGCCCAGCGCCGGACATGAAAACGCCCCCGGTGCAAGGGAATGACCGGGGGCGTATCCTGCAAATGCTGTCGGGCACGTCAGGATCTCTAAATCTGTTGGAAGCGAAACCTGCTCGCTTCCCAATCTTCTAACCTGTCGCGGCCTGTATCCGGCGTCTCGTTCGACGACCGTGGCATGGGAGTCGGCCAACGACATCCACATCAGTTGATGGCGCTACTATACGGGGCGAAACGATCCGTACAGCCCAAAAGCCTTATAATATGACGCTACGGCATGTTAGTGTATTCGGAATAAATCCTCCTTTGAGCGGACCGGCGTAATTTAGTTGCTTGAAGCTTTTCGAAGCTTTCTACGCGCTTTTAAAAATCAGGAGCCGCAGCAAAGCGTCGTAAGCCGCTGATCTTGTCGATCCCGTCTGGCTCTCCCATATCTCCTGCAGTAAACACGCGCTCCCCCTTGCCTCCCCTGAACAAATATGGAACAAAGCGGCCCATGCTGACTCATATTTCCGTGCGTGGCGCACGTGAACACAATCTCAAGGGCGTTGATGTCGACCTGCCGCGCGACAGCCTTATCGTCATCACGGGTCTTTCGGGGTCAGGCAAATCATCGCTCGCCTTCGACACCATCTATGCCGAGGGGCAGCGCCGCTATGTCGAGTCGCTATCCGCCTATGCGCGCCAGTTCCTGGAGATGATGCAGAAGCCCGATGTCGAGCATATCGACGGGCTCTCCCCGGCAATCAGCATCGAACAGAAGACGACCAGCCGCAATCCGCGCTCCACGGTCGCGACTGTGACGGAAATCTACGACTATATGCGCCTGCTCTGGGCGCGCGTCGGCATTCCCTATTCGCCCGTCACGGGCCTGCCGATCAGCGCGCAGACCGTCAGCCAGATGGTCGACCGCGTAATGCAGTTGCCGGAGGGGACGCGCTTCTATCTTCTGGCGCCGGTCGTGCGCGGTCGCAAAGGCGAATACCGCAAGGAACTGGCTGAATGGCAGAAGGCCGGCTTCACGCGCGTTCGCATCGACGGCGAAATGTACGAGATCCAGGACGCGCCCGCGCTCGACAAGAAATTGAAGCATGACATCGAAGTCGTTGTCGACCGGATCGCGGTTCGCGACGACATTCAGACGCGCCTCGCCGAAAGCTTCGAAACCGCGCTGAAGCTGGCCGACGGCCTCGCCTATATCGACCTGGCTGAAGGCACCGTGCCGGGCCGCGAGGACGAAGCGCAGGCCGCGGGCAAGATGAAGAACACCGGCATCCCGGCGAACCGCGTTGTCTTCTCCGAAAAATTCGCCTGTCCCGTCAGCGGCTTCACCATATCGGAAATCGAGCCGCGGCTCTTCTCCTTCAATGCTCCACAGGGCGCCTGCCCCGCCTGCGACGGCTTGGGCGAAAAGCTGCTGTTCGACAGCCAGCTCGTCGTGCCGAACGAGAATCTCAGCCTCAAGAAAGGCGCGATCGTCCCTTGGGCGAAGTCCAATCCGCCGAGCCCTTATTATATGCAGGTGCTGAGTTCGCTCGCCCGCGAATTCGGTTTTTCGCTCGACACGCCCTGGCACGACCTGCCCGGCGAAGTGCAGCTCATCATCCTGCATGGCACCGGCGGCAAGCCTGTCACGCTGCGCTTTCAGGATGGCCGCAAATCCTATGACGTCAAGAAGCCGTTCGAGGGCGTCATCGGCAATCTCAATCGCCGGATGCTACAGACCGAAAGCGCCTGGATGCGTGAGGAGCTGTCCAAATACCAGACCGCGCAGCCGTGCGAGACCTGTCACGGTGCGCGCCTGAAACCCGAAGCGCGCGCGGTCAAGATTGCCGGGGAGGACATCTCCATATCCACGCGGCGCAGCGTGGTCGATGCCCTGGGGTTCTTCAGCACCCTGCCTGCCCAATTGACCGACCAGCAGAACCAGATCGCGAAAGCCATCCTGAAGGAAATCGTCGACCGCCTCGGCTTCCTCAACAATGTCGGGCTCGATTACATCAACCTCGATCGCACCAGCGGCACGCTCTCGGGCGGCGAATCCCAACGCATTCGCCTCGCCAGCCAGATCGGTTCGGGCCTGTCCGGCGTGCTTTACGTACTGGACGAGCCCAGCATCGGCCTGCACCAGCGCGACAACGACAGGCTCCTGATAACGCTGCGTCGGCTACGCGATCTCGGCAACACGGTCATTGTCGTCGAGCATGACGAGGATGCCATTCGTTCGGCGGATTACATCGTAGACATGGGCCCCGGCGCGGGCGTGCACGGCGGGGCGATCGTCGCACAGGGCACGCTCGCCGAACTGCTGGCGCACAGTGACAGCGTCACCGCCGACTATCTGAACGGCACCCGGAAGATCGATGTGCCGCAGAAGCGCCGCAAGGGATCGGGCAAGAAGCTGACCGTCCACAACGCGCGGGCGAACAACTTGCGCGGCGTCACGGCGTCGATCCCGCTCGGCACCTTCACTTGCATCACCGGGGTATCGGGCTCGGGCAAGTCGAGCTTCACCATCGACACGCTCTATGCCGCCTCGGCCCGCGCGCTGAACGGCGCGCGCATCATCGCGGGCGCGCATGACAAGGTGACGGGCCTGGAATATTGCGACAAGGTCATCGACATCGACCAGTCGCCCATCGGCCGCACACCACGCTCCAACCCTGCGACCTACACCGGCAGCTTCACCAATATCCGCGACTGGTTCGCCGGGCTCCCCGAATCCCAGGCACGCGGCTACAAACCCGGCCGCTTCAGCTTCAACGTCAAGGGCGGCCGCTGCGAAGCCTGTCAGGGCGATGGCCTCATCAAGATCGAGATGCACTTCCTGCCGGACGTGTACGTCACCTGCGACGTCTGCCATGGCCAGCGCTACAATCGCGAGACGCTCGAAGTAAAGTTCAAGGGCAAGTCCATTGCCGACGTGCTGGACATGACGGTGGAGGACGCGGTCGAGTTCTTCAAGGCGGTGCCCCCGATCCGCGACAAGATGGCGATGCTGGTCGAAGTCGGGCTTGGCTACGTCAAGGTCGGCCAGCAGGCGACCACCCTCTCCGGCGGTGAGGCGCAGCGCGTCAAGCTCGCCAAGGAACTCTCCCGGCGGGCCACGGGCAACACGCTCTACATCCTCGATGAACCCACGACCGGCCTCCATTTCGATGATGTCCGCAAACTGCTCGAAGTGCTGCACGCGCTCGTCGATCAGGGCAACAGCGTCGTCGTGATCGAACATAACCTCGACGTCATCAAGACCGCCGACTGGATCATCGACATGGGTCCCGAAGGTGGCGTGAAGGGCGGCATGGTCGTGGCCGAAGGGACGCCCGAGAAAGTCGCGGCCACCAAAGCCAGCTTCACCGGCCATTATCTAAAACCAATGCTCGCCGCCTGACCGGAACCAACCTCGCCGTCCAGCGCTTCAGGGATGCTCTCGCGCATCCCTGCGGGCGTTCCTCGTTCCTGAAAGACCCTAATGCGCCTGCAGATCGAAGCAGACCTCAATTATCGTTTCAGCGAGCCGACCGATGTGCTGCTCGCCATCGAAGCGGCCCATCTGCCGGACCAGCGCATCATCGAGGACCGGATGACCGTGACCGGCGCCGGCCCGCTTTCCACCATTCCCGGCGGCAACCGCGTAGGACGCCGCACCTGGACGAGGACGGGCATCGGCGCGTTCAACGCCAACTATCGTGCGACGATGGAAGTCGAGCGCCCGCCCAGCACTGTCGTTGGCCTTCCGGCCTCCCCCCTCGCGGCGCTCCCGTCCGAGGTCGTGCCGTTCCTGTGGCCCAGCCGTTATTGCGAGGCCGACCGTCTCTACAGCTTTGCGCATCAGGAATTCGGCAGGCTGCAGGGCGGCGACTTCGTCAACGCAGCCGCCGAGTGGGTACGCAATCACATCCGTTACGTCTGCGGCAGCTCCGACGTGACGACAACGGCCGCCGACACGTTCCTCTCACGGCAGGGTGTCTGCCGCGACTTCGCGCATCTGACCGCCGCCATCGTCCGCGCCCACGACATCCCGGCCAGAGTGGCCTCAGTCTACGCGTGGCGGCTCGATCCTCCCGATTTCCATGCGGTGGTAGAAGTCTGGCTGGACAAGGGATGGCATATCGTGGACGCAACGGGCCTTGCTCCACGCGAAGGCATGGTGCGCATGGCGGTTGGGCGCGACGCCACCGACATCGCCTTCATGACTGCGTTCGGTAACGCCACGCTGGAATCCCAGACCGTCAGCGTTACCCGGATCGACTGACGATCTACCTCATCTTCGCCAAGACATCTGCGAGCTCGACCTGCCGGAAGGGCTTGTTGATCCGCGGCAGTGCCGGCTCCACGTCTTCCTCCGCATAGCCAGACGCCGGCAGCACGCGGAGGTCCGGCCAGCGCGCCTTGACCTTCCGCGCGAGTTCGCCGCCGGACATTCCGTCATCAGGTGATCGGTGGTCAGGATATCGAACGGCCGCTCGTCGCATCCTGCAGCATCCCCCTGATGCTGTTGTTTCGTTACCCCCGCTACCTAGAACTGCTTGTAACATCGCCCTGCTCGTTACACGAAGACTTCGATCGCGCGAGCGTTGGTCAGTTAAACCGGCTGGCGTTTCCTCCCGTTACTCTACCGTAACGGACTTCGCCAAGTTACGCGGTTGATCCACGTCCGTACCCTTCAGTACCGCCACGTGATACGCCAGTAATTGCACCGGCACGGCATAGACTAGAGGCGCGATCAGCGGATGCACCTTGGGCATTTCGATGGTCGCCATGCAGTTTTCGCCTGCCTGAGCTATGCCTTCCGCGTCGGAGATCAACACGACCTTGCCGCCGCGCGCCTGCACTTCCTGCATGTTGCTGACGGTCTTTTCGAACAGCGGCCCCGAAGGCGCGATCACGATCACCGGCACGGCATCGTCGATCAGCGCGATAGGTCCGTGCTTCATCTCGCCCGCCGCATAGCCCTCGGCATGGATGTAGCTGATTTCCTTCAGCTTCAGCGCCCCTTCCAGCGCCATCGGATAGTCCGGCCCGCGCCCCAGATACAGCACGTCCCGCGCCGGCGCGATCAGGTGCGCCATCGCCTCGATCTCGGTATCGTGGTTCAGCGCCTGATTCATCGCGGCGGGCGCTTCGGACAAGTGCCAGACGATGTCGGCCTCCTCCTTAGGCGTCAGTCGCCCGGCCGCCCGCGCCAGATTCGCCGCCAATGCCGCCAGCACCGCAAGCTGACAGGTAAATGCCTTGGTCGACGCCACCCCGATCTCCGGCCCTGCATGCGTCGGCAGCAGCAGGTCCGCCTCCCGCGCCATTGAGCTGGTCGGCACGTTGACCACGACTGCGATGATCTGCCCCCCCGCCTTGGCATGGCGCAGCGCCGCCAGCGTGTCCGCCGTCTCGCCCGACTGGCTGATGAACAGCGCGAGCCCGCCCTTCTCCAGCACCGGATCGCGATACCGGAACTCGCTCGCCACATCGATATCCACCGGGATGCGCGCGAACTTCTCGAACCAGTATTTCGCCACAAGCCCCGCATAATAGCTGGTCCCGCACGCCACGATGGTGATGCGCTTCACGCCGCCCAGGTCGAAGTCCATGTCGGGCAGCGACACCTGGTTCTCCATCCGCCGCAGATAAGAGCGCAGTGTCTGCGCCACCACGACCGGCTGCTCATAGATCTCCTTCTGCATGAAGTGGCGATGATTGCCCTTGTCGATCAGCGCGCCCGACACGCCGGAAATCGTCACCGCCCGCTCGACCGGATTATTCGCCGCGTCGAAGATCTCCGACCCCTCACGAGTGATCACCACCCAGTCGCCCTCTTCCAGATAGGCGATACGCTGCGTCAACGGTGCCAAGGCCAGCGCATCCGACCCGAGATAGGTCTCTCCATCCCCATAACCCACCACCAACGGCGACCCCAGCCGCGCCCCGATCAACAGGTCGGGATAGCGGCGAAACAGGATCGCCAATGCAAACGCCCCATGCAGCCTCGGCAGCACTGCCGCCACCGCCTCGCGCGGGTGGAGGCCCTGTTCGACTTGCTCGCTCACAAGATGCGCAACGACTTCGGTGTCCGTCTCGCTATCGAACTGCCGCCCGCGCGCGATCAGCTCGTCACGCAGCGTCTTGAAATTTTCGATGATGCCATTGTGTACAAGCGCGACTTCGTTGGTCGCATGCGGATGCGCGTTGCTCGTCGTCGGCGCGCCATGCGTCGCCCAGCGGGTATGCGCGATCCCGGTGACGCCCGGCAGAGGCTCGTCCCGCAATTCGCGCACGAGGTTCAGCAGCTTGCCTTCCGCCCGTCGCCGCTCGATCGCGTTGTCATGGATGGTCGCGACGCCCGCGCTGTCATAGCCGCGATATTCCAGCCGCTTCAGCCCATCGACCAGCCGATCCGCAACATCGTCCGCCCCGACAATCCCGATAATTCCGCACATTTACTTCGCTGCCTTCTTAGCCGCCATTTTCACCCGGAACGCTGTCGCCCATCCGGACCGCGCTTCTTGGCTCCCTCGCGCCAGCGCCAGATCACCCGCAGCCACATCCCGCGTCACCACCGATCCGGCGCCGACGATGGCTCCCGCGCCAATCGAAACCGGCGCGACCAGTGCGCTGTTCGACCCAATGAACGCCCCCGCGCCGATCTCCGTTCGATATTTCAGATATCCGTCATAATTGCAGGTGATCGTCCCCGCACCGATATTCGCACCGGCGCCCACGTTCGCGTCGCCGATATAGGACAGGTGATTGGCCTTCGCGCCTTCGCCCAACGTCGCCTTCTTCACCTCGACGAAATTCCCGACCTTGGCGTTGACGCCAATGTCCGCAGCGGGCCGCAGTCGCGCATAAGGCCCGATCTCCGCCCCGCGCCGCACCGTGGCTCCCTCCAGGTGCGAGAAGGCGTGGATCGTGACATCGTCCTCCACCACCACACCCGGCCCGAACACCACATGCGGCTCCACCACGACATCGCGGCCCAGCACAGTGTCGTGGGCGAAGAACACTGTCTCGGGCGCCACCAGCGTCACCCCATCCCGCATCGCCGCGATCCGCCGCTGCGCCTGCCATGCCGCCTCGACCTGCGCCAGCTCGATCCGGCTGTTTACGCCCGCCACCTCAAAGGAGTCCGTCTCCACCACCGCGCTTTTCTGCCCCGGCAGCATGATGATGTCCGGCAGATAATATTCGCCCGCCGCATTGGCATTGTCGATCTTGTCCAGCAGCACGAACAGGTCCGTCGACCGCGTCGCCATCAGCCCCGAATTGCACAGCGTCACCGCCCGCTCCGCCTCGGTCGCATCCTTATACTCGACCATCTTCTCGATGATGCCCTGTCCGTCCGCGATGATCCGGCCATAAGCGCCCGGCTCCTCCGGCCGGAAGCCCAACACCACCGCCCGCGGATCGTCGCCCCGGTTCAGCCGGTCCAGCAAGGCTCGCATCGTCGCGCTGCTGATCAGCGGCACATCGCCATACAGGATCAGCACATCGCCCACGAACCCGGCCAGCGCATCATGCGCCTGCGCCACGGCATGTCCGGTGCCAAGCTGCTCGCCCTGCACTGCGATGGCGACTCCGCTCCCCGCGACTGCCGCCTCGACCTGCTCACGCCCCGCGCCGACCACCACGACCTGCCGCTCGGGCTTCAAGTCCGACAGGCTGGCCAGCAGATGCAACAGCATCGGCCGTCCCGCTACAGGGTGCAGCACCTTGTGCTTCGCGGATTTCATGCGAGTCCCCTGCCCGGCGGCAAGGATGATGGCGGCGATAGGGCGTGTCAAAGTCGGCAATCCTGCATTTAGATCAACCCGTTCGTCCTGAGTAGCCACTGAGCTTGCCGAAGTGGTGTATCGAAGGATCAGTGCAGCGCAAATGCTTCGATACAGGTCTTCGGCTTCGCTCAGCCCTACTCAGCACGAACGGCGGTAGGTGTACTATCTAATATCACCATCTTCCCTGCCATGTTTGGCTTGCAATGGCCACAGCGCAACGGGCATGGGCAGCGCCTATGGCAGACATTCCTTTCGACATCGTCGGCTTCGACCTCGACGGCACCCTGCTCGACACCAGCGGAGACCTTGCCGCGGCGGTGAACCACGCCATCACGCAGATCGGCCGCCCCGCCTTTCCGGCCGATGCGATCCGCCCCTTCGTCGGGCGCGGCGCGCGGGTGATGCTGGAGCGCGCGCTGACGGCTTCGGGAGAATGCACGCCGGCGCTCCTGGACGATCGTCTCCCGGTCCTGCTCGATTACTATCAGCAGAACCTGGCGATCCATTCGATCCCCTATCCTGGCTGCGTCGCTGCCCTAGATGCACTGGCGGCGCGCGGGATAAAGCTCGCCATCTGCACCAACAAGGCCGAGCGGTTCGCCGTGCCGCTGATGGAGCAGATCGGCCTCTCCGACCGCTTCGCCACGATCATCGGCGGAGACACGGTCGGTATCGCCAAGCCCGACCCCGCCCCGATTCATGAGATGATCGCCCGCGCAGGCGGCGGCCGCACGGCGTTCGTCGGCGACACCATCAACGACATAGCGGGCGCGCGCAACGCCCGCATCGCCAGCATCGCAGTCGGTTTCGGCTTTCTCGAAGGCCCGATAGAAGCCCTGGAAGCCGACGCCGTCATCCACCATTTCGACGAATTGCTGCCGGCCCTGGAAAGCTGGCCCACATGACCCTGCGCCTCGAAACGGAGGGTGCGGTCGCGCGCCTCCTCATCGACCGCCCGAACAAACGCAACGCGATGAGCCAGGCAATGTGGGCCGCTCTTCCGGCGCTCGTCGATCAGGCGATGCGCGATGACGGCATCAAGGTGCTGATCCTCACCTCCGCCACGCCCGGCTTCTTCTGTGCGGGCGCAGACATCGGAGAGTTTGCGGATCACAGCACCAGCGAGGAATGGCGCGCCGTTAACCAGACGGCAATCCGCGCCAGCCACGCAGCGCTCGCCCACGCGTCCAAGCCCGTCATCGCCGCCATCGACGGCGACTGCATAGGCGGCGGCTGCGGCCTCGCCATGGCCTGCGACATCCGCATCGCCGCGCCGCACGCGCGCCTCGGCATCACGCCCGCTAAGCTCGGCATCGTCTATTCGCTGTTCGATACGAAGCTGCTGGTGGATCTGGTCGGCCCCGGCCAAGCCAAGCGCCTGCTCTTCAGCGCCGCCCTGATCGACGCACCCGAAGCGCTGAGCATCGGCCTGATCGAGGAAATCGCCGAAGACCCGCTGGCCCGCGCCTTGGCCATTGCCGAAACCATTGCCATCAACGCCCAGCACTCAGTACGCGCCACCAAAGCCATTGTCCGCCGCATCCTGGACGGCCAGGCCGACGACGACAGCGAAACCCTCGCCCTGTTCCGCGACGCCTTCGCTCGCGAGGAATTCGCCGACCGCGTGGCAGCTTTCAGAAACCGGCGAAACTGACTCGCCTCAACCCGGCCGATGCCCTTTGCGCCATTTCGTGAACAGATGTCGCGCCAGCATCCCCGGCGGCATCCGTAGCCAGTGCGACCGCAGATAAAACCCGAACCGCAGAATCTTGCGCGTCTCCTGCCCCCACCCGTTCCGCGCCAGCAATCGCGCCACGATCATCCGATCCGCCACCCGCAAAGCCGCCCCCGCGCCATAGACATGCGCCGCCAGCCGCACCGCTTGGCGGACATGCGCGCGCAGTCCATGCCGCGCCGCCCGCTCCTGTAACTGCGCACCCTCGGGCAACTCCGCCAGCAGGCAGTCTATATCCCATAAATTCCGCAGGCCGCCCGCAAGGTCGCCATCCGCCAGCATATGCGCCGCCGCATGACATATCCGGTCCTCCGCCGAGAGCACCCGCAAACCGTCTTCCAGCATCACGCTATCCGCCAGCATCGCGGCCGCATCAGGAGTCTGCCGCGCCGTCAGCGGCAGGATGGTGTGATGCACGTCGATCATCCGGTCCCGCTCGCGATGGATCAGCGGCGGCAGTTCGTGCATCCACTGCCGGTAATAGGCGTCGTCATAGGGATCGGGCTTCACCCACTCCCACCCCGCCGCCAGCAACGCCGCCTCGACGTCATCCAGCGCATCCCGCGGCACCAGAATATCGAGATCCCCGATAAAGCGCCCGCGCCCCGCCGACAGGCCCGCCGCCGCGTAGGCCGTTCCCTTCAGCAGCACGACCGGCACCCCCAGATGCGCCAGCGCCACCCGCGCCCGATCCGCCTCCCAAAGCGTCAGGGCGCGCTCCCGCGCCGCCTCCGCCCGCGCATCGTCAAGGATGGGCAGCACCGCATCCGGCACAGCAATGCCCTCCAGCCGAAACGCCAGCGTCCCGATTAGCCGCTCCGCCCGCGCCGCCGCGATCAGTCCGTTCCACGCATCGCCGGAGAGACTTGCTATAGAATCCGGATCACGCAAGGCACGGATGAGCAGCATGGCGCTCACGCAACATCCCCCCACAGCCGCTCCACCAGCGCAATCGCCTCATCTCCGCTCGAAAAATCGATAGCCCACGCAGGCACCTCTCCCACGAACCGGCTAAGCGCCAGAAACCCCGCTTCCCCAAGCGCCGTGTAGTTGGTCGAAGCCTGCGTAAGCCGCATGAACACTTCGCCTTGCCCCACCCCGCGCACCTCGGGCGTGAAACCAAACCGCGGGAACAGCAGCAAGGCAGGCACCGCGCCTTCGTTCATACGCGCCACCGCATCGCCACGCGGCACCAGATGCCGGATACCCCCCTTCGCCGTAGCCTTCAGCAAAGGCCCGAACCGGCCAGCCTCGACCTCAGCCTCCATCACTGCGATCGCCGCGTTCTTCAGCGAAATCAGACGCGGAAAGGCGAACACCTCTCCCGTCACCAGATCCAGCAGCGCGAACTCGTCCCCCATCAGCCGCCAGCCGCGCTCGCCCAGCAGAGCCGCCAAAGTCGACTTGCCCGACCCGGACTCCCCTGTCATCACCAGCGCCCGTCCGTCCTTCTCCACGCAGGACGCATGCAGCAGCAGATGCCGCCGCCAGCCCAGCGCCATCTGCAAATTCATCCCCATTTCCGCCGCCAGCAGCCCATGCGCCAAAGCCATCGGCGCAGCATCGGCCAGCCCATGATCTCCGGTGATGAACACAGAAGGCCGCACGAACCGCCGCCACGGCTTTGCCGGCTCCAGCCGCACGGTAAAATCCGCAATCCCGTCCTCTGGCGCAGGATAATCCCTATACAACCGCGCCAGTTGCGCAATCGGCGCTTCCCAGGCCGACCCGACCCGAAAACTGGCGGGCCCAATCCGCAGGCCGATCGCGTACCTCATATCCGATGCACCAGCCCGAGCGCTGCCATCTCGTCCAGATGCACCTCGATTGCCGCCAGAGCCTCTTCGGCGTCCCCCATGTCGAAATCACGCGCCAGCGCCGCCAGCACCTCCCCCGCGCCGACCGTGCCAGCACCCACAGCCGCCAGGATTTCCGGCACCGGGCTCATCACCATATGCGTCTGCCCCGACCGTCGATGATAGATCAGGGTAATATCGTCGAGCGTACGAATGAGGAGATCGATGGCCGGTTCGGCGCGATAAAGGGCAGGACGGGTCATCGTGCCCCAGCCCTACACCGCCCGCGTTAAAAAAGCGCCAGCGCCCTAACGCGGCATCTGAAGCGACGCGTAGCAGGTGAACCCACTGGTCCCCGACTGCAGCCGCCTGATGTAGTTGAGATATGCGCGGCTCTGCTCGTAGGTCGTGCCCGGCAACCGCCTGCCGCCCAGCGCCGCCTTCACATCCTCGCCGGAGAATGGCCGCGCCGGCCCCGGAAACGCGCCGTTGGTCCCCACCGGCACCAAGGCACCCTCCGCAGAAACATAGCTGTTCGCACGCGAAGGGTCCGGCACCGGAATCTGGCAATTGAGCACAGAAGCTGCCGTCTGCGCCAGCGCCGGACGGATCGACACGATGGCCGAAGCCGCTACCGTGCCACCGATCAGAAGCTGGCGACGCGACGGCACCGGCAGCCCCCCGGCCGCCTCAGCGGCTTCGGGCTGCGCACCCTCGATCTGTGCTTCTTCGTCGCTCATCGCGATTATTCATCGCAGCAATCGCCCGAATAATCTAGGCCAGTAACCATGAATCGCACCAGCCTGCTCCAGATCATCGTCGCCGCTGTCGTGATCGCGGCGGGCGCTGCGGGTACGCTTCTGTTCGGCGGCAACTGGCAAAGCGCCGCCATCTCGGTGGCGGCGGGCCTGCTGGCCCTGTTCATCGTCGCGGACCGCGCGCCTCCGCCGACCGCCACCACCATAGGCGATCCGGCTCCCGGCGAAGGCAACGACATCCTCGCCAGCCCGGATTTCGACGCCTTGCTGGAGGGGATCGCCGAACCCGTGCTGGTCGCCGCCCGTGGCAAGGTCGCCCGCGCCAACCGCGCTGCCCTGCGCCTGCTCGGTACGCACATCGTCGGCGAAGATGTCCGCATCGCCATCCGCCATCCCGCCGCTGCCGAGCGCCTCGCCAGTCCCGGCGCGCTGGTCGAGCCGATCTCGATCAATCTCGTCGGCCTTGGAACCCGCGAACAGCGCTGGGAGATGCGGATCGCGCCGCTCACGTCGCCACCGGGCGGCGGCATCCCCGAAAACCGCCGTCTCGTGTATCTGATGGACCGCACCGGCAGCTATGCCGCGGAGAGGATGCGCGTCGATTTCGTCGCCAACGCCAGTCACGAATTGCGCACGCCGCTTGCCGCGATCATCGGCTTCATCGAGACGCTCACCGATCCCACGGCGGGCGAGGACGCGGAAACGCGCAGCCGCTTTCTGCGCATCATGGACGGCGAAGCCCGCCGCATGCAGCGCCTGGTCGAGGACCTGATGTCCCTCTCCCGCATCGAGGCGGAGAAGTACCGCACGCCTGACGCCGCCGTGGACCTGCGCGAGCTGGCTGCCGAAGTCGTTGCGGTCTTCCGCGACAGCCATGGCCAGCGCGGGCAGGAAGTCGTCGCTCATATCGACGGCGCCGTGCCGCTGGTTCAGGGCGACCGCGCGCAATTGTCACAGCTGCTGCACAATCTGGTGGGCAATGCCGCCAAATATGGGCGTCCGGGGACGCCGATCACCGTCGCGCTGACGCCCGGCTCCTCCGGCATGGTGCGCCTCACCGTAGCCGATGAAGGCGACGGCATCGCGCCCGATCACCTCCCCCGCCTGACCGAGCGCTTCTACCGCATCGATTCCGGCCGCAGTCGCGCCATGGGCGGCACGGGCCTCGGCCTCGCCATCGTCAAGCACATCGTCGAACGCCATCGTGGCCGCCTCGACATCACCAGCATCGTCGGGAAGGGCACGACGATCACCATCCTGGTCCCGGTGGCGGAGGGCTGACGCCCGCACATAAAAAGAAAACCCGGCGGATCGCTCCGCCGGGTCTCCCTATGCTTGGATGTCAGCCGCGATCAGTCGCGATTGCCCATAAAACGCAGCAGGAACATGAACATGTTGATGAAGTCGAGGTACAGCGTCAGCGCGCCCATCACCACCGACTTGCCCATGAAGTCCGTGCCCGCGACCTGTGCGTACATGCTCTTGATCTTCTGCGTGTCGTAAGCCGTCAGGCCCGCGAACAGCAGCACGCCGATGGCGCTGATGGCGAGGTCCATGACGCTCGACTTCAGGAAGATGTTGACCAGCGAGGCCACCAGCAGGCCGACCACACCCATGATAAGGAACGTGCCGAAGCCCGACAGGTCCTTCTTCGTGGTGTAGCCAAACAGGCTAAGCCCGGCAAAAGCCGCTGCCGTCGCGAAGAAGGTCTGCGCGATCGACGTGCCGGTATAGACCAGGAAGATCGTCGAGAGCGACAGGCCCATCACAGCCGCATAGGCCCAGAAGAGCATCTGCGCGGTCGCCGTGGACAGCCGGTTGATGCCGAAGCTCAGCACCATCACGAAGATCAGCGGCGAGAACATGATGACGTACTTCAGGATACCGGGGCCCGCCATGATCTGGTACGCGGGCGAAGCCTGCCCACCCCACGAAAACAGCAGCGCGACGATACCCGTCAGCAGCACACCACTTGCCATGTAGTTGTAAACGGACAGCATATAGGACCGCAGCCCCGCGTCGAACGCAGCGCCGCGTGTCTCGACGCCAGCACCGAAGCCCGTGCGAAAACCGGTGTCCGGCGTCCGGGGATCAGACCAGTTAGCCATTTTAAATCGTCTCCTTTGGATCGGCAATACTGCCGACATGCTCCATAATATCGGATGGCGGCGGCTTTATTCAAGGAAAACCGGACGGTGTCGGTCGAAAGCCTCAAATAAAGCGCTTAGCAATAACCCAGCAATGTTTGTGGAGGATTGAACTGCCCGCGCCTATCGCCGCGAGGGCTGGACCAGACGTCGCTCAACTTATCGCCGATCAACCAAAAGCCGCTTTCCCCTCGCCAGCCAATGCCATAGCCTGCTTCCATGCCGCGCCTCTTCGTCGCCATCCGCCCGCCTGCCACCGTGCGCCAGCATCTTGAGACACTGATGCACGGCCTGATCGGCGCGCGTTGGCAGGACGATGACCAGTTGCACATCACTGTGCGCTTCATCGGCGAAGTGGACCGTCACGGCGCGAGCGATGTCGCGGCGGCATTGGCGCGTGTTGCCGCCCCGCCCATGACGCTCGCCCCGCAGGGCATCGGCACGTTCGACCGCCGCGGCAATGTCGATGCTCTGTGGGCGGGCGTCACGCGGCGTGAACCGCTCGCGGCGCTGCATCGGAAGATCGACCGCGCCTGCATTTCGGTCGGCCTCCCGCCCGAAGGCCGCGCCTATCTGCCGCACATCACGCTGGCCCGCTTCGGCCGCCACGCGCCGCCAGTCGACAGCTACCTCGCCGCCAATGCGGGCTACGCCGGCCCCAGCTTCACCGCGAAAGAGTTCGGCCTGTATAAAAGCATCCTCGGCCGCGAGGGCGCAGTCTATCACCTGGCCGAACGTTATCCGCTCACCGACTAAGGCGCGTAGCCTGGATCAGGACGGTGTCACTACTCCGCAGGCGATCCGCCCGCCAGCCTTGCCCGCCGGATCGCTCTTGTAATCGTCGGGATCGGCATGAACCACAACTGCCGCGCCATCGGTATCCAGCAGCGGCGTGGTGCCGCTCGCCAGCGTCGCGCCAGGGATCGTGTAGCTCAGCGATCCCCTTCCGTCGGCGCCCACGGTCATGTTCGGCATGTCGCCCATATGACTGCCCATAGGGTTCTGCATGCCATGCTGCCGGGCAGTCGGGTTCCAGTGCCCCCCGGCGCTCGCAAAGTCCGGCGCCGTACACGCGCCTGTCATATGCACATGAGCGGCATGGACGCCCGGCGTCAGCCCAGTCGCGTTGATCGAGACCTTCAATCCTTCCGCTGATTGCACGATCTGCGCCGTGCCGCGGCTCGCACCCGTCGCGTCCAGCAACGTCGCTTTCGCCGTCGGCATCCCGCCCGAAGCTGCGGGAGATGGAGACTCGCCCGACATGGAGCAGGCGGACACGCTCGCCAACAGGGCGGCGGACGAGAGGAGGAAGGAAGTTTTCATGGCGCGTTACCTTCTTGAAGCTGGACCCGATCTAAACGCCGAGCGTGCCGCTTTGTTGCTCTCCCGAATAGGTTTGTCACGCCTTGAAACGCCGCCCCGGCCGATTTGAAAGCATCGACGGCCGCTGGACGGAGGGATGAGCATCAGATCCCCTGGCCTCCGCCCCGCGAGACGCATCACGGCGACGCAAGCCCGCTCACCATGAACTCAGCTAGGCCACAAGGCGGACCGCTCGACCTGCCGACGCCAGGACTCAAAAAGAAAGGGGCCGGTCTTGCGACCAGCCCCTCATTTGCATCAACCCCAAGGGGCCGATGGCAACCCTTACTGGCCCGAACCCGGACCGTAGGTGATTTCCACGCGACGGTTCTGCAGCTCGCGAACGCCATCGGCGGTTTCGACGCGCGGACGGCTTTCACCGAACGCTTCGCTGGAGATGACGCCGTCAGGAATGCCCTTCGAAGCCAGGTATGCCTTGACCGCGTCGTTACGGCGCTGCGACAGACCCACGTTGTAAGAGGGCGAACCCGACTTATCGGCGTGACCTGCCAGCATGACCTGAGCCGAACCGCAGTTGCTGTAGGCCGATACCGCGTTGTCCAGGATGGTCGCGGCATCAGGCGTGATGTCGGACTTATCCCATTCGAAGAACACGATGTACGGTCCAGGCGTGCATTCCACTGCCGGGGGCGGCGGAGGCGGCGGCGGGGGAGGCGGCGGAGGCGGCGGCGGGGGCGGCGGAGGTGCAGCCGGTTCGCCGAAGTTGTAGGTCAGACCTGCGAGCAAGCTGTGCGTACGCAGCTTTGCATCGACGTCGGAATTAAGCGCGTTGCCGCCTTCCGTGCTGGTCGTGATGTAGCCGAGGTCAACCGCGTTGTAGAAGCGATACTTCAGCGACAGGTCGAGCTTGTCGGTCAGCGGATAGCGCACGCCGGCCAGAGCCTGCCATGCGAAGCCAGTGTCCGAATCGTCGGTCGTCAGCGTGTAGAGGTAGGTGCGGGCAACGCCGACACCGCCGCCGACGAAGCCCTGCAGGCCGTCGTCTGCACCGAAGTCCAGCAAACCGTTGACCATGAAGCTCAGCGAACGAACGTTGCCGCGCGTGCTCTGAACGCCATTAGCGTAGCTCACCACGTCGGTGTAGGCGCGCTTGAACGCGACTTCCGATTCAAGGCGGAAACCACCGAAGTCGTAACCGATTACGCCATCGACATCGTAGCCGGTGTTGTAGTTGGCGGTTGCAACTGGGTTGATGATCTTCAGATCGATGTCTTCAACGATCATGGCGCCGGCATCTACGCCGATGTACCAGGCGTCGTCACGCGCCATGGCTGGTGTAGCCAAGGCGGTGGTAGCGAGTGCTGCTGCGAGGGCAAGCTTCCGCATATTATTCCCCTTTCAAAATGGTCACGAAGGACTGCGGAAACCGTCTAGCTGGGGGAAAGTTGCATGGCAAGTGCGCAATCAGCGAAACTGTTGCCAAAATGCCGCAGTTTTACAGCCGAGTGCATCCTCCGAATTCGTTGAAAACACGCATGTTACTAATGATTCAGCCACATCAATTTTTTTTGTTCTCTTGACGGAACGGTGCCTCAAAGCCGCGCTTTTCACGCGCTCGCGGCGATCAGCCCGTGTTCGCGCAACGCGTCGAGTATTGCCTCGATGGCGATCCTGCCCTGCGCGTCCACGGTTCCCCCACCCGCCGGGTCTGCGATAGCCGTACTCCTGCCGCCAACGACGCGGACGCCGTTCTGGTAAAGTCCGTCGGCGCGTACGGCCCCCTCCTGCCAGCCCGGCTCGCTCCAGCGCATCGCGCAGCCCCGGTCGGCGACCCACGTCTCCATGCCCTCGCGAGGCTGCACGAAGCGCCAGCCGCCGCCGGTCCACCCCGCAACCTCGCCCTCGCGACCTGCCCAGGCTCCCGTCGCACCCGCCGCCACGATCCAGCATTGCCCCGGTGCCGGACTGAGCGGAGGCACCGCCAGATCCGCGCTTTCGACCGCAGACGCGCTGACGATGTCCAGCCGCGTCAGCGCCTCGTTATGCGTCACTTCCTTCTGCGCCTGCCCTGCCATCAACAGCGGCAAGGCCAGGCGATCGGTCATTCCGTCGGCCATCGTGCACTCCTTCTTCTCTATGGATGTTCAGACGTCGAACGCAACCCGCGTCCCCCGCCCCAGCCGGTACGTCCCGACCTGCCGCACCGACACCGAAAGCGGCCCGGCCGCACTGTCCTCCATTGCCATCGCTGCGCTATAGCTCCACTCCGGAACCGCCACCTCAACCGACCGCACCACGGTTTCGCCGTCCAGCAGCTCGACCAGATAGCGCTCCTGCTCCTCGCCCAGCGGCGCATCGACGCCATCGTTCCATGCCCATCCGGCACGGCTGCGGCGTATCCAGCGGATCGCCACGCCGCCCGCACCATCGCTCGCGACCGACAGATGTACGGGCGCCAGCGGTATCAACGCCTCTCCGGTCAATTCCAGTTCCGCCTCGGCAGGCACTGCGTCGCCGATGCCGATGCCGATCACCTTGCATGTCGTCCCCGGGTGCGCCGCCGCCTGCGGCACCGGAGCCAGCCGCTCGGCGTCCAGCAACAGGAACGCCTCGCCCGCGACATGGCCGCGCATCGCCCATTCCGTCCCCCGCCGCCCGCGCAACAGCCGTTGCAGTCGGAACAAGCCCGGCCCAATGGCGCTCGCCGACCCGAACTGGATCAGCTCCCGCCCGAGCAGGCACATATTCGCACCCCGCAGCAACGCGCCCTCATCCACGCTCGACAGGCTCTCGCCCGGAGACAGCAACTGCACGTCGACAAAAGAGGCCAGATCGAACACCGCCGCTGACGCATCTTCGGGCGGCACCACGACCGTCCCCATCACCGCCGCCCCGGCCGTCCCGCCCATCGGCATAGCGGCCCCGCTCCCCGCCTCCACGGTAAACAAGGCCGCCTTGCGCCACCCCGCCGAAGCGCCCGCAGCGGCCACCACGACCACAGCCTCGCCCGGCGCACTGTCCGTGAGCACCGGCAAGTCCGCAATCATCAGCACCGTGGCCCCATGCGGCGCATCCGGCTGCCTCACCGCACTCCCCGCCGAAGCAGGCACCGGCACGACCTCCCCGCCCCGCCAGCCGCGCAGTTCCAGCCGCACGCCCATCGCCTCCCACTCCAGCGTCACCACACGCCACAGGCCGGAAAGACCCTCCACCGCAACGACACTTCCCGGCCGATGCACAAGAGCGTCCCACCCACAGCTCAGCTCCAGCCGCGACCTCCCTCGCCAAGCATCGCCCAGCCGCACCTGCGCCAACCCCTTCGCCTCGCCAGCCGCCAGCGCAGCAGGCACCTCAAGCGACCGCAGAGCCCGCCCGACCCCCGGCCGCACCGCCGTCTGTATCCCCGCCTGATAATCCCGCTCGGGCTCATAATGCCGCACCGACAGCCGCAGCGGCACATCGCCCGCCGGATCGCGCGCCGCCTTCACGGCAAGCTGCGCGTCGCCATTGATGCGCGCCGCCAGACTTCCCCGCGCCACCGCTCCCGCCGCCTGCGGATAGCCCAGCCCCGCGTCCGCCAGCACCAGCCCCTGCGCCTCCACCAGAGGCTGCAAGGCGCTCGCCACATCATCGCCGCTCGCCGCATAGCCGCCGACCAACCCACCGACGCCGCCCAGTCCCCCATCACTCACCGCCGCCGCGATCGCGCCAGTCGTCACGGCCCCCTCATCGGCCACCACCTCGAACGTCAGCGACGGTATGCGATTGCCGAAATCCCCCAGCGCCAAATCCTCGAACACCGCATAAGCCATGCCGCGATGCGCAGGCGTCACGCCGATCCCTTCCGCCGCCGCAATCAGCGGATCGACGGCCTGATCCGCACCGCCGTGATGCAGCCGGAACGCGCCCAGCTCCGTTTTGAAGTCCCCCGCACTCCCGCGCAGCAAGTTCCCGTCGGCCCAGATCCGCCCCACCGACAGCACCGCCCTCGCCGACAAGGCCACCGCGAAACTCGCCGAATAGCTGTAGGTCGTGACGCTGGGCTGCCCCTTGCCGCCGCCGTTGCGCGCGCTGCTCTCCTGCAAGTCCGTCGCCCAGATCACCGTCCCTGCGACCCGCATAGTGCCGAACAGCTTCGGGATCTGGCTGCCATAGCTCGACGTCTGCAACTGCAGATCCTGCAGCCGCGGCCCCCGCCGCCCCTTGGGCTTCAGCAGCACGGCAGAATCGAACGCGCGCCCCGCCAACGCCCCGATCGCACCCCCGATCGGCCCGCCAAGCACCGTCCCCACCGCACCCAGGATCAATGTCGCCATGTCTCAGCCTCCCAATACGTCATCGCCCCCACCGCCAGCACCCCACCACCGGCCAGAGCGCTTCCCCCGGCATCTCCACCACGCGCCGCAGCCCGGCATGGGCGTGAACGAACCCGCCCGGCACCTTCAGCATCACATGAAACTGCACCGCGCCCGCCTGCACCAGCACCACGTCGCCCGGCTTGCAGATCCGCACCCGCCGCAGTCCCGCGGCGTGCAACCAGCCGGAGAACCGCGCCACATCCCCGCCACGCAAGGCATAATCCTCCGGAGCCACGCCCCGATGCCCGGCCGCCCGATAGGCGCACGCTACCAGACCCACGCAATCCAATCCCGTCTCGCTCGAGCGCCCCTGCAAACGGAACGGCGCACCCACCATCTCGCGCGCCGCCCGCACGATCTTCTCGCTTCTTTTCATGACCTTGACCCCCGAACCGATGTGCCGCCCTCAACCTCCCGGATAGCGCGTCAGCAGATCATTCCCCGGCAGATAGGGCTCGCCCCGAAAGTTCGCGGCGTTCCCGAACCGCCCGAAACAGGTCGCCATCCGCCGGTCGCACCCTTCGGTCAGCAGCGCCAACGCCCCCGCCTCCACCGCAAAAGTCGGCGCATCCGCCAACGTCACGCCCGCAGCATCATTCGCCACCACCGCCTGCGAAATCCCCGCATTCGCCCCCGTCAGCCACCGCAGCGACCCAAAGGCAAACGCCTCCGCCGCAACCCCGCCAACCACCGCCACGTCCTCCCCCGAAACCCCGCTCACCCGCACCACCCGCCGATGCTTCGCCAAATCAACCCGGCAGTCCCGATCGCCCAGCGCCGCCCGGCAGTCCGGCGTAGTCTCCGGCGCGACCGGTCCGCCCAGCACCGCGGCCCGCCCGACAAGCTCGGCCGTAAAGGCATCCCCCTCCCGCTCCACCGCGCCGATCTCGCCCTCCGACAGCGCCAGCCACAAAGCCCCCGGAGCCGTCCACTCCGTCAGGAAGAAAGCCACCGCCGCCCCGTCCCAGCGCCCCGCTTCCAGATCCCGCGCCGTAATGGCGTCACTCGACAGCGCGCCGCGCACATCCATGCTGTCGATGTCGAACGAAGACCCCTGCCGCACCGCCGACGGCACCAGCCCCGGCGCCGCCCGATAGGTGACGCCGCCCACGCGCAAGTCCCGGTCATGGCTGGTCAGCCCGATCGTCACCCCATCCCGCCGCTCCAACCGCCAGCAAAACGCCAGAGCCGCCAACTCCTGCCCCAACACCTCGGCAACACTCATGCCCTGAGCTCCACCAGCGGCACCGAAGGCACGTCCCCCGCCGCAAAGGTCGCCCGGCTCACATCCAGCCGATCCTCCGCAAAGCGCACCGGCACATCGAACCGAAACCCCGCCGTGAGGGCCGCCCCCGCCACCGGAGCCACATCGAACGCGATCACCCCTAGCGCGACATGCGCCCAGCCCGACAGCACCTCGACCCCATCCACCGCCAGCCGGATCGTCCCCGCCACCGGCCGCGTAATCACCCGCTGCTGCGCCTCCGCGCCTTCTCCATAATATTTGCAAAGCTGAAACGCGCTCACCGCCCCGTCGCCAACCCCAAGAAACTGGTCGAGCGGCCCGCCACTCCCCGATCGATCATCGAAGGGATCTGCAAAGCGGAACCCCCGCGCCGCCCCCCGCCGCGCCCGGAAAAATGCAATCAGTTCCATCACATCTGCCTCGGACCTCACACCCGGACCCACATCGAACGACAGCCGCGCATCCGCCCAGTCGCTGCTCCGCCGCTCATGCCCGGACAGGCTCTCCACCGTCTGCGTGGAAAAGGCGGGCGACACGCTCGCCTCTCGCCCGATCGCAAGAGGAAACAGCACATCGTCAAAGGCTTGCATCTCATCCTCCCCATCGATCCTGAAAGCCGTAAAGCCATCCCGCGCCACCTGCGGCAGCGCCCACACGAACGTCGCCGCACTCCCCCGCGCCACCGAAGCGCCCGCCGCCGCCGCGATCCGCGCCCACTGCACAGGCGCGTCCTCCGCCCGCAGCACGAATCCGGCGAGGTAGTGCTGCTCGCCCACCGGATAGCCCAGCCGCGCCGAAGCCTCCGCCAAGCCCCGCACCGTCAAGGCGGAGCGCCCCTCCGTCACCCAGTCATAATCCTCAAGCTGCAACACATCGAACGCAGGCGAGGCGCACCCCACCGGCAGATTGGCGCGCTTGGCCTCCGGCGCGTCGGGATCGAGGATGGTCGGCAGATAGGCCAGCAAATGCGTCACCGCCCCCGGCGCCACCGCCCGCACGGCGTCACACAAGGCCGCCGTAGACGCCGCCAACAGCACCCCCGCCGCATCCAGCAAAGCCTTCTGCGCCGCCGTCTTCTCGCCCCGCACGTCCGGGATCGACACCGGCCCCGCCCCAAAAGCCGCCCGCGCCGCATCGTCATACAGGCAGATCCGCCCGTCGGCAGGCATCACCCACCACCAGGGCTCTCCCACCTGAAACTTGACCGCCAACCCAGCCTCAACCGCGATCCCGGCAAATGCCGCCGCCGCCCCTTGCAAGTACGCCATCGCTTGCGGCTGCGCGGGAGACAGCAATGTCGAAGGCGGCACCCACCCCGTCAGCGCCGGATCGCCATTCTCCGCACGTTGCTTCCAGCCTGCCGGACAATGCGCATCCAGCAACTCATAAGACAGCGACCAGATCACCCCAAAATCCAATACCTTGGCACGCATTGCGAAGTCCCGATGCCAAGCTACACACGCTGCATTCAGCCCGCCACCGGCCAGCCAGTCACTCCCACTCCGCGCCAGAGCGAAGTAATGGCTCATCCCCACATAATGATTGATGTCCCCGCGATACCCCAGCGCCAGTGCCTGCCGCAGCACCCGCTCCGGCGTCTGGTTGAAGCAATCGTCATAGCCCGTCGCGATACTCAGCCCATGCTCGGGCACCATGACGTCGCCGATCTCCAGCACCGACCCCGCCCCGACGCAGGTGATGGCGCTGACCTCCACCCACCCCTCGACCGGCGCAGCAAAGGCCGTATCCCCCGCATCATAATCCGGCGGCACGATGGAGATGAACATCCGGTCCACATCCCCGGCCCAGACCGGATCAGCCTCCCCCGGCAACAGGAAACCACCATCGATCGCAGAGAAATCCAGCACGATCTCAGCATCTTCCGGACCATCGCTAGCATAGTTCCACAACCGCACATACCAGCTACGCGCCGCCCCGGAAGCATCCCGCCCTTCGATCGTCAGCGTCGCCCCATGCGTCTCATCCAGCCGCCGCACTCCCGAACTGCGCCAGCGAAACCGCAGCACGCAGTCTCGAAAATCCCGATCCGTCGCATAGCTAAGCAAAGGATGATCCCACTTGTCCTCCGCGTCCCAGATCAGCCCCGCCAGATCCCCCGACCCATAGAACACCGCGTCCACGCGCAAGGCGTCCGCCGCGGTCGTCACGACGCTCGCCATCATCGGCCGCGGGAAGTTCACGGTCCAGAATGCCGGCGCAAACCGCTTCACCACGCCGGAGTCCTGCCCCCGCCGCCCATCCGCCAACCAATATTGCATGAGAAATCCTCAACTCACGGTCCGAGCGACCGCAGTAAAATACCAGCGCTCTATTCCCGTTCGGGCTGAGCGAACGGATGGACGGCTCAGTCGCCCAAAGCCCCACGCACCGCCTTCGCCACCTGCCGCGCACTCCGCGCCAGAGCCTTCGGCGCATCGCCGCCAGCGCCCGTCACGTTCACGACCACCCGAACCTCCCGCGCCCCGCCGGAACCTGCCGCCACGACCTGCCCGCTACTTGTCGGCACGAAAACCTCCGGCCCCCGCTCGCCCACCAGATAGCCGCGCCCCGGCGCCACCGGCCCGCCCGTCGCCCGCCCCGGCAGGCCCAGCACGCCCCCCAGCAACGAAGCCCCGATCCCCAGCAATCCGCTTGTTCCCCCGCCGCCAATCGCGCCGATCCCCGCCTGCAGCGAACTGCGCGCAATCTCGTCCAGCACGCCCAAAGCCGCCCGCCGCAGATCCTCGAACCCGAACTTCCCCGTCCGCACCGCACGCAGCAGCCCGCTCTCGATCGCCTTCCCCGCGCGCTCAGCCCCCGCCGCCAGCGGCCCCTCAAGGCCCCCGCGCATTGCATCCACATCCCGCGCAAAGCCCTGCACATCCGCCCGCACATTCACCACGAGCCGCTCGATTTCTTCATCCATCCGGAAACATCTCCCTCAACCGCGTGAGCGTCGCCGCATCCGGCGGAGCCCCCCCACCAGCCTCACCCGAGGCCGCCCCAAACACCGCCGCCAGTTCATCTGGCGTGGCGGCCCAAAACACCTCCGGCGTCCACCCCAAGGCCCAGGCGACAACCCCCGACAACCGCACCGCGCATTCGGTGAAAGTCATACGCACACCCCTCTTCCGTTCGCCCTGAGCTTGTCGAAGGGCTAGCCTGAGCGAAGGCGAAGGCACTTCACTCCGTTCAGCAGAACCCTTCGACAAGCTCATGGCAAACGGAGGAAAAGGCCTAAATCATCGCCCCGCCAGCACCTGCCGCAACACGCAGCGCAGCACCGGCATCGCCGCCGCCAAGCCGCTCGCCACCACAGCTTCTCCCAGATCCTCCCGCGTCAGCCCCTCGGGCCGCGCATGCAGGCAGTGCCAGAACAGCCCCGCCATCTCGGCCAACCGCAACTCCCCCGCAGCCGCCCGCTCGACCAGCGCGAACAGCGGCCCCAGTTCCGCCTCCGCCGCCACCAGCGCCGCAAAGCTCGGCCGCACCACCAGCGCATGCTCCCCCACGAGCAACACCGCCTCGCCCCGCGCACCGTTCGCCAAGCCCGCGCTCACAGGCTCACCACCGGCCCGCTGCTCTCCAGGCTCAGCGTATAATTGCGCTCCGAATTATAGTCCCCGGCATAGTCCAGCCGCGTGATCAGGAACCGCCCCCGCATCCGCTCGCCACTCTCGAAGCTCAGCTCATAATCGTCGATGGTGCCCGCCAGCACATGATTGCGCAGCCGCACCTCCGCCGCCGAGCCAGTAAACAGCCCCGCCGCCGACACGCTCACCGCCCGGATGCCCGCGCCCGAAAGCAGCTCCCGCCACCCGCCGCTATCCTTGCTGGTGATGTTGACGGCCTCGCCGCTGACCGACATCTGCGTCGTGCGCAAACCGGCCACCGTCGCATAGGCGATCGGGCTCCCGCCATTGCCCACCTTCAGCAAAAATGCGCTTCCCTTTTCCACTGCCATGTCGCAAACTTCCTTTCTAGAAACATCGGCCCCAAAGGCCGCACGTGCACGGAGAGGACCCCCGAAATGCTCGCTTTTTCATCCGCACTGATGGTGATGCTCGCAGGGGCCCCCGCAGACTCGATGGCGAAGACGCGCCAGGATTTCGCCGGCTGCCTCGCCGCGTTCATGACCGACGCGCTCGACCGCAAGATGCCGTCCGCCGACTATAAGGTCGCGCTGAAGGACAATTGCGCCGCCAAGGAAACCGCCTTCCGCGCCGCGATCATCGCGTCGGACAAGAAGGACGGCATGAACGAGAAAGACGCCACCGCCGACGCCGACGAACAGATCAAGGATTATCTCGACCGCTTCGGCAGCGACTATGACGACGCCAGCAAGCCGAGTTGAGGGAGCCGCCCCGCTCGAACAACATCCGTTCGTCCTGAGTAGCCATTGAGCAAAGTCGAAATGGCGTATCGAAGGATCAAGCGCTGCGCATGATGCTTCGATACGAGCCTTCGACAAGCTCAGGCTCTACTCAGCACGAACGGGGAAGAAGGAGCGCAAATCGGCCCACCAAATCTACCCTGCCAAAACCCGCACCCGATAATCCACCACAGCCCGCCAGCCATCCTCCCGCCCCCGCACGATCCGCGAGCGCAGCACCGCCACAGTCCCCACCTCATACCCCGGCACGACAACTCGCTTCACCGCCGCATCCGCCAAAGCCAGCATCTCCGCCAGCCCTTCGCCGCCCTCACACCGGTCCTGCACCGTGAGGCCAATCCGCACCTCACGCCCGGCGTGATCCTTGGTCCCCCACTCGCTCCCCAGACACTCGCCGACCACCGCGAACGGCGCGCTCGCCTTCACCGGAGCACCATCCCACACCCCGTTCAGCATGGCCGCCAAAGCCGCATCCTCCCGCAACGCCGCCAGCACGCCCGCGCGCACCGCCATCTCCGCGCTCATCCGCCCCTCCCGATATACCGCAGCCGGACATCCTCGACCCAGCGGCCCAGCAGCGCCCGCCCCTCGATCACCACGTCCTCGCCCTCGACCGAAGCAGTAACGCCCGGCACCGCCCGCGCCTCCGCCAGCACCATCTCCCGCCGTCGCGCCGCCGCCCGCTCGCCCAGGGCCACGCCCCGCTCGACCAGCCCCTTCAAGAGAGCCGCATCCGCCGCCAGGGCCGCCACAAAGCCGTCACAGCGGCAGGCGGCACCGCCGCGTCGCCCTCCCGCTGCACATGCATTTCCGCCGCCATCCGCATGATGCCATGCCGCAGCCCCTGCGGCACCGCCTCCACCTCCGCCGCAAGTCCAGCGCGATACCGCACCCTCACGCGCCCCGCAGACCCCTGCACAGTCACCCGCACCCAGCCGTCGCCATTCCGGTCGATATCCACCGCATAGGCCCCCACCGGCAGCGCAAACTCCGCCCCCTCCGCGGGCACGCCCATCACGCTCTCGATAACCACCACCGGCCGGGCCTCCAGCCGCACCCAGGCGGCGGAGACCGGCACCACATCCTCCGCGTCCCGCTGCATCAGCCACTGCCCGACGAACCGCTCGCACAGGTCCGCCGCCGCGCGCAGCAACCGCTCCAGCAACGCATCCTCCGCCGCCGTCTCGACTCGCAGATATTCCTTGAGGGCGCCAACCGGCATATGTGGACGGCTCCCTCTTGCAAGAGGCTGAGAGGATAATTTGATCGGATCGATTGCGATCATATGTCCGGCCTTTTGTTGCGGTCACTGAGGACCACTGGCCAAGATGGTTTCCGCAGCACAAGCTCCTAACACTGCCGCGGCCTAGAAGGCCATTGCCGGTTACGGATTGTCTTGGGCCTTGGATCGATCGATCACACCATCTACTCGTTTCTTGCAAGATCCGGCATCAGGCCAACACGATAGCGTCTAGGATTTGCTCATCGTGCCTGGCTGATTCCTTTCACGCTGCGACGGCCTGAACTGCCCGCGTAGTGCTTCGACGATACTGCTCGCCACTCACCATCATCTTCCACGCGATCCGAGCGATTTTGTTAGCGAGAGCCACCGCTACAAGCTTCGGCTTTTTCCGATCGAGCAAGCCCAGGAGCCAGGGAGAGGCGTTCCGGCCCCGCGTCCGGCGAACATGGCCAATGACCGCGGTCGCTCCGACGATCAGTGTGCTTCTGAGCAACTCATCGCCGGCCCGCGTGATGCCCCCAAGCCTGGTCTTGCCAGCGGTCGAATGATCTTTAGGCGTAAGCCCCATCCAGGCCGCAAAATCGCGCCCGGACTTGAACAGCCGCGGATCGGGCGTCTTCATCATCAGAAAGGAAGCGCCGATCGGTCCAACACCCGGGATCTTGGCCAATCGCTGG
>NZ_JARYGI010000018.1:0-68362 GCF_033795625.1 Sphingobium sp. | reverse complement strand
CGGCATCAGCCCACTCGCGTTCGAAGCCAAGGTGGCATAATGAGATAGGTGACCGGCACAAAACCGTTACAAGTCCAGGTCGGAACCGACAGATTCACGATGGTGCGCAGGCGTTGAACGGACATAGCCTCGTCGATACTCCAGGTTGGCAAAATGTTGAGTCAGCTATTCCCATATGTTGTTCGTCGAGCAAGATGTTCTATAAAGGTTCCGCTATCGAGGGAGGACGTTGTTGGCCGAGATTCTTTTGAATGAGCAGGCAATCGCGCCCGGCGAACCCTATTTCGCGGTCTACGTGGACCGTCCTACAGGCGCTGGGCAATCGATCGTCGCCGAACTTGAAATGAACCTGGTTGGTCCGGTCACAGCGCAGATGGCGAAGCCACGCAGGCTCAGCGGCTTCGAGCTCCCCGCCCTCGAATTGATGCATAAGGCAAAACAGCGAGCGGCCGAGCAAGGTGTGATGAAGATCTTGCTGGTTGATCCGCAGGGGCTTTTAAGTTTGGCGCGGATCAACCGCTATGATCACGGTTAAACCAATGCGTCGCCACGGCGAGGCTGGGGAGCCGCCGCGCCGTGCGTCGCGGGACTGACCTGCAGCGAACCATCCGGATCGCCGATTTCGAGCTACCGCGCGGCGCGGTGCCGATCGAGACCCTTATGGCGATGCCCCGCGAAAGCTGGGAGCACCTGCGTACCCAGATCAACATTCGGCGTCAGGAGGCTCCGAATACGGCATTGGCGCGGTGTCGACTTTGCGAAGGCGGCGTGTTCATCCGTGCGCAGGCGGTGGATGGGGATCATGTTCCGTTTTACGCCCATTTTCCCGATAGTCCGCCGACTTGCCCTTGGTACGATGGCGGCACCCTCACGCCGGACGACGCGCGTGCCGCGCAATATCAAGGCAACCAGGAATCGGCGCTTCATCGCCAGCTTTGTCAGGTTATCGAAGCGGTGGCGAAGGCTGATCCACGATGCAAAGCGTCAGCGATCGATACCTACCTGCGTCCTGCCATCCATACTCGTGGCCGCTTTCCAGACATTTTCCTCGATATGGGCGACTTGGGTCGCTTTGCGCTCGAAGTGCAGCTTTCCAAGCCGTTCGCACCCGAGATCGCAGCCCGGCATTTGCACTATGAGCGCGAGGGCGTGCGGCTGATCTGGATTTTTCGGCGCCTCGACGAGCCGTTGCCTCAAGGATTCCATGATGTCATCACGATGCAGCGCGGGAATGCCTTCATCTTCGATGACGACGCGCAGGCCGCATCCGTCGCGCGCGGTACGCTCGTCATCAAATGCCTTCTCGAAGATGGCAAGGGCAGCTACCTAAAGCCGAGGCTCGTCGGTCTCGACGATCTACAGACCAGTTCGGGTCGGTCAGTTTTCCTCGAAGATCGGCGCAGCGAACGGCTGGCGACCTACTGCCGTGAGGTTCGCAATCGCTGGTGGAAGGCGTTCCAGCAGGCGCAACGCGATAAGCCTGCCTCGCCTTTTTATAGTGAGAGCTTTGCCCCCGCATGGGCCTCGGTCCGCGCGCACGTTCCGGACCTATCGGCTTGGAAAGATGCGTATTGGGCTACCCATGCGGATAAGGGCCAGGCGCATCTCGCCAGCCTGTTCGCGATACTCTGTTCGATCGCGCATAGCGCCGCTCAGGACTCCGACGTCGTTTATATCACCCGCCATTCCGGGGACGGCGCTCTCCTGGCAATGCTGAATAGCAAGGTCGGCTCAGCAGCCTTTGCGCCCTATGCAGATATGATCCTGCAGTTTCTGGGCGTAACCCGCGCGGCTGCCCTTGGCGAACGCGCATCGCTTCAGAAAATCGTCCGCAATGCACGGGAGACGCATGACCAAGTCACGATCGATCACCCCGTGTGGAAGGCTGTCGTTCGGCTTTTCCCCGAAGCGCTCGATGGTGTGGTACGCGCAGAATTGATCGACTTGGCGCAACTGCCACGCTGGGCGGATCCTAGCTCTGGCCCTCAGTCGCTCGGATGAGAGGCCGGTGTTGGCGTCGGATCGGAGTACGGATTGCAGAGCTTTTCGCGCGATGAAGCGCGTTGCATTTCGGTCGTTCGACGGTATTTTTATCGACGCCCCGAGGTGCATGAATGGGTCAGACAGCCTCAAAGTCTGTCCGATAGAAGACGATACATCGCGAAGAATGCATGTCGCGAACGGTGGCCGATTTATCCTGAAATTTCCGAAGCGTAGCTTTTTGCCAGATTCGCTGACGGTAGTATTTCCGAGGAAATATTTTTTATGGTTCTAAATCAGATAGATGAGTTAGGCCCGAATAATCGAGTGGGAATGATTCAGGCCCATCCCAGGGTAACGGGATTTATGCCACACTGCGACCTAGTGACTGATAGTAGATAGTTGAGGCAGGGTTGGCCTGTTCTGCTCATCCCCCATTTGTATCCGCCTTCAGGAGATCGCCAATCGAGGCGTCGAAATGGGCGTTCATGGCGCGGGCGGCTGCTGCCTCATCCCGGTCCGCGATCGCCTGGGCAACGGCCTGGTGACGTTCGATCATGAGGACGCGTCCAGTTTCCGACGTGCGCGTTCGCCACGCGGCGGGCACGGCCTTCTGCATCAGCGGCGCGAAAGACGTCACGATCTGCACGAACAGCGCATTATGGCATGCCCTTGCTATCGCCTCATGGAAAGCGATGTCGTGGCCGGTCATCCTCGGCAGGTCATCCTTATCCTTCGCCATCGCATGTGCGAGGGCAAGAATCTCCGCTGCCTCCTGATCGCTTCGTGCCGTGGCGGCCAGTGAGGCGGTTCGGACCTCGATCGTTCGTCGAACGTCCCACACCTCCGCGACGCTGACCTGCGCCGTGTTGACGGCATGGCCGACGGATGTGGCAATCACCGATCCGTCGAGCGCCGCAACGCGCGGCTTGCGTCCGTTCCCGACATCGATCAGCTTGAGCGCGGCAAGTGCACCGAACGCCTCGCGCGTGACGGCGCGGCTGACGCACAAGGAGCGCGAAAAATAGGCTTCACCGGGCAGAGTATCGCCGACGCGCAGGCGATTTTCACGAATATGATCCACGACCGCCTGGATAGCGCGGTCGGCGAGCGAGCCGGTGCTCGCGCCAGCCGCATGACCGTTAGCCATTCCTCCGCCGACCGGCTTTGAAGTAGGTAGTTCCATGTCGGGTGCGTAGCATGGCTCGGGTCAGGCGGCCATACGGCCGGCCCTGTAATCGGACGGCGCCATCCCGAACCGCCGCCCGAACGCCCGCGTGAAGCTCGCGTTGTTCAGATATCCGCTCTCATAGCCGACGGATGATACGGACATGTCGGTGGTGACGAGAAGCTTGCTCGCCACTCGCATCCGCTGCTCCGCCAGTGCCTCGGCAATCGAGCAGTTGAACATTTCGCGAAATCCCAGCGTCAGCTTGGCGCGATTGAGTCCACAGGCTCGCGCGATCTGCTCAAGCGTCAGCTTTTCGTTCCAGCGGTCCTCGATCAGACGTCGGGCAGCCCCGATCCGACGGCTGTCCATAACCGATATGCCGCTGCTCGCCGTCATCGGGACCAGCGCGGCATTCATGATGAGCCGCGTCGTTTCGCAGAAAAGCTCAAGAGCCTTCGCCGTTCGATAGATCGGTCGGGCCTCGCCGGTCACCGCGGGTTCGTGCAGCGCCACCGCGATACATCGCAGTTCTGCAGGCATGTAGAAGTCACCAGGCTTCGGCAAACCCTTGCCGAAGACCCGTCGCACCGTTTCCTGCGCGACGATCAGGATCACGCGGGAGATACCGTCCTCGGCGAGACAGGCGGGCGCCACCTTGTCGGCGGCGGCGATCCGCACGACGACCGGGTCATTGGCCGAGGGGATGTCGTAGATGATCGTACTGACGCCAGAGGCGTGCGGGGGAGGCGCCAAAGGTTCGCGTCGCACCACGGCGGTGATCTCCGAAGAGATGGCAAAGTGGCCGTAAACTTCGGCAGCACGACTATCATCCACCTTCAGACCTCCTTCATCCCCAGAGACGAAGACACGTATGAAGCTATATGACAGGTTCGGCAAGACCTATATGACAGGTCCCTCAAACGGAAAGATCTTGCCGGGATTGAACAGGTTGAGGGGATCGAGAGCCTGCTTGATGCAGCGCATGACGCTCACGCTTTGGCCGAGTTCGGCGAGGAGCCAATCCTGTTTGCCCAGGCCGATGCCGTGTTCACCCGTGCAGGTGCCGTCCATCGCAAGCGCTCTTTCGATCAGCCGCCCGTTAAGCCGCTCCGCTTCGGCCGCCTCTTCCGGACGATCGGGATCGATCACGAAG
This sequence comes from Sphingobium sp., assembly GCF_033795625.1. GTDB lineage: Bacteria > Pseudomonadota > Alphaproteobacteria > Sphingomonadales > Sphingomonadaceae > Sphingobium. The sequence goes on along the minus strand of NZ_JARYGI010000018.1, from coordinate 64,058 downwards.
ATGACGTGGAAATTACCATCGCCCACATGCCCCAGGATCGGAGCCGGTATGGAGGCGTCTTCCAGATCCTTCTTGGTCTCGTTGATGCATTGTGCCAGCCTGCTGATGGGCACGCAGACGTCGGTTGGCCATCCGACCGCCCCTGCGCGAAGCCCGACGGCGGCATAATAGGCCTCGTGGCGCGCACGCCAGAGCTTCGAGCGCTCTTCGGGCAGGTTCGACCAGCGGAAGGCTCCGCCGCCATTGGAGCGCGCCAGCTCGCCCACTGCCTCCACCTGTTCCTGCACATAGCGCTTCGAGCCGTGGAACTCGAAAAACAGCGTAGTCAGTTCAGGGTAATCGAGCTTCGCCCATCGATTGACCGCTTTCATCTGCACGTCATCGAGGATCTCGACACGAGCGAGCGGCACGCCCAGCTGAATCGCTTGCACGACCGTCTCGACGGCGCCTGCCAGCGTTTCGAAGCTGCAAACCGCCGACAATATCTCTTCGGGAATGCCGTGGAGGCGGAGCGTCACTTCCGTGATGATCCCAAGCGTTCCTTCTGAGCCGATCATCAGGCGCGTAAGGTCGTAGCCTGCCGCCGATTTGCGGGCGCGCCGGCTCGTCCAGATGTCCCGCCCATCCGGAGTCACCACGCGGAGCCTGAGGATCGCGTCACGCATGGTGCCATATCGCACCGCGTTCGTGCCCGAGGCGCGAGTGGACGCCATGCCGCCGATCGTCGCATTGGCGCCCGGATCGATCGGGAAGAACAGGCCGCAATCGCGCAGATACTCATTGAGCTGCTCGCGCCGGACTCCGGCCTGGACGGTGCAGTCGAGATCCTCGACATTCACCTCGACGATCGCGTTCATCTCCGAAAGATCGACTGTGACGCCGCCGCCGACCGGCGTGGTATTGCCTTCGATCGAAGTGCCTGCACCGTAGGGAATGATCGGCACCTTCGCTGCCGTACAGAGTTTCACGAGCGCGACGACCTCCTCCGTGGAGTGAGCGAACACCACGGCATCCGGCAGGACAGGGGAAAAATGCGTCTCGCTGCTTCCGTGCTGCAGCCGGACGGCATCACCCAGTTGCAAACGATCGCCGAACAGCAGCCGCAGATCGTCTACAAAGCCTGTTGGCAGCGGTCGCCGAGCGGCTTCGGCAGGCGCGGTCATGCGGTGATCTCCAAGCAGGCGAACTGCCCTTCCGAACAGCTTTTCAGGTTCGCCTGCCGAAGAGTCCTCGAAGTTCGCATTGTCATCTTTCTCTGATCGCTGTCCGTCGGATCATTACCGGCACGAGCTGTTGCTTCGATCTACCAGCGTGCGGACCTGAGGGTAAGGGAGCCGGCAAGGGATGCTGTATGCTGGACCGCAGAATCACTGTGCCGCGAAGGCGCGCGCTTGCATGTGCGATCCGGATCAGACCAATATCATGAACCCGCCGGGCTGCTGCTGGAAGCGCATCAAGGGTCGGCACGTCGGCGGTGAGGAACGGTACAGAAGCTACATGTGAGATAATCTTCAGCGAGAAAAAGGGGTGTAGGAGCGTAGCTGGAACAGGGAGGCATATCGGTCCAAGGCCGCACGATCATCCACCATGCCATGCACACCGACTACTTGGAAAAGCCGAGCGATCGCAATCGCCGTCAAAAAACTTAAAAGGGAGATGGGTACAATGCTTAGATCGAGGACATCGGAGGCGCGACTTGCTCTGTTCGTCTCATTGGCAGCGCCGCTACTCGCTCCGGAGTCTGCCAATGCGCAGGCGACAGGAGCAGGCCCTCAAGCAGAGACGGGCGCAGGCGTTGCGGATCAGGCCGGCGGGATCGAGGACATCGTCGTCACCGCGCAGCGGCGGTCGGAGTCCGCACAGTCCGTTCCGATCTCATTGCAGAGCTTTTCCTCGGAGACCCTGCAGCAGAGCGGCGTGCGCAGCACGGAAGATCTGACCTCGGTCGTCGGCGGGCTGATCATCCAGCCCACGGCCGCCCGCCCGTCGATATTCATCCGCGGCGTAGGCACTAACAGCACTAACACGACGCCCGCCGTCCTCACCTTTCTCGACGGCGTCTACATGCCGTTCGGCCAGTCGACCGATCTTGCCAACATCGCCAGCGTCGAAGTGCTGAAGGGCCCGCAGGGCACGCTGTTCGGCAGAAACGCGACCGGCGGCGTGGTTCAGATCACCACGCGCCCGCCCAGCGAGACGCCAGGTGCGCGGGTCGAGGTGGGCTATGGCAACTACGACACGGTGGACGGAACGGCCTACATCACCGGCGGTCTCGCAGCGGGCGCGGCGATGGATCTGGCGCTCAGCTACAGCAATCAGGGCAATGGATTCGGCACCAACGTCTTCAACGGCAACGACGTGTTTCTCACTCGCCGGTTCGCCGCGCGCTCGCGGTTGCTCCTGAACCTGTCGGACGTCAGCACGCTGACGCTGGCTGGGGATTACAGCCAGGTTCGCGGCACCGTGGGCACCAACGTGTCGCCTTCCGTCGGCTATGACTTCCTCTACGTCGCAGGCGCCGTTCGTCGTCGCGGCGCGTTCTTTCCGGGCGACTTCGACATCAACGCAGGCCCGCGCACGCCTTACTTCAAGGCGAAGGAATGGGGTGCCAGTCTTACTTTCGAGACCGAGTTTTCGGGGCTGACCTTCCGCAACATCACGTCCTACCGGCGCGGGAAGGAATATGCCCAGATAGATTTCGACGGCTCCCCGCTCAACGCGGTCAACCTCAGCATCGATCGCGATCCCCGCACTGCCTTCACGCAGGAATTGCAACTGCTCTCGGGCGACGATGGCCCGTTCCAGTGGGTGGCCGGCGTCTTCTACTTCGATTCCACGGCCAAGCTGCTTCCGTTCCAGATCAACACCAACGCCGCCTATGCCGTCGACAAGGACAGATCGATCGCTGCCTACGCGCAGGGCAGCTATGAGATTCTGCCAAATACCAAGCTGACCCTCGGTGGACGGTACACGATCGAGAAGCGCAAGATCGATGGTTTCGTTCTAGCGAACGGGATCGATGTGCCCAGTCGCCGGGGCAGTCTTTCACAGACGTTCAGGGAACCGACCTGGCGTATTGCGCTGGATCACAACATCACACCCACCGCTTTGGTCTACGCATCGGTATCGCGCGGCTTCAACGCCGGGTTCTTCAACCAGTCGAGCCTTGCCGGCTTCGCGACCGAGGTGCAGAATCCGCCCGTAAAGCCCGAATTTCTGACAGCCTACGAAATAGGTGCCAAGACCGACCTGTTCGCTCGGCATCTGCGCGTCAACATCTCGGCCTTCCTCTACGATTACAAGGGTTTGCAGCAGCAGATCTACGATCAGGGCGCCGTCGTCACCATCAACGCGGGCTCTGCAGAGATGAAGGGCTTCGACTTTGAAGTAGTGGCCCGCCCGGTCAACTCCCTTACCCTGTCGGTCTCGGGCACCTATCTCGATACGAAGTACAAGAGCTATCCGCTTGCGCCGAACTATGTTCTCCAATCCAATGGCTCGATCATCGCGGTCAGCAATCTGGAAGCAGCTGGCAATCGTATCACGAATGCTCCGGAGCTAAGCTATACGGCCTCGATTTCCCATGTCCTCGAAACAGGAATTGGAGAGTTCACCACATCGGCTAACGTCAATTATCGTGGTGAGACCTACGCCGATCCGATCAATCGCTTCGAGCTGCCGAAACGCTATCTCGTGAACGTCACCGAACGCTGGACCTCGTCCGACGAACATGTCTTCGCTTCGCTTTGGATCAAGAACCTCTTCGACAAGCGTTATGATTACGCGATCACGGTTCTTACGCCTCCCGGCCTGGTCGGCCTGACCGCGCCACCGCGGACATACGGCTTCACAGCGGGGTTCAAGTTCTAGGGGCAGACCGCTGATCCGGCCGGGCAACCATCGGCCGAGGCCACCGGGCCGCAATTCGATTTGAAGAGGAGAATATTTGATGCAGACCGATCAGCGCTTCCCGGAAGGCGAAGTCTTCGTCGTTGTGGAACCGCAGGTGGTGTTCGATCCCGAGGGCCTGGCCAGGTATCAGGCCGCGGCCCGTGAACAGGCCACTCGCCGGGGGGCGCAGGTCATCGCGCGCGGCGGCGCGTTGTACGAAGGAGACCCCGATCTGCTCCTTCACCTGATCCAGCGTTGGCCGTCGGCCAGGGCGTTCCAGGAATGGCAGGAGAGCGAAGAGTATCGCCCGCTGCTGGAGGAGCGAAAGAAATACATGAAAGTCCGGATCTCGATCGTCCCGGCAGCCTGATGTCAGCAGTTCTATCGATTGGCACGCTGGCCCGATACGAGTGGCAGCTATGTCCTGACGTGCCTGAAAGTGCAGGGCGATGAAGATTCTGGTCATCGGAGCCAGCGGCAAGGTTGGAAAGCCACTTGTCCGTGAACTGCTCGCGAAAGGCGTTTCGGTACGCGCGCTCACGCGAAGTGCGGAGCGGGCTGCATCGCTCGATCCGCGCGTGGAGGCGGTCGTCGCGGACATCACCGGCGATCCTTTGTCCTCCCGGCCTGCCTTCCAGGGAATCGACGCTGTCTTCATGCTGAACCAGCCGACGTTCCAGGAAACGGCCGAAGGTCTTCTTGCCGTCGAGCTTGCCCGGAGCGCGGGCGTCGTCCGCTTCGTCTACCAGTCGGTGTTCAGGGTCGACGACCTTGCCTATCTTCCGCATGTCGCACCTAAGCTGGTCATTCAGCTTGCGGTGATGGGGTCTGGAATGGGGTGGACCATCCTGTCGCCCAATCACTTCTACCAGAACGACCAGATGACGCAGTTCAGCCTGCTCAAGCGGGGCGAATATTCGGTGCCGGTGGGTCTGGTAGGCTGCACCAGTGTTGACGTGAGCGATATCGCTGCGGTTGCCGCGGTCGCCCTCACCGGCAGTGGCCATGACGGACGGAACTACCCTGTGGTGGGTCCGCAATTGCTGAACGGCGAAGACTGCGCCGCGATCTGGAGCGAAGCGCTGGGCACCGGAATCCGGTACACGGGCGATGTCGAGCAATGGCAGCAAGCCGCGCGCTCCGTACTGCCCCCGTGGCTCAGTTTCGATCTTGGCATGATGTATCGCGACTTTGGGCGGCGCGGTTTCGTCGCCAGCGAGTGTGAGATCGCGCAGATGCAGGAATTGCTCGGCCGTGCGCCACGCCGTTACGAAGAGCATGTCGCCAGCCTGGCAGCTGAGTGGACCCAGGATCTGCGAGCCGCATTTTGAAACGCAAAATGGGCAGGCGATGTTCAACACTTCGATGAACCGCTGGTGGACGGTCGTTGCGGGCGCTCTGGGCACAGCGCTCGGCGCGGGCCTCATCATGAGCTACGCCTTTGGCATTTTGGCCAAGAGCATGCTTGCCGAGCTGGGTTGGTCGCGTAACGTCGCGGCCGACCTCCTGGGCATGTTCCTGCTGGGAATGGGCATCGGACTGGTCGCCCTCGGATGGCTGATTGCGCGCTTCGGCATTCGCAGGCCCACTGTAATCTTCGTACTCATTTGGGGCTTTGGTTTCGCGGCGGTCGCGCTCGCCCCGGCTTCCATGACCTTTCTGCTGATCCTCTTCTTCCTGATCGGCGCGGGGGGAGGGGCGGCCACCGCAATGCCCTACACTGTCGCGATCAGTGGGCTGTTCGACAAGCACCGGGGTCTTGCGCTGGGTCTCGTGGTGGCGGGGAGCGGCGTAGGCGCTTTCTCCTTTCCTCAGATCGCGGAGAGATTGGTGGATGGATTGGGCTGGCGCGCCGCCTTTGCCATCATCGGCCTTGGCTCGAGTCTGATCGCGGCGGCAGGGCTGGCTTTTCTTGTGCGTACGCCGCCTGGCGTCTCCTCCCGAGGCGCCGGCCTGCCCGGCTCGGCGGGCATCTTCCCGTCTTGGCTCGGCTCGCGCTATTTCTGGTTTATCGCCCTGCCGATCATGGCGATTTCCGTCACGGCCTTCGGGATGGTCAGCAGCTACGTATTCCTGTTCGCCGATCGCGGAATCCCGGCCGCGACGGTGACGCTGATCCTCTCCCTGGGCGGGCTTGCCTCCCTGGCCGGACGACTGGTGGTCGGCTATCTTCTGGATCGCATTTTCGCGCCCTATGTGGCTGCAGTCGTCTTCGCGCTGGCAGCCCTCGGCGTGTTGCTCCTGATGTTCACGCCCTGGACGGCCGCCACGTTGATCGGCGTTTCGCTGATCTCCCTCGCGCTCGGCGCCGAAGCGGACATCCTCGCGTTCCTCGTCAGTCGCTATTTCAGCCTGGCCGAGTTCAGCAGGGTGGTCAGTGTCGTCTGGGTCATCTGGGCATGGGCGGGCGGTGTCGGCACTGCCATCATCAGCATGAGCTATCGCCTCACTCACGCGTACACGCCGGCGCTGTGGTTTTTCGTGGCCATCGTTTCGTCCGCAGCCATTCTCATCTGTTTCATCGGACCTTATCGGTACCCGGTCGACCGCCGCCGAGATACGCATCCAGATTTGCCGCGCTGATTGAAGCGGATGCCGTTGTCGGTCCCGGAAGCTCTGTCCTACAGATACGCCACTGGGCTACGCTCCGCCCATGCCAACGCTTCCTTGCCCTGCGCGTCAGACCATGTCGTTCCCGCCTCGCCGGGCATCCCTTGGCGGCGCGCTTTTCGCGCCGCTGGCAGTCGCATGGTTCCAACAGTGGAATCAGCACCGGGGGGAGCCAAAGGGGGGGTGACGTAGTGTCACCTTTGTCACCTTCCGCGCCGAAAAATGCCTCGGGGCGCCGTCGAAAATACAACAGAAACGACCCTCAAGACCGGCAGAAGCCTCCCGCCTACAGGCAAGCCTCCAGGAACGGCTGGTCGAACCCGAAGCCGCGGGCCTTTTCCAGCGTGTAGGGGCGCAGGCCCATGGCGCGATATTCGCCGATGATCTTGCCGTTCTCGTCCTCGGATATGTATTCGAACTTGAACAGCTCCTGCGTCACGATGACATCGCCTTCCATGCCGATGACTTCGGTGACGTTGGTGACGCGGCGCGAGCCGTCGCGCAGGCGCTTGACCTGGACGATCAGGTCCACCGAGTCCGCGATCTGCTTGGAGATCGCCTCCTTCGGAATCTTGATGTCGCCCATCAGGATCATGTTTTCCATGCGGCCCAGGCACTCGCGCGGGGAGTTGCTGTGGAGCGTACACATGGAACCGTCATGGCCGGTATTCATCGCGGCGAGCAGGTCGAAGCACTCCGCGCCACGGATTTCGCCCAGGATGATCCGGTCCGGGCGCATACGCAGGGCATTCTTGACGAGGTCGCCAATAGTGATCGCGCCTTGCCCCTCCAGGTTCGCGGGCCGCGTTTCCAGCGGCAGCCAGTGCGGCTGCTGCAGGCGGAGTTCGGCCGCGTCCTCGATGGTCAGCACGCGCTCGCCCGGATCGATCATCTTGGAGAGGGCATTGAGCATCGTCGTCTTGCCGGAGCCGGTGCCGCCTGAGATGACGATGTTGAACCGGCACGCGCCCGCGATCTTCAGCGCGGTGCACATCTTCTGGTTCATCGCGCCCCATGTGGCGAGATTGTCCAGCGTGATCGGCTTGGCGGAGAACTTACGAATGGAGATCGCCGTGCCTTTGAGGCTCAGCGGCGGCACGATGACGTTGACGCGCGACCCGTCGGGCAGGCGGGCGTCGGCCAGCGGCGTGGTCTGGTCGACGCGGCGGCCGACCTTGTTGACGATCCGCTGCGCGATCTGGAACAGATGCTCCTCGTCACGGAACTGGATGGGGGCAATGGTCAGCTTGCCCTTCTTTTCGATGTACGTCTGCAGCGGGCCATTGACCATGATGTCGGTGATGTCGGGATCGTTCAGCAGTTCCTCCAGCGGGCCAAGGCCGAGCAATTCGTCGACCAGCACCTTCTCCAGCGCGAACTGCTCGCGGCGGTTCAGCGTTAGCTTCAGCTCCGCCAGCACTTCCATGATGATCGGCCGGAATTCCTCCGCCAGTTCATCCTTGCTGAGCGTCGCGGCGGCTTCCGGATCGACGCGCTCCAGCAGGCGGGGGAGGACCTGCTCCTTGATCTTGTGGACGGACGCCTCGAAGCCCTGCGCCTGCTCCTGCGGCGCATGTTCCAGGTTGGCGCGATCCGACAGGCGCGACATCGCCTCGGCATTGCGCTGCTCCTGCGGCGAGGCTGCGGACAGCGGGTCGAGGGACGCTGGCGTGAGCGGCGGAAACTGCTCGCCGCCGCGGATATCCGCTTCGGGAACCGCTGTGCCCGGAACCTGCTGCATCGGGCGAGCTACGCCAAAACCCGGCTTTCCGCCGCCCGGTCCACTCTTCCGTCCAAATGCGCTCATGATGTTCCCACAACGAAATGATCTATCGGGTCTTGTGACCGCCATCCAAACAAGCGGTGTCTGATGAAGGTGAATAAGGTGGAAACTTTGACAAAAGGCTAATGCAGGGGTGGCGGGGGCGGTCGGCAGTTACCTTTGATTAACCATTATTGCCCACTGTGCGCATTGGCGGCATCCGATCTTGGCTGGCGCAAGTGTCGGGATCCGGAATGTCAGCGCGCGTTGCATTGTCGATCATAGTGCCGGTGTTTAACGAACAGGAGTCCATCTCCCTGTTCCTCGAACGCGCCCGCCCCGCCGTACGCGATGCGCTGGCGTTGATCGGCCCGGATGCAACCGCGGAATATCTGTTCGTCGACGACGGCAGCAGCGATCGGACGCGCGACATCTTGGCGATCCTCGCCAGGATGAACGGCGACGTCCGCTACGCCGCACTGTCTCGCAACTTCGGCAAGGAAGCGGCGCTGGCGGCCGGTATCGACCGTGCGCTCGGTGACGCCGTAATTCCCATCGACGTCGACTTGCAGGACCCACCCGAAGTAATCGTCTCCATGGTCCGCCACTGGCTCGCCGGTGCGCAGGTCGTGAACGCGCGGCGCATCGACCGCTCGACTGACAGCCGCTTCAAGCGATGGAGCGCGCAGGGGTTCTATCGCATCCTCAATCGTCTGGCCGATTATCCCATCCCCGAAAATGTGGGCGACTTCAGGCTGCTGGACCGCCAGGCTGTCGATGCCGTAAAGCAACTGAGCGAGCAGGCGCGGTTCAACAAGGGGCTCTTCTCCTGGGTCGGCTTCCGTGTCGCGACTATCGATTATGAACGCGAGGCGCGGGGCGCTGGCACCACCAAGTGGCGCCTGCGGAAGCTATGGGGCCTGGCACTGGACGGCGTTACGTCCTCCACCACCATGCCGCTGCGGATCTGGTCCTATCTTGGTGGATTGATCGCGATCATGGCCTTTGCCTATGCCGTCGCGCTGATCGTGAAGACCATCGTCACGGGGGCAGATACGCCGGGTTACGCATCCATCATGGTCGCCGTGCTGATGCTGGGCGGCCTCAACCTGATGAGCCTCGGCATCATCGGCGAATATCTGGGCCGCGTCGCGCAGGAAGTGCGCAAACGGCCGCTATACGTGGTGGCGGAGGAAGCTGGCGGCGTTGCCCCGGCCACTTCTGCCGCTCCGGTTCAATCGGGAGACGAAGAGTGGATCGCGCAGCCTATTCGAGCATGAGTGAGCAGGAAGCGAACCACTGGTGGTTCGTTGCCCGCCGCGCCATCATAGCGTCGTTGATCGAAAAGCATGTACCGCTTGGCCCCGATGCCGCAATTCTGGAGGCAGGCTGCGGCACCGGAGGCAATCTCTCCATGCTGGCTAATTATGGCCGCCTCGACGCCTTCGAATATGATGCCGACGCGCGCGCATTGGCGGCTGCTCGGGATGTTGGCACGATCTCCGGTGGCGCGTTACCCGGCAATATCGGTTTTGACGGCAAGGCTTACGACCTGATCGCGTTGCTCGACGTACTGGAGCATGTCGATGATGATGTCGCATCGCTCGGTGCGTTGGGGCAGCGGCTCGCGTCCGGCGGATCGCTGCTGGTGACGGTTCCTGCCGTGCCTTGGCTCTGGTCCGACCACGATGTGCTGCATCACCATAAGCGGCGCTATACGCGCGAAAGTCTTGAGCAGGCAGTGGGGCAGGCGGGTCTGCAAGTCAGGGCGATGGGCTATTTCAACAGCTTGCTTTTCCCGTTGGCACTCGTGCAAAGGGTGACGCATCAGATGTTCCGCCGGAGGGCGCCTCTCGATGCGCGTCCATCCGCGCCGGTAAATGCGCTGCTGCAAATGATATTCGGGGCGGAAAGACATTTGATCGACCAAATCCGGTTTCCCATCGGACTATCGCTCTTTGCCGTACTATCCGCCTGAGTTCACTTGCTCAGTGGAACATACCACTGTCCCGGCCAGCAATGCTCCGGTTCGATGGCGCTGGCTCGAAAGGGGTTGGTCGGCCTGATCGGCGCTGGCATCTGGTGTAGCGGGGCCAGGTAGGAGCCCTTGGGATAGGCGCTGAAGCTCTGGTCCCAGGCTTTGAAGAATGTGCAGGTCACCAAGGGCGCCGGCGGTTGCCGGAAGGCCCGCGTGATCTCGAAAGCACCCGTTATTGCGCCAATCGCCAAAGCCACCACCAAATAGATACGGATGCGGAGAGCGGCAGAAACCTCGCTGTCGAAAACAGCTCGAGCGACCATGAGTGCCAATATCGTCAGCGCCGGCACCGAAGCGCGCATCATGAAGTCAATGGACCAGCCAATCTGTATGAAGGGCATCACCAAAAGGCAGAGCGCAATCAGCAGGAAGACTGCAGGGCCATAAGGTATCCGCCATTTCAAAAAGGCGATCGGAATCAGATAAGGCGCCGTTTCAAATATCTGGAAGATCACGTATCGCAGCGGTTCGATGGGGAAGAACCGCACGCCGACATTGTCACCTGCTGCGGTAAGGTAAAGGAAGGTCGGCACGCAGAACAGGCACACGGCGCCGGGCAGCAGGACGTCGGACCAGCGCAGGGATCGCTGGCGTAGAGCAGATATTCCGGCATAAGCAGCGAACGGCAGGATGCCCAACAGCCCGAAAGGCGACCACAATGCAGTAAGGGGGACGATTGCCAAGAACGCGGCGAGCGGGATGCGTTTCGTGTGCCACAATAGGAACAGCGTCGCACAGATCCATCCTGTAAACGCATGCTGGGGTACCCAGAACGCAAGCGTGATCGTGGATGAATATTGGATGCCGGCCCAAGGTTCGAGGTGATCGCCCAACGAACGGGAAACGAGCAGTTGGCCGACGGCATCAAGACCACTGAATGCCAGAATGACGACCAAAGCACCGATACGTTGGCGCGACGTAGCGAAAAGCTGTGAGCCCAATCCGAGCAAAACCGTCAGTAATGCGCTGTTTTGAAGTAACAGCGCAATGTCCCCAGCGCGTGCGCCGAATGCTTTGAATACCAGGGCGGGCAGTAGAAACATGCCGATGGGCGCGCGTAAAACATCCGGCACACCACGCGCCGTGTAGACGAAAGGCCATGGGTTGATGCCCATGTCGTGCAGGACGGCATTACGTACCTGCCAATCTATATTGGCGTAAAAGAAGCGACCTTCGCCACCTAACAGGAACAGGATGAAGGCAACTGCAAAGCAAATGAGGAGAATACCGATCGTCGGCCTGTCACTCGCCGGACGAGGCGTCGGCCTCATGAGGCGATGTAAGGCGACGCTCAGCGCCACGAGAGCGCAGAGGCCGAACGCGTAAGCCCATAGAGGCACCACATCCAGGAAACGCCAGAGCAGCATCTGGCTGGAGCCGAGGAATAGAGCGAGTATCGCCACCAGCCAGCGAACCGGCAGACGCCGTGCAAGCAAGGGCACAGCGCATCGCACTGGCTCGGAATTCAACGGGCAGGTCTGTGAAGTCATTGCACCCCCAGTGACGTCATAGACAGTGGGTGCAGGAGCGTCGAGAGGACGAGACGCCGCGGCTGCTCACGCAACCACGGCGTCTTACAAGAGGTCAGCCCGCGCGTTCCGCCAGCACAGTGAGACCCTGCTCATTCACTTCGGCAAAACCGCCGACGACCGAAATAGTCTCTGGTGAGGCGCCAGCGGTTGCGAAGATCTGGATCTGGCCATCGCGAACGGTCGACATGAAGGGGGCATGGCCTTCCAGCACGCCGAAGTCGCCTTCGGTGCCGGGGACGACGACCATGTAGACTTCGTCCGAGCGGACGAGCTTTTCCGGAGTCACGAGTTCGAAATGGAGGGGCATGATCAGCTACCTTATGTCCTCTCCCGCGTCAGCAGGAGAGGATGGATATCAATGGCTCAGGCGGCTTCCGCAGCCATCTTCTTGCCCTTTTCGATGGCTTCGTCGATGCCGCCAACCATGTAGAAAGCGCTTTCGGGCAGGTGATCATACTCGCCGTCAACGACGGCCTTGAACGACTTCACGGTGTCCTCGACTGCGACGAACTTGCCGCTGATGCCGGTGAAAACTTCGGCCACGTGGAAGGGCTGGCTGAGGAAGCGCTGGATCTTGCGGGCGCGGGCGACCGTGATCTTGTCCTCTTCCGAAAGCTCGTCCATGCCGAGGATCGCAATGATGTCCTGCAGCGACTTGTACTTCTGCAGCGTTTCCTGAACGCGGCGGGCCGTGTCGTAATGCTCCTGGCCGACGATCGCAGGCGAGAGCACGCGGCTGGTGGAGTCGAGCGGATCGACTGCGGGGTAGATGCCCAGTTCCGAGATCGCACGATTGAGAACCGTGGTCGCGTCCAAATGCGCGAAAGACGTCGCAGGCGCCGGATCGGTCAAATCGTCTGCGGGAACATAGATCGCCTGAACCGAGGTGATCGACCCCTTGTTGGTGGAGGTGATGCGCTCCTGCAGTGCGCCCATGTCGGTCGACAGTGTCGGCTGGTAGCCAACTGCCGACGGAATACGACCGAGCAGCGCCGACACTTCCGAACCCGCCTGTGTGAAGCGGAAAATGTTGTCGACGAAGAACAGCACGTCCTGACCTTCGACATCGCGGAAATATTCGGCGATGGTGAGACCCGACAGCGCGACGCGTGCGCGGGCGCCCGGCGGCTCGTTCATCTGACCGAACACGAGCGCGACCTTCGAGCCTTCCGGCGTCGGGTTGCCGTCGGCATCCTTGGCGATGACGCCGGCGTCGAGGAATTCGTGATACAGATCGTTGCCTTCGCGCGTACGCTCACCGACGCCCGCGAACACCGAAGTGCCGCCGTGGCCCTTCGCGATGTTGTTGATCAGTTCCTGGATCAGCACGGTCTTGCCGACGCCTGCGCCGCCGAACAGGCCGATTTTGCCACCCTTTGCATAAGGGGCGAGGAGGTCGATGACCTTGATACCCGTGACGAGGATCGCGGTTTCGGTCGACTGATCGACGAACTCGGGCGCCTTCGCGTGGATCGGCGCACGGCTGACGGCGTTAACCGGGCCACGATCGTCGATAGGATCGCCCACGACGTTCAGGATGCGGCCCAGCGTCTGCGGGCCCACGGGTACGGAAATCTGTGCGCCCGTGTCCGTGACTTCCTGACCGCGGGTGAGGCCCTCGGTTGCGTCCATCGCGATGGTGCGGACAGTGTTTTCGCCCAGATGCTGCGCGACTTCCAGAACAAGGCGCTGGCCGTTGATGCTGGTTTCGAGCGCGTTCAGAATGGCGGGCAGCGCATCGGGGAAGGTCACGTCGACGACGGCGCCGATGACCTGCGAAATGCGGCCTACGTTATTGGTGGTTGCCATGGTTCGTTTCCTTGCCTTCTTGTCCTATAGCGCTCTAGCGCCATCTTTATGCTGTGCTTAAAGCGCTTCTGCGCCAGCAATGATTTCGATCAGTTCCGTCGTGATCGCGGCCTGACGGCTGCGGTTGTACTGGATGGTGAGATTGTTGATGAGGTCGCCAGCGTTGCGCGTGGCGTTGTCCATTGCGGTCATCGACGCGCCCTGTTCGGACGCCATGTTTTCCAGCAGCGCCTTGAAGATCTGGATCGCGACGTTGCGCGGCAGCAGATCGGCCAGGATGGTTTCCTCGTCCGGCTCATATTCAACCGTAGCATTGCCAGCCGCAGCTGCATCGACAGGGATCTTCACCGGAATGATCTGCTGTTCGGTCGGGATCTGCGCCAGCGCCGACTTGAACGTCGAGTAGAATAGATGCGCGACATCGAACTTCCCGGCCAGGAACATATCGGTAAGCTCAGTGGCAATGGCCTGCGCCTGATCGTAGCCGGGAGCCTTGGCGCCGGTCGTGTCATATTGCGCCACGATCATGCCGGGGAAGGTGCGGTTGATGACCGGACGGCCCTTGCGACCGATCAGGTAGAACTGGACGGTCTTGCCTTCGCTGATCAGCGCCTTTGCCTTGGCAGCGGCCGCCTTTACGATGTTGGCGTTAAAGGCACCCGCAAGGCCGCGATCCGAATTGGCGACGACGAGCAGATGTACGTCATCCTTGCCCGTGCCCGCCATCAACGGCGAAGCGCCTTCGCCACCACCGACCGTCGCAGCCAGCGAGGCAACGACGCGCTCAAGCCGTGCGCTATAGGGACGCGCAGCTTCGGCGGCAGCCTGCGCCTTGCGCAGCTTCGCGGCGGCGACCATCTGCTTGGCCTTGGTGATCTTCTGGGTCGACTTGACCGAGGCGATCCGCCCTTTGAGTTCCTTCAGGCTTGCCATGCTTAACCCTTATGCGTCACCCCGATGCGAACGGGGTGACGGTTACATGTTTCAGGCGAACGTCTTGCCGAAGCTATCGAGCGCGGCCTTCAGCTTGGACTTGCTGTCGTCAGACAGGTCCTTGCTGTCGCGGATGCCCGTCAACAGCTCGGCATGGTCGTGCCGCAGGAAGGAGAGCATCGCCTCCTCATAGCGGTTGACGTCCGAAACGGGGATGCTGTCCAGATAGCCGTTTGTGCCTGCGAAGATCGAGGCGGTCTGTTCTTCGAAGGGCAGCGGCGAGAACTGGGGCTGCTTGAGCAGTTCCGTCAGTCGCGCGCCGCGGTTCAACAGCTTCTGCGTCGAGGCGTCGAGGTCCGAACCGAACTGGGCGAACGCCGCCATTTCACGATACTGCGCCAGCTCCAGCTTGATCGAGCCCGACACCTTCTTCATCGCCTTCGTCTGCGCGGCTGAACCGACGCGCGACACCGAGAGGCCCACGTTGATGGCCGGACGGATGCCTTGATAGAAGAGGTTGGTTTCGAGGAAAATCTGGCCGTCGGTGATCGAAATCACGTTGGTCGGAATATAGGCGGACACGTCGCCAGCCTGCGTTTCGATGATCGGCAGCGCAGTCAGCGAGCCCGAACCATTGTCGCTGTTCATCTTCGCAGCGCGCTCCAGAAGGCGGCTGTGGAGATAGAACACGTCGCCCGGATAGGCTTCGCGGCCCGGAGGACGACGCAGCAGCAGCGACATCTGGCGATAGGCCACGGCCTGCTTCGACAGATCGTCATAGACGATCAGGGCGTGCATGCCGTTGTCGCGGAAATATTCGCCCATGGTGACGCCGGTGTAAGGCGCGAGATACTGAAGCGGCGCGGGCTCCGAAGCGGTGGCGGCGATGACGATGGAATATTCCATCGCGCCGTTTTCTTCGAGCTGACGCACGATCTGCGCGACGGTGGAGCGCTTCTGGCCGACTGCGACATAGATGCAGTACAGCTTCTTGCTCTCGTCGGTGCCGGCGTTGACACCCTTCTGGTTGATGAAGGTGTCGATCGCAACGGCGGTCTTGCCGGTCTGACGATCGCCGATGATCAGTTCGCGCTGGCCACGGCCGACGGGAACGAGCGTGTCGATGGCCTTGAGGCCCGTCTGCACGGGCTCATGAACCGAGGTGCGCGGGATGATGCCGGGCGCCTTCTTCTCGACGCGCATGCGCTGGTCGGAAACGATCGGGCCCTTGCCGTCGATCGGATTGCCGAGTCCATCGACTACGCGACCGAGCAGGCCACGGCCCACGGGGACGTCCACGATGGTGCCGGTGCGCTTGACGGTGTCGCCTTCCTTGATCTCGGCGTCCGAGCCGAAAATCACCGCGCCGACATTGTCGGCTTCCAGGTTGAGGGCCATGCCCTGCACGCCATTGGAGAAGGCGACCATTTCACCGGCCTGCACATTGTCCAGGCCGTGGATGCGGGCGATGCCGTCACCGACGCTCAGCACGGTGCCGACTTCCGACACTTGCGCTTCGGTGCCGAAGCTGGCGATCTGGTCCTTGATGACCTTCGAAATTTCTGCGGCGTTGATATCCATGTTCAGCCTTTCATCGGACCTTTAAGGGGTCTTCAGCCCTTCATAGCGTGGGCAAGAGTATTCAAACGGGTACGGATGGAACTGTCGATCATCTGGCTGCCGATCTTGACGACCAGCCCGCCCAGAATCGCGGGGTCGACTTTCGTCTCCACCGCGACTTCACGGCCGACGCGGGCGCGCAGGCTCTTCTGCAGAGCCGAGACCTGATCGGCGTTCAGCGGGTGCGCCGAAACGACTTCGGCACGAGCCTCGCCCCGATGATTCGACAGCAAAGTTTCGTAGGCGCGGATCACAGCGGGCAATTGCGCCAGACGGCGGTTCTGCGCGAGCACGCCAAGAAAATTGGAGGTAAGCGGATCGAGCTGCATCGACTGGGCCACTGCTGCTACGGTTTTGGTCGCAACGTCACGGCCGACGATGGGGCTGACGATCAGCGCCTTGAAATCGCTCGATTCGGCCAGCGCGCGCTTCAGAGCAGCCAGGCTTTCGGCCACTGCATCCAGCGACTTACCGTCACGCGCAAGTTCGAACAACGCCACCGCGTAGCGGCCGCTGAGGCTGGCTTGAATCCCGCCGCTTATACCGCCGCCTGTCTCCACGCTGTGAAAGTCCTCCGCTTTGAAAAGGCACTCATGCCAAGAGGGGGAAGTGGTTGCCCACGCCCCTGATCTGCGGGCCGGTTAGCAGGAGGGTTGCCGCGATGCAATACGCGTTGGCGATAACTCTTGCAGGTGGAGCAAGATTGCAGAAATCAGGGCGCCGACGTGTCGGCTTTGCCCTTGGCGCATTGATAAACGAGCCGTTCGTTCGGCTGCAACGGCAATATGGCGCGCAAGTCACCCTGCATCTGTTTCAGCTTCGCCATCGCCGCTGCATCGGTGGTGCAGGCTCCCGCATCGGTGCGTGCCCGGATGGCCCTGGCGCGTTCCAGCGTGTCGGCGTCGGCCAGGTACCGTTCGTTGCGCAGGGTGCCGGTGCCCGGATCGAAGCGCGAGACCGAGATCGCGGCATCATCGGCCGTGCTGTTCACGCGCGTCCACTCCGTTCCGTCCGGCAGATATTGCTCACGGCCATTCGCGCAGCCGCTTTCCGTCCAGTTGAGGGGGACATCCGTCGTATCCGACACGGTGATGCGGCTACGCGCCTCATCAATGCGGCACAAATTGTCGCCAGCCGCCGCATAGCCCACCGTCTGAGCGGTCGTTACCTCGCCCGTATCCACCGACGCCGCCGCCATGCGATCTTCGACGCTTGAGAAACTCGGTCTCAGAACGAAAGCCAGCAGCGCACCGATCAGCAGGACGCCCCCGCCGACACCGAACCAGATCGTGGGACGCTGCTTCCCCTGCGTGTAGTTCAGCCCCGCGGCGCCTGCCGCCAGCACGGCCAGGGCAAGCAGCACGGCGGCCAGCGCCATCACATTCTCGCGCGCCGAAATGACGTCCTGTTCCGCTGCATCTCTCGCCTTCGACAAGGCAGCATCGCGCGCGGCGGCGCTGGCGCGAGCGGCTGCATCCTGAGTGGCTGCTTGCTGTGCTGCGCGTCGGGCTTCCGCTTCGTCGATATCGGCCAGTGAGCGGCAAGGTGCTGACGTGCGGAGGAAAGTCACGCCTGCCTGCCGCAGGAAGGAGGCAATTTCCCGGTTGGATACGGCAAATCCGAATTCCGCGTCGCTGCCATCGGATATCGATCCGAAGCTGTTGACGCCAAGGACGCGTCCGCAATCGTCTACCAGTGGCCCGCCACTGTTCCCCGAAGCCAGCGGCGCGGTATGCAGGACAGTGTCGTAGCTTTTGCCCGACCGACCGGCCGAAACATTGCCGCCCGTCTTCACCGGGTTCATCGGCTCGACCATTTCCTTGAGGCCAAGTCCCTGCGCGCGGTCGACAGTACCGGGGAAACCGATCGCAGTCACATGCTGTCCATCGGTTACGGCTCCGGCATAGAAGCTGGCAGGGGGCAGGCGACCCTCGTCCATCTGAATCAGCGCGAGGTCGTTGCCGGGTGAATAGGCAATGATCCGCCCGCCATAGCTCTTCTTGCCCTCCGACGGCACGATGCCGATGACGATGTTCTTTTCTTCGCGCGCCAGTTCCACGACATGGGCATTGGTCAGCACCTTGTCGGGCGCCACCACTACGCCGCTGCCGTGGCCGACGAAATAGGCTTCCGCTCCGTCCGTCGCCACCAGAGCCACGCGCACGACGCTTCGCGCTGCTGCCGAAAGGTCCATCTGGTCGGCGCGCGCCGTCGCCGCGAAGCCGAGCAGCAACAGGAAGGCGACGAAACGCCGCGCAAAAGCGGGGAGGAGGGCGGTCATAGGGGGCGATACATATTGCCAATGCTCGCGAAGTAAAACGGGAAAGCATCGCCGCTCGCTTTGAAAGCAAGATGCGGGAAGTCTTTGCCTCCACGATGGGGCAGGGTAGACCCATGATCCAGATGACACCACAAGCCGCCTTCATCGATGCCAGCGCCGCGCTGGATGCGGACGCCTGCTGGGAGGCATTCACCCGGCGCGTCCGCGATCTCGACGGGCATTTCGTCGGTGCGGTTTTGACCACTGGCATCTATTGCAAGCCGAGCTGCCCCGCGCGGCATCCGAAGCGTGAAAACGTCCGGTTCTTCGCTGAAGCGGAAGCTGCACGCGCGGCAGGCTTCCGGGCCTGCCTGCGTTGCCGTCCTGATGAAGTGGGGCGTGATCGCCAAGCCGTGGACAAGGCGCTGGAGTTGATCGCCGCGGCCGAAGAGCCGCTCTCGCTCGAGACGTTGGCGCTGGCCGTAGGATATGCGCCCCATCACTTTCATCGTCTGTTCAAGCGAGCGACGGGGGTGACGCCAAGCGCTTATGCCCGGAAGTTGCGAGCGGATCGGCTGGAAAATGCCCTGAAGGAGGAACACCGCGTGACCGATGCGATCTACGATGCCGGATATAACGCACCGAGCCGCGCCTATGCCGATGCCGGGGAGCGCCTTGGCATGACGCCCAGCGCCTGGAGGAAGGGCGGGGCGGGGGTGACGATCCGCTACACCGTCACGGAAACCAGCCTCGGGTCGATGCTGGTCGCGGCAACGGACAAGGGCCTTTGCCGGATCAGTTTCGACGAGGATGAGAGCGAGTTGCGGCGACGGTTTCCCGCTGCCGACATTCGACCCGCGGATGCCGGTTTCGCGGATCTGGCGCAGGACGTTGCGACGCTGGTGGACAATCCCGCTCGCACGGCAAACCTGCCCGTGGATGTGCAGGGCACTGCCTTTCAGCAAGCGGTGTGGGACGCGCTCCGGGCGATACCGGCCGGCGAAACCCGCACTTACAGTCAGGTCGCGGCGAGCATCGGCAGGCCCGGGGCCGTCCGCGCCGCCGGATCGGCCTGCGGCGACAATGTGCTCGCGGTGCTGGTTCCCTGCCACCGCGTGTTACGCACCGATGGCAGCCTTGGCGGTTATGCCTATGGTCTGGAACGCAAGGAGAAGCTGCTCGCGCGGGAGCGAGACGCCTAACGCTTCAGCCGTGCCATGATGGCGTCACGCTCTACCGCTGCCATGGTCGCCCAGCGGGCAATCTCGTCCAATGTGCGGCCGCATCCCACGCACAGCTTTCCCTTCGGGTCGAGCGTACAGATTTGGGTGCAGGGCGTCGGGATCGTCACGGGCGCATCCGATATGGGACAATATTCACAAGTCAATGCGTCAGAGGCACTTCAATTGCCGCTGAAGTCCGTGCATCAGCCGTCGTATCGACGGGGGTTGAGCATGAAGGTGATTCGGATCGGGGCGATGTTCTTGGCTGCCCTGCTTTACATGGGCGCGAGCGGAGAGGCGCGAGCGGCGTGGAGCCAGGGCCGCACACGCCATTTCATCGTCTACAGCCAAGGCTCGGCCAAGGAGCTTACAGGCTTCGCCGAGAAGCTGGAGAAGTTCGACTTTCTTTTGCGGAAGATGACGAATACGCCGGATACGGAGCCGGGCAGCCCGGTCATCGTCTTCATGGTGCCCAGCAGCAACGTTGTCGAGAAGCTGGCAGGCCGCAAGAATGTCGCAGGATTCTATGATGGTTCCCGCCGGAACGGCTACGCTGTCGTCGCGCGTGAGCGCAAGAACGGCCAGTTCGACTTGGGCGCCGAGGAAATCCTTTTCCACGAATATGCCCACCACTTCATGCTTCACTATTTCCCGGCGGCCTATCCCGCCTGGTATATCGAAGGGTTTGCCGAATATTATTCCGTCGTGAAGTTTCCTGAAGACCAGTCGATCGAGTTCGGGCTCGCGCCACTCTATCGCGCTTATGGACTGGTGCTGATGAAGCCACTTCCGTTGGCGCAGCTGTTTTCCGGAAAAACGGAGAAGATGAGCCCGCCGGACATGGATCGCTTCTATGGCACGGCCTGGCTGCTGACGCATTACTTCCGGTACACTTCGGCCCGCGGTGCTGAGTTCGACAAATATCTGAGCGACATGGTGAACGGCACGGCAAAGGATGCCGACACCTATTTCAAAGGCGGCCTGAAGACGCTGGACGCGGAACTTCGCAGATATCTGGAAAAGCGCAAATTGAGTGCAAACCGCCTGTCGCCGCAGGAGATGCCCAAGATTTCCGTGCAAGTCTTCGCTGTGGAAGCGGGGCAGGCTGCGCTGATGACGTACGAAATTCGTCGCCTGCAGGCGGTGGAGGAAGACCGCGGCGACAAGGCGAAGAAAGCGGCATTTCTCGCAGAAGTACGTCCGATAGCTGCTAAATTCCCGCAAAGCGCTTATGCGCAGGCATTTCTTGCCGAAGCGGAACTGGCCGCTGGACTGGATGATGCAGCGCTTGCCGACGCGGATCGCGCCATTGGCCTGGACCCCAAATATGCGCCTGCCTACGCCACGAAGGCAGATGTGCTTCTGGAAAAGGCGCGGGAAAAGGACGATCCCGGCATTCGGAAAGCTGCGCTGGCCGCCATCATCAAGGGCAATCGGCTGGATACCGAGGATGCGGCGCCGCTCGTCCAATTCTATCGCTATCACAAGATGTTCGGGTCGGAAGTGCCCGCCACGGCCTATCATGGCCTTGAAAAGGCCTTCGCTCTTGTGCCCCAATATGACGAATATCGCTTCATGCTGTCCTCTTCTTACGCCGACCGGAAGCAATATCGCATTGCGGCGCGCTTGCTCGACCCTATCGCCTTTTCTCCGCATGACAGCCCGCACAAGGCTTATGCACTGAAACTGCAGGACGCATTGATGAAGGTGGAATCCAGTGGAGGAACGTTGGACATGATGGATTTGGAAGCACCGTCGGTTGAACTGCCCGTCGGAAAATGATCTCTACATGAAGCTGTAGGGGTCGATGTCCACGGCAACGCGCGTGCCGGATTTCCAGACGACGTTGCCCAGCCATTCGCGGATCGCCGCCTGCACGTCGAGCTGCCGGGTGGCGTGGACCAACAGGCGATGGCGGTGACGTCCGCGCAACACTGCGAGCGGCGCGGGGGCGGGGCCGTAGACGCGCATACCCTCAATATCGGGCGCGCTCTTGCCGATCAGGCGGGCAACCGTGGCCGCCTCGGCGGGATCGTCGCTCGACACTATGATGGCGGCGAAGCGGCCGAAGGGCGGAGCGTGGGCGTGCCGACGGCTGGCGGTTTCCGTTGCATAGAAGGCTTCGGTGTCGCCGCTGATCAGCGCCTTGATAACGGGTGCGTCGGGCATGCGCGTCTGGATGTAGACCTGACCCGGCTTTGCGCCACGGCCCGCGCGGCCGGAGACCTGCACGATCTGTTGGAACGTGCGTTCGGAAGCGCGCAGGTCTCCGCCTTCTAACCCGAGATCCGCGTCGATCACGCCGACGAGGGTGAGGTTCGGGAAATGGTAGCCCTTGGTGACAAGCTGCGTGCCGATGATGATGTCGACCGCGCCACCCTCGACGCTTTTCACGAAGTCCGCGGCCTTTGCGGGCGACCAGAGGGTGTCGGACGTGGCGATGGCGGTGCGCGCCTCCGGCCATAGCGCAGTCACTTCGTCGGCGATGCGTTCGACGCCGGGGCCGCAGGGGACCAGCGCGTCCTCCTGCTTGCAGTCGGGGCATGCCTTGGGCACGGGAATGACATGGCCGCAATGGTGGCAGGCGAGGCGGCGCGTCAGGCGATGCTCGACCATCCAGGCGGTGCAGTTCGGGCACTGAAAGCGGTAGCCGCAATGACGGCACAAAGTCAGCGGCGCATAACCCCGGCGGTTGAGGAACAACAACGCCTGCTCGCCCTTCTCCAGCACTTCGTCGATCGCCGTGACCAGCATCGGCGCGATCCAGCGGCCCCGCTCGGGTGGGTGCGTGAGGAGGTTGAGGCCGATGATCTCCGGCATCTGCGCACCGCCGTAGCGGGCGGGCAGCTTGATCTCTGTGTAGCGGCCCACCTCGACCTGATGGCGGGTTTCTATGGCGGGCGTGGCGGAGGCGAGGATGACAGGGCATTTCTCCATCAGCCCGCGCATCACGGCCACGTCGCGCGCATGATAATGCACGCCGTCTTCCTGCTTGAAGCTTGTCTCATGCGCTTCGTCGACGACGATCAGGCCAAGCCGCGGATAGGGCAGGAACAGCGAAGATCGCGCGCCGACGACGACCTTCGCCTGTCCCGTCGCAATGGCGCGCCATGCCCGGCGGCGCTCTGACTGGCGAAGGCCACTGTGCCAGGCGACGGGCTCCACCCCGAAGCGTTTGGTGAAGCGACCGAGGAACGGTTCGGTCAGGGCGATTTCCGGCAGCAGGACCAGCACTTGCCGCCCATCGCGCAGCGCACGCGCGACAGCTTCAAAATACACTTCGGTTTTGCCCGACCCCGTCACGCCATCAAGCAGGAAGGGATGGAAGTCGCGCGCTGCCACGGCATCCATCAATTGCCCGGCGGCGGCGGCCTGCTCGTCGCTGAGATCAGGCGGCGCGAAATCCGGGTCGGGTTCAGGAAAAGGCGTGTCGGTGCTGACTTCAACGGGTTCGAGCGCACCCACTTTCACCAAGCCCCGTACCACCGCATCCGATACGCCGCCGATGGTCGCGAGTTCGCGGATCAGCCCCTGCCGCTCACCGATCCGTTCCAGAGCCTGCGCGCGCTGCTCGGTAAGGCGGTCGGGTGCGCTGCCGGTTGCGCGATATTCGATCGTGGTGCGTGTCCCCTCCAGCGCCGAGTGGGACGCGAGCGCCATGCGCAACACCGCTGCGGGCGGCGCGAGATAATAGTCCGCTGTCCATTCGATCAGCCGGCGGAGCGGGGCGGGAAGAGGCGGCGCATCCATCACGCCGAGCAGTGGCCGCAGCCGGTTGTCGCCGACCGGCTCGACATCGGGAAAGCGGTCCTCCTCCCACACCACGCCGACCAGTTGGCGCGGCCCCAGCGGCGCGACGACGATGCTGCCCGGCTCCACGGTCATGCCGTGCGGGACGCGGTAGTCGAGGGGACCCAAAGCGGCATTGAGGATGAGGACGCGAGCGCGAGTCATGATCTGTGCCCTACCCCAGGGAAGTTTGCGCGCCTATAGCGGCGCCATCGAATCACCCAGCCGGAGGGCATCCCATGAAATTCTTCGTCGATACCGCAGACACTGCCGAAATCCGCGATCTGGCCGCCACAGGTCTGCTCGACGGCGTAACCACAAACCCGTCACTGATCCACAAGTCCGGCCGCAAGTTCGTGGAAGTGGTCGAGGAAATCTGCTCCATCGTACCAGGCCCCGTATCCGCCGAAGTCGTCGCGCTCGATCACGAAACGATGATGAAGGAAGCGGCAGTGCTGCGGAAGGTCGCCGACAATGTCTGCATCAAGGTGCCGCTGACGATCGATGGCCTGAAGACATGCAAGGCGCTGTCCGACGATGGCGTGATGGTCAATGTGACGCTCTGCTTCTCGGCCAATCAGGCGCTGCTGGCCGCCAAGGCTGGCGCGGCGTTCATTTCGCCCTTCGTCGGCCGGCATGACGACAATGGCTTTGACGGCATGGCGCTGATCCAGGACATTCGCCTGATCTATGACAATTATGCGTTCGATACCGAAATCCTGGTCGCCAGCGTCCGGCATTCGATCCATGTGCTGGAAAGCGCCAGGATCGGAGCCGACGTGATGACCGCGCCGCCTGCCGTCATCAAGTCGCTGTTCAATCATGTGCTTACCGAGAAGGGGATCGCAGGGTTCATGGCCGATTGGGAAAAGACCGGCCAGTCGATCCTCTAACGTGTTTCCTCCCCGCGAGGGGAGGAAATCCTACTCCTGAAACCCGCCCGGCGCTGCGTCCAACACCGCGAAGCTGCCTGCATTCACCTGATTGATCTCCAGCGCGCGTTCCGCGATCCCGTTGCGGGTGAACCGGAACGCGCCGTCGATGCCGGAGAACCCGCCGCTGTCGGCCAGCCGTCGGGCGGGGAAGGGCGTTCCGACTTGCCAGTCCCGCGCGATGCGGACCGTCAGAAGTACGGCGTCATACCCCAGCGACGACAGCCGGAACGGCGTGCTGCCGAAGCGAGTGCGATATCGGGTGGCAAGCTGGCGATAGAGGCCGTCCGATACGCTGGCGAACCAGGCGCCGCGCAAGGCCGGCGTCCCGACAATCGTGCTTTCCGTGTTCCATAACTCTGTGCCCAGCACCTGCGCCTTTGAGCCCCGCACGCTCTTGCGCAGGATCGGCGCTGCCTGAATGGCTACGCGGCCGCCATCGGCGATCAGCACCGCGTCATAGGGCGAACTCGCGTCCAGCTTTCTGACGGCAGCGGTGATCGAACCGGGCGAGCGGTCGAAGGGTTGCATCGACACCACCGTACCGCCAGCGCCTTCCACTGCCCGCAGCAGCGACGTGCCCGCACGCTCGCCATAGGTTCCGCGCGGCACCAGTGCGGCAAAGCTGTTCAGCCCCTTCGAGCGCGCAAAGGTCACGACTCGCTCGATGGATTGCGCGGGGGCATAGCCCATCGAATAGACGCCATTGCCCGCAATGCTGCTGTCATTGGAGAAGCTGATGACGGGCACACCCGCCTTCTGGGCGATCGGCCCGACGACGCGCGCATCTTCAGCCATCAACGGGCCAAGAATCAGGCGATTGCCTTCCGAGAGGGCGCGACTCACGGCAGCAGCAGCGCCGAGATTCGTGTCGTAGGTCGTGATCCGAACCTTTTCGGTCTTCGTGTCCAGCAGGGCAAGCGTCGTCGCATTGGCAATAGACTGGCCGACGCCTGCATTTGCACCGCTCATCGGCACGAGCAAAGCAACGCGATGCCGCTGTGTATCGGTCGGCAGGCCCGGTTCGACCGGACGGTCGGCGGGTTGCTCGGTGGTAGCGGGGCCGGTCGGCTGCTCGCCGCGCGGTACGATGGTCTGGCAGCCTGCCACCATCAAAGCGCAAGCCGCGAACAGAATTCTCGCGCTGCGTTTCACGACCGGCAATATGCCTGCTTGCGGTTCGGCATCCGTCTCTGTCATCTGGCGTCCTTATGGAAACTGCTTTTGAATCTGATCGAGAAGACTCTCGTTTGGCGCCCGGCCTTTATATCGTCGCGGGGCCTATCGGCAACCTCGGCGACCTGACGCCGCGCGCGGCGGAGATATTGCGCAAGGCGGATGTAGTTGCGGTGGAGGACACGCGCGTCAGTGCAAAGCTGCTGCGCGCGGCGGGTTCGGACCGGCCGATGGTGCCCTATCACGACCATAGCAACGACAGTCTGCGGCTGCGGCTGATCGAGCGTATGGCCGGGGAGGCGATTGCGTTGTTGTCGGACGCGGGGACGCCGCTGATATCCGATCCGGGCTATAAGCTGGTGCGCGATGCGCGTGCGGCGGAGCGTTACATCACAAGCCTGCCGGGGCCAAGTGCGGCCATCGCGGCGCTGACGCTGAGCGGACTTCCGACGGATCGCTTCCTGTTCATGGGCTTCCTGTCGTCCAAGGCGAAGGCGCGAGGCGACACGCTGGCGGAAGTTGCTGCGTTGCGCGCCACGTTGATCTTCTACGAAAGCGGGCCGCGTCTTTCGGCCAGCCTCGCCGCCATGGCCGAAGGGCTGGGTGATCGGGATGCGGCAGTTGTGCGGGAAATCAGCAAGACGTTCGAGGAGACGGTGACAGGCACCCTGTCGGAACTGTCCGCCCGCTATGCCGATGCACCGCCGCGCGGCGAGATCGTGGTGATCGTCGGCCCGCCCGGTGAAGCGCCCGCCGCTACGCAGGATGATGCCGATGCGGCGCTGCTGGAAGCCATGACGCGGCTGCCGGTGTCGAAGGCTGCGGGGGAGGTAGCCAAGGCGCTGGGTCTCGACCGCCGCGAACTCTATGCCCGCGCCATGGTGCTGAAGGGGTGAAGAAACAGGCGGCGGAAAAGCGCGGGCGGCAGGCGGAGCGAATCTGCGGCTGGTGGCTGCGGCTGAAAGGGTGGCAGATACTCGGCCGCCGCGTGCGGACACCGCTGGGCGAAGTCGATCTGGTCGCGCGCAAACCCGGCATCGTGGCTTTCATCGAAGTGAAGGCACGCGGCACCGTTGCGCAACTGGACTTCGCCATCGACGAGCGGCGGCTTTCGCGTGTTGCGGCGGCGGCGGAAATCCTCGGCCCGACATATTGCCAGCCGGGCGACGACATGCGAATCGACGTGATGCTCCTTGCGCCGGGACGAGCGCCGCGCCATTTGACCAACGTCTGGCATGGGGGCTGAGCGAAACCTTCTGCCCGACTGCAAACTCGAAAGGCCGCTATGTCTCTTAACGTCGCCGTGCAGATGGACCCGATGGAATCGATCAAGATCGGCGGGGACTCGACTTTCCACATCATGCTGGCGGCGCAGGCGCGGGGGCACAGGCTCTATCACTATCTCGCGCCCGACCTGACGTTCCGCGAAGGCCGGGTGGTCGCGGAAGCACGCCCGGTGGAAGTCCGCAAGGTCGAGGGCGACCATTTCACTTTCGGCGCTCCTGTGAGGCTCGACCTTGGCCGCGACATCGACGTGGTGCTGATGCGGCAGGACCCGCCGTTCGACTTGTCGTACATCACCGCCACGCATCTGCTGGAGCGCATTCAGGACGAGACGTTGGTGGTCAATGATCCGGCCGCCGTGCGCAACGCTCCGGAAAAGGTGTTCGTGCTCGATTATGCCCGCTTCATGCCGCCGACTATGATCACGCGGAGCCTTGAGGAAACACGAAGTTTCCTTGCCGAACATGGCGAGATCGTGGTGAAGCCGCTCTATGGCAATGCCGGGACGGCGGTGTTCCATGTCGGCAAGGCCGGCTCCAATCTTTCGGCGTTGGTGGAACTCTTCAACGCCTCATGGGTCGAGCCCTTTATGGTGCAGGCGTTCATCCCCGGCGTCGCGAGCGGCGACAAGCGCATCGTGCTGGTGGATGGCGAAGTGGCAGGCGCCGTCAACCGCGTGCCCGGTGCAGGCGAAATCCGCTCCAACCTCGCGGTCGGCGGATCGGCCGCCAAGACCGAACTCACGGAGCGGGAGCGGGAAATCTGCGCCGCTATGGGACCGGAACTCAAGAAGCGCGGGCTGCTGTTCGTCGGCATCGACGTGATCGGCGGCGAATGGCTGACGGAAATCAACGTGACTTCCCCGACTGGCATCGTGTCGATAGACGCGTTCAACGGCACTGATACCGGAGGCATGATCTGGGACGCGATCGACGCCCGGCTGGCAGCGCGCGCTTGAGCGCCATCGCGAAGATCCTCCGATGACTGACTGGGTTCTCCATCTGATCGATGCTGGCGGCTATTGGGGCATATGGTTCCTGATGGTGCTGGAGAATGTGTTCCCGCCGATCCCGTCCGAACTCATCATGGGAATTGGCGGCATCCGCGTCGGGCAGGGACGGATGGAAATGGTGCCGCTGTTGCTGGCGGGCACCGCAGGCACGACCATCGGCAATTATTTCTGGTATCTGGTCGGGGCGCGTCTGGGCGTCGAGCGACTGAGACCCTTGGTCGAGCGCCATGGGCGCTGGGCGACGCTGGAATGGTGCGATGTCGAGGCGCTGAATCGGCTGTTTGCGCGCTATGGGCAGGCCATCGTTTTCGTGTTTCGCTTCATGCCAGCCTTGCGCACGATGGTATCGCTGCCCGCCGGATTGTTCCGTATGGGACATGTGCGCTTCCTGCTGTGGACAGGAGCCGGCGCGCTGATCTGGAATGTTATCCTTGCCTATGCAGGCTTTATACTGGGCAGCAATTTCAAGGAGATCGATAAGTATATCGGCCCCGCCGCGACGGCGACGGTGGCGATCGCCGTCATCTTCTATCTCTACCGGCTGATCACCTGGCGGCCCTCCGCTCCCAGGCAAGAATAAGCCTCACGCCCGGGGATGCGCGTTCCGGTAGACGTCCAGCAGATAGGCTGCGTTGACCTCGGTATAGACCTGCGTTGAAGACAGGCTGGCATGGCCGAGTAGTTCCTGCAGCGATCGCAAGTCGGCTCCCCGTCCCAGCAGATGCGTGGCGAAGCTGTGCCGCAGGGCATGCGGTGTGGCGCGCTCCGACAGGCCGAGCCGTCCACGCGCGCCCTGTACCGCGCGGCGGATCAGCGAGGGGGAGAGCGGCCCACCCCGCGTGCCCTTGAACAATGGCTCGCCAGGCATTGCGGGGAAGGGGCACACCGCCAGATAGGCGTCGATCGCGTCGCGCACTTGCGGGAGCAGCGGCACGATCCGCGTTTTGTTGCGTTTGCCGGTGACGCGCAGGGTCTCCTGTAGCGGCAGCACGTCGCCCGTCAGCGCCATCGCTTCGCCGATGCGCAGGCCAGCGCCGTAGAGCAGCAGCAGCACCGCCCAGTCTCGCGCGCCGATCCAGCCGTCTCGGGCGCTTTCCGCGATATCCTGTGCCAGAGCGATCACGTCGTCGGGTGCTACGGGGCGAGGCACACCCCGCTTGACGCGCGGGCCTTTGATGGAGGGCACATTGGCCCCTTCACCCCCTACGAACCGCAGGAAACCGCGGATCGCGGAGAGTTCGCGGGCGGTGGACAGATTGCCTATGTCATCCGCCATGCGCCGTTCGCTTAGAAAGCTTCGGATATCGGCAGTCGTCAGGCGGACAAGATCATTGCGGCTGACGCTGCCGCCCTGATGCCCCTGAAGGAAGCCCACCAGCCGTTCGGCAGTGGCCACATAGGCGCGCACGGTATGGATCGAGCGCCGCCGATCCTGCGCCAGATAGTTGCGCCAGTCTTCGATCAGGGATTGCGCCGCGGCCATAGCGGCACCGTAGAATGGCGAAGGGTCAGAGCGCAACGACTTGCGGCAGGATCGCATCGAGCAACAGCATTCCGGCAGGCAATACGCGGAGATGCGGGCCTTCCGCCTGAACGAAGCCGAGAGCAGACAAGCGGGCGATAGCCTCGCCATCCACCAGTGCTTCCCGCGCCATGCCGGAACTTGCCGCAATGTGGTCGAGGTCGACGCCTTCGCGCAGGCGCAAGCCCATCAACAGGGCCTCGGTGGCCAGATCCTGCGGCGAGAGGCTGTCCTCGCTCTTCAGTCCATGGCCGTTCCGGTCCACCGCTGCCATCCAGTTCTCCGGCTTCCTGTGCCGCTGCGTCGCACATCCGCCCCGGCGTCCATGCGCGCCCGGCCCGATGCCAGCATAATCGCCATAGCGCCAATAAGTGAGATTGTGGCGACTCTCCTGTCCCGGCCGCGCATGATTGCTGATCTCATAGGCTGGCATTCCGGCAGCCTCCGTCATCGCCTGAGTCAGTTCGTAGAGCGTCGCGCCGTGATCAGGATCGGCAGGCGTGAATTCGCTGCGCCGTACCATGCTCTCGAAGCGCGTGCCCGGCTCGATGGTGAGTTGGTAGAGCGACAGGTGATCCGTGCCGAACGAGAGAGCGCGGGAGAGTTCGGCCTGCCAGTCCGCCTCGCTCTGATCGGGTCGGGCGTAGATCAGGTCGAAGGTCACGCGGTCGAACACATGCTGCGCGGTGTCCAGCGCCGCCAGACCTTCGCGAACGTCATGCGCTCGCCCGAGGAAGCGCAGCGCCGCGTCATCCAGTGCCTGAAGTCCCAGCGACACGCGATTCACTCCCGCCGCCGCCAAGTCCGCAAAGCGGGCGGCCTCGACGGAACTGGGATTGGCCTCCAACGTGATCTCGATGTCCGGCGCGAATCCCCAGTGCCGCTCCGCCGCCGCGATCAGGGAGGCGGCGATCCGGGGCGGCATCAGCGAAGGCGTGCCGCCGCCGAAGAAGATCGAGCCGAGCTTCCGCCCGGGCGTCAGCGCCGCTTCATGCGCCATGTCGGCCAGCAACGCCGCCTGCCACGCATCGGCATCTATGCTCTCCCGAACATGGCTGTTGAAGTCGCAATAGGGGCACTTTGACACGCAAAAAGGCCAATGAATATAAAGGGCCAGCGCGCCGGTTAGGGATGCGTTCAGGGATAAGGGAGCAGGATGCGCGGACATGATGCGGGGTGTGTATGCGGATTTTGAGGTGGTGGCTACTTTGCGTTGCGGCGCTGCCGGGCGCTTCGCTGGCGCAGACGGAGCGGCAGTCCAACGTTCGCTCGGAGTGGGAGGAGCCTTATGAGGTGCGGCCCCGCGGCGATGCGTTGCTGCGCCGGATCGTGCTGCGCGTCCACAACGAAGCGCGGGAAGACATCGAGGTCGCGCCGGTAGAGTGGGACCCGGCGCTCGCTGCGCAGGCAATGACCTACGCACAGGTGCTGGCCCGGACCCGCCGCTTCGAGCACAGCGGCAAGGCCTATCGCCCCACGCCGCAGGGCGAGAACCTGTGGATGGGGACGCGCGGCGCTTTCACTTATGCGGAGATGGCGGCGACATGGGAGAATGAGCGCCGCTACTATCGCCATCGCCCGGTCCCGGACTTCAGCACGACCGGGGACTGGCGGGACGTCGGACATTATACGCAGATGGTGTGGCAGGCGACCACGACCATCGGCTGTGCCGTCGCGTCCAATGAACGCGACGACTATCTGGTGTGCCGCTATGCTCCGCCCGGCAACATTTATGGCCGCAACATCTACGGTGAGGCCAAGAAGTAGGGCGGGCAGCCTATTTCCAGTCGAAGGGCAGGGGCGCTTCGCGGAAGGCGAAGCGGTCGAGATGGTTCGCCACCACGCTCTTCATCCGTTCCACTGTTTCGGCGTCCTTGGCTTCGACAGTGACGAGCAGCGCCTCGGGCTCAGCTTCCATGATGGCGACGGCGTTGGGGAACGTGACGGTGCCCTTCTGCGCGTCGAATTCGACTGCCAGCTTGTGGCTCCAGTGCTTGCAGAGCTGCTGGAGATATTTGCTGCCGCTGGTGGTGGGTACGGTTGCTGTAGCCTGCGCCATTATTTCAGCCTTTCGATCTTGCCCGCTGCCTCATCGAGGAGAGCGGCTACATTCAATACGGTTTCGGCGTCGGCATTGTCGCCGCTCAGCCTGTTATGGAGCGCCATCTTCAGATTATCCATCGCTCGCCGGATCGGCGCGCCATCGGTGCGCTCGGCCCGCTTGGCTAGGATATCGAGACGGCCCAGGGCTTCGACAACCTCGTTGCGGTTCTCTTCGAGATACGCGGAGCCTGCGGGCGTGATGCCGAACAGCTTGCGGCTGCCTTCGCCCGGTTGCTCGGCGACCAGTTCCATGTCTGCGAGCATCGTCAACATCGGATAGATGACGCCGGGGCTCGGAGCATAAGCGCCGCCAGAGAGCGTCTCGATGGCGCGGATCAGGTCGTAACCATGGCGCGGGCTTTCTGTGATCAGGTTGAGGAGGATGAGCTTAAGTTCGGCCGCATCGAACAGCCGCCGCCGCCCGCGCATCGGCCCGCCGCCGCCCATGGAGTCGCCGCCGAAGCGTCCACCGCCATGCCTGCCGCCTGCATGTCTGCCACCGAAGCGGCCATGATCGCCTTCGTGCGATCCGCAGTGGGGATGGCCGCGATGTCCATAACCAAAGTGTGAAGTTGTATACTGCATCAATGAATCCTTAGGTAGTCGATGCACTCAAGATATATCTCAAAACTGTAGAGTCAAGATATATCGTAGAATGTTTTACCTGTGTGCCGGATAGCAAAAAGGCGGCGAGCCCGAGGACCGCCGCCTTTCGTTAGAGCTTCGTGTTGGAAGCTTCCACTTTTAGCTGTTGGAAGTCTCCACTTATTCCGCAGCTTTCGCCACGCCCACGAAGGCGGGGCGGAGCAGGCGGTCCTTGATCATGTAGCCGGCTTGCATTTCCTGCACGACGGTGCCCGGAGCGGCGTCGGTGGAGGGCAGTTCGATCATCGCCTGATGCTTGTTCGGGTCGAGCGGCTGGCCGACGGCTTCGATCTTCTCGATGCCATTCTTGCGGAACACGCTTTCCAGCTCGCGGCCAGTGGCTTCCAGGCCGACGACAAGGCCCTTCATCTTCTCGTCCTCGCGCAGGTCAGCCGGGATCGCGGCCAGTGCGCGCGTCAGGTTGTCGGCGATAGTCAGCATGTCGCGGGCAAAGCCGGTCGCGGCATAGGCGCGCGTGTCCTGCAACTCCTTCTCCAGCCGGCGGCGGACATTCTGCGTCTCGGCATGAGCGTACAGCACGTCCTGCTTGGCGACGGCGAGTTCCTCTTCGAGAGCGGCAATGCGCTGTTCGTGGGGGGGCAGCGCCTCCTCTTCGGGTGCGATCTCTGCGGTGTTCTCGTTCATTGTCTCTTCGGTCATCTCATCAATCTCGACAGGGTCTGCGCAGTGAAATCCACCATGGGGATCACACGCGCATAGTTCAAGCGGGTGGGGCCGATCACCCCGACCACGCCAACGACGCGGCCATCGCCGGCCCGGTACGGCGCGGCTATGACCGATGAACCGGAAAGGGAAAAGAGCTTGTTTTCCGATCCGATGAATATCTTGGTCGCGCTTCCCGCCAGCGCGCTTTCCAGCAGGCGGGAGATTTCCTGCTTGCCCTCCAGTTCGTCCAGCAGTTGCCGCACGCGTTCCAGATCCGCCGAGGCCGTCTCGTCGATCAGGTTCGCCTGACCGCGCACGATCAGCACGGGGCGGTCGGCATTGTCCTTCGACCAGATGGCGAGGCCACGGTCGATCAGCTCCCGCGCGGCGCTGTCGAGCGCGCGTCGGTCGGCATCCAGTTCCTGCCCGAGCAAGTTCTGCGCCTGCCGAAGAGTCAACCCGCCCAATCTGTGCGACATGTAGTTTGCCGCCTCAGTCAGCATCGAAGGTGTAATGCCGGGCGGCAGATCGACCACCCGGTTCTCGATGGAGCCATCCTGCGCGACGAGGATCGCCAGCGCCTGACTTTCGTTCAGCGCCACGAAGCTGAACTGGCGCAGAATCGGCTCGCGTTTGGGCACCATGACGATCCCAGCGCAAGCGGAGAGGCCGGACAGGGCCAGCGTCGCGGCGGACAGCGCGTTCTCGATCGGACCGCCTTCGCCCACTTGCGCTTCGATGGCGCGGCGTTCCTCCATCGATGGTTCGGCGGCCTGCATCATCCCGTCCACGAAAAGCCGCAGCCCGGTCTCCGTCGGCATTCGCCCCGCAGACGTATGCGGCGCAGCGAGCAGGCCGAGTTCCTCCAGATCCTGCATCACATTGCGGATCGACGCGGGCGACAGGTTCAGCGTCGCAAGGCGCGCGATGGTGCGCGAGGCGACCGGCATCCCGGTGCCGAGATAATTCTCCACCACCAGACGAAACACGTCCCGCGCGCGGTCATTGAGTTCGCTGATGGGAATGGTCGCCATCGCGCTTATGTAGGGGGCAAAGTGATGAGGCTCAATCCCGGCGGCTGAGCCTGACCGAGAAGGTCAGCATGACGATGCCCAGGATCGCCAGCCCCGCGCCGCGCCATGCCCATGGCCGCATGTCGATCATGAAGCTTTCGGCGGGCCACTTGATGAACCCGAGCCCCTGTCCGATCCACAGAAGTCCCATCAACAGGGCAGCCGTGCCGAAGATGCGCAGGATGCGGGGGAGAACGCTTTTCATCGAGTCTTTCCTGTGGTTCCGGGTGCGGGCGTCAGCATCTTCTCGATGCCGAGCAGCTTCGGCACCGTGGCGATGGCAGCCCGCAGGCGCTTGTGTTGCGGGTCATGGCAGCCACCATAAAAGTCCAGTTGTCTCGGCTTCTGCGGCACGCGGGTCCAGACGATCTGATAACTCGACATGTCGGTGGCGGCGATCTTGCAGGAGGGCTCGCCCGGCGCGATCTTCCGCTGGGTGCCGACGGGCGGGCGGAAGGGCGCAAGCGTATCGCGCAGGCGCCGATACTGCGCAGGCGTAACAGTGAAGCGCGTCTCGCCGGGCACGGAGGTATATTTCTCGGGGTAGAGCACGCCCGATCCATCGGGCTCGATGATGACGCTATAGGAAGGGCAGGCGCCAAAGCAGCGGCCCGCGGCAAAGCGGATCGTGTCGGCCTTGGCGGGAGGCGCCGGCTCCGCGGTCGTCGCGCAGCCGCTCAGCGCCGCCAGCAGTCCGGTGATCATCAGTGCCCGCATCGCGTGTCTCCTTCTTGCTCTTGTTCGGCGGCGCCGTTCAACCAGCGCTTAACTTGTTTTTGTCCGCGATGCACTGGCCAGCGGGACGAGGGGACGCTAAGCCGCGCTCCAAAGTTCAAAAGGAGTCATGTTCATGCGCCCATCAGGCCGCACCCCCGATCAGATGCGGACCATCACGATGGAACCCGCCTTCACCATCCATGCCGAGGGATCGTGCCTGATCAGCTTCGGCGACACGCGGGTGCTGTGCACCGCATCGGTGGAGGAGAAGGTGCCCCCGTTCCTGCGCGGCAAGGGCGAGGGCTGGGTGACGGCGGAATATGGCATGCTCCCGCGCGCGACGCACACGCGCGGCAGCCGGGAGGCGGCGAAGGGCAAGCAGTCGGGACGTACCCAGGAAATTCAGCGGCTTATCGGGCGGTCCTTGCGGTCGGTCGTAGACTTGAAGAAGCTGGGCGAGCGGCAGATCACGATCGATTGCGACGTGCTGCAGGCCGATGGCGGCACGCGGACGGCATCGATTTCCGGCGCCTGGGTGGCGCTGCGGATCGCGATTAATGGGTTGATGGCGAAGGGGCTGTTGAAGGAAGACCCGATCCTTCAGAAGGTCGCCGCGATCAGTTGCGGCATTCATCAGGGCACGCCGGTTCTCGACCTGGATTACATCGAGGATTCGAGCGCGGAGGCCGACGCGAACTTCGTACTGACCGGCGACAGCAAGCTGGCCGAAGTGCAGGCGACGGCGGAAGGCGCGACCTTCGACGAAGAAGAATTGCTGCGCTTACTGCGGCTTGCGCGCATAGGTTGCGGCCAGATCTTCACCGCTCAAGACGCGGCCGTTGCCGGGGCAGCCGGCCGGTGAGCGATTTCATCGCCGACGATCCGAACGCCCCACAGGCGATCCGCAAGCTGAAGCCCGGCAAGCTGGTGATCGCCAGCCACAATCCGGGCAAGATCCGCGAGATCCGCGCGCTACTCGCGCCCTATGGGATCGAGCCGGTGTCGGCGGCGGACCTCGACTTGCCCGAGCCGGAAGAGACCGGGACGACCTTCATCGCCAACGCGGAACTGAAGGCGATGCAGGCGGCGGACCTCTCGGGGCTCCCGGCGCTGTCCGACGATAGCGGGCTGTGCGTCGACGCGCTGCTGGGCGAGCCCGGCATATTCTCGGCGCGCTGGGCGGGGCCGGAGAAGGATTTCGGCGCGGCGATGGGAACCGTCTGGCAGAAGCTGGAAGCGACCGGGCCGGATGCGAGCCGCTCGGCGCACTTCGTCTGCGCGCTGGCGCTGGCATGGCCCGACGGGCATGTCGAAGCGTTCGAGGGCCGTGTGGACGGCACGCTCGTATGGCCGCCGCGTGGCAATAACGGTTTCGGTTATGACGCGATGTTCGTGCCGCTGGGCCACGACGTCAGCTTCGGCGAGATGGACCCGGACGCCAAGCACGCCATGAGCCACCGCGCCGACGCCTTCGCCAAGTTCGTGGCGGCGGTGTTTTAGAACTTGGTGCCTTCTCACCTATCCGTTCGTCCTGAGTAGCCATTGAGCGAAGTCGAAATGGCGTATCGAAGGATCAAGCACTGCCCATGATGCTTCGATATAAGCCTTCGCCAAGCTCAGTCTTTACTCAGCACGAACGGGGATGGAATAGCCTGAGGTCAATCATTCACTCAGGGCGAACGGGTTGAGGGGACGCGCTTATCTCGCCTTGCACTCCCCCGTGCGCTTGGCCGTCAGGTCATGCGTGGTGCGCAGGACGGCGTTGCCACCCTCCATCTTGGTCATGCTGACGCCCAGGGTCATGCTGTCGGCCTTGTAATTGCCCTCCAGCACCAGCTCCGAAGTGCCCTTCCCAGCCTTGCACGTCAGGTTCGCGATGAAGCGGCCCTTGCGGATGCTTGGCTCCTTATAAGTGCATTCTTCGCCTTCCGCCCCGGCCAGAGCATTTGGGTCGGGCTGTCCCTTCGCGTCGACGGTCAGGCAGACTTCGGCGGTGCTCTTGGTGCCGACCATCCGGGCGTAATCCTCGGCCGTGATGTCGGGCGTATTGTAGCCGGTGATCGTCCGGTCCATCGTCCACTGTCCCGCCTTCAGCAGGATCGGCGCATCCTCGACTGGCGCAGGCGCTTCCGCCGCTTCGCACCCCGTCAAAATCAAAACCGCGCCAGTGATTGCCGCCGCCGTCCAATATCCTCGCATCCTATTTTCCCCCTATTTTGGCTGGTGAATGGGATGCTCTACCTCCTCGTCGCCTAGTGCAAGCGCGAATTGCAGGACCAGAACTTTGCGGCATTCCTCAACTGTCGCGATTAAAGCGCTGTCATTGCGGTTGTTTCCTGACGGCTCACTGCGGCTAGTCCTTCCAGTCGGTCTCGTCCCGCTCCAGCATCCGCACCATCGCGGCGAAGTCCGCAGCGCCCTCGCCGCCGGGAAGCTGCACCCCCGCCATGTCGCGCTGATGCACGGCGATCACCTCGTCCGGGATCAGCGCAGGCGTGCCAGCCGCGCCGGTCGCAACCTGAATCTCGCAGGCGCGCTGGAGCGCCCAGTGGCGGAAGAAGGCGGAGGGCAGCGTCTCGCCCATCACGAGCGTCCCGTGGTTGCGCAGCATCATGACGCGCTTGTCGCCCAGGCTCTCGATCAGCCGAACGCCCTCGTCGGCGCGTAGCGTGATCCCCTCGAAGCCGTGATAGGCGATCTGGCCATGAAAGGCGGCGGCGTAGAAATTGGTCGGCAACAGCCCCTCTCGCGTCGCCGACACGGCCATTCCGGCAGTGGTGTGCGTATGAATGATGCAATGCGCATCGGGGATATAGCGGTGGAAGACGCTGTGCTGCGTGAAGCCCGCCTTGTTCACAGGGTAGGGGCTGCCGTCCAGAACATTACCGTCGATGTCGATCTTGACGAGGTTGGAGGCGCGAACCTCCCGGTAATGCAGACCGAAGGGATTGATGAGGAAGGCATGATCCTCCCCCGGCACGCGCAGGGTGATGTGATTGTAGATCAGCTCGTCCCAGCCCTGCCGCGCGAAGATCCGGTAGCAGGCGGCGAGTTGCTGACGGGCGATCCTCTCGGCTGGCGACATAGTTTTTCCAAGCGACGGGGCGTCCGTGGCCATGGCACCTCTCCTTATTGACATTGCTGTCGGTAAACCACAAACTGCCGCCCTCTGTCGAGGTGCGGGGCACCGGTCGCGACGGGAATTGCCGCTTTTCGGGCGAGCCTGTGCCGTGAGGGGTTGAAATCTCGCGACTCTGCTGGTAACGCGCCTGCCACACGGCGCAGACCCGCTCTGCGCCGACCCCTTATTATTGCTTACGGCCGGCCCGGTGGGGCATGTGGATGTCCCGGCGTTCCGACTGTTATTCGATTGGAGACTGAAGGCCTTATGCAAATCATCGTTCGCGATAACAATGTCGATCAAGCGTTGCGCGCCCTCAAGAAGAAGCTGCAGCGCGAAGGCGTCTATCGCGAGATGAAGCTGCGCCGTCACTACGAAAAGCCGTCGGAAAAGCGGGCACGCGAAAAGGCTGCCGCCGTTCGTCGCGCGCGCAAGATGGATCGCAAGCGTGCGGAGCGTGACGGCGTCCGGTAAGGACTGCCTGACGTAACTGCTGCGGCGCGGGTGATCCGCCCGCACGACGCTACCCTGCTATCTTCAAGCGCTCTCCTCAAGCTCTAGGCACTGGCTCATGTCCACTACCGCTGTTCCGCTCCGTCCCGTCGCCAAAGGCTCGCTGACGCGATTGTGGGTAGGGGTGGCGGCGATCGTCCTGGCTGCGGCCGGCCTTGCCTATGCGGGCACCGATACGGTCGACTCGCTGGGCTTCGACGTGCTGAAGGCTGGTGAAGGCGCCAGCCCGACCACGACGGACGTGGTGCTGGTGTCGTATGTCGGCAAGCTGAAGGACGGGACCGTCTTCGACCAGAATGAACAGGCCGCTTTGCCGGTCGATGGCCTGGTCCCCGGCTTCACGCAGGGCCTGCTGAAGATGCAGAAGGGCGGCAAATACCATCTCAGCATCCCGCCGCAGCTTGGCTATGGCGCGGAAGCCAAGGGCCCGATCCCGGCGAACTCCACGCTGGAATTCGACGTGACCCTGCTCGACTTCAAGTCCCGCGCCGAGATCGAGGCCATGCAGCGCCAGATGCAGATGATGCAGGGCGGGGCAGGCGGCATGCCGGGTGGCCCAGGCGGCGCGCCGATGCCGGGCGGCCCTGAAAGTCCGCCGGTGCCGGGAGCGCCCGGGCAGTAGCCTCGGAGTGTTCGAGTTGGTGCTATGCAAGCCGCGTTCCTGTGATGGGAGCGCGGTTTTTGCGTTTAGGGCGAGTTTGTGACTTTGGGCACCGTCCGCTCTTAAGCTAAAGACGAGTAAGCCGATAAACGGAAAGGCGGGGCAATGATGCGACATCATGGTTAAGGAATCCCGGATTTTCAGATCGATTAGAGGCGGAGCGCTACTTTTTTCCTGCCCCCTTCTCGCATGCAATCAGCCGACAAATTTCTCGAAATTAGAAGCTTCTTCTGGGAAGTGGCAGGAACGCTATGACCATGCCTGTCGTTTGTCCTCGGCATCGAAACGCAAACTTTCCAGTTTGACTGGAGAATTTCAGTTCGACGGCGAGGGGGAATTCCCCGACGCGCTAGCTGTGGGTTCGAAGCGCTATCTTGCGATATTTAAACGGGACTTTAATCATTCTGCAGCTTCGGGTGAAACTTTTGAAAGTGCGGTCGCTTCGCCCAATCGAGAGAGCATAAAAGGCATCGTATATGATAGCAAAACCACCTGCGGAACGGTTGGTCCTCGTGATGGAACAGTATTTATTTTGAGCACAGGCAAACCGCTCAAGTCGCAGCTAATCCGCGACCAAACTAACTAGTTCCCACCCGCTGCGGCCCCTTTGGGATGCTCGATGTCGGCTATGAACAAGTAAGTTGAGCACTTCATGGCATGGGTGGGTCAAAACTGGCCAAACCCCTTCAGTAAAAATCCCCCTAATGCATCTCCGGCCCGAGCGCCGCGTCCAGATCGCGGGGGCGGGTGAAGGACAGCAGGGTCGCGCTGCCTTCCTTGATGTCCGCCCAATGATCGACGTCGAATTCCAGGGTCGCGAGGCTGGCGGTGGGGAGCTTGGTTTCTACCTCGTCACGCAGCGCGGTGTTGCGGCCGTCTTCGGGCACGAGGTCGAGGATCAGGTCCTCCAGGCCCGGATTGTGGCCGGCCATCATCAGCGCGTCCACGGCATCCGGGGCGCCATGGACGACATCGAGCAGCGTAGCGGAGGATGCGAGATAGATGCGGCGGTCCCAGACGGTCTCGACTGACTGACCGTAGCTTTGCATGAAGTGATCCAGCGTCTCGATCACGCGCGTAGCGGGTGAGGCGAGCAGAAGCTCGAAGCGCATATTCTGATCGCGGGCGAAGCGGCCCATCAGCCTGGCGGCGCGCTCTCCGCGTTCGTTGAGCGGGCGGTCGAAGTCACGCTTTACGGGATCGTCCCAGCCGGACTTGGCGTGCCGCAACAGGGTCAGGCGCTTCATTATATCTCCACCGCTCGTCAGGGGTCGCTGCCAGGGTCCTGATGCACGAAAGCGGGGGGCGCGCCAATAGGCTCCGGTACAGAAAGTCGGCTGGCGGAAAGGATCGCCTCGTCCAGTGTGACCCTCCGGATCGCCACGCCCGGCGGGAAGGCCGAGAGGAGCCGGCTGGGCATGGCGGCGGAGAGGATGACGAAGCAGCCGCGATCGCTGGCACGGCGGATCAGGCGGCCGAAAGCCTGCGCCAGGCGGGCGCGGATCAGCGCGTCGTCATAGGCGCTGCCGCCGCCCGCCAGCCGCCGCGCGGCGTGCAACACGGTGGGCTTGGGCCATGGTACCCCCTCCATGACGACAAGGCGCAGCGAATCGCCGGGCACGTCCACACCGTCCCGCAGCGCATCGGTGCCGAGCAGCGAAGCGCGGGGATCGTCGCGGAAGATGTCGACCAGCGTGCCGGTGTCCATCGGATCGACATGCTGCGCGAACAGCGGGAGCCCGGCGCGGGCGAGGCGGTCGGCGATGCGGGCATGGACGGCGCGCAGGCGGCGGATCGCGGTGAACAGGCCGAGGGTGCCGCCCTGCGCCGCCTCGATCAGGCGGGCGTAGGCGCCTGACATCGCTGCGATGTCGCCGCGCTTGATGTCGGTAACGACCAGCACTTCGGCTTGATTGGGATAGTCGAAGGGGCTGGCTGCTTCAAACCGCGCGGCGGGGCGGGGGAGATGGAGCGTGCCGCTGCGCGCTTCGGCCAGGTCCCATCCGCCGCCGCCCTTCAGCGTGGCGGAGGTGACGATGACGCCGTGCGCTGGTTTGAGCACGGTTTGGGCCAGTGGCTTGGTCGGGTCGAGCCAGTGGCGGTGGATGCCGATGTCATATTCGCGGCCTTCGTAGCGGTCGACGGCGAGCCAGTCGACATAATCGGGATCGGCGGGGCCGCCGATGCGCGAGAGCAAGGCGAGCCACGCCGCCACCAGATCGCAGCGCCAGCCGAGCGAGGCGATGGCGCCTTCGATGCGGGCGCGGGCCTGCCCGTCCACCCAGTCGGGCGCGTCCTCGATCACCGCTTCAAGGCGCTTGGCGAGGTGCGTGAGGGGGCGGAGAAGCGCATCGAGCGCTTCGGCGGCCGCCTGTGCAGCCTCGACCAGCGGGCCGTCCGGCTCGGCCAGTTCGGTTTCGAGGCCGTAGCCCGCGTCGGCATCCTTGCCGCTCTCCGCCGCGCGCGCGTAGACGGTGCCGCGTGCGGCGGCGAGCAGCGCTTCGACGGGGCCGAAGGGATCGCCTGCGACCACGCGCTTCAGCCATTCGTCGCCGGGGAGGGCCTGCGCGGCATGGCGAGCGGCTTCAATGGCGAGCGCGCCTTCCGCGTCATAGCTGGCGACGTCGGAGAGGCGGGCGGCAAGGCCCCTGCGGCGGCCGCGCGAGGTGCCTTCCGGGCCGATCACCCAGCGACGCAGCTCGATCGCTTCCTGGCCCGAGAGCAGGGCGGAGAAGGTCGAATCGGCGGCGTCGAACAAATGATGGCCTTCGTCGAAGACGATTCGGCTCGGCTGATTGCCTGCCTCGCGTCCGCGCGCGGCGTTGATCATGACGAGGGCGTGATTGGCGATGACGATATCGGCGTCGGCCGAGGCGCGAGCGGCGCGCTCTATGAAGCATTTGCGGTAGTGCGGACAGCCGGCATAGATGCACTCGCCGCGCCGGTCGGTGAGCGCCGTCGATCCGTTGCGACGGAACAGGGTCGGCAGCCAGCCGGGCAAATCGCCGCCGACCATATCGCCATCCTTGGTAAAGGCGGCCCAGCGCGCGACGAGTTGCGCCAGCACCGCGGCCCGACCCGCGAAACCGCCCTGCAGCGCGTCCTCCAGATTGAGGAGGCAGAGATAGTTCTCGCGGCCCTTGCGCACCACGACGCGCTTCTTGCGGGTCTCGGCGTTAGGGAACAGGCGCAGCGTTTCGCGGTCAAGCTGGCGTTGCAGCGCCTTGGTATAAGTGGAGATCCAGACCGCGCCGTTCGCTTCCGCGGCCCAGAGCGAGGCGGGGGCAAGATAGCCCAGCGTCTTGCCGATGCCGGTGCCTGCCTCGGCGAGCAGCATGTTGGGCTGGTCGCGCATGGCGCGCGGCGCGAAGCTGGCGGCGGCGTTCTCGGCATAGGCGCGCTGGCCGGGGCGCGGTTCGGCACCGCTGCCGGTGAGCATGTCGAGGCGATCGAGCACCTTGTCGCCATCCAGGCTGATCGTGCGCGGCGCAGGACGAGCGGCTGTTTCCTCCCATTCCGGCAGCTTGCTGAACAGCCAGCGCTCCGCCTGTTGGGGTGTCGCAAGGTGCGGCATGACGAGCTGCGCCCATGGCCAGCGCAGGCGGTGCAGCGATTGCGCCGACGTCCATGCGCCCTCCCGCTCCGGCCAGTCGGGCGCGGAGAGTTGCGCGATCAGCCGCTCGGCTATGGCGTGGCAGAGAGCGGGAATGTCGGCTTCGGTCGCTGGCGCGGCGAGGTCCAGCGCCTCTGCGAGACCCTTGGCGGTGGGCACCACGAAGCGGGCGGGATGAACGAACGCCCATAACTCCAGCAAGTCCAACCCATTCAGGTCGGGATAGCCCAGGCGCTGCCCGGCGAGCGGCGCATTCAGCAGGATGACGGGCGTTTCGGCCGCGCGGCTGACCGCCTCGCCCTTCGATATGCCGCGGGTCTCGCCATTCTCGCGCAGCCAGATGCCGCCATGGCTGGCATGCAGGGCGGGAAAGGCAAGGGACGAAGGCGGCGCGGCGGGGTTCACCGGCGCTGTTTAGGGCAAGGGGAACAAAGGGGAAACCTGTTTTACTGGAAATGCGT
Organism: Sphingobium sp.; assembly: GCF_033795625.1. GTDB lineage: Bacteria > Pseudomonadota > Alphaproteobacteria > Sphingomonadales > Sphingomonadaceae > Sphingobium. The sequence continues at coordinate 21,092 of NZ_JARYGI010000018.1, read as the reverse complement.
CGGATAAAGGAGGGGCCGAGCTATTCTGAGGCCGCTGGCGATCGTTCGCGCTGCGCCGGTCCAGTTTGCTGGAGTGAAGCAGGCGCAACTATCGCCGCTTCTTCAGCTCATCGCCCGCGACGTCCGAACCCCGCATAGGCAGGCACCAGTTCCGGCAGGCTTGCAGGTGGCATGCCACGGCGGTGCGTGCGGTTGACGCCTTTCAGCGCCTCGAAAAGAGGTCCTTCCTGCAGGCTGAACGGGAAGCGGACGCCCATGCGGTCGGCCTCGTCCACCCACATCACCTTGGCGTATGTGGTGACGCCTTCGCAATCGAGCTGGAAAGTGGTGCCTTTGGGCAGGGTGACGCCCTGAACCTGCGCGCCGGACTGGCTGAGATTGATGACGGTCGCTTCTTGTGAATCCAGAACGGTGGTCACCGTGACCGGGATGTCCACAGCGACACGAACCCGGCTGCGTTTGGCCTGCATGGCAGCACTCCTTTACCCTGCCGGGATAGTTGATCCTGGTTAAGGAATTGCGAAGTCGGACGAGAGATTGTGCAATTTCCTGATGTTAGCGAAACGCGCACAAAAGGCTTAAAGCGGCGGCCTTCTGTCGCTAAGGGATCAGGCTCCTACTGATCCACGGGATGTCCATGACCGAAGCCCTTTCCCTGCGCGACGCCGCTCTTGCCTCCAAGGCCTGGCCCTATGAAGAGGCGCGCAAGCTGCTCAAGCGCTATCCCATTGGCGCGCCGGAAAAGGGCTATGTGCTGTTCGAGACGGGGTACGGCCCCTCGGGCCTGCCGCATATCGGGACGTTCAACGAAGTGCTGCGCACGACGATGGTGCGCAATGCGTTCCATGCGCTGTCGGACATTCCGACGCGGCTGATCGCGTTCAGCGACGACATGGATGGCTTGCGCAAGGTGCCCGACAATGTGCCGAACGGCGACATGCTGCGCGAGCATCTGGGTAAGCCGCTGACGCAGATTCCCGATCCGTTCGGGAAATATGAGAGTTTCGCGCACCATAACAATACGATGCTGCGGGATTTCCTCGATCGCTTCGGCTTTGAATATGAGTTCGCCTCGTCCACCGACTATTATCGCGGCGGCAAGTTCGACGACGCGCTGCGCAATGTGCTGCGCCATTATCAGGCGATCATGGACATCATGCTGCCGACGCTGCGCAAGGAACGGCAGGCGACCTATTCGCCGGTGCTGCCGATCAGCCCCAAGAGCGGGATCGTATTGCAGGTCCCGGTCGAGGTGGTGGACGCCGACGCGGGGATCATCCGCTTCGTCGATGAAGGCGGGACCGTCGAGCAGTCGATCCTGTCGGGCGGCGCGAAGTTGCAGTGGAAGGTCGACTGGGCGATGCGCTGGGTCGCGCTGGGCGTCGATTATGAGATGGCGGGCAAGGACCTGATCGATTCGGTGACGCAAAGCTCCAAGATAGCCCGTGCCTTGGGCGCGCGTCCGCCGGAGGGCTTCAATTACGAGATGTTCCTCGACGAAAATGGCGAGAAGATATCCAAGTCGAAGGGCAATGGGCTCAGCCTCGAGCAATGGCTGACTTATGGGCCGCAGGAGAGCCTTGCCTTCTATGCCTATCGCGAGCCGAAGAAGGCCAAGTCGCTGCACATGGGTGTGATCCCGCGCGCGGTGGACGAGTACTGGCAGTTTCGAGGAAACTACGAGGGTCAGGCGATCGAGCAGCGGCTCGGCAATCCGGTGCATCATATCCATGATGGCCCGCCGCCCGAGGGCAAGCTGCCGGTGACGTTCGGGTTGCTGCTGAACCTCGTCGGCGTAATGGGAGAGGCGCAGCCGGAGCAGGTCTGGGCCTATCTGCGCAACTATGTGCCCGATGCCACGCCGGAGACGCATCCGGACCTTGCCGCGCTGATCGGGCATGCGCTGGCCTATCACCGCGATTTCGTCGCGCCGACTTTGAAGCGGCGCGCGCCCACCGAGAACGAGGCCGCGGCGCTGCGGCAACTGGACGCGGACCTCGCCGCCTTGCCTGAAGACGCCAGCGCGGAGGACATCCAGAATATCGTCTATGCCATTGGCAAGGATGAACATTTCGGCTTTGCCGAACTGCGCGACTGGTTCAAGGCACTGTACCAGACACTGCTGGGCGCCGATCAGGGCCCGCGCATGGGAAGCTTCATTAAGCTGTACGGCATCGACAACAGCCGCAAGCTGATCGCGCAGGCGCTATACGCGTGAATACGGGGTCCGGAACAAACCGGGCCCTGTCTTGTTTTGAACCATCGGTCCACCCCCCTTTCGGACTGATGGTCGTCACCTCCCCCGATGATCATCGGCCGCGCTGCTCCGGCAAGGGAGCGCGCGGCCATCGGGTGTTTCGCCAAAGCCCCATCAACCGCGAAAAGCCCCCGCACCCTAAGTGGCGCGGGGGCTTTCATTGCTTGGCCGCTTACCAGAAAAAGCGGTTGTAGACCTGAACCACTCGACCCGTGCGAACGTTCACCAGCAGCACGTCGTCATAGTGGCGGACGTAGCGCAGATCCCGGCCACCGGCGCGGGGCAGGCGATAGCGATACGGGTCGTTGATGTAATAGCGCGGCCCGTAGAAGTTGGACGAGATCCGGGCACCGGGACGCCATTGCTGATAGCGGAACGGGGCGCGCCAGTTGCCGCGGGCATAGTCGCCGCGATGGCTCTGGCGATAGTCGCGCCAGTCTTCGCGACGCTCCTGACGGTAATCGCGGCGGTCCTCGCGCACTTCGCGGCGGGCATCGCGAACGTCGCGGCGCTCCTCGCGGACATCGCGGGGGCTGCCATAGCGCTGGGCGTCACGCAATTCGCGCTGCTCCTCGCGAAGGTCGCGCTGGCTGCGGCGGACTTCGCCGGCGGATTGCGCCGACACGCTCGCAGGGATTGCGGTCGCGGCCATCAGGGCCAGGATGATGAACTTACGCATTTCGTCTCTCCATTCAAAATGGGGCGTTTATTCCTTGCCGTTGCAGGGTCGCCCTTCGGAAAAGGGGCACGTCCCAGCATCAACAACGCCTTTATTGCAGATTCGTTCTGAACGGGTGGGGAACGGCCGCGTCAGGAAACTGAAAGCCACGGTAATAAAGTGTAACGGCCGGAGTGGCGTCCCACACCCGTTCGTCCTGAGTAGCCATTGAAGTCCTGAGCTTGTCGAAGGGCGAAATGGCGTATCGAAGGATCTGGCATAGCACGGCCCTTCGATACGGGTCTTCGGCAAGCTCAGCCCCTACTCAGGGCGAACGGGGTGGGGTGTGGAGACTGCAATGGGAAGGTGAGCAATCCTCCTCAACCGTTAGGGCTGAGCTTGTCGAAGCCTCCTCCCGAGCGCAGCGAAGTGGCTTCACCTGTGGCTCAGCATAACCCTTCGACTTCGCTCAGGGCGGACGGGATGTCAGGTGGCTCTGCCTGGTCTCCACGGACGTTCGCGAAACCATTTCGTTACGACATATTTGGTCCCGCTGACCACGGGCCTTGCGGCGTGGAGGCTGGCTTGTGCAGGGGCTCCGGCGCGGTCCATATTGTTCCAGATGAGGATCATGCCCTGCTTCGGCGGGATCATGAATTCGCATATCGGGAAATGCGTCTCACCCCCTTCCGCCACGTCGCTCAGATAGATCATCGCGGTCCAGCTGCGCTGCCCGCCCGAGCGTAACATGGCAGGCCAGTAATTGGCGGTGACGGGGAAATAATCGCAATGGACCTTATATTCCTGACCCGACGTATAGCGCTGGCCCTGCAGCGTTTCGCCATGCGCGGGATCTATGCCGAGCAGGGCGCCGATGCGGTCGCTGATGCCCTCGACCAGTCGGTCCCAGGGATTGAGGTTGCAGCTGTGGCTCGTCCGATAATCCGCATTGGCGCTGCCGGAAAAGAGCGTCGAAGGCTGCGCATCGGCGTCGATCATGTCGCGCAGGGCCGCGCATTCCTGCGGGCTGAGGAATGCCTGACGCCCGTAAATGTCGAGCTTGTCCGTTTCGATCCGGCTGACCATCGGGTTGCGGTCCAGCCGCTTGCGCACGGCCTCGCCGATGCGGGCGCGGTTCGGGGAGGCGGTGCCGCCATCGTCGATCAGGTCGTCCTGCATTGTCCGGTCACTGCCAGTGCGCATCCCGTTGGACAAGATCGCATGTTACAAAAAAGACCCGAAGCGTTTCCGCTCCGGGCCCAGTTTTTCCTGAAGGCCAGTTCAGGAAGCGGTTGGCACGTTAGTAGAAGAACCCGTTGATCACGTCGACGACGTAGCCATCGCGGGTGTCCACCAGCAGCGCATCGTCATAATAGCGGATCCAGCGCAGCGTGCCGTAAGCGGGCGGCAGGCGGTACTGATAGGGGTCGTCCAGCCAGTAATTATTCGAATAGAGCAGGCTGTCGAGATAGATGCCTACCGAGAAGGACCGATAGCCATAGCTCCAGCCGCGCGGGGCATAGTAACGGCCGGGACGATAGATCTGTCCATAGTTGCGCCGGTAGCTCTGCCAGTCATACCGATTGTCGTTGCGCCAGCCGCTGTCCCAACGGCGCTGGTTCGACCAGCGTTGACGGTTGTCCAACCGATTGCGGCCGTCGAAGGCGCGGTTGCCCTCGCGATAGCTATAGCGGTTATCGGTATAGCCGCGATTGTTGGAGTACCGCCCGTCATTGCGGCCATCGTTGCGCCAATCGGTGTTGCGGCCGTCGTTGCGATCATTACGCCAGTTGTCGCGGCCGGCGTCCTGACGGTCGCCTGATCGGTTGCCCCAGTTGCGATTGCCGTCGCGGTTCTGGTCATTCTGGCGCCAGTTGCGAGCGGCGTCGTCGCGGCGGCCATCCTCACGGCGGATCTGTGGTGCGACCTGCTGTTGCACGACCTGCGGCTGGCGGGCTTCGGCGCGGTTGCGCCAATCGCCGCCCCGGGACTCGGCACGAGCTTCGGCGCGGATCTGGGGACGCTGTTCCTGTCGGGCTTCTGGACGCTGCTGCCAACGTTCCTGGCGTTGCACCTGTCGCTCCTGACGCTGTTCCTGGCGTTGCTGGCGCATCTCGCCACCATTGCCGCGTCCGCGCCATCCATTGTTCTCGTCACGCTGGGCATAGGCTGGGGCGGCGGCGCCAAGCGCTGTCGCGGCCATCAGTCCGGCAAGTATCATCTTTCTCATTGTCATCTGCCTGGTCCTCACCCGGGGTCAGCTCGACCCCCTTGTGCACCTTATCTAAAGGACTGGCGATGTCGTGATGCTGAATTGATGTGACAGCTTTGCGAAAGGATTCGAGTGGGCTTCCCTCAAGATCTGGAATTCCGTCGTCGCCGGTCTATACTGAATCAAAATGGATGGAGCAGGATCGATGCAGGGAATGGGTGACAATTGTCCCTTCGAATTCAACTTCGACGCGCAGTCGTTCAAGGTGGGAGATACGGTTAGCTATCGCGTCACCGGCCCCTTAAGCGAGTTTCCTTTCGTTGGAACGCTCGTAGAGGTCCATGACGACCACGTCATTATCGCCGCCGATGCCGATGATGCTCGCAGCAGGATGCGCGGCACGCGGGAAAGTCGCCCGATGGTCGACGAGTCCGAAATCGCCTAGTTGGTCATGGCGCCCGCAAGGCCGGGACGGCCCGCGCGGCGTCGTGCAGCGGCACGCCGGGCGGCGGCGCGGCGGCGACCTGTTCATCGCCGCGCTGGATGCGGGCCGCGCGCTTCACGGCTTCGCGGATGCGCGGATAGGTGCCGCAGCGGCAGAGATTGGTGATCGCCGCATCGATGTCGGCATCGGTGGGATCGGAATTCCTTTTGAGCAGCACGGCGGCGGCCATGATCATGCCGGGCTGGCAGAAGCCGCATTGGGGGAGGTTTTCCGCCACCCAGGCCTGCTGCACCGGATTGCTGCGATCGGGGGAGAGCGCCTCGATCGTGGTGACGAAGCGGCCCTCCGCCTGCGCGATGGTGATCTGGCAGGATCGGATCGCCTCGCCGTCGATGTCCACCGTGCACGCGCCGCAGTCGCCAGTGCCGCAGCCATATTTGGTGCCGGTGAGATTGGAGGCATCCCGTAGCGCCCAGAGCAGCGGCGTCTCCGGGTCCATGCGATAGCGGACCGGGCGGTCGTTGACAGTGAAGCTGGTCATCGGCCGTCAGCCTACCCCGCGCTGCCTGCCGGGCAATCGCCGATGCGCTTGCCCTGGCTCTTGATCTTCATCGTCATGCCCATGCCTTGCTGCATACCCTCCGACTGCATCTCCATGGCCACGGCGTAGCTGGCGGGCTGATAGGTGCCCTGCAGCGTCATCTTCATGACGGCTTTCGGATTGCCGGGCGCGCTGCACGTCATCGCGCCGTTAATCGTGCCGTTGTTCATGTCCATATCGGCGTAGGTGCACTTGGCGTCCTTCTGCGCCGCAAGGAAGTCCGCGCCGGGTTTTGCGGCCTGTTCGGGGGTGATGCAGTGCTTGACGGTGTTCTTCTGGCCGATCATCTGCTTCATCGCTCCGGCGGGCGATCCTTCGGGCAGGCCCGTCATCTGCACGTCGACGATCTCCTGCGTCGCTTCCCATTGGCCCGGCTCCAGCTTCACTGAGTCCATCTTGTCGGCGACCTGCTCGGCTGTCATTGGGCCGGTCTCTGCCGTCTTGTCGCAGCCGACCAGAAAAAGCGCCGCGCCGCACAATAATATCGTCGTTTTCATGGCCCGGTTTCCCCCTGTCGCCGCACAGTCATTGCGCCGCGTTTCGGGAGGAACCATATCAGTGCGCAATGGCTATTCAAATCCGAACCTCACTCGCCGAACCAGAGACCGGCGAAGACTTCGTCCCCCACCGCCCGGCGCGTCCCGAGAAGACCGAGGGCGGCCGCCCGTTCACGCTCGTGTCCGACTATGAACCGGCGGGCGATCAGCCCACCGCGATAGCGGAACTGGTGCAGACCGCCTTGGGCGGAGAGCGAGACCAGGTGCTGCTGGGCGTCACGGGATCGGGCAAGACCTTCACCATGGCGAAGGTGATCGAGGCCCTGCAGCGGCCCGCCTTGATCCTCGCGCCGAACAAGATCCTTGCCGCACAATTATACGGGGAGTTCAAGAGCTTCTTCCCCGACAACGCCGTCGAATATTTCGTCAGCTATTACGATTATTACCAGCCCGAAGCCTATGTGCCGCGCTCCGACACCTATATCGAGAAGGAGTCGAGCACGAATGAAAGCATCGATCGTATGCGCCATTCGGCGACGCGGGCGCTGCTGGAGCGGGACGATGTAATCATCGTCGCGTCGGTCTCCTGCCTGTACGGCATCGGCTCGGTCGAAACCTATTCGGCGATGACTTTCCCCATCAAGAAGGGCGAAGTGGCCGACCAGCGCGAAATGATCCGCAAGCTGGTGGCGCTGCAGTACAAGCGCAACGACATGGGTTTCGCGCGCGGCAATTTCCGGGTGAAGGGCGACAATCTGGAGATCTTCCCGTCGCACTATGAGGACACCGCCTGGCGCATCAGCTTCTTCGGCGACGAGATCGAGGAGATCGCCGAGTTCGATCCTCTGAGCGGCAAGCGCATCGCGACGCTCGATTATGTGAAGGTCTTTCCGAACAGCCACCACGTCACGCCGGGCCCCACGCTGAAACAGGCGATGGAGGCGATTCGACATGAACTGTCGGAGCGGCTGAAAGAGCTGGTCATGGAGGGCAAGCTGCTGGAGGCGCAGCGGCTGGAGCAGCGGACGAACTTCGACCTGGAGATGATCCAGGCGACGGGTTCCTGCGCGGGGATCGAGAATTATTCGCGCTTCCTGTCTGGCCGCTTGCCGGGCGAGCCACCGCCGACTTTGTTCGAATATCTCCCCGAGAACGCACTCCTGTTCGTCGATGAAAGCCACCAGACCGTGCCGCAGATCGGCGCGATGGCGCGGGGCGATCACCGCCGGAAAATCACGCTCGCCGAATACGGTTTCCGCCTGCCGAGCTGCATCGACAACCGGCCGCTGCGTTTCAACGAATGGGACGCGATGCGGCCGCAGACGGTCAGCGTCTCCGCGACTCCCGGCACCTGGGAAATGGAGCAGACGGGAGGCGTTTTCTCCGAACAGGTGATCCGTCCGACTGGACTCATCGATCCTCCGGTCGAGATCAAGCCCGTCGAGGATCAGGTCGACGACCTCATCAACGAAGCGCGCAAGACGGCGGCGGCGGGATACCGCACGCTGGTCACGACGCTGACCAAGCGGATGGCGGAGGACCTCACCGAATTCATGCATGAGGCGGGGCTTAAGGTCCGCTACATGCACAGCGATGTGGAGACGCTGGAGCGTATCGAGTTGATCCGCGATTTGCGGTTGGGCGTTTACGACGTGTTGGTCGGCATCAACCTGCTGCGCGAAGGACTCGATATTCCGGAGTGCGGGCTGGTAGGCATTCTCGACGCCGACAAGGAGGGGTTCCTGCGATCCGAAACCTCGCTGATCCAGACGATCGGGCGGGCCGCGCGCAACGTGGACGGGCGCGTGATCCTCTATGCCGATCGCGTCACCGGCAGCATGGAGCGGGCGCTCAATGAAACCGGGCGGCGCCGGGAAAAGCAGGAGGCGTATAACCTCGAACACGGCATCACGCCGACCACGATCAAGCGCAACATCGGCGACATCATCGCGCACGTCTCCAACAAGGACAGCGTGCTGGTCGACACTGGCGACGCAGACCGGCCGCACATGGTCGGCCACAACCTGCGCGCCTATATCGAGGACCTCGAAAAGAAGATGCGCGCCGCCGCCGCCGACCTGGAATTCGAGGAAGCCGGCCGCATCCGCGACGAAATCCGCAAGCTGGAAGCGGAGGAACTCGGGCTGCCCGCCGAACAGCAAATCGCCGCGCCGAGGGGACGAGCGAGCGAGGGCAAGCCGGGCACGCGGAAGCTGCGGTATGGCAAGACGCAGCGGAAGTTTGGAGGGTGAAAAGGCTTAGTGGAAGGATTGGCTGGCGTCCGTGTGGATATAGTGGAGACCTATGGGCTCGGCATCAATGACGATTGAACCGCATTATCATATCAATGTCTTCTGGTCAGAAGAGGATGAATGCTGGATCGCGGACGTCCCTGATCTCCGCCCGTGTTCGGCGCATGGCAACACACCGCAAGAGGCGGTCAGCAACATCCGAGATGCTGTGACTGGCTGGCTGGAGGTTGCGAGGGAACAGGGCTATCCAATTCCGGAGCCGCGTTACCGGCCCGCAATTTACGCCTGATCGCGCAATCCCACGCCACACCGATTAGCGGTTGAGGCGGCTTCCGCGCTGGGCCATACCCGGCGCATGCGTTTTTCCCGTTTATCGTTCGCCCCCCTTGTCGTTCTTGCATCATGTGTCGCTCCGCCGCGAGACGCGCCTGCACCGGTGCCGGCATCGGCGCCGGCGCCAGTGCCAGCGTCGCCCCCAAGCGCTCCGCCTTCGCGTGAATGGCGGGACTGGCCCCTCACGGCGGGCGCATGGCGCTATCAGGCGGAGGGCGCGTCAACCACGGCGATATTCGGCGTTACGGGTGCGCCGGCTGTGCTGACGTTCCGGTGCGAATTGCCCACTCGCCGGATCATTTTCGTGCCCGGAACGGCACCGGGGGCAGGGCAGATGACGGTGCGAACGACCTTCGGTTCCGTGCAGTGGCCGCTGCAGCCTTCGCCCGCCAGCAGCCCGCAATTCATCGCGGTTCGGGCGGCGGGAGACGCGGCGCTGGATCAGATCGCGTTCAGCCGCGGGCGCTTCCTGATCGAAGTCCCCGGCGCGTCTCCGATGGTGTTGCCGACATGGGCTGAAATCACGCGCGTCGTCGAGGATTGCCGGGGCTGAGCCACCTGCCTGCGGAGCGGCGCGAGCGATCAAGTATGATGGCAAAAAAGATTATTACAAGCCTTGATCGGAGGCCCCGTTTGATTCACAAATCGGGTGTCGCCGGAACAGGCAACTGCCCAAACCGGCACGCAGTGTTTTCAACATAGCGAAAGGAGGTGATCCGATGTCTCATGGTTCAGTATTGGGGTCGGTCAAGTCCATTCGGGAAACGCGCCGCTGAGCGACGCCGTTAGCGTCAATTTTCGAGTTTTCAGTGCCTCCTGCACCGCGCGAGCTGGTTGAGGAGCTGTATCGAAAATAGCGCGATCCACGTTTCCCTGGGCGGCATTTCCGGCCGCTGACCATGCAAATGATGGGCCGTCGGGCTGGACCCGGCGGCCCCTCTCATGTTTGCATGGCGCGCTTTGTGTATGTGCGTCAGGTCTTTCTTCGAAAGTGAATGCCGATGCGTGCCTCCGCCTTGCTTGCCGTCGCGCTGCTCGTCTCCGCATCGACGGCCAGTGCCAAGAGCATCGCCGACGAAACCGTCGCGAGCCTCGCCGAAGGCATGGCGAGCGGCAAGACGAATAGCGTGAAGGCGGTGCAGGCATATCTCGACCGCATCGCCGCCATGGATCGCAAGGGTCCCCGGCTCAACAGTATCATCACCCTCAATCCGGAAGCATTGGCGGACGCGAAAGCACTGGACGTCGAGCGCCGTGTGGGCAAGGTGCGCGGGCCTCTGCATGGCGTTCCCGTTCTGATCAAGGACAACATCGAGACATTGGGCATGCCTACCACCGCCGGGTCCCTGGCACTGGCCCGCAACGACAATGATCGCGATGCACCCTTGGTCGCAGCCCTGCGGGCACAGGGCGCGGTCATCCTTGGCAAGACGAACCTGTCCGAATGGGCGAACATCCGTTCGACCCGCTCGCTCAGCGGCTGGAGCGCAGTGGGCGGATTGACGCGCAATCCTTACGCGCTCGATCGTACCACATGCGGATCGTCGAGCGGTTCCGGCGCTGCGGTCGCGGCGGGTTTTGCGGCGGCGGCTGTGGGAACGGAGACGGATGGCTCGATCATCTGCCCCAGTGCGATGATGGGGCTCGTCGGGCTAAAGCCGACCGTTGGACTGGTGCCGCGCACCCGTGTCGTGCCTATCAGCCATAGCCAGGACACGCCGGGCCCCATGGCGCACGATGTTCGCGATGCGGCCGCCTTATTCTCCGCGATGATCGTCAGCGACCCCGAAGATCCCGCAACCCGCGATGCCGCCGCGCACGGCCACGATTACGCCGCCGCTTTGAACCCCGCGCGGATCAAGGGCATGCGCATCGGTCTCATCCGCATCGGCGCGCAGCCGGAATGGATCGCCCGGTTCGATGCCGCGCTCGCCACGCTGAAGGCGACAGGCGCGATACTGGTCGAGATCAAGCCGACATCGACGGACGGCATGGGCGACGCAGAAGGCGACGTGCTGCATGCCGAATTGAAGGCGGACCTGAATGCCTATCTCGCGACCACACGCGCCGACCGGGTGCCCACGCGGACGCTCGCAGACGTGATCGCGTTCAATGCGAAGGAAGCCGCCCGCGAAATGCCATTGTTCGGGCAGGACACCTTCCTCAAGGCCGAAGCGACGAAAGGGCTGAACGATCCCGCCTATATCGCATCGCGCAGGAAATCACTGCGGCTGGCGGGCACGGAAGGCATCGACAGGATGTTGGCCGACAATGCCGTCGAACTGATCGTGATGCCGAACTACGGCCCTGCATGGCTATCCGACACCGCGTGGGGCGATCAATATGAGGGGCCCGGCGGTGCGACCGGCAGGGCGGCAATAGCAGGCTATCCGCATCTGACGGTTCCGATGGGGCTGGTGCGTGGCCTGCCGGTGGGGTTGTCATTCATCGGCGCGGCCTATGACGAGCAGCGGTTGCTGGACGTGGGCTTTGCCTATGAGCAGGCGGCAGGGCTTGTGCTGAGGCCGGACTTCCGGCCCACCATCGATGCGGGTCCGGAACTGGACGGCGCTAAGCTGCCCTGACGCGTCGCGCGAAAGCGGCCTGCCATGCCATCAGGCACGGCACCACGCCCAGCTCCATGCAAAGCCCGAGGATGTGCCCCTGAGACGGTGCGCCTGCCGACAAGAGAGACCAAAGCCGCGCCAAACCGCCGATCACCACGAACGCGCCGAGCATCCGGAACCGTTCGCCCTTCGCTTCGATATCGGGCACGCACGTGCAGAAGGCGAGGCCAACGCCAAAGAAGATGCCGCTCATGTAGCGGAAGTGGCTATCGAGATCGACCGGCACCGAACCCACGCCATGCACCCAGTTGGGACCGGACAGGATGCCGGTGCCGCCCGTCACTAACGGCACGACACAGGCGAGCGCGACGATGGCCTGCAACAGGCGCTTTTCGATCATCCGGCTTCTTCGTCTTCCGTGTCGGCCTTGTGGAACAGCACTTCGTTACGGATGTGGATGGTCCGGGATGCCAGCCTGATCTCTATGATGAAAGTGATGAAAGCAGCGGCCTGCAGCAGCATCGACATGATGAAGAGAATGGCGATGGGTCGGCCCATGCGGGCATGGACGAGTTCGGAGGCGAACAGCAATATCACCACCAGGCACACTGCCGCGCCGCTCGCCACCGTCAGCAGGATCGCGGCGTTGACGACGGATATGCGCCGGTCGAGTCTGCGGATTTCATCCACGTAACGGTCATGTTCTGCGCCGCGGGTTCTCATCACCAGCGGTTCGACGACGCGCGCGCGGTCTATGACGCGGGCGAGGCGGCCGGCGCACACGTTCAGGAATGCGCCGATCCCGGCAAGCAGGAACACCGGGGCAAGAGCGAGCTGGATCGTCTGTGCGACTTGGCTGACTTGCGGAAGGGGGATCACCGAACCGGACTCTCCGTTCTTGCTATTGGCGGACGAGCGCCGCCGGATATCGTGGCTATCCGGCGGGCCGTCTCGACGAGGATGATCAGATCGCTGCCTTTGCAGTGGGTGTGTTGACGCCCATGCTCTGTAGATAGCGCTTCACATTGCGTGCCGCCTGCCGCAGTCGCTGCTCATTCTCGACCATGGCGATGCGGACATAACCTTCACCATCTTCGCCATAGCCTACGCCCGGCGCCACCGCGACCTTGGCATGGGTGAGCAGCTGCTTGGAGAATTCGAGGCTCCCCATCTCCTTGAGCGCCGGGGGCAGGGGCGCCCAGGCGAACATCGACGCGCGCGGTGCGGGGATGTCCCACCCGGCGCGACCGAAGCTCTCGACCAATATGTCGCGGCGCTTGTGATAGAGTTGCCGGTTCTTCTCGACGATATCCTGCGGGCCGTTGAGCGCTGCACAAGCCGCCGCCTGGATCGGCGTGAAGGCACCATAGTCCAGATAGCTCTTCACGCGCGTCATTGCCGCGATCAGCTGCTTGTTGCCCACTGCAAAGCCGATGCGCCAGCCGGCCATGGAATAGGTCTTGCTGAGCGATGTGAACTCCACCGCGACGTCCTTCGCACCCGGCACCTGCAGGATCGAGGGCGTCGGATTGCCGTCGAAGTAGAGTTCCGAATAGGCAAGGTCGGACAATATCCACACCTTGTTCTCCTTCGCCCAGGCGACCAGCCGCTCGTAAAAGGCGAGATCGACGGTCTCCGCAGTCGGGTTGGAGGGATAATTGACCACCAGTATCGAAGGGCGCGGCACGGTGAAGGCCATGGCGCGGTCCAGCGAGCGGAAATACTGCTCGTCGGGCGTGGTCGGAACGGATCGGATCGTCGCGCCCGCGATGATGAAACCAAAGGTGTGGATTGGATAACTTGGGTTAGGCGCAAGTACGACATCGCCGGGCGCGGTAATCGCCGTGGCGAGGCTGGCGAGCCCTTCCTTCGACCCCATCGTGACGACGACTTCGGTCTCGGCATCGACATCCACGCCAAAGCGGCGGCCGTAATAATTGGCCTGAGCCTTGCGCAGTCCCGGAATGCCCTTCGACGCGGAATAGCCATGCGCATCGGGCTTTTGCGCCACTTCCACCAGCTTTGCGATCACATGATCGGGGGGCGGCAGGTCGGGATTTCCCATGCCCAGGTCGATGATGTCCTCACCCGCCGCACGCGCCGCGGCCCGCATCGCGTTCACTTCGGCGATGACATAAGGGGGCAGGCGTTTCATGCGGTAGAATTCTTCGGACATTGGTCGATACTTTCCTTGAGGGTGCCTGGCGGCCTTGTGTCTTCTCTCTAATGAATGGCAAGATGCCTGGACTTAGCTCCATTGGAGCAAGTGCGGTATAGACTGGGCCGGGACAACTGGCCAGAACAAGAGCGCGGTTTTCTGCGCAGGAGCGAGTGATGGCGAAGGCAGGCAAGAAGCAGCGGGACGCTGGCGGCAGCAGTTCCCCCGAAATGCCGAATCAAGGCGCTGCAGAGGCTCCTCGCTCCAACGGGGAGCCGGTAGGCGAGCGCGTCATTGAGCCGGCGGCCAAAATGGCTGAGGCGATCGTCCCTACACTGGAGCAGATGCAGCAGTGGACTCAGATCATCGGGCGCGGGCAGCAGATGATGCTGGAGCATTCCACTCGCCTGATGAGCGAGGGCAAGCAGCCGTTCGACACATCGGCGCTCACGCGCGTCAACACGGATTTCGTCAACGAGAGCGTGGCGTTGTGGCAGCGGTTCGTCGATGGCTCGGGCTGGATGAAGGCGACGCCCGACCCCGCGCCGCCCGAAAGCCCCGCCGCGCGCAAGGATCGTCGCTTCGCCGATCCGGCGTGGGAGAAGCACCCGCTGTTCGATCTGCTGCGGCAGGGCTATCTGCTGACGTCGGAATATATGACGAAGCTTGTCGATAATGTGGACGGCCTCGACCCCAAGCAGAAGGAACAGATCCGTTTCGCGACCGGCGGCATTGTCGATGCGATGTCGCCCAGCAATTTCCTTCTGACCAATCCCGCGGTGCTCGAAAAGACGATCGAGAGCGGCGGAGAGAATCTCTTGAGGGGCCTGAAGCACATGCTGGCGGACCTCGAAAAAGGCCAGCTGACGCATACGGATGGCAGCCATTTCGAAGTGGGACGCAACATCGCCGCGACGCCCGGCAAGGTGATCCACGAAACGCCGCTATACCAGCTTATCCAATATTCGCCGACGACCGAGACGGTACTCGAAACGCCGCTCATCATTTTCCCGCCGTGGATAAATCGCTTCTACATACTGGATCTCGCCCCCGAGAAGAGCTTCGTCAAATGGGCCGTGGATCAGGGCGTCACTGTCTTCATGGTATCGTGGAAATCGGCTGACGAGACGATGATCGATGTCGAGTGGGACGACTACATCCTCCGCGGTCAGGTCGACGCGATCGATACGGTCCGCAAATTGCTGGATGTCCCGAGCGTCCATACCATCGGCTATTGCGTTGCCGGAACCACGCTGGCCGCGACGCTGGCGCTGCTCGCCGCGCGGGGAGAAGCGGAGAAGGTGACGAGCGCCACGTTCTTCACGGCGCAGGTCGATTTCGCGCAGGCGGGCGATCTCACCTTGTTCGTCAATGACGAGCAACTGGCGATGATCGATCGGCTCACGACATCAGGCGTACTCGACGGACGCTATATGGCGGCGACGTTCAACCTGCTGCGCGGGCGCGACCTCATCTGGAACTATGTGGTCAACAATTATCTGCTGGGGAACGACTATGCGCCGTTCGACTTGCTGTACTGGAATGGCGACACGACCAACCTGCCTGCGAAATGGCATCGCGCCTATCTGAAAGAGTTGTACCGCGACAACAAGCTGGTGCGGGCAGGGGAGATGCAAGTCGAGGGCACCGCGATCGACCTGTCGCTGGTGAAGACGCCCGCCTATATCCAGGCAGGCCGTGAGGACCACATCGCGCCGCCGCAAAGCGTCTGGAAACTCGTCGACCATTTCACCGGACCGCACCGATTCGTGCTCGCAGGATCGGGGCATATCGCTGGCGTCGTGAACCCTCCGGCGGCAAACAAATATCAGTATTGGACGTCCGAGGAGCCCGCCAAAACGCTTGATCAATTCATCGAGCAGGCGAAGGAAACGCGAGGAAGCTGGTGGCCCGACTGGATCGAATGGCTGCGTGAACGCGGGCCCGGAGTGATCGCCGCGGATGGCGCGCGCCAGCCTGGAGAAGGCAGTCTACCCGCTCTGGAAGACGCGCCAGGAAGCTACGTCAGGAGCCGCTGACGCTTTTTTGCTGCAGTGCAACAAAACGCTTGATGTCAGTGTTAAGTTCCTATATTGTGCACCGCAACATAAATGGGAGGTCGCTGTGGCTGACATACCGAAGAAGACTGCAACCAAGGCTCCGAAGCCGCCCCTCGCTGGTGGTAAGGGCGTCGCACTGACGGCGCGAGAGGCGCTTCAGGCTGCGGAGAAGGCAACGAACCCGGCTCCTGCGCCGAAGGTTCCTTTCGTGCAGAAACCCAAACCAGCATCAAAGGCGCCGGCAGTTCCTGCCGCCGCCCCCAAAGTCGCGGCTAAACCCGTGGTGGCAAAGGCGCCTGCCGTACCGGCGCCGATCGAACCAGCTCCTGTCGCCACGGTGGAGGTTCCGGTCCAGCCGGTCGCCGCTGCCGCCAATACCGTTCCAGATGGCAAGGTAGCGCAACAAACCCCCTCATTGGATATAAATGCGCCGGAGAAGGAAGAACCCGTTCTCACGGCGACAGCAGAAGGAAAGAACACCGTGAACGACGTGATCGAAAACACCCGCAAGTACACCGAAGATGCCAAGACCCGTTTCCAGTCGGCCTTCACCGATCTGAACGAAAAGGCGAAGAGCGGCGTCGAAAAGTCGACCAAGGCAATCGAGGAAATGGCCGAAATCGCCAAGGGCAATGTCGAAGCGATCGTCGAATCGGGCAAGATCGCAGCCAAGGGCGTTGAAGCCATGGGCCAGGACGCTGCCGAATATGGCCGCCTGACCTTCGAAAAGGCCAGCGCCACGATGAAGAGCCTTGCCGCTGCCAAGTCGCCGACCGAATTCTTCCAGCTTCAGAGCGAAATGCTCTCCAGCGCATTCGATGCCTTCGCCAAGGAAAGCGCGAAGACCAGCGAAGCGCTGCTCAAGCTGGCCGGTGAAGTGGCCCAGCCGATCAGCAGCCGCGTGTCGATCGTTACCGACAAGGTAAAGTCGCTCGCCGCCTGATGGGGCTGATCGAAGCCGGTGAACGGCTTTGACGATGTAAGTGGGAGAGGTGGCCGTCCGGCGTCGGATGGCCACCTTTTTCTATGCGTATCGTGCGGGAGATGCCTGCTTTTTAATGGTGAACGGCCGCGGCAGCCTCTTGCGTCGCGGCGGCAACTTGCCATATCCTGCAACAGGATGATCAGCGCACACACACACTACGCACACGCCGTTCGGATGAGCGACGACGGCAAGGATGACGAAGGCGGAACCGGGACGACCGGTCCCGGCGTCGGCATCGCCACGCGCACGCGTACCCGGACCAAGAAGCCCTCGCTCTACAAGGTGCTGATGCTGAACGACGACTATACGCCGATGGAGTTCGTCGTCCACGTCTTGCAGACCTTCTTCAAGATGGACATGGAAGAGGCGACGCGGGTCATGCTGCATGTGCATCAGCGCGGCGTCGGCGTCTGCGGGATATTCAGTTACGAAGTGGCTGAGACGAAGGTGAACCAGGTCATGGACTTCGCGCGCCAGAACCAGCACCCTCTTCAGTGTACGCTGGAGAAAGCCTGAACGACTGATCCGCTAAAGGCGGCTCCGGCTCGATCGCCGGGCAGGATCTCTCACGCGAACAGCCGCATACGCTTGGGGTGCTGGGCCTTCGACCGATAGAGCGAGGCATCGGCGATCTGCGCAAGCTCATCGAAGCTTGTCTCGCCATCCCAGGCCGCAATGCCGCAACTCATGGCAAGCAGCACCGCGGGCCCGCCCTGCAGATGTAACGGGCGCTCCCTCAATGACGCCTGCAATCGATCGCAGACCTCGTTGGCGCGATCGAGGCTCGTGCCCGACAGGATGAGCATGAATTCGTCGCCGCCCAGGCGCCCGATGACGTCCCCACCCCGGAGATGGGCGCGCAGCACCGACGCCACATGAACCAGGGCTGCGTCGCCGACATGATGACCCCAATTGTCGTTCACATCCTTGAAATGGTCGAGGTCGATGGCGACGAGGCATAATGGCTGGCCATGATTATGGGCCATCTCAGCCTTTGCCTTTTCGCGGAATGCGGCCCGGTTGAGAACGCCGGTCAAGCTGTCGGTCGAAGCGAGCAGCGACAATTCCGTCTCGCGCAGGCGCAGGGCCTTTTCATTCTCCGCCAGATCGCTGACCAGCTTACGCCGCGCGGACAGGTCGGCCGCCACGGGCAGCGACGTGACGAGCAGCACCAATAAGAAACCCTGGAAGAGGTAAGACTGCTCGGCAAGATCACTCGTATGCATCGCCACTGGCCCCACCCCCTGCATGGTAGCCATGGTGCCGATGATCGCCACCGTCAGGATGGCAAGCTTTGTGCCGAGGCTTCCCAAGCGGAATGTGGCAAGCATGACGGGCGCAAAGAGGGCGAAGAGCAGCGGTCGCGGGGCGATGAAAAAGACATGGCAGGTCAACATCGCGTTCAGGGCCAGAACGACGCCTGCCTCAACGCGTTCGGCCCAGCTCAGGTCGCGTAACCAACGTCCATAGTCTCCGTTGAACGCTGCGCGGAAAAACGGCGTGAACACCAGCAGTCCCAAAGCATCGCTCATGAACCATGTCTTGAGCGACGGCCCGAAGCTGTGCCCAAACACCAGCCATCCGGTCGCCGCACCGCCGAAACTGCTGACGACGGGCGCTATCAGGCCCGCCACCAGAATGAACCAGCCCACGGTCTTGGGTGTACTCAACAGGCCGTTGCCGTCGACCCGACCACGCAACATCAGGGCAGCGATCGCGACCTCTGCAAGGTTTGAGCATCCATATAGCAGTGATGCGCTGAGCGCGCCGCGCGTGAGAAGAGTGGCCGCGAAGATTGCCGCAAACCCTGCACTCAGGATCGACAGGAAGCCGGGGCGCGCCTTGCTCAGGAGCATCGCCAGCAACACGGCGTTCGCGGGCCACACCGTCGCGACATTGTGACCATTGCTGGTGTACTGGATCGTCAGAACTGCCAGCACGAAATATGGAGCCGCCGCGGTGAGCCATGTGACGCCCGCTCTTGGACGCCTGCCGTTAGTAGCTGTATCTTCAACCTTCATGACCCCGGTTAAGGTCGAAGTGGCTAAAACCGAGTTAAGGCGCCTAAGGTCTTCAGTCGAACAGTTCTTCCAGAAAGCTCTTCCGGCGCTTGCGCTGATAGTCGCCTTCATAGTGCGGCCGATGCCCAGTATTCTGCTGTGGCGCGTAGCCGCGATCCGGCCTGAAGTTCGGCTGCGGCTGCGGCTGGGCGGGAGGGGTCTCGGCGCGGGCGCTGCGCTCGAGGATCTTGTCCAGTTCGCCGCGGTCGAGCCATACGCCGCGGCATTGCGGACAATAATCTATCTCCACGCCCTGGCGCTCTGACATATGCAGCGCGGTGTGGCAGGAGGGGCATAGCATCGAAGCCATGGGGCGGGATTCACGGGCAGCCGGATCGTTCATGCACTTTTGCTCCATTTCAGGCCCAATCGGGCGAGTAATCGAGCGTGCTGATGCGGTCGCAGAGGAATTGAAAGGGGGGAGAAACAATTCCCCGAACCTGCACCGAGCACGCCCGATGCGGTCCGACATCACGTCCGGAGGCTCGATGCAGCACATCGAAACCATTCCGGCCGCCAGAGGGGCCCGGCCCGCACAATAGAGATAGGATACCCCGGCTGCTTTTCAACATTCCGGCAAAATGCCGCGCTTTTGGCAGCCGTTCAGCCGACCGTTGCCGCGTACAGCGCAATGGCCGCGGCATTGGAGACGTTGAGCGATTCCATGCGCGGACTGATCGGCAGCTTGGCGAGGATGTCGCAATGCGCCATGCTGTTGTGCCGCAGCCCTTCGCCTTCCGCGCCCAGTACCAGCGCGACGCGGGATTCGCCGACTGCCTTGTCCAGCGTCAGTTCGGCCTCGCCATCCAGTCCGATTCGCCAGTAGTTCGCCTCGGCAATCTCATCGAGAGCGCGGGCCAGATTGACGACCCGGACCCACGGCACGATCTCCAGCGCGCCGGACGCCGCGCGCGCCAGCACGCCCGTTTCCGCCGGAGAATGCCGGTCCTGCGTGACGATCGCCAACGCGTCGAAGGCAGCGGCAGAGCGCAGGATCGCGCCCACATTATGCGGGTCCGTCACCTGATCGAGCACCAGTATCGGCCGTCTGTCGTCGCGCCCTTCGTCCAGCACGTCGCCCAGCCAGACATCGTCTAGCGGCTCGACTTCCGCGACGATGCCCTGATGCGGTGCGTCCGATGGCACCATGCGCCCCAGATCCGCCACATCGGAATAGACGATGGGCAGGACGGGCGGCAGTTCCAGCGCCGTCAGCGCCTCCCGCGTGCCCCATATCTTGCGCACGATGCGGTTCTCGTTGGCAAGCGCGGCGGTGACGGCGTGGCGGCCGTAAAAGCGTGGAAATCCGCCCTTGGGCTTTCCGGTACGATGTCCTCTTTTCATGGCGCGTTCTTTTCACGGGAAGCATTGACAGGCAAGCCTCCTTTCGTCATTGAGCCCCCCTCCGGTCGCAACGCAGTACGATTTTTTCGCACAGCGCTACGGTTTGGACAGGTGGCCGAGTGGTTAAAGGCAGCAGACTGTAAATCTGCCCGGGTTTCCCGTACGCTGGTTCGAATCCAGCCCTGTCCACCATCATTGGGCTATGTGCCTGAAATGCCTTGATTGGGTCCGTGAAGAGCCCACGGGAAGGCTCGTTTTCCGTCGCGCATACCCTGAAGATGTCCGGCCCTACCTCTCCAAAGCCGGTCAACGGGAGCTGAAGGTGCCCTTGGGTGCCAAGCGGTTTATGACCGCCGACGCATTTCAGCGTTACGAGAAAGCAAAGCGTCGATTCGACAACGAAGTAAAAGAGGCCCGTGCTGCTCGGCAACGTCATGAGAAGGCCAAAGAGGGACTGAGGGATGCCTTGTCGCCCGAACGTGTTTCCTACTTGGCAGACGTCTTCAAGCATAACTGGCACATGGCGGATGAGAACGCCCTCCGAGTGAGGGGGGAGGAGTGGGCTCAGCAATCGGAGTCTGACCGGCCCCACTGAGTGGTCCGTGCTGATTGTTAGTGCATTATCGCCTCCGTTGCCATTGCCGCCTGGAGGTGGAGCGAAGC
>NZ_JARYGI010000017.1:0-75848 GCF_033795625.1 Sphingobium sp. | reverse complement strand
TGACGCATCCTCACCTCCCGTCAGCCGCAATGAATCAAATCACGCAGCCATTGGCTAGGGGTTTTTGGAGGTCCCCATCTGCGCTCTGATCCTTCGATACGCCCCTTCGACTTCGCTCAGGACCTACTCAGGACGAACGGTTCCCTTCAGAACGCGCTGACGAGGGCCGAGACTTGCGCGTTGGCGGCGGCTTCGATCTCGGCGGGCAGGCTCTCCGGCTGATCGCTGGCGAAGGACCATGCGCCAAGCAGGATGCCCGCGGCCCAGAGCAGCGCGGCCCGGCGGCTCCTGAACAGGCGGGAAGAGGGCAGGCCGAACATCCGGCCCTTTCTAGCGGGTGGCGGTTAAGGGTTGGTGTCGGCGGGGTCGCTGCCGAAGCCGTGAAAATCGCCGGAAGGTGACAAAGGTGACACTACGTCACCCCCCATCTCGTCCCTTTCACGTTGACGCGCAGCATCTTCGGCCGCTGCGGCGAGCAATCTGTCGCGGCACAGGTCGAGGGCCCGCTGCAGTTCTTCGCGCGCAGCCTTACCGGCTTCCGGATCGGGCGCGAACGGGTCCGGCGGCGGTGCCTCGAGCGTGTAGAGAGGCACGCCTTGCAACCATGTCGGGTCCGGGCCGCTGGAGCGGATCGTTACCCCGCCCTGGAGCCGCAAGAGCGCATGCTCCAGCGCTATGGCATAGAGATCGGACGGTGCCGCGACCTTGACCTCCTCGGCGGGGCGGCCATAGAAAGCGGGCCTGCGCGTGCGCAGCAGGAACTGCGCCAGCCGGTCATTATAACGGCGATGTTCGCCGACTATCTGGCCCTGATAATAATGCGGGACCGCCACGCCGTGGATCGCGCGCGACATCACTGCGTCCTGCAACTGCAGCACGGCGAATTCGAGTGCATTGTCCCAGGCCAGCCGAAAATTCGCTGCCTCGGGATCTGCACGCAGGCGATAGGCGCTGTTGCGGGACAAGCCCACCCGCCGCGCCGCGTCGGTGACACACCCCGTCTCCGCCAGCGCATCGATGAACTCTGTCTGGCGTTCTGGGGTCCAGCCGTCATGCCGCACGCGGAGCGGAATGGGGTTGAAGGCGGTGTCCGGCTGGGACTTCTTTGCGGGGGGATTTGGTTTGGTCATGGGCGGTGGTGTAGCCCATTTGGTTAGGTGTAGGACAGGGGGGTGATTTGGAAGTGCAAAATGCACTGGACCTGCTATATATGTATAGCAGTAGATGGAGGCCCTTATGCTTGCCGTGCGTTTAACGCCTGAAATTGAAAGCCGCCTTGATGCGCTGGCAGCGCGGACGGGCCGGACCAAAACCTATTATGCGCGCGAGGCCATCGAGGCGCATCTGGACGATCTGGAAGACTTTTATCTTGCCGAGGAGCGGATGAAGGGCTTTCGGGCGGGCGATGCCATTCCCCTGTCGGATGTGAAGGCCGCCCTTGGCCTGGACGCTTGAGTTCCTGCCCGATGCGGTGAAGGAACTGAAGAAACTAGACCGCACCGCCGCCGCGCGCATCATCAAGACTCTGGAAGAACGCATCGCCGTGCTGGACGACCCGCGCACGCTGGGTAGTGCGCTGACGGGCGATCATGCGGGATATTGGCGCTGGCGCATCGGGGATTACCGCGTGGTGGCGCGGGTGGAGGATGAGCGGATTACGATTGTCGTGGTGCGGGTGGGGCATCGGCGGGAGGTTTATCGGTGAAGCTGATAGCTTTGAAGGCTGGAGCAGCAATATCGATCTTTAAAATGCATCAAAATATATTTCGTTCATTTCACCAATGGGTTCTTCCGATCAGTGGAACCCGAACATACGTCAAAAAAATCGATCCCGAGATTAGTTAGAACGCACCCGTTAGCGTTCACCATATATGAGTTGTCCTTTTGAAGAGGAACGTCTTCATAACGAAATTGTCGTACCAAATTAAGCGCGGCTAAGACGTCAACCGTCGGCTCCCAACGCAGGTAATCAGCTCCTTCGTAAAAGGTGCTGACATCTTGCATGTCCAAGTACGGCTGTCCTCTCGTGAGGCCAATGCTGTGAAAGATAAGGCCAGGTTGTTCAAGATGCTCTAAAATGAAAAGAGGCAAGTCGTCGGCATTTCCTTCAGGATCAACGTTCCTTAAAAAGCCAAATATAGCGTCTCTATCAAAGACAGTGCAATCGTGATGATGCCACCAAAATCCGGCCGCAGTTTCTTTTCTTCCACGACTACCCGTCACCATCCTAGTTAGATAAATGATTTCATTAGCTGTTATCTCTCGTAAAATCCTTAAGTACAACAGATGGCGAGCATCCACCTTAGTGCAGGCATCAACTAAAAGATTGCTCCATGCCTCTTGTAGCGAAAGGTCTTCATCTATTTGCTCCTCAAGCGATGCTGCTTCAGAAAATGGGAGAAAGAACTTAATAGGTGGCATCTTCAATACCAAGCCTTCGGCCTTAGCCTTTTTTTCGGCCTTTTTGACAATCTTCAATAAAGATACATATCTAAGGTATCTAATTTTGTCGGCAATGTAATTTCCGATCTCCTTAGAAGGAGGCTGCAAAGCAGAGTTCAATACATCTGCGATCTCGCCAGCAGCTTTTGCAGAAATGGGATCAAAGGCCATTAGTTCTCCTCACTCCGCCGGCAGATAGATCTCCCCGCCCTTTTCCTTGAACACTTCGCTCATCTCGGCCATCCCCGCTTCGGCGTCCGCGCGGTCGCCGCTGGCCGCTATGAA
Source organism: Sphingobium sp. (assembly GCF_033795625.1). Taxonomy (GTDB): domain Bacteria; phylum Pseudomonadota; class Alphaproteobacteria; order Sphingomonadales; family Sphingomonadaceae; genus Sphingobium. The sequence goes on along the minus strand of NZ_JARYGI010000017.1, from coordinate 73,121 downwards.
GGCGTCGGCTTCCTGGTTCTGCTTTGCGGCGAAGTCGCGGACTTCCTGCGTGATCTTCATCGAGCAGAATTTGGGGCCGCACATGCTGCAGAAATGGGCGGTTTTCGCGCCTTCCGCGGGCAAGGTCTGGTCGTGATATTGCTCGGCGGTGTCGGGATCGAGCGACAGGTTGAACTGGTCGCGCCAGCGGAACTCGAAGCGGGCGCGGGAGAGGGCGTCGTCGCGCATCTTGGACGCGGGGTGGCCCTTGGCGAGGTCCGCCGCGTGCGCCGCCAGCTTGTACGTCACCACGCCGACCTTCACGTCGTCGCGGTCGGGCAGGCCCAGATGCTCCTTGGGCGTGACGTAGCAGAGCATCGCCGTGCCGTACCAGCCGATCATCGCCGCGCCGATGCCGCTGGTGATATGGTCGTATCCCGGCGCGATATCGGTGGTTAGCGGCCCCAATGTGTAGAAGGGGGCTTCGCCGCACGCCGCGAGTTGCTTGTCCATATTCTCCTTGATCTTGTGCATCGGCACGTGGCCGGGGCCTTCGATCATGACCTGGACATCCTGTGCCCAGGCGCGCTTGGTGAGTTCGCCCAGCGTATAGAGCTCGCTGAACTGCGCTTCGTCATTGGCGTCGGCGATGGAGCCGGGGCGCAGGCCGTCGCCCAGCGAATAGGCGATGTCATAGGCTTTGCAGATTTCGGTGATGTCGTCGAAATGCTCGTAGAGGAAGCTTTCCTTGTGGTGGGACAGGCACCATTTCGCCATGATCGATCCGCCGCGCGACACGATGCCGGTGACGCGCTTTGCGGTCATCGGGATATAGGCGAGGCGCACGCCCGCGTGGATGGTGAAATAGTCGACGCCCTGTTCGGCCTGCTCGATCAGCGTGTCGCGGAAGATTTCCCACGTCAGGTCCTCGGCCACGCCGCCGACTTTCTCCAGCGCCTGATAGATGGGCACGGTGCCGATGGGGACGGGGGAGTTGCGGATGATCCATTCGCGGGTGTCGTGGATGTTGCGGCCGGTGGAGAGGTCCATCACCGTGTCCGCGCCCCAGCGGATCGACCACACCATCTTGTCGACTTCGTTGGCGACGTCGGAGGCGACGGCGCTGTTGCCGATATTCGCGTTGATCTTGACCAGGAAGTTGCGGCCGATGGCCATCGGTTCGGATTCGGGATGGTTGATGTTGTTGGGGATGATCGCGCGGCCACGGGCGACTTCATCGCGGACGAATTCGGGGGTGACGTAGTCGGGGATCGATGCGCCCCAGTCCTGCCCGTCGCGGATCAGCTTTTCCTTGGCAGCCGCGCGGCCCATATTCTCGCGGACGGCGACATATTCCATCTCGGGCGTGATGATGCCTTTACGGGCATAATGCATTTGGCTGACGTTCGCGCCTGCCTTGGCGCGGAGCGGGCGCTGGACGACATGGGGGAAGGGCGCGACGCCGCCGGAGCGGTCGGGGCCGAGCTGGCCATTGTCTTCGGGCTTGAGGGCGCGGGCGTCATATTCCTCGACATCGCCGCGGCCTACGATCCAGTCGCGGCGGAGCTGGACGAGGCCAGCACGAATGTCGATCGCGGCCTTCGGATCGCTATAGGCGCCCGAGGTGTCGTAGACGCGGAGTGGCGGTTCGCCGCAGCCGGGCTCCAGGTGGATTTCGCGCATCGCGACGCGGATTTCGCCGGCCTGCATGCTGGGCGCGACGACGTGGATCTTCTTGCTGCCCCGGATCGGTCCTGTGGTGACGCCTATTTCCGTCTTGGTGGGGATGTCGGCCATGCTCATGCTCTCCTGTTGGCGGGGGAGAGTGCGGGCTCCGAACAGTGGAAACGCCATGCCCTCCCTACGCCAGTGTCAACTGGATCAGGTTCAGCGGGTCGCACGGATTTGCACCGCACCTCTCAGCCTCATGGCTCCCCGGGGAATGAGCGGGACGATAAGCCGCAATGGGCGGCGCGTCCAGCGGCAAAAGGCGAGGCGTGGCATTTGCAGGCGGCGTTCCTATGTTAAGTGAATGAAGATATTCACTATCGGTTATGAAGGCGTGACGCAGGCGGAGTTCATCGCGCGGCTGAGCGAGGCTGGCGTGAAGCGCGTGGCGGATGTGCGCGCGGTGCCCCTGTCGCGGCGTCCGGGTTTCTCGAAGAACGTGCTTGCGGCGGGGCTGCGCGAGGCGGGGATCGACTATATCGGGTACAAGGCGCTGGGCACCCCGCCGGAAGGGCGCGAGGCGGCGCGCAAGCATGACCATGCGCGGCTGGCGGCGGTGTATGCCGAGCAACTGGATTTGCCCGAGGCGATGTTGCAAGCGGCGCAGCTTGCCGACGCGGCGGAGGAGATGCCGACTGCTTTGCTGTGTTTCGAGCGTGACCCGGCGGGCTGTCATCGCTCGCTGTTGGTGGAGGCGGCGATGCCCGACGCGGAGGTGGTGAATTTGTTCGTTTAGAATGGATGGGGTTCAGTTTGCTTCTCTCCGTTCGTGCTGAGTAGAGACTGAGCTTGTCGAAGGCTCATATCGAAGCATCATGCGCAGCGCCTGATCCTTCGATACGCCATTTCGACAAGCTCAATGGCTACTCAGGACGAACGGATGTGCATGAGATTCCCAACATGCCCTAAGCTCTCGTCAGAACAGCGGACCAAGCATAGCCGCGATAGAGTGGCGCGAAGGCGAGCGTCAGGCGGTGACGGGTGGCGAGGTCTTCGAGGACGGGGCGGAGGTCGCCGCGCGGGGATACGTCGAAGCGGCGGAGCCATGCGAACAGCAGGTCGCGCCAGAGTGTGGGTAGCCTCTCCTGCTGGCCGAAATCGACGATGTGTATGGAGCCTCCGGGAGCGAGGGCGCGGGCGGCTTCATCGAGCGCCAGTTCCCAGCCGGGGATCATCGAGAGCGTGTAGGACAGGAAGATGCGGTCGAAGCTCTGCTGGCCCCAGAGGTGCATCCGCTCGAAATCGGTGGCGTCGGCTTTGGCGAGGGCGATGCGGCTGGTGAGGCCCTGCCGTGTCACCGATGCCTGCGCGGTGTCGAGCATCGCCTGGCTGATGTCGAAGCCGTGAAGCCGCGCCTGCGGCCAGCGGCGCGCGGCGGCAATCAGGTTGCGCCCGGTGCCGCAGCCGACCTCCAGCACCGACACGTCCGGTCCGGCGTCGAGATGGCGGATCAGACGGTCGCGACCCAGCAGGTAATATTTGCGCGACACGTCGTAGATGTGCCGCTGATAGCGATAGATTGCGTCCATGTGACCGGCGTGGTCGGGGCGCATGGCGGCCGTCCGCTCCAGCATCAGTCGCCCTTTAGCACATAGAGGTGGAAGCCGCCGTAGATCGCCGAGCGGTCGCGGCGCGTACCTTCGTCGGAGCGTTCGGCTTCATAATGCCACTGGCCGAGCAGCGCGTCGGGCAGGCGGCCGGGCAGCAGCGTCGGGCGCGCGGCGGTGCGGAAGATGACGCGCGCGCCGGGGCGGGCCGTGCGGGTAATCTGTTGCCAGAGGTCGGTCATCTGCGCGTCGGTCATCCAGTCCTGAGCGTCGAGGAGGACATAGCGGTCCAGCGCGCCTTCGGGGAGGGCGCGGAGATGCTTGGCGAAGTTGCAGTGGAGGATTCGGGCGCGGGCGACGCCTTCGCGCACGGTCTGGTGATGCGCTTCCTCCAGATAGGGCGGCAGCGAGGCGCGGGGGGCGTCGCCATAGCCGCGTCCGAACGCCTGCCAGGCGAAGTAGTTCTGGCGGATGTCGAAATCGCAGGCGAGCTTTTCGAGGCGCTGGCGCAGGACGGCGTTCATGCCCTGCGCATCGCCTTCGCATAGCGCTTCATACTGCGCGGGCGGGATGCCGAGGCCGAAGAGCGAGGCGGGCTGCTGCGTCAACCAGCGGATGAACTTCTTGTCGAAGATCGGGGCCATGCGTGTCTCGAAGATCTCGCGCTGTTCCTCCAGCGACTGCGCGGCGAGCATCTCGCGCGGATCGATGCGGTAGATCCTGGCGATCAGATGCGCGCCGCCGATGAAATGGCCGAGGAGGCCGTTGGTGTAGAAGTTGCGGGTGAAGGCGCTGATCCGCCGCCGCCCGGAGAGGTCGCGGCCTTCCCAATAGCGCCGCGTCACCTCGTCCAGATGCGGGGCGACATGGGTGCGGTAGGCGGTGACATTGTCCTGCTGCCCGGTCTGCGCGAAGAAGCGGTGGAATGCGCCATAGTCCGGCAGGTGCTGCGCGGCGGCGAGCTTGAGCTTGCCAAGCGCGACATGCGCGGTGTTGAGGTCGACTGCCGTCACCGAGTTCGGGCGCGCGGTGAGATAGGAGAGCATGTTGCAGCCGCCGCTGGCGATGGTGATCACGTCGCTGTCGGGGCCGATCTCCAGCGCGTCCATGTCGACGAGCGGGTCTTCCCAGATCTGCGCATAGACGAGGCCGCGAAAGGCGAAGGCGAAGGCGCGTTCCAGCAGGCCCCTGGGCGTCAAAGGGGCATGTTGGTAGACGGCCTTGCCGACGGCGCTGGCGGTGGAATCAGGTTGCGCGGATGCGACGGACGACAGGGCCATGTGCGAGGGTTCCATTTCCGTTGAATGACGGGCTGCTAGCGGCAAGCCATGACGTGCGCATGACCCGGCGATGACCGTTTCGCGTCAGCCGGTCAGCGCTTGCCTTGTTTCAGTTCCGACAGCCTGACGCCGTGGCTAATCGCGACCTGACCGTCGAGCATCTCGACTTCGAGCAGCACCGACGGATCGCGCGCGGCCCAGTCGATGGTGATGCGGCCGTAATTGGGCATCAGCGGCGCCTTGGCGATGCGGTTGCGATTGGGGCCGAAGACCGGCCACACCTGCGTCAGCCCCGACGAGGTGAGATCGTAGAGCGGATAGGGCACGCCGTCGCTTAGCTTCGAGAGTTCGGCATAATGGGTGTCGCCGGAGATCATGACGAGGTTCTCGACCTGCGCGAAATCGATGAGGTCGAGCAGGCGCTGGTGATCGGCCTGGAAGTTGATCCATGCCTCGTAACCGGGCGCGTCCGCCAGCACCTGCGTCGAGGAGGCGAGGATGCGCAGGTCGGCGGGCTTGCGCAGTTCGGCCTCCAGCCATTCCCACTGCGCCGCGCCCAGCATCGTCGCGGTGGGATCGGGATTGACGAAATATTGGCCGCGGTCCTTGGGTTCGACGCTCATGCCGGTCAGCGGGGAGCGGAAAGTGCGGTTGTCGGGCAGGATGATCTGCACGCGGCGGCCTTTGGGTCCGAAGACATAGCTGGTGTAGATGCCTTCATGGCTGCGGCGGAAACCGTCCTCCGGCTCGCCCCAGAAGTCGAGGAAGAGGGCCTTGGATTCGCCCTTCATCGGATATTCGGAACCGCCATCGTTGACGCCGTAGTCATGGTCGTCCCAGGTGGCGATGCAGGGGGTGGAGGCCCGCAGCGCCTTGAAGCCGGGCTTGGCGGCGAGGCGGTCGTATTTCGCCCGCATCACGCTCATGTCCTGCGTGTCGCCGTAGATGTTGTCGCCAAGGAACACGAAGAGTTCCGGCTTCCAGGCATTCACCCGGTCCCAGATGGGCTGTTCCTTGTCCTGATGCGCGCACGACCCGAAGGCGATGCGGCTCAGCGTCTTTTCGCCCGGCGCGGCGAGGACGGGAGAGAAGGCCGCCAGCGAGGTCGCGGCGACACCGCCTTTCAGCAGCAAACGGCGGCCTATCTCTCCCGCCACGATCAGAAGCCCCGGCGCAGGGTGACGAAGAACTGCTGCGGCGCGCCGATCAGCAGCGTCTGGTTGTCGCCGCTATTGCCGAAGCCATTCGAGCCGATGGTGCCGATATAGTCCTTGTCGAACAGGTTGGTGGCGGAAGCCTCCAGCGCGAAGCCGGTGAGGAAGCCCATGCCTTCGGGCACCTTCACGCCGACGCTGGCGTCCACGACCACGCGGCCAGAGACCGACTGGTCGTTGGTGTAGGTGAAGTAGCGCTTCGACATGTAGTTCGCGCCGATGCGGCCGAAGAACATCTCGCCATCATAGGCGAGTTCGCCCGATGCGATGTGCTTGGGGCTGTCGACGGTAGTTTTGTCCTTGATGAGCACGGTCGCGGTCGGCGTGACCACATTGTTGCGATAGGTCGAGTCATTGTAGGAGTAGGACGCGGTGGCGATGAAGCCGTTGCCCATCGTGTAGGTGCCGGCGATTTCGCCGCCGACCGAGCGGACCTTGCCGACATTCTGCAGGATCACCGGATTGCCGACGATGCCGGGGCCTGAGGATATGCCCTGGATGCGGTTGTTGAAGTCCACATAATAGCCCGCGATCGATCCCTGGAAAGCACCCGCGCGCAGGCGGCCGCCCACTTCGTAGGTCTGCGAGGTTTCGGGCTTGAGCCTGTTCGATGAGACCAGAGCGTTGAAGCCCGCCTGCGTCGTGGCGAAGGGGCCGGCCGTTGCGGCGGACGCGTAGGAGCGCATGTTCTCCGTGTAGTTGGCGAAGACTTCCACGTCATCGGTGATCTTATAGAGCGCACCGGCCTGCGGGAGGAACCAGTCCTTGGTCTGGATACGCCCGGAAGCGAGGCCACCGGCGACGCGGGGGGTGGCGCGGTTGATGACGCGAACGCCCTTCCAGCCGCCCGAGAGCGTCAACTGGCCGAGTTCCAGCGTGTCCATCACATAATATTGCGCGGTTTCGGTGCTGAAATCGACGTCCCACGAAGTCGCGAAAGGATTGCGCTGGAACTTCAGGCTGTCGCGCGAGGAACCGGCCAGCGTGTTGGCCAGCGAATAGAAGCGGCGGGCGTTGCGGAAATCATTGCCTTCGTACCAGCCGCCGACTTCGAGGCGGTTGCCATCCATTTCCCAGACGATGTTGCCGAGCGCGCCCATGCGGCTGATATTATATTCGGTGGTGCGGACGGAGATCGGCGCGCCGGTCGGGCTGGCGACATAGGGCGTCCACCAAAGGCCCTGGCCTTCATTATTGTGGTAATAGCCCTGCAGCTTGGCGTGGACGTTATTGGTGATCGGCGTTTCGAAGGTGATGCCGCCCAGCCAGTCGCGGCGCACACCGGCAGCGTCGTAATAGGCGTCGTCGAGCGACTGCACCGGAGCGGGATAGGCGAGGCCAAAGGTGGGGAAAGGCTGCGGGCTCTGCGGGAAGGCCGAGCCATTGGCGGCGAGCCATGCCTGATTGGCGCCGACGGCAGCGACACGATAGGCCGTCTGCCAGTCGGGCGCGAAATTGTCCCAGCGATTGCCGAGGCGCGCGATCATGCCGAGCGACATGTCCTGATAGTCGTTTTCGCGGCGGTCGGAGAAGTTGACGAAGCCCGTGATCTTGCCGTCGCCGAGGTCGGCCACGACCTTGGCATTGACCTGATGCTGGACCTGCTCGCCTTCGCCGCGCCACTTGCCCGCGTTGAGATAGCCATAGCTCAGATAGCCGCGCACGCCACCGAGGTCGCCGCTGTCGACACGGACGAAGCCGCGATAGGTATCGTCGCTGCCATAGGTGCCGGACGCGGCGATGTCGGCATCGGCCGAAGGATCGCGCGAGGTGAACTGCAGCGTGCCGCCAAGGTTGCTGGTGGAGGCGGTGGCAAGGTTGCCCGCGCCCTGGCTGACAGTCACGGTGCCAAGATTTTCGGAGATGATCGCGCGGCTGATGTGGAGGCCATTATGGTTGCCGTAGCTCATGTCGCCCAAGGGCACGCCGTCCAGCGTGAAGCCGAGCTGGCTCTGGCTGAAGCCGCGCAGCGAGATGCGAGTGGACCATTCATAGGCGCCGAATGCGTCGCCGCTCTGGAAGTTGACGCCGGGCAGCTTGCTGATCGCCTTCAGCGGCGAGGTGCCGGGGGTTAGGAGTTTCAGATCATCTGCGCCGACCGTCTGCACCTGACGGGTTTCGCCAAAGCCATAGACCACGATCTCGCCGCCGCTCTCGTCGGCTGCGGCTGCATCTACGGGCGCGACATCCTGCGCAATGGCCAAGGCTGGGCAGATGGCGATGCTGGCGACGGAGGCCAGCAGAAACAGATTTGGACGGCGCATGATTGTAGACTCCCCAAGGTACACAATGGATGGAGCCCTTTGCGCTGCCGAAATGACCGTTCGGCGGCGCAGCAATTACGGTTCGATGACGGTTTGAAGGCTTTGTGTGACGATGCGCCGATGCCACAGCATGGGGATCGGAAGGCGCGCGGCGTCGCGAAGCTGGCGCTTTACCGCTGTACTGCGACGTCAAGATTGGACCTCGCCGGGAGCTGGCGCTTCCGACGAGGCCCTTGTTTGCAACGCGCCCGGCGGGGTGGAAATGGACGCGCTGGTATACTTTAAAAGGTGATATTAGAGCCTTGGTTCCTGCATAGGCGATCATACCTAGGGGTTTACGCGCTGCCGTCGACAGCCTCAGTGTCTGTGCGTCGGAACGTCGTTCCCCGACATTCGTTCGGCAGCATGAACCAATCGGCGGGGCGCATGAAAAGCGAAAATTCCAGTAGAGTATCCGGGCGCAGTGCGTCCGATATCGGTATTGTGACGGTGAGACTTGCCGATGCGCTGGACTCTGGGAACGTGCTGTATCTCGCGCCTGACGATGCGAGTGCTCAGGCCGTCGAGCGGGCGCTGCGATGCGCCGCGCCGGATGCCGAGGTCTTGTTCTGTCCGGGAAGCGACGCGCTGCCCGGCGACAGGGCTCCGGCGTCTCCCGCCAATGTGGGAAAGCGCGTGACGGCATTGCGCAGGCTGCGGTCGGCTCGCGGCGCGGGCAAGGCCATCGCCCTTATCAGTACCGGGGAAGCAGCGGGCTGGCTCTACCCGCCGCCTGCCGCGTTCGACGCTGCGCCGCCGGTCCTGCGCGTGGGTCAGGCGCTTGCGCTGGAGGCGTTGGCTGGGGAACTCGAAGCGGTGGGCTATGTGCAGGACGAGCGCGTGGACGAGCCGGGCGAAGTGGCGATCCGCGGGCAGGTGGCGGACATCTTCCCGGCCGACGCGGGCAATCCCTTTCGCGTCGAAGTGCAGGACGGGCAGGTGGCGCTGATCCGTCCCTATGATCCGGCGACGCAACTGACCATTGGAGACGTGGCCGAACTGGAGGTGGGGCGCGTGAACGAGCCCGAACTGGGCGATGGCGTGCCGCTGCCCGAGCATCTGCCGGATGCGAAGCTGATATTCGGGCCGGGCGCGGACAAGCGGCGGCGGCGATTCCTGGCGCTGGCGGAGGACGCCGCGTGGCGCGGGTGCAAGGACGTTATCGTTCCGCTGTGCGACGAGGGGCGATGGGCGGGCTTTTCCGCATCCGCCGAGACGTTCGAGGCGGAGAGTGCGGGTTCGCCTGCGGATCGTTTCGTCGAGAGCCGGACGCCGATGCGCGCATTTACCAAGGCTGCGCGGGCGAGTTTCGAGGCGGGTGAGGCTGTCGCGATCGTCGGCAGCGCGCGCGACTTGCGGTTCCTGAGGCGGCGCGTGGGCAAAGCGCTGAGGATGGAGATGGCGGAAGCGAAGGCGTGGAGCGAAGTGCGCCAGGCCGGCGCGGGGTCTCTGTTGTCGCTGGAGATGCCGGTCGAGCGGGGCTTCCGGGTGCCGGGGATATTCGCGGTAGCGGCGGCCGACTTGCTCGGGAGCCGGGCGGAGACAGAACCGGGCGGCACCGGGCCTGTGAACGGGGCCGATCTGTTCGGATTGGGCGACATCCGGATCGGCGATGTCGTCGTGCATGAGGAGCATGGGATCGGCGTGGTCGACGGGCTTGAGCCGCTGCCCGGTGCGGATGGCGAGTCGTCGGGCGATGCCATTGCGCTGCGCTATTCCGATAATGGCAGGCGGCTGGTGCCGGTAGCCGAGGCGGATCATGTCTGGCGCTATGGAGCGGATGAGGATGCGGTGACGCTGGACCGGCTGGACGGGTCGAGCTGGACCAAGCGGCGGGGGGCGATCGATACGGCGATAGCGGAGAGTGCGCGGGCGCTTACTGAACTGGCCGGGGAGCGGGGGAAACGATCCGCGCCGGTGCTGGACCCCGATCCGGCTTTGTACGAGCGGTTCGTTGCGGGCTTTCCCTTTACCGAGACGCACGATCAGTTGCGCGCCATCGAAGCGGTCCGCGAAGATCTGGCTTCGGGCAAGCCGATGGACCGGCTGGTGATCGGCGACGTGGGCTATGGCAAGACCGAAGTGGCGTTGCGGGCCGCCGCGCTGACGGCGCTTGGCGGCGCGCAGGTGGCGATTGCCGCGCCGACGACCGTGCTCGCGCGGCAGCATCTGGAGAGCTTTACGCGGCGTTTCGAGGGTACAGGCATCCGCGTGGCGGGGCTTTCGCGGCTCTCCAGTCCGAAGGAGAAGCGGGAGGTTGCGGCCGGGCTGGCGGACGGATCGACAGGCGTGGTCATCGGCACCGGGGCGGTGGCAGGGAAGACCGTGAGTTACCAGAATCTGGCGCTGGTGGTGATCGACGAGGAGCAGCGGTTCGGGGCTGCGGACAAGACGAAGCTGCGGGACCTCAGCGCCGGGCATGTGCTGACGCTGAGCGCGACGCCGATCCCGCGTACCTTGCAGACGGCGCTGGTCGGGCTGCAGCAGCTTTCGATCATCGCTACGCCCCCGGCGCGGCGGCAGCCGATCCGGACGGCAGTGCAGGCTTTCGATCCGCTGCTGGTGCGGACGGCCTTGCTGCGCGAGCGGAGCCGAGGCGGACAGAGCTTCGTCGTCGTGCCGCGTATCGAGGACATGGCGCCGCTAGCCGAGCAACTGGCGAAGCTGGCGCCCGAACTCACGCTGTTCCAGGCGCATGGCAAGATGCCGGGGCAGGAGATCGACACGACGATGGTGCGCTTCGGCAATGGCGAGGGCGATGTCCTGCTGGCGACGAACATCATCGAGGCGGGGCTGGACGTGCCGCGCGCGAACACGATGGTCATCTGGCGCGCGGATCGGTTCGGGCTGTCGCAGCTGCATCAGTTGCGCGGCCGGGTGGGGCGCGGGAGCCGGCGGGGTCAGGTGCTTCTGCTGACGGCTCCAGACGTGGAGATCGCGCTGCGGACGCTGGCGCGGCTGAGGACGTTGCAGGCATTCGACAGGCTTGGCGCGGGCTTTGCGATCAGTGCGCGCGATCTGGATATGCGGGGCGCGGGCGACCTGCTCGGCGAGGCGCAGGCGGGGCACATGAAGCTGATCGGCATCGATCTGTACCAGCATATGCTGGAGTCCGCCCTGCGGAAGGCGCGGGGGGAGGACGTCGATTACTGGCGCGCCGAACTCAACTTGGGGATCGAGGGGCGACTGCCCGAAGCGTGGATACCCGAAGAGGAGATACGCGTGACGCTCTATGCGCGGTTGGCGCGAGTCGATGCGCAGGGGGCGCTTGATCTATTCGAGGCGGAGCTGGAGGATCGGTTCGGGGAAGTGCCTCCGCAAGCGCAGACATTGCTGGCGATTGCGCGGGTGCGCCTGCTGGCGAGGACTGCCGGGATCAGGCGGATCGATGCGGGGCCCGCGGCGATCGCGTTGACGCCGCACGAGAGTTTTGCGGGTGACGTTGAGCGCCTTGACCTGACGGAGAAGCAGGGGCGTCTGCTGCTGGGCGAGACCATCGAAGACGCGGGCGAACGGCTTGCACGAGTCGAGGAATTGCTGCTGGAACTGTCGTGATCAGATGAGGTGCCGGGCGCGCAGAAGGGCGGCGGTGTTGGGCGCGCGACCCCGGAACGCGGCGTAGGAAACCATCGGATCGCGCTGGTCGCCCTGAGACAGGATCTCCTGGCGGAAGCGTGTGGCGAGGTCCGCATCGAAGATGTCGCCCGCTTCGATGAACGCCTCGAAAGCGTCGGCGTCGAGCACTTCGGACCAGAGATAGCTGTAATAGGCGCTGGCATAGCCGCCATCGAAGATGTGCGTGAAATAAGGGAGATCGTGCCGCAGGCCGATGGCTTCGGGCATTTCGAGCCTCGCGAGTTCGGCGTCGCGGAAGGCTTTGGGATCGCTCGCTGCGTCCTCGCCCTGATGCAGGGCAAGGTCGAGCAGGGAGCAGGACACGAGTTCGACGCCTGCAAAGCCCTGACCATATTCCTCTGCCTTGCGGAGTGCAGCGATCAGGGTGTCGGGGACGCCCATGCCAGACAGCACTTCGCGGCTGATGATCCAGTTCTCCATGAACTTGCTGGGGAATTCCACGAAGTCGCGCGCTACGGATGTGCCGGACTGGCTGGGATAGAGTACGTCCGAAAGCAGCCCGTGGAGGGCGTGGCCGAATTCGTGGAAGAGCGTGCGTGCTTCATCGACCGAGAGGCGCGTCGCGCCGAGGTCGGGCGGCGGGGCGGGCGGGAAGTTGGCGACGAGATAGACGATGGGGCGTGTGTCGCCGTCCAGCTTCTCCTGCACGCGCAGGCTGCCCATCCATGCGCCGCCATGCTTTTCCGGGCGAGCGAGGTAATCGGTGTAGAGAAGGCCGACTGGGGAACCTGATCCCGTGGCGACTTCCCATGCCCACACGTCCGGGTGATAGCCGGCTATGTCTTCGCGGCGCGTGAACGTCAGATCGTAGAGGCGGCTTGTGGTGGCGAAGGCGGCGCTGAGGACGTCGTCGAGGCGGAGGTGCGAGCGGATCGCGCTGCCGTCCATGGCATAGCGGTCCCGCCGCACGCGCTCGGCGTAGAAGCGCCAGTCCCATGGGGCCAGGGTGAACGTCTCGCCATCCTCTTGGATCAGCGCCTGGAGTTCGGCGGCTTCCTCGTGCGCGCGTTTCTTGGCGGGTTCCCACAATTGATCGAGCAGGGCTTTGGCTGCGGCGGGCGTGCGGGCCATGCTGTCTTCGAGAGCGTAAGCGCCGTAGTCGGAGTAGCCGAGCAGGCGGGCGCGTTCGTGGCGGAGTGACAGCGTTTCCGCGATGACGGGCCAGTTGTCATGTGGGCCGCCATCGCATCGTGACGTGAAGGCACGCCAGAGGCGTTCGCGCAGGTCGCGCCGTGCGGAGAAGGTCAGGAAGGCCTCAAAATCTCCGCGGCCGAGCGAGAAACTGTAGCGGTCTGGCGTGCCCGGCACCTTGGCGGAGGCACGCATCGCTTCGGGCAGGCCGTCGAGGTCTTCGGGGCCAAGGTCCAGCGTCCAGTCGGCAGTGGCGGCGAGGACATTCTGGCCGAACTGGATCGAGAGTTGGGCAAGACGCGCATCGATGTACGCGAAGCGGGTCTTGGCTTCGCCCTCCAGCGCCGCTCCGCCCCGGAGGAAGCCGGCATGGCTGGTCTCGATAAGTCGCAGTTGCGGGCCGGTGAGGTTCAGGTCGTGCCGCGCTTCGTGGACGGCAGCGATGCGGTTGAACAGTGTGGCGTCGTGGCTGATCGCTGTGCCGTGGGCGCTCATCAGGGACGACATATCGCCTTCTATGGCGCGGATGGCATCGGTGGCCTGTGCCGAGGAGACGGTCCAGAACAGGCGGCGGACGCGGGCGAGCGCCTCGCCGGAGCGTTCCAGCGCTTCGATCGTGTTCGCGAAGTCGGGGGGCTCGGGATTGTCGCGGATGTGCGCGATCTCTCCTTCGTGGAGAGCGATGGCGGCCTTCAGCGCGGGCAGGAAATCTTCCGGGCGTAGTTCTGCGAATGGCGGTGGGCCCAGCGGTCCGTTCCAGGGCCGGAGCAGGGGATTGTCAGTCAATGGACTGCACCTCATCCGTGTGGACCTGAAACGAGACCAGCCGCGTGGGGCCGAAGGCTGTCGTCAGCGCCGTATCGGTCGCATCGCGGCCACGCGCCATCAGGATACGGCCGATGCGCGGGCGGTTATGGCGCGCGTCGTAGGTGTACCAGCCATTGTCGATATAGACGTCGAACCAGGCGCTGAAATCCATCGGCGCATCGACGGGCGGAATGCCGATATCGCCGAGATATCCGGTGCAATAGCGCGCGGGGATGTTCATGCAGCGGCACAGGGTTATGGCGAGATGAGCGAAGTCGCGGCAGACGCCCTGCTGCTCCTGATAGGCGTTCCACGCAGTCTTGTCCGAACGGGCGTGATGATAGCCGAACTCGATATGGTTGTGGACGAATTGGACGATCGATTCGACGCGATCGCGGGCGGAAGTAAGATTACCGAATTGCGACCATGCGACATCCATCAGCCGGTCGGTCTCGCAATACCGGCTGCCCAGAAGGAAAGTGAGGATGTCGTCCGGCAGCGCTTCGACGGGCATTTGCAGGCCGTCGGGCGCGCGTTCGTCGACGAGGCCGCTGTCCTCCACGACGAAATCGGCCGACAAAGTGACGCCGCCGCTCGGGATCGTCAGCCGAGTGCAGATGTTGCCGAAAATATCCTCGTAATTGTAGATCGGAACGTCAGGCAGGGTTTCCTGCCGCTGCGGCGTCTTCAGGTCCTTGTGTCGCGATGGATGGAGGCTGAGCATCGCCAACAACGGCGTCGGCAGATCGGTTTCGAAGCGAATTTCATATCCTGCGCGAATGAGCATATTCATTGGCTCCCGGTGGTGGCGAAGCGGCTGTTGATGGCCCCGTGCGTGGGGTGAGACAGAAGGTCGCTGCCCGCCATGCGGACAGTGATGTCGATGCTCATGTCCAGGAAACTGGCGGGAAAGCCCGACCACGTGCCCGATAACGGAATTGCCTGATACGGATCGCGCGCAACCGCGACGCGGATCAGGCCGCGATTGCCGACGATGCCGTTGGTCGGATCGAACTCCACCCAGCCGGAGCCGGGCAGGAAAATGCGCACCCAGGCATGGGTGTTGCCGCCGCCCACCCGACCCTCCGATGCCGATGGATTATAGACATAGCCGGAGACGAAGCGCGCCGCGAAGCCAAGGGCGCGCACCGCTTCGATCATCAGCACCGCGAAGTCGCGGCAGGTGCCCTGGCGCGCGGCGAGCGTTTCTATCGGCGTCTGCGTGCCTTTTTCCTGACGCGGGACGTAAGTGAAGTCGCGCTTGATGCTGGTCGCCATCTCGGTGAGCAAGCCCACCGTGTCGGTCGGCCCGTCATCATTGACGAAGTTGCGCGCCCAGTTATCGACGATACGCGTCGGATCATGATGCTGACGCTCGATGGAGCGGAGCAGGTCGGGCATGTCTTCGGAGGAATAGGTGAAGGGAAAGAGGCGCGCATAATCCTCGACATCCACTTGCCCCTGCGCGAGCGGCGCGTGATCCAGCGTGAACTGGCTGGTCACCTTGAGCAATTTGGCGCGACGATCGAACAGGGCGATGGCGACGGAATTGCCGAACACGTCATGAAGCCAGCGCAACTCGCGCGGTTCGGGCTGGATTTCGAGCTTGGCTTCGATAAGCTTCTGGTCGAAACTTTCGCGCGGCCGCATCATGATCCGATGCTCACCAAAGGAAACAGGTTGCCGGTAGCTATATTCCGTGACGTGTTTGATGGTCAGCAGGGGCATGGAGTGCTGTCTTGATGCGCATAACTGACGAAAACGGCGAACTGCTTGGTCATTACGACTCCGAACCGGCGAAACTGTTGAACGCGGGGGGCCGTTCCCCGTTCCTTCTGCTGGGGGATCATGCCGGAAATGCGATCCCCCGCAAACTGGGAAATCTAGGCGTGTCGGAGGCGGATCGCCAGAGGCACATCGCCTGGGACATCGGCGTGCGCGAGATCGGGGAGCGGCTGGCGGCCCGGCTGGATGCGGCATTCGTGCATCAGAGCTACTCGCGGCTCGTCGTCGATTGCAATCGTGATCCGGTTTCCGCCGAGGCGATTGTCGAGGTTTCCGATGGAACGGTCGTGCCTCGCAATGCGCTGCTGGATGCGCGGGCGCGAGAGGAGCGGATCGGTGCGATTCATGCGCCATATCATCGGGCTATCGCGAAGGTGCTGGAAGACCGGACGGCGCTGGGGCGGGAAACGATCCTGATATCGTTGCACAGCTTTACGCCGTCGATGGACGGGCAGTCGCGGCCATGGGAAATCGGGGTGTTGTATAGCGAGGGCGACACGATATTCGCGCGGGCGTTGCTTCAGGCGCTCGACCAGGCGGTGGATGGGCCGGTCGGGGACAATCAGCCCTACCAGATGGATTCGACGGATTACACTGTGCCGCTCCACGCCTTTGCAGCACGGCTGCCTTATGCCGAACTGGAGATGCGGCAGGATCTTGTCGGTGATGTGGAGGGCCAGGCGCTGTGGAGCGATCGCCTTGTGCAGGCACTGGATGTTGCTCGATTAAAAGCAAAACTTGCATGACTGGCTAATCTCCATCGTATAGGTAGAGATAAGAACGTGACTGGTCGGTACGTTCGGGCTCCCATGCCCCGATAGACCCGCGGCTTTTGATAGGGATGCAGCTTGCTCCGCGTTACCAACGGCTAAAGCGCACGGTGCCCGGGCGACCACGCCAGGGATCGTGTTCCCCCTTCAACCATGGGGATGAAACGATGCGCTCTCACTATTCTTCTGCCTGACCGCAGGCGCGCCGAAGTCACATGTGGGATCCTCCCACTAGCTGTTTTGCCAAATCTCCGCGTCGATCGCGGGAAAGGATATACCATGCCTGTCGAACCACGCCGTCCTGCACAGCCCTTCCGCACGCCCTCCGCATCCACATTGCAGGCCGCGGCCGCAATTTTCGGAAGTGCGATCATCAACAACGATAGCCGCTTCCGGGTGACTGGCCCGCAACCGGGGCAACGCAAATAGACATACGAGGGCTTATCGGGGCGGTGGTGTTTAGATGGGAACGGAAACGGCCGTAAACCGTCTCCGTACCATGATCATGGACATCACCGCTCTTGGCCTGATGGACGAGGAAGATATCGAACTCGACCTTGCAGCGCTTACCCTCAGTGCGGCGGATCATGACGGCGTCGATATACGTCGTTATGTGGACCTGCTGAGCGAGATCGGCACGGCTGTCGCCGATGCTGGCGAAAACGCGCGCAATTCCGATGAGCAGAGCGAAGCGCTGGCCGATGTGTTCGCGCGCAGGTTCGGGTTCAGCGGCGACGCCGAAACCTATGATGCGCCGCTCAACGCCGACATGATCCGCGTGCTCGACAGACGGCGGGGATTGCCGATCAGCCTGTCCATTCTCTATGTGGCGGCGGCCCGGCGCATAGGATGGACGGCACAGGCGCTCAATACGCCGGGGCATGTGCTCGTCAGCGTCGGCGCATCGCCCGCGACCTTGATCGACCCATTCAGCAATGGGAAAGTCGTCACGCATCAGCAGTTGCTTGTGCTCCTCGCGCATGCCCTCGGGCCGACTTCAGGCGTTCAGCCGCATCATGTCGCGCCGATGTCCAACCGCGCTGTGCTGGTGCGGTTGCTGCTCAATCAGGCATCGCGCGCGGAACAGGAGGGCGACACTGCGCGCGCCACGACCCTGTATCAGCGGATGACGCGTGTCGCGCCGGAAAACGGGCACGGCTGGTGGGAGCTTGCCCGCCTTCAGTTGGTGGCGCGGGATGTCGACGGCGCGCGCCGGAGCCTGAGCGCGATGCTGGAAATCACGCGCGATCCCGAACGGCGCGAGCATGTTTCCGCGGCGCTGGAGGCGATCTCCCCGCGCTGATGCTGCGGAACCCTCGGGCGGGTCATGCGCTGTTGCGTGACATGGCAACGAGGTAGCGAAACATGGGCAAGACGATCATCGGCACCTTTCCGACACGCCGCGAGGTGGAGATCGCCGTCGAGCATCTGGTGCAGGATTACGGGCTGGAGCGGAGCGACATCTTCATCGAGCCGGCCTCCAGCCAGAACAGCGCAGGCGACAGCGTGACCGGCGCGGATGCCGAAAGCGGGCACCCTGGCACGGACGCCGACGCGGAGGGTGCGGCCTATAATGGTGCGCTGAATGTCTCGGTCGATGTGAACGAAGATGAGGATGCGGCAGTGGACAAGGCGTTCCGGGATGCCGGGGCGACTGAAGTCACCGTGCGCTAGACGCTCAGGAGATCGGCATGACCACCGAAAGCATGATTCACGAAGACGCTCTTCCGGGACATGAATCCGAACTGGAGCCCAAGCCCGACTGGACCCCGCGCTATCCGGGGTCCGGGCGGCTGAAGGACAAGGTGGCGCTGATCACCGGGGCCGACAGCGGCATCGGCAGGGCCGTCGCGGCGCTGTTCGCGCGGGAGGGGGCGGATGTCGCCATCCTGTACCTGTGCGAGCATGATGACGCGAAAAAGACGGCGGAGATCGTGGAGGGCGAGGGGCGTTCGGCGCTGACGATCGCGGGAGATGTTGGCGATGCGGCGTTCTGCAAGGATGCCGTCGCCAAGGTGATCGAGCGCTTCGGGCGGCTGGACGTGCTGGTCAACAATGCGGGCGAACAGCATCCGGACAAGGATATTCGCGACATCACCGAAGAGCAGTTGCGGCGGACGTTTCAGACCAACATTTTCGGCATGTTCTTCATGACGCAGGCTGCGCGCGCGCATCTGAAGAGCGGGGCGGCGATCGTGAACTGCACCAGCGTCACCATGTATCAGGGGTCGAAGGAATTGCTGGATTACTCCAGCACCAAGGGCGCGATAACCGCCTTTACGCGCAGCCTGTCGGAAAATCTGATCGAGGATGGCATCCGCGTGAATGCCGTCGCGCCGGGGCCGATCTGGACACCGCTCAATCCGATGGGCGGCGCGACGCCGGAGAAGCTGGAGCATTTCGGCGAGAGCACGCCGATGGGCCGGCCGGGGCAACCGAACGAGGTCGCGCCGAGCTTCCTGTTCCTGGCCTGCGACGATGCCAGCTATATGTCTGGGCAGGTCCTGCATCCCAATGGCGGCACTATCGTCAATGGCTGACGCACCGACCCGGCTTGCCCGCTGGCCCGAACGTCTTTGGATCGTGCGGCACGGGCAAAGCGCGGGCAATGTGGCGCGCGACGCCGCCGACGAGGCGAAGCTCGACCGCATCGGGCTTGAGGGGCGCGACGTCGATGTGCCGCTGAGCGCGCTGGGCGAGGAGCAGGCGCGGGCGCTGGGGCACTGGTTCGCGCAGGGCGAGGAAGGTGCGCGGCCGGACATCATCCTGACGTCGCCCTATTTGCGGGCGATGCAGACGGCCAATTTGTTCCGGGATGCAGGCGGGGCGGCCTCCGATGTCTCGATCTGCCTGGACGAGCGGCTGCGGGAAAAGGAATTCGGGATACTGGATGGGCTGACGACGCGGGGCATCGGCAAGACCTTCCCCGATCAGGCGGAGTTCCGGAAGCTGCTCGGCAAATTCTATCATCGGCCGCCGGGCGGCGAAAGCTGGTGCGACGTCATTTTCCGCCTGCGCGCCGTGATGGACACGATATCGCTGCATTATGCGGACCGCCGGGTGCTGATCGTCGCGCACCAGGTCGTGGTGCTGTGCATGCGCTATGTCATCGAGAATATGAACGAGCAGCAGATCCTGGGCATCGACAAGCAGGCCGATGTGGCCAATTGCGCCATCACCGAATATGAGTTCGACGCCAGTGTCGGACGGGCCGGAGGGTTGAAGCTGACGCGATACAATGTGACTGCGCCGATGGAGAAGGAGGATGCGCCGGTCACGCGTGAGCCTGAACCCATAGTGGCCTCTCGCGGATGACGCAGACGATCGACCGGGACTGGCTTGCCTCGCATCCGCTGCCCTCTCATGGTCCCGGAACCGACAAAAACAGCCGCGGACGGGTCCTGATCGCCGGCGGCGCGGAGTTCGTGCCCGGAGCGTTGCGGCTGACCGGGGAGGCCGCCTTGCGGGCAGGCGCGGGCAAGTTGCAGATGGCGACGGTGCGATCGGTGGCCATGGCGCTGGGCGTGCTGGTCCCCGAAGCTGCCATGATCGCTCTTCCCGGTGATGACGATGGCGAGATCGCCGCCAGCGCCAGCGAGACATTGATTGAGTCGCTTGGCCGTTGCGACACGATGATCTTCGGGCCGGGCATGGGTCGTGGCGACACCGTTTCTGCCTTGCTGCGCGCGCTTCTGGAGGAGCCGCATACGGAGCGGGCGATAGTGCTGGACGCGGCGGCGATCGCCGGGGCCGCGGGGCTCGCCGAGCTGACGGCAAGGCATCAGGGCCGCGTTGTGATGACGCCGCATTTTGGGGAAATGTCGGCTCTGACCGGCCGCGATGTCGAAGAAATCGAGGCTGATCCTGAAGGGATCGCGCGGCAGGTGGCGCAGGACTATGGCGGGCTGGTGGTGCTGAAAAGCTCCGCGACCGTCATCGTGACACCGGATGGCGCGAGCCTGGGTTACTCCAGCGATTGCACGGGGCTGGCGACGGGCGGGTCCGGTGACGTTCTTGCAGGCGTGATCGGCGGTCTGATGGCGCGGGGCGCGGAGCCGCTGGTTGCAGCGGCATGGGGCGTATGGCTGCATGGCGAAGCGGGCCTGCGCGTCGAAAAGACGATCGGGCCGATGGGCTTCCTTGCGCGCGATCTGCTGATCGAGATACCGCGACTCATGGCGGAATAGCCCGTCACGCCGAAGCGCGACGGGCCGAGGATCAGGCGGATACCAGGTTTACGGCGTGCGGCGTAGCGGGGGGAAGTCCCTCGCTCTTGGCCTGCGCCTTGAGTTCCGTTTTCCGTGCCGCCATCTGCTCGCCAAGTGCGACAAGATCGACGTCGGTCTTGCGACATTGCGCGAACATGCCTTCGGAGGGCATTTCTTCCTCGTGTACGTGATGCTTGATCTCTTCGGAGAGCACCTTGACCTTGGCGTCATAGAAATCATCGTCCGGAGAGCCGGCTTCGATGTCGTTGATCAGGATCTTCGCGCCATCATGTTCGACATAGGCTTCGTCCAGCGTGTCGTCCTCGATCTTGCCGCGGAAAGCGGGATAGAAGATCTCCTCCTCGATCATCGTATGGATCTTGAGTTCGGTGCAGATCTCGTGTGCGATGCTTTGCTTCTTGGCGTTGGCCTTGGTCTCTTCGAACTTTTCGAAAAGCTCTTCGACAGCGCGGTGATCTGCTTTCAGCAGTGCGATTGCGTCTTTGTACTGGGGGTCGGCCATAGTCGTGCTCCTCGGCAGTTTCCTTGTAGAAGCCTGCAAAGGCACTGGATGTTCCTTGCTAACGACTCGCAACGAAATTGATGCGCGTTAGCCTTAAACTTCTGGTGGAGTGGAACGGTAAGGCTCACGTTTCATCCGCCAGCGCTTGGGAAGCAGTTTCTCGGAGAGCAACAGTCCCAGCGTCAGGACGCAGGCGCACAGCAGCAGGCGGAATTGGCCCAGGCCCGCGACGATGCCCGCTGCGGCAGCCATCCAAAGATTGGCGGCGGTCGTAAGGTTCCGGACGTCGCCGCGGTGGACGAAGATGAGCCCCGCCGCAATGAAGCCGATGGCCTGTGCGATGCCCTGGATGACGCGCAACGGGTCCGCTCTTGATCCCTCGTCCTTGGTCGCTTCGTAAACCAGCAACGAGGAAATGGTGATCAAAGCGGAGCTGAGCGCGACGAGCGCATGGGTCCGCAAGCCAGCATCGCGGCCACGCAGTTCCCGGTCCAGTCCGAGTACAAGCCCTACCAGGGTTGCCGCGCCGAGGCGCAGCGCGAGAACATTCCAGTCATTCGTAACCAGCATCGTGTTTCGCACGGCCGATCAGGGGGAGGCGTACAAGATGGTGCCCGCCTCCCCCTGATCGTACCGCTCAGTAGTTTCCGGGGGGATCGCTGGCGGGGAAGCTTTCGTCCACCTGCTGATCGACGGTGTCCCAGTCGTCATTGGCTATGCCGTTCTGTTCTTCGGGACCGGCATTGCGCACGACGCCGGAAGAACCCGTTGGGCCACGGTCGTCCTTCGTCCGGGCCTGAGCGGCTTGCGTATAGCTGTTATAGGCAAATACGCCGAGGCCGGTCAAAAGCCCCAGCTTGATCAATCCTCGCATTGCAATCTCCTCTCGATCATGTGGTGATCTGTTCCGTCAGTTAAGGAACGTGCGCGTGCGGACCCCGTTCCACCGGAAGTCCAAGAAAGCTGAGATCACGCTAATGGAGGATAAGAAGGAGGGGCCTCAAAGCGGGTAATCAAAATCAACTTTGCTTGCCTTTCAACGACGTGCCCCCAATGCCCAGCGCAGGGAGCGGGCGAGCAGGAATGTCGAGCCGCGTATGGCGACCTTGCCAATGCCGGGGCCGGGAAGCCGATGCTGCTTCCGTGCCCAGTCGGGGAGAAGATCGACGGCGGCCTGCATGACGACTTCCTGCACGGGCATGGCGGTAAGGGTTGTGCCGGGAGGACTCAGGATGAGCCGGGCGACTTCTCGCGTGCGTGCGTCGCCCCGCAGTTCCGGCCTGAACTGCGTCATCAGCGCTTCCGCCTGCGCCCGCGTTTCGGGCACAGGGTCGGCGTCGAGTGCGTGGGCGATGACGGCGAACTCTTCGAAGTAGGCGTCCTGATCGGCGCGGCTCATGCCGGGTTCGGCGTAGCGCCGCCATGCGTCGAGGAAACACATGGCTTCGCAGACATGGACCCAGGCGAGAAGATGCGGGTCGTCGGCCCGATAGGTGCTGCCGTCCGGCAAAGTGCCGGAGACACGCGCATGGACAGCACGTACCCGGTCGATCGCGCGCCATGCGACGGCCTCGTCCGCATAGGTCGTCTCCGCGATGAACCGCGCCGTCCTGCGCAGGCGCCCCAGCATGTCGGTGCGGAAGTTCGAGTGGTCCCATATGCCTGCCAGCGCGGCGGGATACAGCATCTGGAGCAGGAGCGCTGCGATGCCGCCGACCATCATCGTGGTGACGTCGCCATGAACCCGCCAGATGACCGAGGAGGGCCGATACAGCGCCTGCGCCGATCGCTGCACGGGTTGCTCACCCCGCCTGTTGTCGTTGAAGACGGCGCGGACCTGTGATGCCAGCACCTGGCGCAGCGGGGACAAAGGGCTGGTGAGAGGACTTGGCATTATCTGCGGGAAATCTGCATCATTGGGCTGCACGGGATCAGTACGCGTCGGAAGGATTGGTTCCGGTATTCTTGAGGTGGCTCCCGATCAGCCAAAGGATTTTCCTTCTTTGGTATTAGGAGCCATTGCGTCAGCTGTAAGGGGACGCGTAAATAGCAGACGAATAGCCTATCGCCCTGATGTCGCAGCGTTAAGGGTCGTCAGCGGGGATATGATGGTTCAAAAAAGCGTAGCCGACACTGAGTTCGAAGCTTTACTCCAGTATATTCAGCAAAGCCGGGGAATGGATTTCCGCGGGTACAAGCGCACCAGCCTGAAGCGCCGGATCGCGCTTCGCATGGAGGCGGTGAGCGTTGAGAGCTTCGGCCAGTATCAGGCTATTCTCGAAGCCGACCCCAGCGAGTTCGAAAACTTGCTGAACACCGTTCTGATAAACGTGACGTCGTTCTTCCGCGATCCTGAGGCATGGGAGGTTCTGAAGGACGAAGTGCTCCCCGCGATCATCGCCCGATGCGAGGGTGATCTTCCTATACGGATATGGAGCGTCGGCTGCGCTTCGGGCGCGGAGCCTTATTCGATAGCCATGCTTCTGGCCGAGCAGCTAGGCGCTGCGGACTTCTGCAGGCGCGTGAAGGTGTATGCCACGGACCTTGATGAAGAGGCGCTGCGGGCGGCGCGGCTTGCGACGTATCTGCCGCGCGAGGTCGATAATGTGCCGGCGCCGTTTCTGGAGAAATATTTCGAGCGGACGAACAACCATTATGTGTTCGAGCGGGAGCTGCGCAAATGCGTGATCTTCGGCCGTCACAACATCGTGCGGGATGCGCCGATATCCCGAATCGACTTGCTGTTGTGTCGCAATCTGCTGATCTATCTGGAGGCGGAGACGCAGGCCATCGTGCTGCCGCGGCTGCATTATGCGCTGAATCCGGAAGGCTGCCTGTTTCTGGGCAAGGCGGAGACGCAACTCGCCCGTTCGCCGCTTTTCCGGCCTGTGGACATGAAGCACCGCATCTTCACGAAGGTTCGCCAAGGCGCGCGGCGGCATATTACCGGCCGCTTCGGCGCAAGCCGGGACGCAAGGGTCGACACGCACATCCCTTCCGCGGCGTTGCTGGAAGCTGCGCTCGACCAGGCGGGCACGGCCATGCTGGCGGTCGATGAAGATGGCGCCGTCGCGTTGGCCAACCTGTCCGCCCGCGAGCTTCTGGGTGTCGGCCCGGCAGATATCGGGCGGCCTTTTCTGGATCTCCCCATTTCCTACCGTCCGATGGAGCTGCGCGGACCGATCGAGGAGGTGTTTCGCACCCGCCGCAGCATAAAGGTGGAAGATCAGGAATATCGCCTCAGCCAGAGCGAGGTGCTGCAACTCACCATCGATGCAAAGCCGCTTCAGCGACCGGACGGCACCGTACACGCTGTCCTGCTTTGCTTCACCGACACCACTGCGGTCCATATGCTGCATCGCGAGCTGGAGGCGGCGCAGGAAAATCTCGAAAATTCGATCGAGGAACTTCAGTCGGCGAACGAGGAACTCGAAACGACGAACGAGGAGTTGCAATCAACGAACGAGGAGCTGGAGACGACCAACGAGGAACTCCAGTCCACCAATGAAGAACTCGAAACGCTGAACGAAGAGGCGCGGTCCAGCAACGAGGAGATGGAATCGATCAACGAGGAGCTTCGCCGGCAGGCCGAACAGGCCGTCAACTTCCGCCTCTACCTCGAAGCCGTGCTGCGCAGCATGGACGGCGGCATCATCGTCCTGGACGAGGGGCGGAAGATTCGCAGCTGGAACCGCTGGAGTGAGAGAACCTGGGGACTGCGCAAGGAAGAGGTGCTTGGCACCAGCATCGAGAGCCTGGAAATCGGCATTCCGATCGACGGTCTTTTCGAGGGGCTTGGAGAAGTGGAGACGCACAGCATCGATCAGGTCGAACAGGTTCTGGAGGGCGTGGATCGGCGCGGCCGCCCCATCAAGTGCCGCGTGATTATTTCCGGCTTGGTGTCGGAAAATGGCGTCAACCTGGGATCGGTATTGCTCTTTCAGAAACTCCGCGATGAAAAGCTCGCCGAGCCGGTGGCCTGATCTGCGCCGAATGGGGAGGCCGCGGCCAGCGGCCTCAGGCCTCTCCGTCAGCCATCGGCTTGTTCAAGGTCGAGATAGCGTCGTCGAGCACGCGGATCATGTGACCGGCTTCTTCCGCTGCATTGGTCCACCGCGCCTCTGCATGGGATAATTTCCGCGCGCGGGCGCTCTCCCGCATCTGGTCGAAAAGTTTCAGCCTGTCCCGGTGCGTGCGCACGGCTATCGACAGAGCGCGTTCCAGCTCTTCGCTCTGGGCGGCCGCCAGGCCCAGCGGCGTGAACGCATGGCCTATCTGGCAGCGGAACCGGATTTCATCCTGCACATCGATCTGGTTGAGGACGCCTCCACAATCGGGACAGGAAATATGGCTCGGGCTTCCGGGTGTGGTGACGTCCTGATCCATGACAGCAAAGTCCTGCGCGGCTATTTTATCCTCGATCGTATACTCCGGCGGCAGCGGCAGATCAGGGCCTGCCGGCTGTCCGACAAGTACGCTCAAGAGGCCGGGTATTTCCGTCAAGGGCACCGAATAATCGACATGATCACGCGAAAGCGCGTTGCGGGGCATGGAGGGCCATTCCGCGTCCTCCGGGTCCTGTACGACGGAAATCCCGCCTGCAGCCTTGATGGCGATCAGCCCTTCCGTTCCGTCGTCCAGCAAGCCGGTAAGCACCACGCCGACCGCCCGCGCGCCATAGGCAAGCGCGGCCGAGCGGAACAGGGCGTTTGCCGCTGGCCGCGTCCGGTTCTCGTGCGGGCCCCGCCGCATGAGGATGCGTCCGGGCCGGACGAGAATGTGGTGATCGGGCGAGCCCACATAAATGCGTCCCGGTTCGATGGGATCGCCATCGCGCGGCGAACTTGCAGGCAAGGGCCCCGCGCGGTTAAGCAATTCGGCCAGCACGCTGCGAGCGGAGGGCGCGATATGCTGCGCAACGCATATGGCTCCGGCGAAATCGCGCGGCAACCGGGCACAAAGCCGCTGTAAGGCGTCGACTCCTCCTGCAGAAGAGCCGATAACGATGATCTTGGACGGTTCCATTACGTACCTGATATGGCTGAAGAATCAGTATCGTATCAACATAAGTGGGTAACTGCTGCGAATCGGCGGGTTCTCATTCGTTGTATGAGAGATGGTGGCAATTGGATGACAACGTGAATCATAACGCCTCAACTCCCTACAGCGAACTTCGGCTCATTGACGAGAATGAGCAACTACGGATGCAGTTGGAGTCCGCTCTCGAAGATAACGCACGCATTTCCGAGGATCGTGACCGGCTTCTTGGCCGTACGGTCGTATTGGCAAGGGAGCTTCAAGCAGCAACAAGGGCATTGAGCTCTCATCCTGCCGGAGATGCCGATCGGGAAGTCGGCGGCGAATCCCGGAGTGAGACCGAAGAGGAACTGCGGGTAGCCTTCGAGGAACTGCAGGCGCTTACCGAGGATCTCGAGCAGGCCAACAGCAGTCTCCAGCTATTCAATACACAGCTTGAGGAGCGGGTCGCCGCCCGCACGCGGGAAATCGCCGACGCCAATGCCACGCTCCGCCGCAGCGAGACTGCGTTGCAGGCGGTGGCGAACGTGGTTCCCGATCTCCTGTGGCGAACCGACACGATAGGATATATGAACTGGGCGAACCGGCGATGGAGCGACCTGACGGGCCGAAACGTCGATGAGATACTCGGCGCGGGATGGCTGTCGGTTCTGCATGAGGATGACCGGGAGGCAGCAGCGGCAGCATTTGCTCGCGCTCGCGCTGAAGGGTCAGCCTTTCAGCAGGAGCATCGGTTGCTTGATAAAAACGGTCGAGCCCGCTGGTTCCTGGCGAGGATCGAGCCCATGCACGACGATCGTGGGCAGATCGTGCAGTGGTTCGGGGCGGCCATGGATATGCACGATCAGCGTGTCAGTCTGGAAGCCCTGCAACAGAGCGAAGCGCGTTTGAGCACCCTGATCGGTGGCATGCCGCAACTCGTCTGGCGATCGGCGGATAGGGGGCGGTGGACGTGGTCGAGCCGGCAGTGGCAAGCAACGACCGCGCAGAGCCTGGAACAGAGCCTGGAGGAAGGATGGCTGGTGGCCTTCCATCCGGACGACAGGGCCATCGCCATGGCAGCGTGGGCAAATTCTGCGGATAGCGGAAAGCTGGCGTTCGAAGGCCGCATTTTCTCTCAAGCCGAGGGACGATATCGCTATTTTCAAACGCGAGCGCTGCCGGTGCGGGACGAGCAGGGCGCTGTCCTGGAATGGCTTGGTACCTCGACCGACATCGACGACCTCGTCAGCCTGCAGAATGAACAGACAGTGCTGGTGTCCGAACTGCAGCACCGCACCCGCAACCTGATGGCCGTGATGCAGGCGGTAATCACCAAGACGCTAAAAAGTTCAGCCAATTTCAAGGACTTCACTGTCCGCATCGGCGACCGGATGCAGGCGCTGGCGCGCGTTCAGGGCCTGTTGTCCAACCGCGCGGCCGGGACGCGGATCGCCTTCGACAAATTGCTGAAAGAGGAACTTTCGGCCCATGCCTCGCTCGACGACAATGGCAATGCCGCCCAGATCACGCTTTCCGGCCAGGAAGGCATCTTGCTGCGATCCTCTACAATCCAGACGTTCGCGCTCGCCCTCCACGAACTTGCCACCAACGCCGTGAAATATGGAGCGCTGTCGTCACCCGATGGCCATCTGTGCGTCAATTGGGATGTGGTGGATGCGGACAAGGGCGACCCCCGGCTTGCGGTTCACTGGCGGGAGACGGGAGTAGCGAACGTGCCGTTCGAAGATAACGGCGCGTCGGCGCGGTTTGGCTACGGCCGGGAACTCATCGAGCGCGCGCTGCCGTATCAGCTTGGCGCGCATACCACCTACCGATTCAGGGAGAATGGGCTGGAGTGCAGCATAGAAGTCAGAGTGCCCGATCTCTCATCGACCAACGGGGACTGGAGCAGGAGCCAAGTCTCGCAATCGACACACTGACTTCGCCGAGGCGTTATTCGCCTGTCTGATCGTTGCCAGCCGGACTGCCGCTCGCCTCATTGCCGTTTGCATTTGGCGGCACTTGGCCACTGCCACTCACCGGAACGGGCGCCTGACTGGGAGCAGAAGGCGCCTCGTCGCCCACCACGACCGCAGAACCGTTGGTGGCTGCGTTCTGCGTGCCCGACGTTTCGGAGTTGCAGCCCTGCATGCAAAGCATTGCGAAGGCGACTGCTCCGGTGGCGAAGACATTACGTGTCATAGCAATCCTGCCTTTCGACGCTGCCCTGAAGCAGCGTCGAGATTTGCCGCTCGCGGATAGGCTCAGGCTACCTGTGCCTGCGCCGTCGCCGTGCTGCTTGACGGAGCCGCATATTTGCTCTGCGCGATGCTGGTTTTCTCCGGCTTGCCTAGCGTAGGCGCAAGACGCCGATAGGTCGCGAGCGCCTGACCGACCACCTGATCCATATTATAGTAACGGTAGGTGGCGAGGCGTCCGACGAACGTCACGTCCTGCTGCGCCAGCGCCAGCGCCTCGTAGCGTTTGAACAGCGCCTGGTTCTCTTCGCGCGGGATCGGATAATAAGGGTCGCCCTCTGCGGCCGGATACTCGAAGGTTATACTTGTCCTGCCGTGTTCCTGGCCCGTGAGATGCTTGTATTCGGTGATGCGCGTATAGGGAACGTCCTGCGAGGGATAGTTCACTACTGCGACGTCCTGAAGCCATGGCTGATCCAGCGTCTCATGCTTGAACTGGAGCGAGCGGTAGGGAAGCTTGCCGTAGCGATAGCCGAAATACTCGTCGATCGGCCCGGTGAAGACCAGATGATCGTGAGGATAGGCCGCACGCGCCTCGGTGTAGTCTACGCCCAGCAGCAGGTCGATATTGGGATGATCGAGCATGTTCTCGAACATCCGCGTATAGCCATCCAGCGGCATCGCCTGGAACTTGTCGCCGAAATAGCGGTCGTCCAGGTTCGTCCGCGTAGGCACCCGTGATGTCACCGACTTGTCCAGTTCCGACGGGTCGAGGCCCCACTGCTTGCGGGTATAGCCCTGGAAGAACTTCTCGTAGAGATCGCGGCCGACGGCCGAGATCACGACATCGGCGGACGTGCGGACGACATCGACAGGCTCAGCCCTGCCGGCGAGGAAGGCCGCGGCGTCTTCGTCCGTCTGGAGGTCGAGCCCGTACAGCATGTTCAACGTCTTGCGGTTGATCGGCATCGGTACCTGCATGCCGTCCACTTCGGCAAGGACGCGATGTTCGTAGGGCCGCCATTTGGTGAAGCGAGACAGATAGGCGAAGATATCTTCCGAGTTGGTGTGGAAGATATGCGGGCCATATTGATGGATCAGGACCCCGGCGTCGTCGAGCTTGTCGAAGGCATTGCCGGCGACATGCGGACGGCGGTCGACCACGAGCACCTTCTTGCCCGATTGCGACGCCAGCCGTTCCGCCATCACCGCTCCGGCGAAGCCTGCACCGACGACCATCACGTCGTACTTGCGCGGCTGGTGCCGGGGCCATTTGGTGGGGGAAACGATCGGCTGCACCGATGCGCTGCGATCGACGATGTTGGTGATCATGCCGGACATGCGCGCGAAAACATTGTCCCAGCTGTTCTGCTGGAGCATTTCATCGACTTGCGGGCGCCAGCTTTCGACATCTTCGGCTTGTTGCAGAGCCTCTTCGCAGGCCCGAACGAAGGCTTCCGCACCGTCGGCGATATGCACGGCCGCAACTTCGCCATAGTGGCGCACGACATCGGTGATGGGCGTGGAGACCACAGGGCGGCCTGCCGCGAGATATTCCGGCGTCTTGGTAGGGCTGATGAAGCGCGTCGCCTCGTTGATGGCGAAGGGCATCAGGGCTACGTCCCAGGTGCGCAGATATTCGGGAAGCTCGTCATAGCTTTTCCCGCCGAGGAAGTGGAGGTTCGACCGCTGCGGCAGGTCATCATGGCTGATCTTTACGACAGGTCCCACGATCACCAGCGACCAGTCCGGCCGCGCATCGGCCACCCGAGCGAGTAGATCGAGGTCCATCCGCTCATCCACTACCCCGTAGAAGCCCAGGCGCGGTCCGTGGATGTGCTGCATGTCGGCGGGTTCCGCGGCGGACTTCCGGGCGGCAGCGAAGTGCGCGACATCGACGCTTGAAGGGAAGGGGTGGATATTGGGGTGCCGCTGGCGCTTGGCTTCATAGAGGCTGTAGCCGCCCGTGAACACGATATCGGCGTCGCGGAACAGGCGCTGCTCGAGCGAGAGCAGTTCAGGCGGCGCGTTCTTGAAGCCCGCCAGTTCGTCCATACAGTCATAGACTACGCAGTCGGCGGCGATATGATCGGAGAACGGCAGCATCATCGGCGTGTAGTACCAGCGCACCAGCGGCTCGGCTGCGTTGGCGACCACGCTGTCCAGCAAGCCCTTCAGAATGCGGTTCTCGGTAGACGTGTCCTCACGCGAGGGCAGGTACGGCGTGAGAACGAGGACGCCCGTTCGCGGGCATGTTTCCTGCTGTAGCCGGGGAGCCTGCAGGCCGTCCTGGTAAATAGGTTCTTCCCAGAACATCACGCGCCCGCCGCGGGCAAATCGGCTCATCAGATGTTGGGGACGTTGAAAGACGAAGTTCCATCGCAAATGGCTGAAGCATACGATGTTCAAACTACTGATATTGGCACTTACGCTTGCGCTGCTTGCAACCAGATCCGAGGCCGACTTCTCCATTGGAACACCTTGCTGTTGGATTAACAGCTGTTCAACCGCTTGAGATAACTCGTGTTCCGCCTCTTCATCTTCAAAGCGGAAGCAAATTAACATCCGTTAGCAAGCCCTTGGGAGCGCAGATCTACCGAAATCGCCACCTTGGATGCAGGCTCATTGCTCATGAGTAACGAAGAGGCGCTGTCATGGATGTGTTGGAACTTTGGGGCGGACATGAGTGTACGATCAATCGGGTAGGCGATAAATATTCGGATCAGTCGCAGCTCAGCGGACATGGCGAACGTATCGAAGATCTGGACCTGTTCGCCGGTCTTGGCCTCTCCGCGATCCGCTATCCCATATTGTGGGAAAAGGTCGCTGCCGACAGTCCGGACGTGCTGGACTGGCAATGGACCGATCAGCGGATGGTGAGGCTCCGAGACTTGAATATCCGTGTGATCGGCGGTTTGGTTCACCATGGCAGCGGGCCCGGCTACACCAATTTGATGGATGACGGCTTTGCGGGGGGGCTGGCAAGCTATGCGGGCAAGGTGGCGGCGCGCTATCCGTGGGTCGAGGACTGGACGCCCGTCAATGAGCCGCTGACGACCGCGCGGTTCTCAGGGCTATATGGCCACTGGTATCCGCATCATAAAAGTGAGGAGTCACTCTGGCGGGCGTTGCTCAATCAGATCGACGGCGTGCGCCTGTCGATGCAGGCCATCCGCCGCGTGAACCCGAATGCACGGCTCATCCAGACCGAGGATCTGGGCCGCACCTTCGCTACGGCTTCGCTGCGTGAGCAGGCCGGGTTTGAAAATCTCCGCCGATGGATGACCTGGGATCTCCTATGCGGACAAGTGACCAGGGCGCATCCGATGTGGCATCGTATCACGCGCTTCGGCTTCGGCGACCGATTGCAGCGCATGGCGGACGAGCCGGTGCCGCCGCAGATCATCGGCGTGAACCACTATGTCACCAGCGAACGCTTCCTGGATCACCGCGTACAGCGTTACCCGCCCCACACGCGGGGCGGAAATGGCGAGGTCGCTTATTCGGATATCGAGGGTGTCCGCGTCCTCGATCCCGCGCCGCCGGGGCTGGCGGGCGTGCTCAAGGAAGCGTGGAGCAGATACCGCATCCCCCTTGCCGTCACGGAAGTCCACAACGGATGTACGCGCGACGAACAGATGCGCTGGATGGCAGAGGCATGGGATACTGCGGGCCGATTGCGCGACGAGGGCGTGGATGTGCGGGCAGTCACAAGCTGGTCGCTCCTGGGCAGCAAGGGCTGGAACACGCTGCTGACTGCGCCCGGCGTGTACGAACCCGGCGCTTTCGACGTGAGTGGTGGCGCACCACGCGCAACCGCCATGGTGCCGCTCCTGCGCGGATTGGCGGCCGGGGCCCCGCGTCATCCGGCACTGGATGGATCGGGCTGGTGGCGGCGGCCGATCCGGCTGGAATATCCCAGCGTTGCCCGACCAGCACCGCTCGATGAGCATAGATTGGCCGCTGCCTCGGAGGGGCAGTCCGATCGAGCGCCTCTGCTGATTTGCGGCGCTACAGGTACCCTCGGCCGGGCCTTTGCGCGCACATGCGAGCATCGCGACATCGCCTATGTGCTGACGAGCCGCCAAGATCTCGACCTCCAGAATGCCACCAGCATCGGGCGCGCGCTGGAAGCACATCAACCCTGGGCCGTCGTCAATGCGGCAGGGTGGGTGAGAGTGGACGATGCTCAAAGCGACCCCGATGGCTGTTTCAATGCTAACACGCACGGCGCGCGGCTGCTGGCGCAGAGTTGCGCGAGGCGCGGCATCCAGACGCTGAATTTCTCCAGCGATCTTGTGTTCGACGGGCAGGCGGGGCGGCCTTATATCGAGACGGATGTGCCCACGCCGCTGGGCATATACGGGCAGAGCAAGGCCAGGGCGGAAGCGGAAATCCTGGCGCTGGAGGGATCACATCTCATCGTTCGCACGGCAGCCTTCTTCTCGCCATTCGACGCCTACAACTTTGCGGTCGCAACGGTCCGCGCGCTGGAAGCAGGGACGTTGTTCCATGCCGCCGACGATAGCCATGTTTCGCCGACTTATGTTCCCGACCTTGTCGATAGTGCGCTCGACCTGCTGATCGACGGGGCAGAAGGGATATGGCATCTCACCAATGGCGAAACGCTATCCTGGGCAGAGTTCGCCCGAAAGGTGGCGAGGGCCACAGGATGTAATCCGTCGCTTGTTCGCGGCGTTCCGGGAGACGCACTTGGCTGGCAGGCGCCCCGTCCAGCTTTTGCGGGGCTCGCGAGCGTCAAAGGGGGCATGTTGCGGCCGCTCGATAGCGCGATCGATCGCTTTGCAGCAGGGCTTGAACGGCACAGGCTGATGGCGGCTGCCTGACCGCAACTGTCAACGGGGCGGCGTTTTCAACCTTCCGCTTTTGGCAATGAGGTCAGCGCTGAGTTGCCTGAGAAGCTGCGAGCGTTCGACAAGAAGTTTAAGGCTGGCTCGCGTATAATCGGTGTCAGCCTTGCGCTGCGCGAAAGCCTCCTGATCGTCGGGCATGACAATCCCCTGTCAGCGAGCGGAGTAAGGCACTCCAGCCGCCGACGCTCGGGCAATGATGTCGGCGATAGGCATTCATACGCTTATCGAACGGGCGCCCATTTGATCTATGATAAATTGTGCAAATGAAAGACTGTCATCGGTCCTGAAGGCGTTTGCAGCCACGGCGGGGGAGGGGGCACCGATAAGCTCAGCTTGTAAAGCGGCGGGTCTTTCTATTTGCCCGGCAGCAGCAGCCCGTTAGGGCGATGGCGAAGGGGACTCGCATGGCATATACGTTGATCACGGCAAACCGGAACTACTCAAGTTGGTCGTTGCGACCTTGGCTGCTGATGAAGGGGCTGGACCTGCCCTTCGTGGATCGCGTGGAGCCATTCGCGGCGGACAGCAATTACGAAGCGTTTCGTGCCTTCTCCCCGACCGGGACGGTGCCATGTCTGATCGATGGCGAGCGTACTGTCTGGGATTCTCTGGGGATCGCGCTGTACCTTGCGGATCGCCATGATGGCGTCTGGCCTGCCGGAGAGGCTGCGCGGGCGTGGGCCCAATCAGCAGTGAGCGAAATGCACAGCGGCTTTTCCGCGCTCCGCAACGATTGCACCATGAATGTCGGCGTGCGGGTCGCGTTGAAGCCAATGTCCGCTGGCTTGGAGAAGGACGTGGCGCGGCTCGCGGAGCTTTGGGCGGAGGGCCTGTCGCGTTTCGGCGGGCCGTGGCTCGCCGGCCCGGCCTTTTCGATAGTCGATGCGTTCTATGCGCCCGTCGCGTGGCGCGTGCGGACTTACGGGCTGGACGTCGGAACGGCGGGGCAGGCATGGGTCGATCATGTAATCGCGCAGCCTGCCATGCAGCAGTGGGAAACCGAAGCTCTGGCGGAAAGCTGGCGCGAGGCGGGCCACGAGGCGGAACTCGCGGCATGCGGGACGATCACGGCCGACTATCGGCAGCGATAGAAATTTTGTTACACGCAGGGCTCCTTCCTCTTTAACCATTGCAATGATGGGTTTAGGGGAGGGGCCATGACACAGTCTTATACTTCGGCACGCACTTTATACGACAAGATCTGGGACGCGCATGTCGTGGAACAGCAGGATGATGGCACTTGCCTCATTTATATCGACCGGCATCTCGTTCATGAAGTGACCAGCCCGCAGGCGTTCGAGGCGCTGCGGCTTGCCGGGCGCAAGGTGCGCCGCCCTGATCTGACGCTGGCCGTGCCCGATCACAACCTGCCGACGACCGCGCGAGTGGATGCGGCGGGTAACCGCCTGCCGATCGCCGATCTGGAGAGCGCGCAGCAGCTTGCGGCGCTGGAGCGCAATGCGCCCGAGTTCGGCATCCGCTATATCGGCGCGACAGACGTGGAACAGGGCATCGTCCATGTCGTCGGGCCGGAGCAGGGCTTCACGCTGCCGGGCATGACATTGGTGTGCGGCGACAGCCATACCGCAGCGCACGGCGCGCTCGGCGCGCTGGCGTTCGGCATCGGCACGAGCGAAGTCGAGCATGTACTGGCGACGCAGACGCTGCTGCTCAAGAAATCCAAGAGCATGGAAGTGCGTGTCGAGGGGACATTGGGTTTCGGCGTCAGTCCAAAGGACGTGATCCTGGCGATCATCGGCAAGATCGGCACGGCGGGCGGCACTGGCCATGTCATCGAATATCGCGGCTCCACCTTCGACGCGATGAGTGTGGAAGGACGGCTGACCGTCTCCAATATGTCGATCGAGGGCGGCGCGCGCGCGGGCCTGTTCGCACCGGACGAGGCCACCTTCGATTACATCAAGGGTCGCCCGATGGCGCCGAAGGGGGCGGCCTGGGATGCGGCGGTGGCGTACTGGCGGACGCTGCGCAGCGACGAGGGTGCGACGTTCGATACCTCGGTCTACCTGGATGCGGCAGATATCGCGCCCAACGTCACCTGGGGAACGAGCCCGGAGGACGTGGTGCCGATCACCGGCAGCGTACCTGATCCCGATAGCTTCGCGGACGCGTCGAAGCGGGCGGCAGCGCGGGCGGCGCTGGATTACATGGGGTTGTCGAGCGGGCAGCGGATGCAGGACGTGGGCGTGCAGCATATCTTCATCGGCAGCTGCACCAACAGCCGGATCGAGGATCTACGGGCGGCAGCGGCTGTGCTGGATGGCCATCACATCGCCAGCGGTATCAAGCAGGCGCTGGTGGTGCCCGGTTCGGGGCTCGTCAAGCGACAGGCGGAAGCCGAAGGTCTGGACCGGATATTTACCGAGGCTGGCTTCGAATGGCGCGAGCCCGGCTGCTCGGCCTGCCTTGGCATGAACCCCGACAAGGTGCCTGCGGGGGAAAGCTGCGCCTCCACATCGAACCGCAACTTCATGGGGCGGCAGGGGCCGGGCGCGCGCACGCATCTGGTTTCGCCTGCGATGGCGGCGGCGGCGGCGATCACGGGACGGTTGACGGATGTGCGCGAACTGACGACAAGGCATTGATGGTTAACGAAAGTTAAGGGGCGGGTCGAATGAAGAAGGCATTCTGGTTGCTGGCGCTGGGCGCGCTGGCCAGTGCCGTGATGGCGGCAAGCATTGGTCGGGCGGAAGAGACGCCTGCGGAAACGCAGTCTGTGGAAACCAGCGCGAAGGGCGGGCGCTGATGGAGCCAGTCACGACCATCGAAGGCAGCGCTTATCCGTTTGGCGTGAAGAATGTCGACACCGACATGATCATCGCTGCGAAGTGGTTGAAAACCATCAGTCGCGTGGGGCTTGGTAGAGGCGCTTTCGAAGCGTTGCGGACCGATCCGGACAATGTGTTCGACGACCCGGCCTATGCGGGCAGCCCGATCCTGATTGCGGGGGACAATTTCGGGTGCGGGTCCAGTCGCGAACATGCGGCCTGGGCGCTGAATGACATGGGCGTGAAGGCAGTCATCGCGCCGAGCTTTTCTGACATCTTCTCCAGCAACGCCTTCAAGAACGGCATTCTGACAGTGGTTCTGCCGCAGGAGGCGATCGACCGGCTGATGGAAGTCGCGAGGACCGATCCGATCCATGTCGATCTGGAGCACCAGACGGTGACGACGCCGTTCCAGGACCGGCTGACGTTCGAAATCGATCCGTTCCGCAAGCATTGCCTGATGGGCGGGCTGGACGAGGTTGGGCTGACAATGGCGCGGGGCGACGCGATTGCCTCCTACGAGAGCCGGCGCAGCGGCGCGGAGCCGTGGATCGTGCCCGCAGCGGCTTAGAGCGTTGCCTAACGCGGCTTCACAGCCTATCTCGGTGGTCCTATCTTTGTTTAGCCAGTGAGGCCCTTCGTCCATGACGACCTTTGACGACCGCGAGCGCGCTTTCGAGAACATGTTCGCCCACGATCAGGAAATGTTGTTCCGCATCGTCGCTCGTCGCAATCGGCTGCTGGGGGAATGGGCAGCCGCCAAGATGGGCCTCACGCCCGAAGAGACAGACGCCTATGCCAAGTCGGTGGTGCAGGCGGAGTTTGAGGAAGCGGGCGATGAGGACGTGATCCGCAAGGTGGTGGGCGACCTCACTTCGGCCGGAGTGGATACGGACGAGCCCACGGTGCGCGGCGCGTTGGAAGAACAGGCCGTGATTGCGCGGCGCCAGCTGCTGGAAGTGAAGTAGCCTTATTATGCCCATGGCTGCAGACGATATTGCCGAAATGATCCGGTCCGCCATTCCGGACGCGCAGGTCGAGATCACCGATCTGGCAGGCGATGGTGACCATTATTCCGCACGCGTCGTTTCGGAAAGCTTCCGGGGGGTTAGTCGCGTCAAGCAGCATCAGGCCGTCTATGCAGCGCTCGGCGGACGCATGGGCGGCGTGCTTCATGCCTTGCAACTGACGACGGCCGTTCCCAATTAGCCGCCATAGCCTGCTTATACATTGGAAGTTTAGATTATGACCGAAGCCACCGAAGCGCGCATCTCAGAGATCGTGAAAAGCCACGACGTGGTGCTGTTCATGAAGGGTACGCCACTGTTTCCGCAGTGCGGCTTCTCCAGCCGGGCAATCGCCATCCTCGAGCATCTGGGCGTCGATTATGACAGCGTGGACGTGCTGCAGGATCAGGAAGTGCGGCAGGGAATCAAGGCGTTTTCGGACTGGCCGACCATCCCGCAGCTATACGTGAAGGGCGAATTCGTCGGCGGTAGCGACATCATGATGGAAATGTTCGAGGCAGGCGAACTGCAGCAGCTTATGGATGAACAGGGCGTTGCCAAGGCGGGCTGACCGCTTAAACCCTTAGAGCTTCAAAAAAGGCCGCGGCGCGCAAGTGCCGCGGCCTTTTTGATATCTCGGCAGTGGTGCGCGATCAGTCTCTCTGGGAAGGGGCCAGGAATGGCGATGCATCGATCAGATCGTGCTCGGAACCCATGCCATGCGCCGCAATAAATTCGAACGGGTCGGGGAGCGGCGGCAATGTGCACTTTTCGATCATGGTCTCGCTAACACCCATTCCCCTGAAGATTTGCGCGATCATCAGCTCGGGATATTCTTCGGCCTGCTCACTGCGCAACAGGGTGGCCATCGCAGACAGCGCCGATCCCATCACCAGGTCAAAACCGATCGCGACATTTGGCACGGCGAACTGCTCAGTGACGAGGCCTTCTTCGATTGCCTCGACAGCATAGCACGCCGCCTCCTCACCGAAAATTGGACCGCCTGCACTGATGTTCACCATCGCCCAGCCCCAGGCGGCATCTTGCCGGACCCGATGAAGATAGTAGCGCAGCGCGAAAGAAAGCCGAATGGCGCCGCCCGGCACGCGGCGTACTACGGCACGGACCGCGTCGTTGAAATCGTGACTGATAGCGAATGCCGTTGCGCGAAACAGCTCCTCGACACTCGAGAAGTAATTGTAGAATGTTGCCCGGGAAACACTGGCAGCTTGGCAGATTTCGTCGATCCGGCTCGACCGGCCCTCCGGGCGCCCAAGTAGTTCGAATGCCGCGCGAAGAATGGAAGCCCGCGTGCGCGCTCGACGATCCTCGCCTATTTGCGCCCGCTTTTGTCGGTCGATCTTCTTTGTTTGCATTGGATCGGCATTATACGAAATTGCACCCAAAGCTAGCCGGGCTCATTGCAGGCCCGATCGGCTGCGTCCCGCATTGCGCTAGACAAAAACCGGCAAATGCTTCGGATTCTGCCCCAGCACCTGCTCCCATTCCAGATCCGCCGGATTGGCTGCGAGAGTGGGGCGCAATGCCGATACGCCCCGGATAACCTCGCCGATGGTCATCCGCGCGAGCCAACTGCCGAGGCAATGGTGCATGCCGCCACCAAAGGCGATCAGTCGCTGGGCATCCGGGTCCATGAAGCGGCGGGGCTGGAAGCTATCGGCGTCAGGCCAGGCAGTAGGGTCGCGATTGGCGGTCAGCATATTGACGAACAGGACCGATCCCTTCGCGCAGGTGGTGCCGTCAATCTCGAACGGCTCGATCACCTCGCGCCAGGTCAGCGGAACGCCTGTCTCGTAACGGAAGCATTCGCTGACGGCTGAATCGAGTATCTCTGGATGCGCGTCAACGTCGGCCATCGCTTCCGGATGCGTGATCATGGTCAGCACCGTGCAGCCGATCTGGCTCACGGTGGTATCGTATCCGCCGATGATCAGATTGGCGACCAGCGCTGCTGTCTCGTCTGGCGTGAGGCGATCGCCATCCTCTTCAGCTGCAATCAATTCCGTCATGAGATCCGAGGCCGGGGTGTGCAATCGCTCGCTGCGTAGTTGAATGCTGTACGCAAGCATTTGGGAAATGGCGGCGGAGGCTGCGGCGATCTGGGCAGGTGTCATCTGCCCGAAGATAGGACCAAGGTCGTTCACCCAATCGATGAGCATAGGCGCATCCTCTGACGGTGCTCCAATCAGCGCACACATCATCTGCATCGGCAGATCGGCCAAGGCCTTCATAAGGTCGCCCGTCCCGGCCTCGCGAATTGGCGCCAGCCGTTCCGCGACGAGCTTCGCGGCCGTTTCCCGCAGCCCCTCGATTGCCCGCGGCGTGAAAGCCTTCTGCACGAGAAGGCGCATGCGATGGTGTGCGGGCCCTTCGTTGCTGAACATGATCGAGTGAAACCAATCGGGCAGCGGCCCGGCCGGCACGTTCTGCATGTCGAACAACGCGCGACCACCGCCGATCGTGCGCTTGTCGGTGAGCAGGGGCTTGATGTCGTTGTAGCGCAGGACATAAGTCACCCCCGTATCGCCATCGATGGCCAACCGTCCGGTCTTGACCGCATCGCGGAGCCTGGCACGGTAGACGATCGGAGCGGTTCCGGGCCCCACGTTGATTTGCTGAATGCTCATGTTGACGCTCTCCTTTATCGCGCTCTACTCAGCCAGCGCTGCTCGCGGTCGTCGGTGATCTCAAGTCCGTCTATCGTTGCGACGATCTCTCGGGATTCGGGAGTCTTCATCTTGGACACTATGTCTCCCAGCACTGTCTGCGTTATGTCCGCAGCCAGCGCGGGGAGACGTGCTCGTTCGACGAAATCGAGCGATCCTCTCGACCGCTTGGACGTCGCCATGCTCAATCCAGGCGTTCGAACGGACGCGCGTGACGTCGTGCAAAGACATGCCAGAAATCATCAGTCGAGAGGGCATGGACTTCACCCGAAGACAGACAGGCCATCCATTCCAGCCTGGATGTTACGACAAACAATCAAAAATCGAATCCCAACGTTACGCCGTAGGTCCGAGGGTCGGCGTAGGTCGTGCCTGTATTTCCGCTCTGCTGCGTAAGTTGAAGCAACGAAGTTCGCCGATCGGTCAGGTTGTTGCCGAAGACGCCGATCGAGTAGCCCTTGGGTGACGTCCACTTCAGAGATGCATTGACCTTCGCATATCGGGGCTGGCGTAGAACATTATCAACTTCGAACGCGAAACCGCTATTGTAGTATAGATTGGTAGTGGCGTTGAGCTTTCCCCCCGCGACTTCCTTCGTGTAGCTGACTGCGACACTTCCAGTGAGCTTGGCCGCGAAGGGGATGGTATTGCCGGTACACACGCCATTGGGGTTGAGCGGCGTGCCGCCAGCCGGGCTGGATACGTCGCAAACCGGGAAGTCCGTGAACTTCGTATCGATCCAGTTGATGCCGCCCGTTACGGTCAGGTCGTCGGTCAGGGCTGCGGTAAAATCCGCATCGAGGCCGTAGATGCGCGCTTTAGCCCCGTTGAAGAAAAGGATGCCTGAAGTGAGGAGCTTTTGGACCTGGATGTTCTTATAGTCGTAATAGAAGCCAGCAACGTTGATGCGCAGGTGACGATCGAGGAGATCGGTCTTCAGACCCACTTCATAGGCCTTCAGGTTTTCGGGCGCGTACGGCGCCTGGCCGGGTGCGCCGATGTTGAAGCCGCCACTTTTAAAACCGGTGTTGAACGACGCATAAGCGAGGGCGTCTGGGGAGAAGCGATGGTCCAGGCTGACGCGATAGGTGAACTTGCTCGCCGTATCGTGACGATCCGCGATTGGAAAGATAATCGGGGGCACGCCGGGAAACGCGATATCGACTCTGACAGGATCTCCGCGTTCCTCCCGGCGCTCCCGCGTGTAGCGACCGCCGAACGTCAAGTGGGTGTCGTCAAGTATTTCATAGGATGCCTGGCCATATCCCGCATAGGATTTGGCCACCGTGGTGGCATTTACCGTCACCGTTGAGAAGCCAGCAACCGGATCGGGGAAGTTATCAAGATCGATAACGATAGGAGCGTAGCTGCTGTTCAAATAGAAGTAAAAGAGGCCAGCGGTCCAGTTGAGGCGAGAACTGCCGACTGATCCGATCTGAAACTCCTGGCTGAACTGGCGATCAACTTGGCGGAGGTCGAGGCTGGCCACGTCGCGAAACGTGTAATCGAGATCCCGCAGGATATGGAGAGCGCCCTTCCGGTAAGCGGTGGTGCTGGTGAGCATCGCACCGCCAAGGTCTTGCTCGATCTTCAGCGTGCCGCCTGCGGACCATCCCTTCTGAGTGTCAGGAAAATTGAAGTCGGCATTATATCCGCGGTCCGTGCTGATGATCGGGGCCTGCGCGAATCCCGGAAGCTTTCCCGGTACTTGCACGAAGTAACCCAAGGTATCACGGCCGTCCCAATAATTGCCAATGGCGGTGATCGTGGTTGTATCTCCCGGCACCCAAACCACTTTTGAGCGGAGGGAGATGTCGTGGTGGACATCTCCCACACCGAAGTCTGGATTGGTAACGTTCCTGCCAATGCTGCCACGTGTTCTGCCACTGAAAGAAACGTCGGCTGCCAAACCTTCGGCGATGCCGCCGGCCAGATAGGCCTTGCCGGTCCAAGTATCGAAGTTGCCGTAGCCGACTTCCAATTTTCCTTTCGCGACGTCGCTCGGGGTGGCCGTGGTGATCTGGATTAGGCCGCCGGTGGCGTTTCGGCCAAACAAGGTTCCTTGGGGTCCCTTCAGGACTTCGACAGAGGAAATGTTGTTGAGAGAAAGTTCGCTCGCCTGCGGTGCCGCGACATAGACGCCGTCGATGTAGAGACCGATAGGGGACTCGCCGCCAGGTGAAAAGGCCAGCGTTCCGACCCCGCGGATGCTGTTGGCAATATACCCACTAGCGGCAGTCGAGTTCAAGGAGGGGGCGGCGATCCGCAGATCGACCGCACTCGCTACGCCCATCGAAGCCAGTTGCTCCTCCTTAATGGCGGTAACGGAGACGGGAACGTCCTGAAGCCTTTCGCTGCGCTTCTGGGCAGTGACGACGATGTCCTCCAATCCGCCTTGGGACGGCGCACTCGACATGCTTTTCGGCGCGGAGTCGGGCGGTGTGGGGGAGGATGCGCTCCCTGGAGTTTGTGCATGAACGGTTGCCGCGCACAAGGCGGAGGCCGCAGTGCAACAAAACAGGCTATTATGGATCCAGGTTCGCATTTCGATATCTCTCCCCAATTTTTACGGATTTTACCTCCGGTGATGCCCGGCAGCCCCGCAATTTTTTTTGCCCGCAAAGAGCTTTTAGAACTTTGATGTACGGGCTTTGACACCGCACATTAAGTGAGTTCAGAAAGCTATTATGTACAAAGTGTCCAAATCGACAAACGCAAATATTCTACGGAAGTCATGAGCAAATTAAATGCACGGCTCGGCTAAATTGGCGTGAGGGCGAATTTACGCAAGTTGCAGCGGCCGGCTGGCCTCAGCACGAGTTCGTGAGGCGTGGACTAGCAAGCGCGACATCCGACCAGGCAACTTTTGGGCGAATGTGAGAGCCGGACTGGCCTGCCTCGGCATTCGGATATCAAAACGAACTCTGTCGATCCGCAATCTACTAAATGTCAATCCAAGCCCGCCTGAATTGACGTTTGTGGAAATTTGTCCAATCCACAGATCGAGTTCCCTTCAACGATCACATCTCCTTTTGCCTTGGAATTTTGCCGGCTGCTCAATTAGCGAGGCTTTCGACTGCAAATGTCCCTTTACTAGCTCAGTACGGGAACATCATGGCTGCAAGGAGCGCCTATAATGGGCATGATCTGCAGCCACGCCATCTCGCAAATAGGACATCTCCGCCACGCGAACTCCGTTCGGATCAAATTCCGATCAAGAGACTAAACTCTCCGATGGCCGCCATCGCGTTCTTTCGCCGTCCGTATGCATCGTCAGCATCTGACCGAATGCCCAAGGCCGGAGAGTAAACCGTCCGCTCACGCTGATGCTAAGTAATAGCAGGTGCGACAGGAGGAGGGGTAAGTGGCGGTGCAACTCTATGCGTCGCCAAGCTTCGGATTTCGGGTGTTTTGGATTGCTTGTGCTTAAAGTTCGCGGCAGCGGACTGGCGCTGGTTCTGGGGCGCTGCAGTTTGGTCTACGATTGGCTCATCGGCCACCGGTTATTTCGGCGACCGGCCACAACAAAGGCGGGCGCTATAGGAAGGATGGCAGGCGGCCGTTCATGCTGAGCCAAGTGCATTGCGCTGAGTATAACCAA
Source organism: Sphingobium sp. (assembly GCF_033795625.1). GTDB lineage: Bacteria > Pseudomonadota > Alphaproteobacteria > Sphingomonadales > Sphingomonadaceae > Sphingobium. The sequence goes on along the minus strand of NZ_JARYGI010000017.1, from coordinate 30,035 downwards.
CACATGCCCGTGAGTAGGCGGGCATGTGTTGTGAATATCGTACCTAAGGTCTGGCTGATAGCCTTATTGGAGCCAGGAAGCCGATCGTATTCTCGCGCTTCTATACGAAGTGCATGTAATTGGAGATCGTATTAAGTTCCTCGCCACCTGTGTCGGTAACGACCACGTTGCCACCGATGTTGACCTGCTGTCGGCCGAAAGCGGCATTGGGCTCGAGCGCCAGCGCCATTCCAGCCTCGAGGACGACGTCGAGGCCCGTGCCTGGTAGTTGATCTACGCGCTTGAACATCTTGCTGATGCTTGGGTCGAGATCCTCGGTCACTGCACTGACAAGCGTCAGTGGCGTGACGCTGTGAATGTGCGGTGTCAGGTGCCAGGCACCGGCGCGGCGCAGCGGCTCCTGCATGGCTTCGGCAACGTCGCCAAAGCGAACTCCTGCGCGGATCGTCGCAAGCCCTGCCTCATAGGATTCCCTGGCGACTTCTGCGGCACGATGGAAGGGCTCTGCGACGTTCCCGACCCCGATGCACATTTGCGCCTGCGCCTCGATCCCGCCGACGACCAGCATGATTTCGGAGAGAACGACATCGCCGTCCTGGAGCGTGCGCGGTTTCTGCGCGCGATACATCCACCGAGGAACGTCCCAGCTGAGGTTCTCTTGCCCGGAATGAAAGATCAGGTCATGCGCTGGCGACGCACCGTTGCGATAATATTCGTGCATCATCGCCGCGTAGATTTCCGACTCGCTGACGCCGACGCGTGTCACATCGAGCATCACCTGGCACACCTGTTCGGAGATTTGCGACGCGTATCGGAAGAGCGCCACTTCTTCTTCACTCTTGGTGAGCCATATCTCTGCAAAATCGTCCCAAAGCTCGACGAATGTCGCATCTGGAAGCGCCGCTGTCATTGACGCCCAGAAAGGCGTTGGCGCCCAGCCGACAGGGATGAGGTTAGGCCCGCCCATGACCCCGATCGTACCGATTCGCGCGCCGGTCAGGCCGCGCTCGCGCAAGACCTCCAGCATGATGGAGCCTCGGGCACCAAAGCGCATATCCTCGATCCAGGTGCCTTCGCCCCAATCGCGCGCCTGCTGCCACGATCCCGCGATCGATGCACCTCTGTGCATCGCCACAGGCTCGCTATCGAGAGGGAAGATGATAGAGCAGCCCGGAATGTCGTTCGTGAAGTAGATGTCGGCGGGATACCGATGCGGCGCCGCCGGGATGATCAGGCATTCCACCCCGCGCTTTCGCATCATGTCCCGGATCACCTCCCAGCGGCGATCCCTCTCTTTAAGCGACAGGATCGGGGGATTGGGAGCGAACGACAGGTTACTCATGTTCTTAGTCCTGAAATATCTTTGGTGCGCCTGAAAGGGCACGGCGCGCTCGGTCAGGCGGTCGTGTTGACCGCCTGAAGATGACGCGCAAAAAAGTCGAGCGAGAGTTCGAGCGCCCGGTCGGCTTCGGGTTTGCTGTAGGTCAGGCCGCCATGACGGGCAAACGCATGATCGGCATCTGGATATTGATGGATCTCGACAAGCGGGTTGGGCGAAAGCTTGCGCAGCAGCAGGTCGTTGACCTCCCGCTGCACCCAGCGATCTTTCATCGCCATGTGCAGCACGAACGGACGGTGAAGGTTGCCGACTTCGCGAATATTATGCTCGATGTAGGTGCCGTAATAGGCCACGGCGCAGTCGATCTCCGTGCGGCAGCACATCAGATAACACAGCTTGCCGCCAAGACAGTATCCAACAGCGCCGACCTTGCCATTCGATTCAGGCAACGTCTCAAGATAGGCCTGGACATCTTCCATGTCCTCAACGCCTAAATCATAGTCAAAGCCGTAATAGAGATCGAAGGCCTTCTCGACATCCTTGGGATCTCGATCCGAAAGCTCGACCCCGGCTTCCTGCCGCCAGAACAAATCCGGCACGAGGCAAATATATCCAGCCTCGGCATACTCCTGCGCGTGTTGGCGCATGGTGTCGTTTACGCCCCAGATCTCCATGATCGAAATCACGGATCCAGCAGGAGTCTTGTCTGGATAGGCAATATACGCGCCCATGGTCGCGCCATTGCGCATGGGTACGTCGACATATTCGGTTCTCATGAAGCCGTTTCACTCTTTTTAGGGCTGATCCGACCGACGGCCGCGTCGATCCGGCTGCGATGGTCTTCTGTTGCATGGGCCAGGGCCTGGAAGGAGGCCGACAATTCCAGCACGGTCTCGAGCCGTGCATGCTGCGCTTCCCTGAGCAGGCGTTTGGCCATGCGCAAGGCGTGTGGCGGGTTCCGGGCAATGCGGCCCGCCATTTCGGTGGCGCAGGGCAGCAAGGCTTCGTCCGCAACGACGCGCGAAACCAGTCCGCACGCCAGCGCTTCGGCGGCATCGATCACATCGGCAGTAAACGTCATCTCCGCCGCCTTCGCCGGGCCCACCAGCCGCTGCAGGAGGAAGGCTCCGCCATCGCCAGGGATAATACCCAGGCTAACGAAGCTCTCGGCGAATTTCGCCGAAGACGCGGCGATCCGCATGTCGCACATGCATGCTAGGTCCAGGCCTGCGCCGATCGCCGGACCGTTTACGGCGGCGATCACGGGAACTTCCAGATTATAGAGGGCAAGCGGAATCCGGTGGATGCCTTCCTTGTAGTGATAGCGATCCTGGATTGGCTCGATGTCCCCACCGAGGGCACGATCACGCATCAGCTTGATATCGCCGCCCGCACAGAAGGCGCGGCCCGCTCCCGTCCAGACGACGGCGCGAATATTCCGATCATGGGAGATGCGACGGCAAACATCCTCGATCGCTGCGTACTGCTCGTCCGTGCCAAGGGCATTGCGGGTCGTCGGTGAGTCCATTGTGACGACCGCGACATGACCATCAATCTCTATTTTGATAAAGGTCATGCTTCCTCTTTCGTCCAACGCCACATTTCCAGATTCACGTTCTTTTGGTAGTCCGCCTGCATCTCAGGGGTGAGCACTTCGAGCAGAAGGCTGTTCTCCACCCAAACCTCGATCACGTCGAAAAAGTCGCCGCGCGACGCTCTCAGTACGCGCCAGCCCAGCGGTTCGATTATCGCAAAGATTTCCTCTTGCGATTTGGGCGTCTTCATCGCGACATGAAAAGGATAGTGGACAGGATCTTCCCCTTCCGCGTTTGGCTGAGGACCGGTCGCTATCTCCTTTGCCCAGGCCGGGGCAGGCGCCATTGCCTGATTTCTTGGATAGACCTCGAGCGTCGTCCCCCGATCGTCGCCGGCAATGGCAACAAAGGCTCCGGGCCAGGGTGGGAACCTGAAAGATTCTGCCTTACCGCCCCAGATGCGGGCGATAACATCGGCAACCAATTGAGGGTTGTCGGCGGGAATGGAGTTGTGGAAGATCATGGCCAACCTCTCAGCTCTACTTTGCCGCTGCCGGATTTCCGGCAACATGTTTGCGTAACTGCGCTGGAAGAGTAGCATTTCGTAACGCTAGCGGCAGCGCGCACCATTATGACCGTTGCGCCGAAAGTCTGCAAATGAGAAAAGGTTCGGCTAGTCATGAACGAGTTTCATCGGCTGTTAATTCCGGATTTAGCGACCAGCGCGCGGGGCAATGTTGGCCCCCTGGTCTGACGGTCCGATGTCGGTAAATCGGGGTGTGCAGGAGAAAATAACGCGCTGGGTGCCGGTCGTGGCTAAAAGAACTGGTTCATATTCTTGGCTTCGATCACCGTCTGATCCAGGAAGATGCTCCGCCAGACGATCTTAAGTTGGCCGTCCACCCGGCGCAGAATGTCCTCCCGCCGTCCCACGAACCAGTCCACATCGTCTTCCAGTTGCGAGCGATAGAAGACAAAGTTGCAGCTGACTGTAATTTCAGCGCCTTCGACCGCGATGGCACGAATATTGTGGTACATATGCCGGGTCCGCGGCCGTGGGCTTTCTCCCCAGGCGTAGGGACTCTCAAGCTTGTGCACGCGCTTGGCCAAGCCAGGCAAGTCGTCATCGAAAAAGGCAATTTCACCGGGTTTTGTAAATTCATCTTCCATCTGCGTTGCCAAGCGCGTTTGCCTTATAGGCATCCAATAGCGACAATCTTCAGTGAACAGCTTGAGCCAATCGGAATAGCGATGCTCATCCAGAAGGGCAGCTTCTTCATAAAAGAATTGTTCGATCTCATTCTGTGCTTCGGCGTTCAAATACATTTTCAGATCCCGCATCCGATTTGGTCAAAAGGCGTTTTCAGCGTGCAGCCGGAAGCGAGTGGTTCGTGATGAGGTCATCCCAATTCTCGGCATCCATCCAGTCGGCCCAGCATTGAATGCGCCAGCGGGCATAAACTTCCGACGTCCGATCTCCCTCGAACACGGGAAAGTCGCGATCATCGCCTTCTTTCAATTTGGCACTTCCCAGCCCCATCTGGTAATTGAAAGGCCGGTCGCGCAGCAGCTGCGACGCAGAGCCGGTGGTGCAGAATTCGAAATTCTCGCCATCGTCCTGTTCTACCATGCCTGACGGTCCAAGCCGCATGATGTTCCGGTCGATTACGGCTTTTCGCTCCTCCGGGGAGGCGTTCTTGTCCACGAAGGTGAAGTAGAGCATTTCAAGCTCCTGCGGCCCCTTCGGATGCCTGACAATGACGACTTGAAGGAGATCGGTCAGGAGGCTCATGTGCGGAAAGATGCTGCTGTGGAAATGACCCGGCATCGTATCGGTGATGTGACCATATTCGCCCAGGATTATGTCACCCTTGTTGTCGATCCAGTATTGCTGGTTGACCTCGGCCCTGGACGACTGCCAGGCGTCGAAGAGCGACGCGTGGGTAATGCCGACGTGGTAATAGTCCTGGTCGTTCTCCATGCCGATTTTCCAGTTCGCCTTCAGGCGGTGTCGGATCACACCCGGCACGACCTCGATATCTCCGTAGTCGGCGAGCTTGTCGATCATGACCTTGCCGGCTCCGCCCAGGAAGGTCTCGAGCGGGGGCGCCTCTGGGTCGAGTGTTGCAAAGATGAAGCCCCGGTAGGACATCACCTGTGCAGCCTTGCCCAGGCCCCAGGATTTACGGTCGATTGTCTTATCGTAAAGCTCGGCATTGCCCGGAACGCCGATCAGATTGCCGTTAAGATCATATGTCCATCCATGATAGGCGCACATGAATTTCGAGGTATTGCCCGAATGCGCGCGGCAGACCGCTGCCCCACGATGGCGACAGGCATTGATGAGAACTTCGGCCCCGCCTTGGCGGTTACGCACGACGATCACCTTCTCTTCACCCATGAAGGTCTGGAAGAAATCGCCCGAATTAGGGATTTGGCTGTCGTGACACATGAAGAGCCACGCGCGGCCGAAAACGCGCTTCAATTCGAGTTGGTATATTTCATCGTCACTGAATATCTTACGATCAACCAGCCCATTTTCAACGTCCATGCGGTCGCGAAACGAGAGCGATGTCTTCGGCAAGGTCGTGGTCATATCCTGCTCCTAATTGAGGCATTCTCGTATCGTTGTCATTCAGCTCCCCCGACGCGTCGCGCCAAGGAATTGGGAGAACTTAGTCCCATTTATTCGGAATTGCCAATGGAACTTTTTTAAGGCTGCGAATGAAATTCGCTCATCCTGCCTTGATCTTGATCGAGCGGAAGCGGCCGTTCCCTCCTGGCGATTTGAGCGGCGGTGAGGCTTGCGTCTTTTTGCATGAGTGTGAGGATTTTGCGGTCAATGGGGTCGAGTTCGGCAGGCATGATTTTCCCCAAAAATGCGGATATTCGGGGTTTTGCCTCTCGTCTGGTGCGATAAGGGGCTCAACAATCGAATGTTCCTGAGAGGATGGGGAGCTTGATGTGCCGGCGCTAGATTTCCAATGTCGGGCCGACCTCGTGGCGGCCGCCAAGAAGCACGTCTTTGCCGTGCGCGCTGCGCTGGACCCGCAGGTGATGCTGCGGGTTGCAGGGCTTTTCGCGCAGCGCAACATCATCCCCGATCAGATATGTGCGCGCCAGTCGGGCGAGGTCTTGTTGATCGACATCGAGGTGCAACTTGAAAATGGCGCCGTCGCACGCCTGCTGGTCGAGAAGCTGCGCGCCATCGTCCGCGGCGTCCGCTGACAATCGGCGAGTGCCCTGAATTAGCGGAAAATCCACGATATCAATGTTGTCAGGCGTCGCCCGACGGGGTGGAGGCCCGAGCCGGAATCGAACCGGCGTGCAAGGATTTGCAGTCCTCTGCGTAACCACTCCGCCATCGGGCCAAACCGCTGTCGTGGGAGCACGCCAATGCGCAGGGTAGTCGGCAAAGTCAAGCGCTAGACCGCCGTGGCCGCAAGAACACGCCCGCAGCGCCGGAAAAATCTGCTAGGGAAATGCGTAAAGCCGCTTGGCCTTGTGCAGCAGGTGAATTAGAGGTTCCCAAAGCTATTTACTGTATGGCATGTGCAACACAGTATGCCGGTCGGAGATTTGTGGTGAGTGAACCGAATTTCGCCTCGATGCGCACTGCTATGGTGGAGAGTCAGCTTCGCACCAGCGATGTGAGTGACGTGCACGTGATTGAGGCGATGTCTCATGTGCCCCGCGAAGCATTCGTGCCTGCGGAGCGGCAGGCAATGGCCTACATAGATCGTCCTGTGCCATTGGCGGGCGGGCGCAGCCTCAACCCGCCGCTCGCGACCGGTCGTCTTTTGACCGAAGCCGCGGTAAAGCGCGGTGAGAAGGTGCTGCTCGTCGGAGCGGCCAGCGGTTATACTGCCGCCGTCCTCTCAGAAATGGGTGCGCATGTGACGGCCCTTGAAGAGGCACCGATTATGGCCGCAAACGACTTCCTGTCGAATGTAAGTATCGTGAACGGACCATTGAACGCCGGGCATGCTGCAGGAGCGCCTTATGATGTCATTATCATCGACGGCGCCATAGAGGAGGTACCTTCTGCGCTCGTTGAGCAATTGGCGGATGGGGGGCGTCTGACTGCCGGGGTGATCGACAAGGGGATGTCGCGCTTGGCTATGGGCCGGAAGATCCATGGCGCCTTTGGTATGCAGCATATTGCCGACATCGACATGGCGGCATTGCCGGGCTTTGCGAGGCCGAAGACGTTCGTGTTTTGAAAAGGGTGGGAATTTGAACAGTCTGATGGCCATGCGGCGCTTTGCGTTGCTGGGAACTTCTGCCGCGATGATAAGCGCAGTCCTGGTGCAGCCCGCTTCCGCAGAGACGCTGCAGGAAGCGCTTTTGAAGGCCTATCAGAGCAACCCCACGCTAACCGGGGCGCGTTCCGGGCAACGCGCAGTCGATGAAAACGTGCCGATCGAAAAAGCAGGGGGGCGGCCACGCCTGAATGCGACCGGCAACTACACCGAAAGCATCCTGAAGCCGACGATCAGCTTCACTTCTCCCCAGCGCGCGGCGACAGCCAACGCCCAGCTAAGCGTGCCGCTATATGCGGGCGGGGCCGTGAAAAATGGCGTGCGCGGGGCAAAGACGCGTGTCGAAGCGGGCCGTGCCAGCCTGCGCGGAACAGAGGCATCAGTCTTCTCGCAGGTCGTAGCAGCTTATATGGACGTGATCCGCGATAGTGCGATCGTATCGCTTAACCGCGCTAACGTCGGCGTTCTGGAGGTGAACCTCCAGGCTACGAACGACAGGTTCGAAGTGGGCGATCTCACGCGCACCGACATCGCGCAGTCGCAATCCCGCCTGGCGCTGGCGCGCAGCGATTTGCAGACGGCGGAAGCAAATCTGATCCGCTCTCGCGAAAACTATATAGCACTGGTAGGCTCGCCGCCGGACAACCTGGAAACGCCTCCGCCTCTGCCGGGTCTGCCCGCCAACCCCGATCTTGCGGTGCAGGTCGCTGTGGTGGACAATCCCGACATCCTTGCCGCAAAAAAGCAGCGCGAAGCGGCCTTCTATGATGTCAAAGTGGCTCGCGCCGCTGCAAAACCCACCGTGTCGGCCTTCACGCAGGCGGGATACACGAATTATCTCAACACCTTGCCGATTGGCCAGAGTGACTCCCAGATTAACAAATCTGCGGCAGCCGGCGTAGAGTTGAACATACCGCTGTATCAAGGCGGCCGTCCGGCGGCGCAGGTACGGCAGAGCCAAGCCTTCGAGTCGCAAGCTATCGAGCGGGAGATCGAGATAGAGCGCGGCGTCATTGCACAAGTCCGCGCTGCCTATGCCAGTTGGCAGGCATCGCTGCAGACCATCGTGTCCAGCCAGGCTGCGGTGGACGCCACGGCGCTGTCGCTGGAGGGTGTTCGCGCCGAAAACTCCGTGGGCAGTCGGACTATCCTCGACATCCTGAACGCCGAGCAGGAGGCGCTGATCTCCCGTGTCGAGCTGGTTTCCGCTCAGCGGAATGCCTATGTCGCGGGCTTCTCCCTGCTTGCGTCCATGGGCCACGCAGAGGCGGATGACCTTGGGCTGGCGGCCGGCGTTCTTTACGACCCGGTTCAGAACTATGACCGGGTCAAGAACAAGTTGCTCGATTGGGGTGGAGACCCCGCGCCGGTACCTGTCGCTACGCGCACCGTTGACACGCCCGCACAAAACGCCAAGGTAGCACCTGAAACGAAGTGATGGTTAACGCGCGGCGTTGATCGTCATACGGCACAAGGCGATGTAAGGTGATGGGGGACATGAGCAAGGAACCCTCGATGGAAGATATTCTGTCCTCCATCAAGCGTATCATCGCCGAGGAAGGCGATGAGGCCGCACAGGCGGCTGCGCCACGATCCCTGCGTCGAGGCCGCGCCGCCGCTTCCGAACCGGAGGAGGATTCGAGCGGCGTCATCCGCGGTGCGCAGGTGGATGAAGTCCTTGAACTGACCGACGCCTTCGACTTGACCGACGCTACTGCCAGCGACGAACCGGAATCCGATCCCACAACATCCACTACTCCGGAGTCGCAAGAAATGGTGCAAGCTGCACGTAATTCGGCCCCGGCGCCGACCTCTGAACAGGCCCTTGCCCCAACATCTGTCGACACTATGTTGTCGGTGGAGAGCGAGGTGGCCGCCCGGCATTCGCTGTCAACGCTGTCCTCGATGCTTGTGAAACCCCAGGGTGATGACGACAACACGCTGGAGGCTCTCGTGCGCGAATTGCTGCGCCCGATGATGAAGCAGTGGCTCGATGCGAACCTGCCCGATCTGGTAGAAGCCATGGTGGCCAAGGAAATCGCGCGGATCACCAGCCGCGAATTGTGACGCGGTGACACCGCCATCGGCATATTGTTTCGTGGCTCGACCGTTGCGGTGATAGGGTTTGAACCCTAAGGCAGTCGCATGACCGACCTGCCAAAGACTTTCGATCCTGCTGAAATTGAATCCCGCTGGTACGCCCATTGGGAAAGCAACGGCCTGTTCCGCCCAGAACGCCCGGATGCGCAGCCCTTTACGATCGTCAATCCGCCGCCGAATGTGACGGGCAGCCTGCACATCGGTCATGCGCTGGACAACACGCTTCAGGACATCGTCGTCCGTTACGAGCGGTTGCGTGGCAAGGATGCGCTGTGGGTGGTCGGCACTGACCATGCGGGCATTGCGACGCAGATGGTGGTCGAACGGCAGATGAACCTGCGCCAGCAAAAGCGCACTGACTTCACGCGCGAGGAATTCGTCGCGAAAGTATGGGAGTGGAAGGAGGAAAGCGGCGGCGAGATCACGCGCCAGTTGCGCCGCCTGGGCTGCTCGATGGATTGGGCGAATGAGCGCTTCACCATGGACGAAGGTTTCTCGAAGGCCGTCATCAAGGTGTTCGTGGAGCTGTACAATCGCGGCCTGCTGTATCGCGACAAGCGCCTGGTGAATTGGGACCCCGGCCTTAAAACCGCCATCTCCGACCTTGAAGTCGAAACGCGCGAGATCAACGGCAAGTTCTGGCATTTTCGCTATCCGCTCGCGGATGGGTCGGGGCACATCTCCGTCGCCACTACCCGGCCCGAGACGATGCTGGCGGACATGGCGGTTGCCGTGAACCCTGCCGATGAACGGTATCAGGCGCTGATCGGGACGATGGTGAAGTTGCCGATAACCGGCCGTCTGATCCCCATCGTCGCGGACGAACATGCGGACCCGGAACTGGGGTCGGGCGCTGTCAAGATCACGCCGGGCCATGATTTCAACGACTTCGAAGTGGGCAAGCGGGCGGGCTTCAAGGCGGCCGACATGCTCAACATGCTCGACGCCGATGCAAGGGTGGTTCAGGTTGCCGACGGTCTCATCCCCGCGGAATTCGTCGGGCTGGACCGCTTCGACGCGCGCAAGCTGGTCGTCGAAGCTATCGATTCACTGGGACTGCTGGACAAGATCGAGGACCGCGTGATCCAGACGCCCTATGGCGACCGCTCCGGCGTCGTCATCGAGCCGTGGCTTACCGATCAGTGGTATGTGGACGCCGAAACGCTCGCGAAGCCCGCTATCGAAGCGGTGAAATCCGGTGCGATCGAGATCGTCCCCAAAAGCTGGGAGAAGACCTACTTCAACTGGATGGACAACATTCAGCCCTGGTGCGTTTCCCGACAGCTTTGGTGGGGGCACCAGATTCCCGCATGGTTCGACGATGAAGGCCAAGTCTACGTCGCCGAGGACCAAGCGGCCGCGCAGGACCTTGCGGGTAACAAACGCCTCACCCGTGACCCCGACGTCCTCGACACCTGGTTCTCCTCCGCCCTGTGGCCCTTCGGCACCCTCGGATGGCCTGACGAAACGCCGCAGGTCGCGCGGCACTACCCCAATGATCTGCTGATTTCCGGCTTCGATATCCTGTTCTTCTGGGATGCGCGCATGGCGATGCAGGGCATCGAATTCATGAAGGACGTGCCGTGGAAACGGCTCTACCTGCACGGCCTCGTCCGCGCCGCCGATGGCAGCAAGATGTCGAAGTCGAAGGGCAATACGGTCGATCCGCTTGGCCTGATCGACGCCTTCGGGGCCGATGCTCTACGATTCTTCATGGCGGCAATGGAAAGCCAGGGTCGCGACATCAAGATGGATGAGAACCGCGTTCAGGGCTATCGTAACTTTGCGACGAAGTTGTGGAATGCAGCGCGCTTTCTGCAATCCAATGGGATCGGCGCATCGGCAACCTTACGTGCGCCCGATGCTACGCTTCCCGTCAACCGCTGGATCATAGCGGAAACGATCGCCACCGTTCAGGCCCTTGATCTCGCCATGGCCGACCTGCGGTTCGATGCCGCTGCCAACGCGATCTATCACTTCGTATGGGATCGGTTCTGCGACTGGTATCTGGAGTTGATCAAAGGGCAGATCGATGACGAAACCAAAGCGGTAGCGGGATGGGTGTTCGACCAGATCCTGGTCATGCTGCACCCCTTCATGCCGTTCATCACCGAGGAACTGTGGCACGCGATGGGGGCACGCGCAGGCGACCTGATCGTCGCCCACTGGCCGCAGGCTGACGCGCATGCCATCGATCCCGATGCCAGCGCGGAAATCGATTGGCTGATCCGATTGGTCTCCGCCATTCGCACGGGCCGCACGGAACTGAATGTCCCGCCAGGCGCCAAGATGCAGGCGATCGTGCGCGATGCCTCGGATGCCACCAAAGCGCGCCTCGCGCGGCAGCAGACGTCGCTATCGCGTATGGCACGCGTCGAAAGCATAGCGCATGGGACTGCGACCGAAGCCGGTGCGGCACAGATCGTAGTGGATGAGGCAACCTACATCCTTCCACTGGAAGGCGTCATTGACCTCGCGGCAGAAAAGGCACGCCTGTCCAAAGCTATGGAAGCGGCTGTCAAGGAACGCGACACGCTTGCAGGGCGCCTGGGCAATGCGAGCTTCGTCGAGCGCGCCAAGCCGGAGGCTGTTGAAAAAGCCCGCGCCGATCATTCCGAGAAGTCGGCAGAGGCGGAACGTTTGGCGGCGGCACTGGCAAGGCTGGCGTAAAAAACAACAAGGCCGAGGAGGGGCAGTGGCAACGACGGCGCAGGATAAACGCAGGGATCTTACCAGCGGGACCATCAGCCGCACCCTGCTGCTGTTCGCGCTGCCGACGCTTGCTTCCAACATACTCCAATCGCTGAACGGGTCGATCAACTCGATATGGGTCGGCCGTTTTCTGGGTGAAGGGGCGCTGGCGGCAACCGCGAACGCCAATCTCATCATGTTCCTGTTGTTCTCCGCCGTGTTCGGCTTCGGGATGGCAGCGACGGTCATGGTGGGCCAGGCCGTGGGCCGGCGCGACCTGAACGCCGCGCGAGTGGCATTTGGTTCTGCCCTTGGATTTTGCTTCCTGCTTTCGCTGATCGTTGCAACGGTCGGCTGGATTACGGCGCCCGCAATATTGACTGCACTCGCGACACCAGGTCCTGCCTACGACTTCGCCTTGATCTATTTGCGCGTCATCTTCCTTGCCATGCCTGCCTCGCTGATGAGCGTCATGATCATGATGGGGCTGCGTGGAGCGGGGGATTCGATCACGCCGCTCTGGTTCATGATCCTGAGTGTCATTCTGGATAGCGGGCTTAATCCCGTTTTCATTCTGGGAGTCGGGCCCGTCCCGGCAATGGGCATCGCAGGATCCGCAGCCGCTACGGCGGTCGCGGGCTACGTCAGCCTGGCTGCCCTGCTCGTATATGTGTACCGGAAGGACTTGCCGCTACGGCTGCGGGGGAGGGAACTCGCCTATCTGTTCCCCAGTGCCGCGCAACTCAAGATCATCATCACCAAGGGGTTCCCAATGGGGCTGCAGATGATCGTGATCTCGACGGCTGGCCTTATCATGATCGGCCTCGTCAATCGGGAAGGATTGCTCACCTCGGCCGCCTATGGCGCTGCCCAGCAACTCTGGACCTACCTGCAGATGCCGGCAATGGCGATCGGCGCGGCGGCAAGCGCCATGGCAGCGCAGAATATCGGGGCCGGGCGTTGGGACCGCGTCAATGGTATCGCGAGCCGTGGCATGGCTTTCAATGTGCTCATGACGGGCTCTCTGATCATTCTGATGCTTGCCTTCGATCGACCGGCCTTGGCCCTGTTCCTCGGTAGTGGAAGTCCTGCCATAGATCTTGCGCGCCATATGCAGTTTCTTGCAAGCTGGAGCTTTCTGCTGTTTGGCCTTACGATGGTGTTGTTCGGCACGATGCGTGCCAATGGCGTGGTGTTCACGCCCCTCCTGATCCTGATTGCGGCGCTATATCCGGTGCGTCTCGGCTTTTATCATCTTGCCTATCCCACGCTCGGAGCCGATGCGATCTGGCTCAGCTTCCCGGTCGGCTCCATCACTTCCTTCATTCTGGCCGGGATCTATTATCTTCAGGGAAGCTGGCGGGCGACGAAGTTGCTCGTCCCACCGGACGAGGAAGAGTGTCGCGAGCAGACAAACGCAGCCACTGAACCAACGGGGCGGATGGCGCCTACAGGATAGGCGCAGGGAAGTCAGCGCCCCTGATTGCGCCAGCGCGTGACGGTCCGCTCAAGTATCTCCTGTTCACCACCCATTTCTCGCCACTGCGTGACGAAGCTTGGATCGCTCGATGCGGGGCGACGATGTTCTTCCAGGTCGTCCAGTGCGACGCGGATTGGCACGGCGACACCTTCGCCGCAGATGATGCACTCGCGGTTGCGCAAAGCCGGTATCGAATCGAGGAAGCCTCGCGCGCCTTCGGGCATCGCCGCTTTGACGAATGCCTGGTCGCGGTCGTTATTAAGGCGCATGGCGATGATCGTGCCGCACTGCGAGAGCACACCTTCCGCAAGGTCCGATGGCCGCTGCGTGATCAGGCCCAGCGACACGCCATATTTACGGCCTTCCTTGGCGATGCGTTCCAGGATCTTGCGCACCGCCTGACCATTGCCGGTCGTGCTGCTCGGGATGTAGCGATGCGCCTCTTCGCAGACCAGCAAAATGGGGCGCTGCGGCTCGTTGCGCGCCCATATCGCGTAATCGAACACCAGCCGCGCCAGAACCGATACCACGACCGATGTGATGTCGGAGGGCATTGCGGACACGTCGATGATGGAGATGGGCTTGCCTTCGGACGGCAGCCGGAAGATCTTGGCGAGGAAGTCCTGCATCGTGTCCGCGACCAACATGCCCGAGAACATGAAGCTGTAGCGCGGATCGCTCTTGATCTCATCGATCTTGGTCTTGAGCCGCATGTAGGGGAGGGAGTTTGTGCCCTTGTCGAGCTTGCCCATTTCGTTCTGCAGGATGTTCGTTAGGTCGGACAGCAGATAGGGAATGGGTGAATCGACCGTCAGGCGGCCCGTGCTTTCCGCCAGCCGGTTCTTGCTGCGCGCGGCGAGCAGGCATTTGGCAAGGATGTCGCTGTCCAGCGTGCGGTCCGATCCTTCGGACGTGACGAACACCTCGCAATGCTCCTCGAAATTCATCAGCCAATAGGGCAGAGCGAGGTTGTTGACGTCGAAGATCGCGCCGTTGCTGCGAAACGCCGCCGAATATTCGCCATGCGGGTCGACCATGACGATGTGCCCCTGCGGCGCAAGGTCGCAGATGCGGTGAAGGATCAGCGCGGCGCTAGTCGACTTGCCGGTGCCCGTCGATCCGAGCAATGCGAAATGCTTGCCCAGCATCGAGTCCACATACAGGGCCGCACGCGTGCTCCTGGTGGGATATACCATGCCGATCTGAACGTTGGGGCGCTCGTCGGCAGCATAGATCTGGTTCATTTCGACGCTGGAGACGGGGTAGACGTCAGTGCCGGGAGTTGGGTAGCGCGTAACGCCGCGGCGGAAACCGTAGATCTTGCCGGTCAGCCGTTCTTCCGCGCCTTCGCCGAGAAAATCGATCTCGGCTATGATCTTGCTGGGCTCGTTGCGGTCCAGGACCATAGTGCGGACGTTTGCGACCAGCCAGTTGTTGCCGACGCGCATCTTTACCTGACTGCCAACCTGTCCAGCCATGGCGATCGAGGGGTCGGGGTCATGACTATATTGGGCAAGGCAGGCCGTTTCGAGGAGCAACTGCGAACTGGATCCGGCGATCTGGAACACCAGTCCCATCGAAGGGCCACGGGCGGAGGAACTGGCTTGCTGCATCGCCTGCTCGAACTCAGCGCTGCCCGTCATATTGCTCATGCCGTTCCCCATACTCTTCGGACACATATGGATTGCCCGCAGCATCAGGTAACCGGAACCTGTAAAAATTAACTTAGCGACCCTTCAGATGCGGCGGGCGATAGCTCCCGCTGCCCAGCCCATTCCGACGGCCATTGCAATGGCCACGAGACCATAGAGGAAGGACCAGTTCTCCGCCGCTTGGGCAATGAACCGCTCGAAGCCGGATTTGCGGATCACGATGTCGCGCGTGGCCGCGGCCACGACACGCCCGTTCTGCACCAGGAAGGTCTCCGCGGTATAGTCGCCCACGATCACGCGCGCCGAGAGTGGAAGACGCGCGCGATAAAGCACACCATCCGTTATCTCCACCGTTCCGGGCCGCTCGACGAAAAGGCCCGTGCGCCGGCGCAGGTCGACCAGCCCCTTCTGGAACCGGTCGATCTCAGCGCTGGCATTCAGCGAGGCGGGAGAGAGCTGCAGTTTATCCAGCCCCATTTCGAAGATCGCCGCCGTGCGATCATCCACGATCCGATGGATGGGACGAGAGGACGCCATGGCGTAGAAGCTCGGCGCAGAGCGGAAGCGGGCGCTATCGGCATTGACCCATACGCCTGCGACCTTCTGTTTCTCCCGCATGGTGATCGACTGGTCGGGACCCTTGAGGATGACCACTACATCTGCGGGCGTCTCGGGCGCGCGCCCATCAGGATAGACGATCGCGCCGAAGAGCAGCAGTTCGGCACCTGTAAAGCTGTACCGGATATCGACTTCACGCTGCGAGACATCGGGTACGAGCACCGGAGCCTTGGCAGCACCGAGCATCATCGCGAGCGTGAGCAGCAAGGGCAGGCGGAGCGATCTCACTTCAGCTGCACCGTGTAGATCTCGTCCGGCCGCCACCCGAGCCCCACCGCCATACGGATCGCAATGACCAGAACAATGGCCGACAGGATGATGCGGAGATATTCAGGGCGCGCCGCCATCGAAATTCGCGTCCCGATCTGCGCGCCGACCACACTGCCGATCAGCAGCAGGAGCGCCAGAACCAAATCGACGGCCTTGGTGGTCAGGCTGTGAACCATCGTCGTCACCATCGTTACGAAGAGTATCTGGAACAGCGATGTGCCCACCACCACCTGCGTCGTCATGCCCAACAAATAGAGCATCGCGGGAACCATGATGAAGCCGCCGCCCACTCCCAGCAGCATCGTCAATATGCCCGTCGCCACGCCCAGCAGCAGCGGGGCAAGGGGCGAAATATAGAGGCCGGAACGGTAGAAACGCCACCGCATCGGCAGGGCGGCCACGAGCGGGTGATGCCTTCGCTTGAGCGCTGGCGGCCGGGCACCAGTACGCATGGCTATGAGCGACTTGATCGACTCCCGCGCCATCAGTGTGCCTATCGACCCCAGCATGAGGACGTAGAGGATTGCGATGACGGTGTCGATCTGCCCGATCTGCTGCAGCAACCTGAAGAGGCCGGCGCCTATCAAAGCGCCGACGATCCCGCCTGCGACCATCACGCCGCCCATCTGCACATCGACCGTCTTGCGCGAAAGATGCGTAAACACGCCGGACACGCTGGCGCCCGTTACCTGCGTCGCAGCGGATGCGGCCGCGACAGTGGGCGGAATGCCGTAGAATATGAGGAGCGGCGTCGTCAGGAATCCACCGCCGACGCCGAACATCCCTGACAATATACCTACGATCCCGCCCAGGCCGATGATGACCAGAGCGTTCACGGACAAGTTGGCTATGGGCAGGTAGATGTCCATCGGG
This sequence comes from Sphingobium sp., assembly GCF_033795625.1. GTDB lineage: Bacteria > Pseudomonadota > Alphaproteobacteria > Sphingomonadales > Sphingomonadaceae > Sphingobium. Next base: position 13,215 of record NZ_JARYGI010000017.1, on the reverse strand, counting down.
CCTTTGGCCTAATCCCAAAGCGCGGCGACATAAAGGCGTTAAGCGGTCGACAGCAGTTAGCGACCGCTAAAAATCCGCGGCCAGCGTGATCGCCGGTCCCGATCCGGGGCGGGCATTTCCGGCGATCCGCTGCCGCCACTCTGCCGATATCCGGGCAGGCTGGTTGCCGAGCTTCATGCGGGCTTCAAGCTGAGGTCCTATGTCGAGGCGCGAGACCTGCGGCTGTGCGCCGCCCGAGAGGCTCAAACCTGCGGAGATCGGAGCCGGGGAGGGGAGGGCATGCTGCAGCGTCACCTTGCCATCGACGAACGCGTCGCGGCTTTGAACGCCGACAACCCCGGCCTGGCCGTAGCCCTCCAGCTCGAATCCGCTTTGCACCTCGACCGGGCCTAAGCCGCCCACTGCAACGACGGCCATGGCATTGCGGGCATCGCGATCTAGGGCGATGCGCCTTTCCAACGCGATGCGTAGCGGGATCGTTTTGCCGGGCTGGAACGAAACACCCACTGCCGCTTCCGATCCATGTGGGCGCCGCAGCGCCGAAGTCATTCGTCCATAGAGTGCAAGCCGCTCGGGCACCTCAGGCACGAGTTGGTAAGCCAGCCGCCCGCCCGCCTGGGAACCACCAAGCTGCCCGACATTGGCAAGGCTGCCCTGCGCACCTGCATCGCGCCAGAAAAGCCAGCCACTGAGCGACCACTTGCCCGGCGCAGGGCTTCCCGGCACCAGCGGTGCGCTAGTGATAGAGGCGGGTGCCGGGGAATGTTCTCGCGGTGCTGGGGAATCGGCAATGAAAGTATCCGGGCCCGGTTCGCGGCCGGTGCTTGCCAGATCCAGGGATTTGCGATGGTGAGGTTGATGGTCGGGGCTCTGCCTTGATGTTGGTTCCAAGGCGCTGGCGTAGCTGGTGGCTGGCGACGAGCGCTTTTGTTTGGCGGCAGCGCCTGCCGTAGCGGTTCGCTGAGGCCCTATCGTGGTAACAGCCTGTGCCTCTCCTGGTGGCGATGCCTTCGACCAATCTTGCGACACCGCTATTCGTCCGGCTGCCCAGCACAACAGCACGATTGTCAGGAATCGGAGCGGCTGGCCGCGACCGCGCCAGCCTGTCATTGCCGTTCAGCCGAAGCGGCGTCGGGAAAGCGATGGTTGGTCTTGTCCCACCGGAGCGGAGCACCCCGCAACAGTCCGACATAGGCAGCCAGTGCCCGCCGCGCCGCCATGATGGCGATGAGATTGGCGACGGCCGTTCGGGGTACGGATAGGAGCGCCTGTCGCCAGCCATAGGCTCTCCCCACGAACCACGCGCGCACGGTTAAGCGCCAGAGCATCAAAGCTGCCGTCAGGCCCAGCATGTTCTTCAGCAATGGAGAGAGAGCGAGCAGGAATCCGCCGACGGAAAACTGGATCAGCGACAGCGTCATCCAGCCCATCGCGCTGAGATAAGCTGCAAACAGGATCAAGGCCGAAAGTGCAGCACCCCGGTCCCGCAGCCGCATCCAGCGTTCGACGAACCCGCCATGCCATCCGAGGCGATCCCATCCGGCCAACGATATGCCCACGGTCCAGCGCGCCTTCTGCCTTATCGCGTCGTGCAATGTCTCCGGAAAATGACCCCTGCTGCACACCGGCTGTCCACTTGCGTCGTTCATCCGCACGAACACACCCCGGCAGCCGCGCTCGGTAAGCCGCAGACCCAGTTCGTAATCTTCGGTCAGCGAATGCGCGTCGAAGGGCTTGCCGCCTTGTGCGGCTGCAAGCATGGCAAGAGCACTGCGCCTCAGCGCGCAGCCCACTCCAGCTGAGGGCACTGCCGCACCGAGGGCTTCGCGCACGACCAGAAATTTTCCATGAGCCTCGGCAAATTCATCGCAGTAATGACCCGAGACCCACTGAGACTGCTGGCTCCGCAAAGGCAGCACCGGCAATTGAACAAGATCGAAGCGGTCGATCATGCGATTGAGGAGCCTCAGTTCATCGGGATGCACCACATCTTCCGCATCGTGCAGAACGATCGCCTTGAATATATGCCCCGCGGACTGCTCCTCCCGGAGCATCGCTTCCCATAGGGAGTTCAGGCAATCCGCCTTCGTGGTGGGGCCATTGTGCGGATTGATGATCGAAATGATCCGGCCATCATCACGGGCTAGCATCTCGACCTGCGCGGTTGTCTCAAGATCGTTGGGGTATGTCCCGACAAAGATGCGGTAACTTCCCTCACCCCATTTCTGCAGCGCCGTCCACAGCATGGCGCCTATGACATCGGCTTCGTGCCAGGCGGGGATGAAGATCGCCATGTGCCCCGGCCGATCTGGCAGCGGAAGCGTCGTCATGGTCATGGCGGTGTGGCGCGTGTAAATCGTCAGCCTTCGCCAAATCGTTCTGCCGATGTAGATAAGGTCGATGGCCAATTCGTCCATGCCACCGATCAATAGGCCTATTACAGCAAATAGCGTCAGTTCGTGCTGCGCACGCATCGCGATGCCGAGAATGGCGTGCGCAACGTCTATGGCATTATCCCCCGTGCCCTGTACCCAGGGCGGGTACAATCCATAATGGATGTATATGCAAGGAGTATTGCCAAAGCGTGCAATTTGACCTCGGCGTCGCGCCGCCGGTAGATGGGCTTCTGCTAATTAGGGAAGAAATTTTGGGTATGAAGCACAAGCAGGCCAGTCCTTCAGCACTGCGAGACTTCCTCACCAGTGAGGCCGGCGGCGGCGTTTTGCTCATGCTGACGGCGGCACTGGCGATGGTAGCGGCCAACACTCCCGGGAAAGCCGCGCATCTGTATCACTGGTTCGTACATGCGAACGTCGGACCGGTGCTCTCGTCCAAACTGGGCTCGATGACCGTGCATCTGTGGATCAACGATGGATTGATGGCCTTGTTCTTCCTGCTGGTTGGGCTGGAAATCAAACGTGAGTTCCTGGATGGGCGGCTATCTACCTGGCGCACGCGGCGTCTGCCGATGATCGCGGCGGCTGCCGGTATGGCAGTGCCTGCCATGGTCTATCTGTTCGCCGCAAAGGGTAACGCCGCATTGATCAATGGCTGGGCAGTCCCGGCCGCCACCGACATCGCCTTTGCAATTGGCGTATTGGCGCTTCTGGGCAAGCGTGCGCCCACATCGCTCAAGCTGTTCCTCATGACGGTCGCCATCGTGGACGACATGGGAGCGGTCGTCATCATCGCGATCGCCTACACGCAGCAGGTGGGTGGCGTTGCATTGATGGCTGCCGTTGCGATCCTTGCCGTCATGTTCGTGCTCAATCGATCGGGCGTGAAGGCGCTGCCCATCTACCTCCTGTGTTTCGTGGCGCTCTGGTACGCGGTGTTGCTCTCTGGCGTCCATGCTACCATTGCAGGCGTACTCGCCGCCTTTGCCATCCCGATCCGCGCAACGCCGGGCGCCCCAGACGCCCACGATAGCCCGCTACATCGCCTCGAACATGCGCTGCATCCCGTCAGCGCCTACTTCGTGGTGCCGCTCTTCGGGTTCGCGAATGCGGGAGTGTCACTGGCGGGCGTGGGTATTGAACAAATTCTCGCGCCTCTCCCGCTTGGCATCGCGGCGGGGCTGTTCCTGGGCAAGCAGGCCGGGATCTACCTGAGCATGCTCCTTGCGGTGAAACTGGGTGTCGGAACCAAGCCGCGGGGCGCGACTTGGCTCCAGCTTTACGGCGTGGCGCTGCTGTGCGGGATCGGATTTACGATGAGCCTGTTTATTGGGGGTCTGGCCTTTCCCAATCAGCCAACTCTGGTGGAGGAGGCGAAGATCGGCATTCTCATGGGCTCCGTCCTCTCGGCAATAACTGGTTTTGCCATCCTCCGCTTAGCGCCCCTGCATCCGCAGCATCAATCGGAAGAAGCGCAGCAGGACAGCGAAATAACAGCGGATGGCGATGTCGCGCGCTGCTGACGAAAGACTGGCGCAAAAAAAAAGGCCCCGGCGGCGACGCCGGGGCCTTTTTAGTGAGGTTGGCAAACAGTATTAGAGCTTGCTTGTCAGTTCCGGAACGATCTTGAAGAGATCACCGACAAGGCCGATATCCGCGACCTGGAAGATCGGTGCGTCCTCATCCTTGTTGATGGCGATGATGGTCTTGCTATCCTTCATGCCGGCGAGATGCTGGATGGCGCCGGAGATGCCGATCGCCACATAGACTTCCGGTGCGACGATCTTGCCGGTCTGGCCAACCTGATAGTCGTTAGGGACATAGCCTGCGTCCACCGCAGCGCGCGAAGCGCCCACGGCTGCGCCAAGCTTGTCCGCCAGCGGATAGATGGTCTCTTCGAAGGTCGGCCCGTCCTTCAGTGCGCGGCCACCCGACACGATGATCTTGGCGGATGTCAGTTCGGGGCGTTCCAGCTTCGCGATCTCCGCTCCCAGGAACGTCGAGGTCCCGGCATCGCCTGCGCCGCTTACGGCTTCGATCGCGCCGCTGCCGCCTTCGGTCGCAGCCTTCTCGAAAGCCGTTCCGCGTACGGTAATGACCTTCTTCGCGTCCTTCGACTTGACCGTTGCAATCGCGTTGCCCGCATAAGTGGGCCGCGTGAACGTGTCTTCGCTTTCGACAGACAGGATATCGCTGATCTGCATCACGTCGAGCAGCGCAGCCACCCGCGGCGCGATATTCTTGCCATGGCTGGTCGCCGGGGCAAGAAACGCATCGTGATGACCCATCAGATCGACGATCAGCGGTGCGACGTTCTCGGCCAGTGCATGCGCATAAGCCGCATCATCGGCGACATGCACCTTCTGCACGCCCGCGATTTTCGCAGCTTCGGCAGCAACGCCGCCGACGTCCTGGCCCGCGACGATCAAGTGGACCTCGCCCAGCTTGCTTGCGGCCGTGACAACGGCGAGCGTGGCATCCTTGAGCGCGCCGCCCTCATGTTCGACCCATACCAGCGTCTTCATGCTGCAACTCCCATAGCTTTCAGCTTCGCGACCAGCTCATCGACATCCGCGACCTTGATGCCCGCAGTACGCTTGGGCGGCTCCACGACTTTCAGGGTTTCGAGGCGGGGAGCAATGTCCACGCCGTAATCAGCGGGCGTCTTCTGGGCGAGCGGCTTGCTCTTCGCCTTCATGATATTGGGCAGCGAGGCATAGCGTGGCTCGTTCAGGCGCAGGTCGGTGGTGATGATCGCGGGCAGCGACAGCTTGACGGTCTCGAGCCCACCGTCCACTTCGCGCGTCACGCTGACACTGTCGCCCTCGACTTCAACCTTCGAGGCAAAGGTGCCCTGGGGCCGGTTCAGCAGAGCGGCAAGCATCTGGCCAGTCTGGTTGCTGTCGTCATCGATGGCCTGCTTGCCCAGGATGACGAGGCCGGGCTGTTCTTCCTCGACCACCTTGGCGAGCAACTTGGCGACACCCAGCGGTTCGACGTCTTCGTCGGTCTGGATCAGGATCGCGCGGTCGGCACCCATGGCGAGCGCCGTGCGCAGCGTTTCCTGTGCCTTGGCAACACCAATGGAGATCGCAACGATCTCGGTCGCTGCGCCCTTCTCACGCAGGCGGATCGCCTCTTCGACAGCGATTTCGTCGAACGGATTCATCGACATCTTGACGTTGGCCAGATCGACGCCGGTGCCATCCGCCTTCACCCGCGGCTTCACATTATAGTCAATCACCCGTTTCACGGGGACAAGAATCTTCATCAGTTGAGCCTCCAGTTTATGCCTCTGCCCAGGGTGTCATCGGCACCAAATGGCCTCTTTGCCCATCCAAAGCAAGGGTGACACATAAGGGGAACGAAACCTTGCCGTTCCCCTTATGGTTCTGATTATGCAGCTTGCTTAACTTGAGCGACGATCTTCCTAGCGGCATCGCCCAGATCGTCGGCGGAGACAATGGGTAGCCCGGAACCGGCGAGGATGTCCTTGCCCTGCTGCACGTTCGTGCCCTCAAGACGCACGACCAAAGGCACCGACAGGTTCACTTCCTTCGCCGCGGCAACGATGCCATCCGCGATGATGTCGCAGCGCATGATGCCGCCGAAGATGTTGACGAGAATGCCCTTCACGGCGGGATCGGACAGAATGATCTTGAAGGCTGCCGTGACCTTTTCCTTCGATGCGCCGCCGCCGACGTCGAGGAAGTTTGCCGGGAACATGCCGTTAAGCTTGATGATGTCCATCGTCGCCATGGCGAGACCCGCCCCGTTCACCATGCAGCCGATGTCGCCATCCAGCTTGATGTAGGCGAGGTCGTACTTGGAGGCTTCGAGTTCGGCGGGATCTTCCTCCGTCTCGTCGCGCAGTTCCATGAGGTCCTTGTGGCGGAACATTGCGTTGCCGTCGAAGCCCACCTTGGCGTCGAGCACCAGCAACTGGTTGTCGGCGGTCTGCGCCAACGGATTGATTTCGATCTGCTCGGCATCGGTGCCGAGGAATGCGGCGTACAGCGCTTCGGCGACCTTGGCGGCCTGCTTGGCGAGATCGCCGGTCAGGTCCAGCGCCTTGGCGACGCTGCGGCCATGGTGCGGCTGGAAACCGCTTGCGGGATCGACAGCGAAGCTGTGGATCTTCTCAGGCGTGGAGTGCGCCACTTCCTCGATGTCCATGCCGCCTTCGGTCGACACGACGAACGCGACCCGGCCAGTGCCGCGATCGACGAGCAGGGCGAGGTAATATTCCTTGGCGATGTCCGCACCATCGGTGACATACAGGCGGTTAACCTGCTTGCCTGCGGGGCCGGTCTGAATGGTCACCAGCGTGTTGCCGAGCATGTCCGTCGCCGCGGCCTTCACTTCGTCCAGTGTCTTGGCGAGGCGAACGCCGCCCTTCGCATCGGGGCCGAGTTCCTTGAACTTGCCTTTGCCGCGTCCACCGGCATGGATCTGCGCCTTTACGACGTAGAGCGGTCCGGGCAGCTTGCCCGCTGCCGCAACAGCGTCCTCTACCGTTAGTGCTGCATAGCCGGCAGGGACGGGCGCCCCGAATTTTGCCAGCAGTTCCTTGGCTTGATACTCATGGATATTCATGCGCGCCGCCTCTTGATTGGGGGAGAAGGTAGGAGTTCCGCGCTCCTAGACCACAGCTTCAGAGGGAAAACCAGCGCAACTTCGCAACCTCACTTTGCAAAGTTGCAAAATCAGCTAAGCGCGCACAGCAAAGCTGCCTTGGTCGTAACGGCCATGATCTCAGGGTCTTCAAGGGCGCGGACCTGATAAAGAAGTTGGTCGACGGTTACATTGTTTAGATCGGTACGACCAACCTTCGACAAAGACTGGAGCCTTCGCAATTGGCCACTGCTCAGCCGATCCACCATGCGGTCGGCCATGCAAGCAGCCATCCGCGGCGACACGCCTGCTTTTATCAGGCCGGCTTCGACGCGACTCTGTGGTGCAGCACATCCTGCCAGCATGCCGCAGGCGAGCAGGACGGAGAGGGTGAGTGTTTTCATCTGCATTTAATCGGCTTCTGGAACTGAACCCGTGATTTACGCGGGGCTTGCCATGGCGCATAGGATTTGCGGCAGGAGCGCAATATGGATAAGTTTTTCACCGCATTTTCTCATCGCATCGCGACGTTCGCGGGCCAGCCCTTGGCATTCATCATCGCGCTATTGATCGTCATAGTCTGGGCTGTAACCGGCCCCTTGTTCCGCTGGTCCGACACGTGGCAACTGGTGATCAACACCGGCACGACCATCGTTACCTTCCTGATGGTCTTCCTGATCCAGAATGCGCAGAATCGGGACGCATCGGCGATGCAAGCCAAGCTGGACGAGCTACTGCGCGCCAGCGAGGGGGCCCGAAACCAGTTTATCGGGATCGAGCACCTCACCGAAGCGCAGCTCGAGGAGATCAAGAAGGAGCTGGAAAAACTGAACGGAAATAGCGACGGTGAGGTCGTTCCTATCGCGCGCCTGATCGAGCGCAGATAATCCCTTGAAGGCAGGTCGCCGTCTGCTTCAGTGCGCCGTAGCGCGTTCGCAATTTTCCTGGCGGTATGTGTTGATCCGCTCGCGATATGCGCGGGCCAAGCCTTCATGAGCAGTCTTGCTTTCGATGCTTCTGGCATTGGCTGCGCGAATCATCGACACTTGCTGGCGGTGTAAAAGATAATTTACATCCATCACGACTTTACTCCCTCTCTTCGGTGGGCAGTCTTGTCTGGTCTCAGGATCATAAGCCTGGACGGCTCATCCCTTCGATCTACGCCTTTCTTGGAGTATAGCACCATCCGGCAGAAGAGTCGCGGCAGCCTGCCGCATGCTTCTCCCGTTCCATCGGCGATAAGCAGTAGAACCTAGGGCTACAGCACTCGTGCAGCAGCGGAAGCTGCTTCACGTACCTCCCGCTCGGCGGCCACCCGCTCGGCACGATCGGCCATTTCCGTCCACGCGCTCATCGAGCGCAAGCAACGGTCACGGACATTGTCCAGCTTAGTGGCATCGGCATCTGCTTGCGCCTTGGCGGCTTGCTGGCGGCAGAAATCGGAATGGGTCATGACAATTGTCCTCAAACCGTAGGAATAAAGACCGTGGCGTACATCGCCACGGAAGAAGCGGCGGCGGGCGGGGCATATGTGCCGCACATCCCGCCGCCGGATCCTGTCAGCTTTTAGGCTGCCTGGAGATTGACTGCTGCAGTCTTGCCGCGCTTGTCGGGCTCCAGTTCGTAGGACACGCGCTGGTTCTGGGTCAGCGTGTGCATGCCGGCTGCTTCAACTGCAGTGATATGCACGAAGGCGTCGTTGCCGCCGTCTTCGGGAGCGATGAAGCCATAGCCCTTGTCTGCGTTGAAGAATTTTACGGTGCCGATAGGCATAGGTAGTTCCTTTGGGTAGTCATGCTCGTGCCCCGCCAAATGCAGGAAAACGGGCCGATATGGTGCCGGAAAGTCGAATATGACAGCGCGTCGTCCGGCTCCGGCCGACGCGTCGAAAGGGTCAAGCAGCTAGCGCAGCCGCATAGAAAACGACTGAGTTCCTGAATTAACGGGATTGAGGTCTTCCAGGAAGACGCTCCTCTTGGCAGGCAAGCGGGAGCGCGTTCGGGTCTCTCGGCCATGTGAAGGCTTGCAGGCAATTTCCACACGATAAAAATCATATAACACGGGCGTTGCAGAATGTCGCGCTTTATTCGGCGAAGCATCAGCGCGTGCGATCCGCCGCGGTCGTGTCAGCCCGCCAGTGGATCAGTGGCGGCTGGAAGCTAGCGGACGGCGGGCCATGTAGAGGCCCGAGCGCACGACGGGACCTTCCAGAACCTGGGTCTTCATGCGACGGCGCACGGTATCCGCTCCATCGGCAGTCAGAAGAACGACGCGAGTGCCGCCCGACTCCAGCGGTTCGATGCTGGAAATGCGAATGTCATGCTTGTCGCACAGCGTCGTTACGGCGTCCGGTGCGGCGGAAAGATTGATGGCGCGGCTCATATTGCAGTCCTTCGTGAAAGCCAGGCGGAGGCACTAGGCGCTCTCCCGCCGCGGCGTTCCCGTGAATATTGGCGCGCGACATGCGCTGCATAGCAGCATTGGCGGCAAAAGTCGCCCTGTCATTTCAGAAGCAGCAATGTGCCCTCTCTTCCTGTTCGCGAAAGAGAGGGCATGCCGCCAGATCAGCGGCGTTTCGCCAGCCACTTTGCAATATCAGGCGTGACCCGCGCACGCGTTTCCGCCCGCGCCTTTATCGCGGCGATCGAGCGATCGACAACCTTGCGCGACTCCGGCGTCAGATATTGGGTGGCGTAGGCGTCCAGCTTCGTTGCCATTGCCGGATCGGCAGAGCTGCCGCCCAGCCGCGCCAGCGCCTGCGAGCGGGCCGACACGTCGATCATCGCTTCGTACTTCGCGCGATTGGCGAGGACGAAATCGACGGCCTGCATGCTATGTGCTGTTCCGACCTGAGCGATGATCGCGGCGCTGGTGGTCTTGCCGGGTTCGTCGGTCAGCGCCAGATCGAGCGCCTGCTGCGCCAGCTTCTGATCCTTCGCGCGGCCAAGCAAGCCGAACAGCTGGCTCTTTTCCAGATCCGTAGGTGCGGCGTTCGCCATCTTGCGCAACTGATCCCATGTCGCCTGGTCTGCGTTAGCGGCGATGATGCCGAGCCACACATTCTTGAGCGGCCCATTCAGCGCGTCGGGATTGGTCTCCAGCGCAGCAAAGCGCCGATTGGCCTCTGCGACCACCGCCTTGTCGCCGATGCCGCCCAGGGCTTCCACAAGGTTCTGGCGAAGCAACGGGACCTGCGGCCCTTCGCCGGGCTTCGCGTCGTAGCCGATAGCGGTCATGACCGGCGTCAGTTTGGAAGAGGCATAAGCGGATGCCTTTGCCTGCATATCGGCCTTGCCTTCGAACATGTCGTAGGTGGCCTCGAGGTAGCCGGGCACCGCGGCAAGCACGGCGGGGCTCGCATCGTTCGGAACTGCGTCGACCATGTCCAGCGGAACGGAAATAGGCTGGTATCCGCCAATTCCCAATGCCCAGTTATCCGCGAGCAGTCCAAGCTGATCGACGGAGGGCAGGGTGGTAAAGCCCTTCGTCAGCGCTTGCACGTTCGCAGCCGGATAGAGCGAGCGATAATAGCCTGCTTGCCCCGCATTGATGACATAGGCTCCGCAGCCCGGCAGGGTGAGAGAGCCTTTGCCATTCAGGATGATGCTTTGTTTCGCGCCGCCGACGGTCTGCGCGCTGACCGGCACATTCCAGCGCAGCGGCGTCTTGTTCCTGGCGTCGCGGCTATATTCGCCCTGCGTGAGGGTCAGCGTCGTGCTCCCGCCTTTGCACTGCGCGCTATCGACGGTGACGAGCGGGATGCCCGGCTGGGTCGTGAAATCATGTGCGATTGTCACCAACCCCTTGGCGCCCGCAGTTTCCACTGCGCGCCAAAGATCGTCAGTCAGCGTGTTCCCATAAGCGTGCGTCTTCATGTAGCTGCGGATGCCGGTACGCCAAACGTCCTCGCCGGCAAACGCTTCCAGCATGCTGATGACGGCTTCACCCTTTTCATAGGTGATGGTGTCGAAAGCCTGGTTCACCTGATCCACGGTAGTGATCTTCTGGATCACCGGATGCGTCGTCACGAAAGCGTCCAGCGCCATCGCGCTTTCCTTGTTGCCGACGCGATTGAGCAGCATTTCCCACTGCGGTTTCAGCTTGTCGGTAACTTTCGTCGCCATCCAGCTGGCGAAACCTTCGTTCAGCCACAGGTCGTCCCACCAGGCCATGGTGACGAGATCACCGAACCACTGGTGCGCCATCTCGTGCGCAACCGTCTCGTAGATACGGCGCGTCGTGGCTTCCGACGTGAATTTGGGATCGACCAGCAGGGCGCGCTCAAAGGTGAAGATCGCGCCCCAGTTTTCCATCGCGGAGAAGAACTGGCTCTGGCCTGGCCCGGCCACATTGTCCAACTTGGGAAGCGGGAAGGGCACGCCGAAATAATCATTAAAATATGGCAGAATTTCCGCAGCTCCGTCGAGCGCCTGCTGCGCCTTGCCGGTGTTGCCCTTGCCGGTAATCACGCCGATCTCAGTGCCCGCGGACATCTTCGTCGCACGGTCGAGTTCGCCGAGGCCGAAGAACAGCAGGTAGGACGACATCTTGGGCGAGGTGCCGAACGTTACTTGCGCCAGCCCTTTGCCCAGATCCTTACGCGTCTTGACGGGCATATTGCCCACTGCCAACTGATCGGCGGGCACGATGGCAGTCAGGTCGAAAGTCGCCTTGTAGCTCGGCTCGTCCCAGCTCGGCACGAAGCGGCGGGCGTCCGGCGCCTCGAATTGCGTGAAGAGGGCGCGCTTCGCCTTGCCCGCATTATCGGTATAGTCGAGCGCGAAGAGACCGTTCGCTTGCTGGTTGATCACACCGGCATAGTCGATCGACAGCACATACTGTCCCGGCGCAAGCTGCTTTGTGAATTTAAGCGTGGCTGTCTGCGCGGCGGCGTCTATGGCTGCCGTGCCCGTGACGGCCTTGCCGCCCACAGGCGTGATCGACACCTTGCCGATGGTGAGATCGGCAGCGTTCAGCGTAATGCTGTCGCTGGCATTTGCTACCGTCACGTCGATGGCGACCTTGCCGGTGAACTTGAGGTTCGCTGCATCCGGCGTGACCGTGATCGCATAATGCGTCGGTACTACGCCGCGCGGCAGCTGAGTGGTGACGCTGGCAGCCGGGCCGGACACAGGAGCGGCTGTGCTTTGAGCAGATGCACTGACGGCAAGGACGAAAGGCGCGGCTGTGACGCACAGCGAGCGCAGCAGGATGTTGAGGGACATGCGAGGTAAACTCCGGAACGGAATAGAGACGCTGGCGCGTCTGATGCTCCATGAGTTCCCGCGATTTGGCACCTTCGTCAAGCCCCGGACGATTGATCTCACCTCCCGCCGGTGCCGACGAACAAAAAAGGCGGCGCATCGGCGCCGCCTTCCCTGACACCTAGGTCATGAAATCAGAAGCGGTAGCCGATCCCGATAGCCGTCTGATACAGTTCAGCGCCAGCTTCGTAGTTGCCGTAGCGGGTTTCGATGTTGGCGTAGACATTGCCGAACGACTGTTCGAGGCCAACGCCAACCTTGAAGCCATCGATGGAACTCGAGAACTTCGCATCCAGGTTCGAATAGCCAGCCGTGCCGTAAACCAGCGTGCGCGGCGTTGCCTTCACACCGGCGCGTGCCATCAGCGCGAGTTCGCGGAAATCGGTGCCATTATCGTCGAAAATGCCAATGTAGGTAGCCTTGACGCCCACCACGGACCTGCCCAGGTCCCAATCATAGCCAGCGTTGAAGCCGTAAGTCGTTTCATCGCTACCGGCGAAATCGTCATCAACCAGACCGATTTCCGCACCTACGTGGGCGCCGGCGAATTCCTGAGCGAGAGCCGGGGTGGCGATCAGAGCAGAAGCCACAGCAACAGCGGCAAAAACACGCTTCATTTTAATGATAGTCCTTTCGTTTCGTCTGCAATGTGCATGACGGCGTGTGCCCATAATCGCCATGAACAAAATTGCCACAGAGAATTGCACTTTGGCTCAAATCCGAGAATTGTCTGTGATCTATCTGCAACAATCGCGCCTACGATTTTACCACTCGCTGGAGAACTGCAGTTGGAGAACCCAAAAGAAAAGGTTCAACGCTCCTCTGGACAGGTCAAAGCTGATTTCGCCATACTGTCGCAAACGCGCTTTAACAGGTCGCGGAAAAAGGCTCTTCACCTGACCGTGTTGGCATGATTCAATGCCCTAAGCGAGATTTGAGGG
>NZ_JARYGI010000016.1:0-78037 GCF_033795625.1 Sphingobium sp. | reverse complement strand
CCACCTCCAGGCGGCAATGGCAACGGAGGCGATAATGCACTAACAATCAGCACGGACCACTCAGTGGGGGCCGGTCATGGACATGTTGCGATATTCTCGCGCTTCTGCTTGCCACCTGGTCTGCTCGCGGCGCTGCCGGACAAGGCTTGAGATCGCATCGGTACTCTTGCGCATAACGCGTTTTGCCGTTTCACGGTCGACTGAAACCCAGACATCTCCGCGATTGCAAATTTGAAATTGGCTCAAAGGGTCCTTCAAAATGAGAAGGGGGGCGTTAACCGAGGCCACAGAGTGAGTTCGAGGTGTTTTCAACATGTTGAAACATTTATTTCGCCAATACCCCCCCTTCTTACCCTTTCTCCTTTCTCACGATTAGGGATGCCGTTTTCCATCGACCAAATAAAAAAAGGGTATCTCTAATCCATCACCTCAATCTCCTTCAGAAGGTCGCTGAAGGAGAATTTCACATGGGCGATGACAACATTATCGACATGCGCACCCGGCTCGTTGACGGAGCGGACCTGGCACAGGCCCGGGACGCTCTGAGGGCGCGGCATGCGGAATATGCGATCCACCGCAGGGCCCTGCTCCAGGGCGATCATAGCCTCGTCAAGCGTGATCCTCGCGATATGGCCAGCGCCATCGCATTAGGCTTTACGCTGGTCAGGATCGGACTTCGCGCGAAGGACAGTTGGCGGCTGGAGGGTTTGCTGAATGAAACTGTCGATGAGGTGGTTGAACGGCTACTGAAGGCCGCGAGCCATTTCAAGGACCAGAACACGCCCGTCGGCCTCGTCCTCGTTCGCGCTCTCGACCTCGGTGCCTATGAACTTATGGGCCGGGGCGAATATGAGGCGTGGCGCCGACGTGCCCTGCGGTATTTCGAGGAGCATGAGGCGTGGCTCGCGGCGGAGCCGGAACTGCGCGAAAGCGGCGCGTGGCGAGATCGGCGGATGTCCACCGATCAGCAGGAGATGATCCGGGCGACTTGCGCCCTTATCGAGATCGACCTGCCTGGGCAGCTGTTGCGCGGTTCGGCACATGACTGGCTCAGCAGCTTTCGCGCGAGCCTCACCTACCGCGGGGCCGGGGCATGATGGCATTCCCGTGGATCGATGGTGACGGCGTCCAGCGCATCCTCGATACCCCTGCCCCGATCGAAGCGGAATATACGCGATGCAGGCAACAACTCCTCGATCTGGCCCCGCAGCTCAAGGATGGCGATGACGCTGTGTACCTCCGTATCCGCCCCACGGCAGTGCGTTTGCGCGACTGCATTGCGCAGCTGGCGCAAGACCTTGGCCGCTGGAACGCAGAATGGGAACAAGAGATAAGGCGGCTCGCAATCGAAGCCTCCACGGAAATCGGCGGCTTCATGGCAGAGGCGCGATACCTGTCGGCACTGCACCGCTGTTACGACCAGCATGCAGAACAGATGCGCTGCACTCCGGATCCTTCGTTACCGCCTTCTGTAGAACAGATGCAGGTGCTGACTGAACAAGCCAGACGGTCCAACAGCCATTTTTCTCCGCCTGAAACTTTCGACGAGGCGCACAGCTGCTTAATATCCAAACCGGCGACCAACCGCATTCTGCTTGCAACTCCGGCAAAGACTTTCGAATGGCGGGACCTGGATGGTTATCGCCACCAACTACGCAGTGTTACGCCAATCGAAGAGGCCTACATCCGCGTCGTCGACAAGATGGTGAAGTTGCTGACAGACATCGCGCAAGACGACGTCAGGAAGTGCGCAATCGGTCTTGAGAAAATACAGCTATGCAAAGCGGATATCACCATCATACAACACACCGGAACCGAGTGGACCCAGTTCATCCTTAAGCAGGATCGTGATGAGTTCGCATCGACATTGCGAATATTGGAACATAACGATGGCCATGCTGAGTAGTAACAGTCCCTTCCATCCCGATTATATCGGCTCGTCTCTATCGTCAAAGCAACTTAGTCCGAAGAGCCAGTTGTACTCGGTGGTGAAGGCCGCAGTTCTAGACCAGGCGCGCCGTCGTCCGTCATCGGTCCCAGCCGATCTCGTCGTGGAAATCCGCGCAGCTCTCGCTGCGAGCGCGGATCAGTACCCTGGCGTGATTGGCGGTGATGCACATGACGCTGGCTGGCGCATGGACCGGTTCCCGGCAACACGCGATCCTGTGGGCAGCGGCCACCCGATCTTCGACGCATTGGTGACCACGATCCGATGCTGGCAACCGGAGGCAAGCAGCGCGACGATTGCTGGTCTCCTGTTACCGGCAAACCGGCAAAATCTTCTCCAAGCGTGCATCTATCGGTTCTCGCCTGTCATCGGACCGGCCGCTGACCTCAACCAGATATACCGTGACTCAGCCGGGCGTACCGTCTTTGATAGCGGTTATTGCAGCGAGGCCTATGACGCTGACCACTGCACCGGGGAGATCATGCAGCAGGTACTCGACGTCACTTTCCTTCAGTTCGTCAATACGCTCGATTGGCTGCGCGTCCATTCGAACCAGCTCTTCGACGCAGTCTGGCATCGCAATGCAAAGGAGGTCAATCACCTGATCGACAACCAGCCGCTCCCGCCTATGTCATTTCTCCGACAGCATGAGGATGCGAAGAGCAAATTGATCATGCTCGTCAGCCTGTTCTGGGAGATGGAGCGGCTGTTTGAGCTACTACGTGCCTTCGGTGGCCGCCAGCGCGTCACGAAGTCTCGGCTCCAGAGGATCCTTTCCTCCACCACCGCCCTGAATGCAGCGGTAGCAAGTGGCGACAGAACCGCCCAATATGTCGCAACCTCTTGGTGTCACAGGCTCGCCATCGCTCTTCTTATACAGGATGGTGCCCTGAATGGGCACGATTCGCGCCATCCACACATCGCCTTCGGTCCAGCCGGCATGGCCGAAAATGTAGATGAGCTGGCAACGATCAATACGGCGGCAGCCATTGCGGTCGCTTCCAGCACGGTTCAGGCGGCCGTCCCATTTCAGATAGATGCCCGCCTGCGAAAGGCAGGAAGCGAGTTGCTTGGGCATTACCATGCTGGTCGTGATATCAGGACCCTAGCGGTCCTCTTCCTCTTGGAGGCGCGCCAGGAACTAGGCGAAAACAAGGGTGGCCGCTACAATCCGGGTGGTCGCTATTTCGAATTTGAAACGGACGGCGCCATCGGACGGTTGGCAATGATCTTCACATCGCGAATTTGTCCGGAGACGGCTGATGCGGTGCTGAAGGATATCTGGGCGGTCTACAAAAAAGGGCGCGCTCACCTCGCGCCGTTGGTACATGCGGACCTGGTGGCAAATCCTGTCGCATGGCAACGGCTCTATCCGGGGCTGAAAACCCCATCGGCACCCGCCGCGCGCGCGGTGGCTTTGAATGGGATGGTGGCAAGAAACGGCCTGCTCGACTCGCTTGTAGCCAAGGTGCGCAAGGATGATAGCAGGTTCATCTTCAACGATGTGTCGCGGCTCGGAAACTCGATATGCTTCAGCATCAGCATGTGGTTCGCTCCCTACCGTGAGGTCGAAGCGTTGTTGATACAATGGCGAAACAGGTCGCCTGGGCTGCGGGAGGCATTTCCGCCATGCTTTTCGAAAATATCGGCTTGGCGCCTTGCGTTCTGTGGACAGATTGCCGCTGGCCTGTTCCCTGCAGCCAATCCGTTTTTGCAGGACCCGTTCAGTCGGAAGTCCAATGCTTACCGAGGTGTAGCAAATGCCGGGCGGCCCAAGAAGAAGAAGAAGAAGAACCGTATCGTAGGAACGAGCCGATCCCGCACGCCCCGGCGAGCACCCGGCAAGGCGGCAGCTTCTCGAAGCACGGTAGCATCTGCGATCGGTGCAGCACCTGACAAATTACGACCTCACCGATCGCGCTGATACCGTGAACCTTAAAAATGTTCTTGGCCAAATCGATGCGGCTCGTACTTATCTCCATGGCAGGTGGCTCCATAGCTGCGGCTTGAATGACAGAACCCCTCTTGGCACGTAGATGCAGTGAGTGGGCGCAGCCATCCACCACCTCCGTTCCACAGAAGTGACTGCGCGAAGCTGCTGCCTGCGACGAGCCATACGCAACAGACGGCTCGCGACCAATGCCGGTCGTTCAGCCCAGCACCTTTGAACGTCGTACCTAGCCAAAACCTGCCGATCGCGAAGAGCAACGCAGAAGGTCAGCATAGCGCCCTAATCTCGGCCATCCGCTGGGTTATCCGCGCGGCATGCTCTGCGGCACCCAGCGTACCGAAATCGTTGGCGCGACTGCCGACAGTTAGAACGAGAGTTTCGTAGGCAATCGCCCGTTCCGGCACGATTTCCTCACCATCAACGCAAATTGCCGCAAGCCTCACCTTCCGGACATGGCGGTCGATCCCAAGGGCTTCTCCCAGTTCGTACCGAAAACCAAGCCTGGCCGCATGTGCTGCATAAACGGTCTGCTGAGCGCTGGCTTCCGACGTGCCTGCGGCGATGGTGTGAAGCATCGGCTTCCAGACATACGCCGTTTCACGATCGATTAGGGTGATGTTCAAATGTCGGCCGTGAGCGCATTTGCCGGCGAGGTGCGTGGCGATGTCAAGACCGGCAACGCCCCCGCCTATGATCACCAGATTATGTTTTTCCATTAGCATACCTCAATAGCGTAACCGGTCTGGATCGTGTTGCGCAGGAACGGCCCACGGGCGGGGGCTGTTCCGCAGGCTGCCTGATCCACAAGCCCTCGGCGGCGAAAGACGCCCGTCGCCTACTCGGTCGCGGTGGGACGGGTCTTGTGCTGTGCAAGGGTAGACACCAGTTGGCGCACGCTCTCACGCAAGCTGTCGACGTCGTCGGGTCGGTAGCCGTTGGCCATGGTCTCGGGAACATGAAGCGCCCGTTCCCGCAGCACCTTTCCTTCGGCCTTCAATGTCACCAACACGCGGCGCTCGTCGGCGGGATCGCGCGCCCGCGTCACGAACCCCGCCGCCTCCATGCGCTTGAGCAAAGGGGTCAGGGTACCGCTGTCCAGATAGAGGCGCGCGCCAAGTTCCCCGACCGACTGTACCTGATGTTCCCACAGCACCAGCATTACCAGATATTGTGGATAGGTCAGGCCGAGCTTGGCCAGGACCGGCCCATAAAGCCGGTTGAGCAGGTTCGTGGCGGCGTAGAGCGGAAAACACACTTGCCGATCAAGAAGCAGCGGATCGTCGTCGCCGGTCTGCGTCGCCACGACCTTGCTCATCGCGTGGTGACGTTCAGCGCGACGTCGACATTGCCGCGAACCGCGTTGGAATAGGGGCAGACCGCGTGCGCGGTCTTGACGATCTCTTCGGCCTTCGCCTGGTCGAGCCCGGTGATCGCGACGTCGAGCTTCAACGCCAGCTTGAAGCCGCCGTCGCCGTTGGGCAGCATGCTGACTTCTCCGATCACTTCGATGTCCTCGTCACGCACCTTGTCGGCCTGACCACGGGTGACATGAATCACCGCGTTCCCGAAACAGGCTGCATATCCGGCCGCGAACAGCTGCTCTGGATTGGTCGCACCCTCTTTGCCGCCCAGTTCCCTGGGCAGCGCCAGGGACAGATCGAGAATGCCGTCCTCGCTCCGTACGGTGCCGCTGCGGCCTCCGACGGCGGTGACCCTGGTGGTATAAAGATGGCTCATGATCATGCTCCTTGAATGCGATAACGCATATATGCTCATCACAACTAAATTGTAAACAATCTAATTGTGATGGGCGCTTTCGAGCCGTGCCTATCGAAGACGAAGCGTTCCCATCGAGGGAAAAAGCGGATCATGTCTCCGATCAAACGCCTTCCTTTGCGCCGAGGGGCGCGCTCCGGATTGCCATAGACGGCACCATCAGGCGAAAGGCGCGATGGGAGGTCGCACCGTGCGATTTTTTGTCAGGGGTCCGGCGCGCCTTGACGGAGCGATCCGCCTTTTGCGAGAGAGTATTTGACAATAGGACGATTTTGTCCGCTTATGGACTGGTGAATATCCGGATAGATGCAAAGCGCCACCGTCAGGCTCTACTGAAAGCTGCGCGAGAGGTGTTTCTTCTGCATGGCATCACCGCGCCTCTGGAACTCGTGATCGCGCAGTCAGGCCTCGGCCGCGCCACGCTGTACAGACATTTCCCGGACCGCGCTTCGCTCGCGCTGGCACTGGGATCGCAGAGCCTCGATAGCCTCGCCCTGTTGGTCGATACCGGGAATGGTAGCGCCTCCCTGCAGGACCTGTTCGATCACCTGGTAAGGTCCCATACCGCCAACCCGTTTCTGGCTGACGTCTGGCGTGTCGCTTCGTCCCGGGCGGACGAGGCCCGCCAGCTCATCGATCGGTTTTGCGCGCTGTTTGAAGCGCCGATCCGCCAGGCGATCGCGGAGGGGACATGCCGCCCCGATCTCAAGCCGTCGGATATGTTCCTGGTCCTGGCCATGCTGGGCAGCTCCATCCGGGAGCCGGACAGCGAAGCGCGGCAGCGAATGGTCGAACGGATGAGGGAACTGATTGGGGAGGGCGTATGGCCGCGCCCGCTCTCATGAACGCGCCGCTGGAGCCCATTCCCAACTGGACCGACGACGAGAAGCCGTCGATGCCTGGCTCGCCGTCAACGCCAAAGCACAGTAACCCTATCCGTGCGGCGTATATCGCGATCGCGTTCCTGCTGGGAATTACCGGAGGTCTAGGCAATGCCCTCGTCAGCGCCAACCTGCAGAACATCCAGGGTTCCCTCGGCCTGACGCCGGTAGAGGCCGCATGGCTCCCGGCTGCCTACTTGATGGTCAACATCTCGACCAGCTTGATCCTGTTCAAGTTCCGCCAGCAATTCGGCCTGCGCCGGTTCGCCGAGATCGGCTTGCCACTATATGTGGGGGCGACCATCCTGCACCTGTTCGCAGATAGCTATGCGACAGCGTTGCTGGCTCGCGCAGTAAGCGGCTTTGCGGGTGCGACAATCAGCACGCTCGCGATATTCTACACGTTGCAGGCGTTTCCAAAGGCCAGGCTCGGTCAGGGACTGGTGATCGGGTTGGGCATTTCGCAATTGGCGACGCCGTTGGCCTGGCTCCTTTCGCCGGCCTTGCTTGATCTGGACGAATGGCGGACGCTGTACATGTTCGAGTCGGGGCTGGCGCTTTGCTGTCTGGCCGCCGTGGTTTCGCTCAAGCTGCCGCCCGGCATCCGCATCAAGGTATTCGAAGGACGCGACTTCCTGACCTTTGCCCTACTCGCGCCTGCTCTTGCATTGATCGTCGCGGTGCTGGCGCAGGGCCGGACGCAATGGTGGACGGCGCAGTCCTGGATGGCCGGTGCCCTGATCGCCGCCGTCGTCCTGCTGGTCGCCGCGGTCCTCGTGGAGCATCACCGCGCCAATCCGTTGATCCAGACGCGCTGGCTGGGGACGGCGTCCACGATCCGCTTTGCAATCGGTGCGATGGGAATGCGCTTCCTCCTTTCTGAGCAGACCTATGGCGCAACAGGCCTGTTGCGAACGCTCGGAATGGGCCCTGATCAGCTACAGCCGCTGTATGCGGTCATGTTGCTCGGGTTGGTGGTCGGGATCGGCGCCAGCGCGCTGACCTTCAACCAGAAGGCGGTGATCCCGCAAATCCTGGCCTCCGTGGTACTGATCGCGATCGGCAGCTTCCTCGACTGGAATGCCACCAGCCTTACCCGCCCGCACGACATGTTCCTCAGCCAGTTTTTGATATCCACTGCCGCCGGGCTTTTCATGGGGCCACTTCTGCTCGTCGGCGTCATGAGCGCGCTCAAGAACGGGCCGAACTATATCGTGAGCTTCGCCGTGCTGTTCGGCGTGAGCCAGTCGATCGGCGGCCTGGCCGGCCCCGCGATCTTCGGCACCTTCCAGCAATTTAGGGAGCATGAATATTCGGCGACGATCAACGCTGGTGTCGATCCCACCAACCCGATCGTATCGCAGCGTCTCCAGATCCAGGGCCAGGTCTATGGCCGCGTCATCACGGACCCCGTGCTGCGCCAGGCTCAGGGCACGGCCCTGCTTGCACAAACATCGACGCGCGAGGCGAATGTCCGGGCTTTCGACGACGTGTTCCTTCTGAATGGCATCCTGGCGCTGCTCCTGTTGTGTTGGTCGCTGTTCCACGTCCTTCGTCTCGCCATTCAGGCGAAGACCAATCCCCCCGCCTCCGCCGGTCCTGCGACCGACGCTGCGGCCCCGATCTGAAAGAACCCTGATGGCAGACACGCCGATCATCCGTCCTGAGAAAGACGAGCCCCAAGAACATGCTCCCACATTAGTGGATGCGAGCGGCCAACCGTTGAATGCGGATGCGGCAACCGCAGACACTGCGCCGCCCAAGACCATCAAGCCACGACGCTTGACCGTCCTCATCATGGCCGCCGTCGCGCTGATCGGGGTGCTCCTGATCCTCGCGGCATGGCGGATCTGGCCGTTCACGAGCACGGTGGTCGTGACCGAGAACAGCTATGTCCGCGGTCAGATCACGGTCATGGCGCCGCAAGTGAACGGCTATGTCGCCGAGGTACTGGTGCGCGACTTTCAGCATGTGAAGGAAGGCCAGCCACTGCTGCGGATCGATGACCGCATCTATCGCCAACAACTCGAACAGGCAGAGGGCCAGGTTGATGCGGCCGAGGCCAACCTCGCCAACGCCGTGCAGACGGTCGCGCAGAACCTGGCCGACATCGAAGCCCGTCGCGCGGACCTCTATGCGGCCGAGGCCGAGCGCGACCGCGCCCGATCCGACGAGGAGCGCGTCAACGATCTAGCCACGCGCGGATCCGTATCACTGCGCGAGCGCGACCAGATCCGCGCGACCGCGCGATCAGGCGCCGCCAACGTCCTGAAGGCGCGCGCTGCCATTCGCATTGCCGAGGAGACGGTGAAAGCAACGCGCGTGTCGCGGCTCGGCCTCGAAGCACAGGTGAAAACGGCGAAGGCGCAACGCGACCTCGCCCGGATCAACCTGGCCAACACGGTCATTCATGCTCCCAAGGCCGGGCAACTGAGCGAGGCGAGCGTCCGCCAGGGCCAGTATGTCTCGGCCGGATCGCAGCTACTGTTCCTCGTCCCCGAAAGCCTTTGGGTCGTCGCCAACTACAAGGAGACGCAGACCCGTGCGATCCGACCCGGTCAGGTCGCCACTTTCAGGGTGGATGCACTGGGCGACGAGCGGCTCACTGGCCATGTCGAGGGTTTTGCGCCCGCTACGGGATCGGAGTTCAGCGTGCTCAGGCCCGATAATGCCAGCGGCAATTTCACCAAGGTCGTGCAGCGCATCCCGCTCCGGATCACGATCGATCCGGGCCAGCCGCTCGCGAAGCGCTTGCGCCCCGGCATGTCGGTCGTCACGCGAGTCGAGACGGCGGGCGCTACCGGCGAAGGCAGCGCGCGATGAAGGGCACGCCTCAGACCGCCGCAGCGCTGGTCGTCCTCGCGCTCGCAGGTTGTATGCCTGCCGATGTGCCTCCGCCCGCTTCGGCCGCGATCACTGCGCCAGTTGCATGGCGCGACGGCGCGACGGGGAGTGCCACCATCGATCCACACTGGTGGGAGGCGTTCAACGATTCCAAGCTGACAGCGTTGATCGAACGCGCTCTCGCCCGCAATACCGATGTACTGTCGGCCGCCGCGCGGGTGCAGGAGGCGCAGGCGACAATCCGGCTCGCCCGCTCGGCGGTGCTGCCCACGCTCGATGCCGTCGGGGGCGGGCAGCGTCAGCGCACACTCGGCGGGGCGGGGGCGACGACGACGAGCACCGCCTTGCAACCCGAGGTTCAGCTCAATTGGCAGGTCGATCTCTTCGGCCGCCTCTCACGGCTCACGGACGCCGCGCGGCTTCGCTACGTCGCGAGCCAGGCGGATCGCGATGCGGCGGCGCTGGCGGTCTCCGCCGAGGTCGCACAGGCCTATATCGGCCTGCTCGCGCTCGATGCCCAGCTGTTTGTATCGGAGCAGACGGTCACGTCGCGCGCCGAAGCCTTGAGGCTTGCCGCGGATCAGGCGCGGGTCGGCTATACCTCGCAGTTCGAACTCACTCAGGCCGAGTCCGAATATGAGGCCGTCCAGCAGGCGATCCCGCAACTCCGGTTCGCGATCCAGGCCCAGGAAAATGCGTTGAGCCGGCTGACGGGGGACCTGCCGGGCGCCATAGTCCGGGGTCGGACCCTTCGTGATTTCTCGCTGCCGGCAGTTCCGGTCACACTGCCTTCGGATCTGCTGCGTCGTCGCCCCGACATCGCCAGTGCGGAACTCGCCGTCGCGGCCGCCGATGCGACGCTGGCATCGGACCGCGCCGCCTTCCTGCCACAGGTCGCCATCTCGGCCGCCCTCGGGCAACTCTTCGTCAACGCACTCGATTATGATTCGGTTACGGTCTGGAGCCTTGGCGGCAGCGTGCTCGCACCGATATTCGCCGGCGGCCGTCTGACTGCTCAGGTCGATGCGACCGCCGCGCAGCGCGACCAGGCCGCGTTCGCCTATCGCGGTACGGTGCTCACCGCGTTCGCCGAGGTCGAAACCGCGATGTCCGGGATCACGCGCTTTGCCGAGCAGATCGAGCGACTTCACAATCGACTGACCATTCTGCAACGTTCGGTGGCGCTCGCCACCGATCGGTATCAGGGCGGCTATGCCTCATATCTCGAGCAGCTCGACGCGCAACGCAACCTCTACGCAACCGAACTCGACGCCATCTCTGTGCGCCAGTCCCAGCTCGAAAACATCGTGACGCTGTACCGGGCGCTGGGAGGCGGATGGCAGAGGCCTGGTCCGACCGACATGGCCACCCGCCGGTGAGGACCTCGAAGGAACATCGCATTTCGGTGATGCTGTAGGAGCCAGCAGTGAACCGCTCTATCGTCAGGCCGCTCGGGACGGCCGAATCCACATCCGATCAGGCTCTGGCGCGATCGAAGGCGTTGTGGTCGCTCGAGCACGGCGACGGGCTTCTGCCTTGACCTGGCTGTGATCGGAATGGCCGCTTGTTGCTGAAGCCGCCGTTCGACAGGGCACTCGCGAAAGGCAGAAAAGTCCCAAGCGCCGCGAAGTTGGCCCCTCGCCGAAGGCGAGGAGCCAATTAGTCAAATTTCGGTATTCTCGGCGAGGGCAAGCGCATCTTCCACGTCAATCCCGAGATAGCGCACCGTATTCTCGATCTTGCTATGCCCGAGAAGGATCTGGACGGCACGAAGATTGCCGGTTGCCCTGTAGATGATCGATGCCTTCGTTCGCCGAAGTGAGTGGGTACCATAGTCGCTTCGCATCAAACCGACCCCGGTCACCCATTCATCGACGAGCCTAGCGTACTGGCGGGTGCTAAGATGCCCGTTATGGTCAACCCGGCTGGGAAAGACATAGTCGTCGACCGTGCCGCCCCGCCGATCGAGCCAGGCCAGCAGGCTAGCCCGAGCGTCGGGGAGCAGTTCGAACTGAACGGGTCGACCTGTTTTCTGCTGCATGACAATCGCACGCGTTCGGATCTGCCCGCCGCTGACAATGTCGCCGATCTTCATCTGCACCAGGTCGCAGCCCCGAAGTTTGCTGTCGATCGCCAGGTCAAATAGCGCCCGATCTCGCAAGCGGCGGCGCTGATTGAGGTAGAAGCGGATCTCCCAAATTTGCTTTGGTTTCAGCGCGCGTTTCGCGCCTACGGTTCTTCCCGCATTCCAGACGGGGCGTTTGGTGGGGGTGGGTTCAGTTTCAGGCATCTCCATGATCAGTTTCCGGTGGCCGGCTTGGCCATCTGAAGAACGTTTGCCAGCAAGAAGGAGAGCAAGGTCCTCAGGCATCTCCCGACCAACTAAAGACATTTAGCGCCGATAATGTGAGCGACCGCTTGTGCTGGAACCTGCCATTCGGCTCCAGGAGACTGCCCTCCAATTCAGTGCAATGCAAGGCGCGGCATCGCGGCGAGCGGGTCAGCTGCTGGAGCCAGGATAGTTTCGCTCCTGCAGCAGCCGGGCGAGATGCGCGGCGTTCGAGGCAACCATCGCAGCGGTCTGCGCAACGTCGTCGGGAACCTTCTTCAGGTCCTTGAAGTCAATACTGCCCATTGCTTCCCCGACCCAATAGGACACGGCGGCGGCGGGAATGGTCCATCCGGTGTCATTGAGCGCCTGGTAAACATCTGCGCTGATGCCATGCGCTCCGTCCTCGTTCCCGACCACGGCAACAACCGCTACTTTGGAATAGCTCGGCATGCGACCCTGGTCGTCGGTCTCGCTCAGGAAGGCATCCATCCGTTCGAGTACGCGCTTGGCGAAGCTCGACATTTGCCCGAGCCAGACCGGGGTCCCGAAAATGAGAATGTCGTGCTCCAGGATGCGCCGCCGCAGTTCCGGCCAAGCGTCTCCCTTTCCCTCGTCCGAGGTCACCCCAGGCTTCACGTCGAAATCAGCGATGCGGATCGTCTCGCTGCACTCCACGCCATTTTTCCGAAGCTCCGCAGCGATGAGGCCGATCATCTTGTCGGTGGAGGATGGCTCCTTACTCGAGCGCTTCAGTGTACAGTTGAGGCCGATAGCTTTAAGCGCCATACTGTAAATTCCTTGTCAGCGAGGGGAATACCTCATGAACCGGCGATCATCGGGGTAAGTTCCGATCATCCGGCTCCTGTCCAGAGCGCTTGCACCCGATCGAAGGCCAGTACGTGAACTTAGCGCAAAGCTCATCGGCCACCTGCCTCGTTCATCAATCGCGATCGCAGCGTTTCGACCGTGGTCGAGTGGTACGACTTCACGCTGTATCTCTACCTGGCAACCGTGCTGTCGCGCGTCTTCTTCACCGACGAGGGCTCCATCCTCGTGACGCTGGGCGGCTCCGCGGTCGCCTACCTGATGCGGCCGGTTGGCGCGGTCGTGTTTGGCCACATCGGCGATCGTCACGGCCGCCGCCCGGCCATGCTGATCTCGATGGCGCTGATGACCGCGGCCATGCTCGCCACCGCCCTGCTGCCGACCTACGCCCAGGTAGGGCCGCTTGCCGGCGTGCTGCTGCTGCTGATCCGCTGCATCATGGGATCCTCCGTGGGCGGGGAATACACCGGGGTCGTCGCCTACCTGCTCGAAGGCGCGCCGCCACACCGACGCGGGCTTATCACCTCGCTGGCCGCGGCATCGAGCGAAGTCGGGGCGCTGCTCGCGGCCGGCGTGGCGGCGGTGACCGCCAGCGCGATGTCCAACGAGGCACTGGAGGGCTGGGGCTGGCGCGTACCGTGTCTTGTCGGCGCCGGACTGGCCGCAGCGATCCTGCTCGCGCGCGCGGTGGTGCGAGAATCGCCCGAGTTCAGGAAAGTAGCGCTGGCAGCGCCTGCCAAATGATGGCCACGCCCCCAAGGCAGAGGCCAGCCAAGGCCACGGTGCGCATCCATTGCTCCGTGGTGGTCAGCGGCCCGCTCCGCCGAGTGCGGACAAACAGCAGGAATCCGATTGCGAGGCATGCGAGCGTGACGGCCAAGGTGAGGCCGCGCGCCAGCGGCGTTGTCAGGAAGATGCTGGCGATGGCGTAGAGAGTAAAGAAATGGACTGCCCAAATGATCAGTCCACTCAGCAGAAACGACCAGCCCCGCATCGGTTCAGCTTGCGCCAAAGGCGCGGGTGACGAGTGCGGTGACGCTGCCCTGCCCTGCGGCGTAGACCACCCATAGTACGCACAGATCGAGGCTGTTATTGCGGGGTCGCACGATTATCCCGCGGCTGTTGCGGGCGGAAACATAGCCGGTCATCAACAGGCCGATCGCCGCCAGGATGCTATCGAGCGACAGCAGCGCATAGACGGTCGCCCCCTGCCCGCTGGCCTCAGGCTTCAAGCCAGAGGCGAGCCAGCTCCACAGATCGACACCCGTCCCGACCGTAAGTGCGAGCGCCGCACAGAGGAACAGCACGCCAGGCGTCCAAAGTTCCGTCTTTTTGCGGGCGAGCATGTACCGCGCGAGCAACGCCAATCCTCCGGCCGCTGCATAAGCCGGCAAGATTGCGCCTAGCCAGCCAAGCCCCGCCGGTGCGACCCAGAAACGCGGCTGGACCCCGTAAAGATACAGGAAGCTGAACAGCGCCATGACAAAGATCATGGCCACCACGATCAGCAAGATGATCATTGCCCACCAGCCGTGGCTTGCCGGTCCCGTGAGATAGGTGGGCAGGTGAATACCGGCTCCGACATCGACCGTCTCTTGCCTCACCGGCCTGTCGGTGT
Organism: Sphingobium sp.; assembly: GCF_033795625.1. Lineage (GTDB taxonomy): Bacteria > Pseudomonadota > Alphaproteobacteria > Sphingomonadales > Sphingomonadaceae > Sphingobium. The sequence goes on along the minus strand of NZ_JARYGI010000016.1, from coordinate 63,862 downwards.
CCCAGAGCCAGCGAAGCACGCACAGCACCGCCAAGGCGCCGCATGCGAATGAGACGAAGTAGGCCTGCACAGTCAAAAGCAGGAAGAACCCCGCCGTGAACACTGCAGCGAGGAAGGGCCACACCGATGGGCCAGGCATGATCTGCAGATATTGCGGCTCTGCACGCAAAGGGCTGGTGATGAGCGTCTCGCGCAGACCCGTCGCGGAACGGGGCAGAAAATAGCGGCCCTGCTCGACATCGTCCGCAAGGCCGGGATCATCCCACAGCGGCTCGCGACTTTTGACGACGGGGATGCTGCGCGTGGAATAGAGGCCCGTAGGCAGCCATTCCAGCGTACCGCCGCCATATACATTCCCCGCATCGTCGCTCGTGGTGAACCGGAAGTTGCGCGCCAGATCGATCAGGAACACCAGTACGCCGGCCGCCAGCAAGAAGGCGCCGAGCGTGGAGATCATGTTGATGACCTCCCAGTCCCGGCCAGGAAGATAGGTATAGACGCGGCGCGGCATCCCCATGAGTCCGACGATGTGTAGCGGCCAGAAGGTCACCTGCATGCCTATGAACATCAGCCAGAAAGCCCATTTGCCGATCCGCTCGGAGAGGGCGCGGCTGCTCGTCATGGGCGCCCAATAGTAGAAAGCTGCGAACATCGGGAACACCATGCCGCCGATCAGGACATAGTGGAGATGCGCGACGATGAAATAGCTGTCATGCGCCTGCCAGTCGAACGGAACCATTGCCACCATCACGCCGGTGAGGCCGCCGATGACGAACGTGACAAGCCCGCCCAGCACGAACAGCGTCGGCACATTGTAGCGCGGCTTGCCGACCGCGAAGGTTGCGATCCAGGAGAAGACCTGGATGCCCCCCGGCACGCTGACCGCCATGCTGGCGGCCGAAAAAAATCCCACAGACAGGTTCGGCATGCCCGTCGTGAACATATGGTGCGACCAGACGCCGAAGCTGATGAACCCGGTCGCCAGGAACGCCAAGACGATGAGATAATGCCCGACGAGCGGCGTCCGCGCGAGCGTCGCCACCATCATCGAGACGAGTCCCGAGGCAGGCAGGAAAATGATGTAGACCTCGGGATGGCCAAAAAACCAGAAGAGGTGCTGCCACAGCAGCGCGTCACCGCCGCGCGTCGGATCGAAGAACGGCCAGTTGAATGCGCGCTCCAGCTCGAGAAGCAGGGTGCCGAGGATGACCGATGGGAAGCCCACCACGATCATCACGCCGAACACCAGCATCGCCCAGGCATAGACAGGCATCCTATCGAGCGTCATCCCGGGCGCGCGGGTGCGCAGCACGCCGACGATGATCTCAATGGCACCCGCGATGGCGCTGATCTCGATGAAGCCGATGCCGAGCAGCCAGAAGTCGGCGTTGATCCCCGGCGAGTAGGTCAGGCTCGTATAGGGCGGATACATGAACCACCCGCCATCGGGCGCCAGGCCGACGAAGATCGACGCGAAGAAACACAGCCCACCCACGAAATAGGCCCAGAACGCATAAGCCGACAGCCGTGGGAACGGTAGGTCCCGCGCTGCCAGCATCTGCGGCAAAAGCAGGACCCCGATCGCCTCCACCATCGGCACGGCGAACAGGAACATCATCACCGTGCCATGCATGGTGAAGAACTGATTGTAGGTTTCCTGCGGCAGGATGCCCTGCAACGGCATCGCCAGCTGGACGCGCATTACAAGCGCGAGAATCCCTGCCAGCAGGAAAAACAGAAAGGCCGTGGCGACATAGAAGAAGCCGACATAATTATTGTTCACCGCGGTCAGCAGCTGCCAGCCCTTCGGCGCGCACCAGATGCGCTCGAGTTCCTCCAGTTCCTCTGCCGGGCGTTCGCCCTTAGTCGGAAAACGATTGTACAAGGCCGGGTCGAACCCCGTCTCCGACCTCATTTCTGGGCCTCCAGATAGACGGCCAGTTCGCGCAATTGGTTAGCGGAAAGCGTCTTGTAGGGCGGCATGCGGTTGCCAGGTTTGATCGACTGGCTGTCACCGATCCAGCCCATCATCGTGCCGAGATTATTGGGCAGAATGCCCGCGCCCAGGGATCGGCGGGAACCCACATGGGTCAGGTCGGGTCCGGCAGTGCCATTGGCGGCCGTCCCGCCGATCCGGTGGCATGCCGCGCATCCGGTGGACCGGAACAGGGCCGCGCCCTCCCCAGCCGGCAGCGCCCGGGCCGAGCGGCGCTTAGCCATCATCGCCGCGAAACCGGCGGGTTCATGCGCAATGACGACAAAACCCATCAATGCGTGGGGACCGCCGCAATATTCCGCGCATTGTCCGCCGAACACGCCGGGGGCATCGGCCTGGATTGGCAGGATGTTGCGCCTTCCCGGGATCATGTCGAGCTTGCCCGACAGTCGCGGAACCCAGAAACTATGGATCACGTCATTGGATTCTAGTTCCAGCACAACCGGCCGCCCCGCAGGGATATGGAGTTCGTTGGCGTCGAGCATTGTGGTCCGGCCATCCCTGTCGAGGTAGGCAACCCGCCACCACCACATTTCGCCCGTGATCCGCACCCGCATCGCATCGGCGGGAACCGGCGCAGTCAGGTTGCGGGTGAGGCTCAGCCCGTACACCAGCAGCACTGTCAGCACGATCACGGGAAAGGCTATGCCGCCGATCCAGATCACCTTCGTCCCACCGACCCTGGCCTTGAGCCGCGGGCTGCCGAACAGCGCGACCCCGAGCGCCGCCAATACAATGGCCAAAACCGCCACGGCCATCGCGACCAAAATCCAGCTCAGCGTCGCGATCGATCCCGCATAGGGGCCGGCAGGATCGAACACCGGGATGACAGAGGCATCGACCATGTCAGCGCTCCCTTGTGGCATAGAGATAAGCCGCCACATCGCGCGACTCCGCTTCGCTCAGCGGCATTGCCGGCATCGTAGTCCCGGGCAGAATTGCGGGCGCATCCCGCACGAAAGAGGCAAGCGTATCGGGGCGGTTGGGTAAACGTCCCGCGATCAGGCCCTGTTCGGCGAAGCCGTCGAGTGACGGACCGCTCGCGCCCCGAGGCCAGCGAAGACCGGGTATCCTGTGGCAGGTCCCGCACCCCGCCCGTTTGATGGCTTCCAGCCCACGCGTGGCGCTCGCCTGCGGCATGTGATGCATTTCGTCAGGCGGCGGCTTGCATGCTATGGTGAGCAGCAACGGCAGAAGGACGCGTATCGTCTGCAAATATCCCCCTTCATGCTAGTCGCTGTCCCGATTACATCGGGGAACCGTTACGACGTCGCAGCGGTTCCCATCGGCACGATGGATTTAGCTCGTCTCGTAATATTCAGCGTGGTCGCTGTCCAGCTGTCGGCATGCAGTCAGGTCGATCGCGGGGCGGCGGACCAATTTACCGCATCAGGTGAGCTCATTGCGCTCAGCGGCGGCGATGGTGGCGCGCCCTATGCCTGCTTCACCTGCCATGGCATCAACGGGCTTGGCAACGGTGCCGGCACCCCTCGTCTTGCCGGGCTCGACCGCGGCTATATGGCCGCTCAACTCGCGGCTTATGCGGGCGGGCGCCGCCAGCACTCTGAAATGGCCGCGATCGCCGGGAAGCTCAGCCTGGGCCAGCAGGATGCGGTCTCGGCCTATTACGCGGCAATGCCATTCGCCCCTGATCGGAGCGCGAGAAATCGGCCCACGATCGAGGCGGCACGCCTCTACCATCATGGCGATCCGGTACGCGGCCTAGCGTCCTGTGCCTCCTGCCATGGCGAACGCGGTGAAGGTCTGGGTCCGGCCAATCCCCCGCTCGGCGCGCAGCCCGCCGCCTATCTTGCCGAGCAACTCGACCTCTGGCGCACGGGCAAGCGACGCAGCGATCCACAAAACGTCATGCTGCGAATCAGCCAGGCACTTTCTCGTCGGGAATCGCTGGGTCTCGCGGCCTACGCGGCTCGCCTCCCCGGGGATCTTCCGCATCCGGAATCTCAGGCAACATCCCTCGCAGAACATCGTGACGGTCCCAAAAATGATGCTTCAGGGCCGCCCCCACGTGCAGGGGAATAATCAGCAACAATGCGATCACCAGAATATGATGCACATCCTCGGCGATATCCATGACCTGCCAGCGCATCGTCAGCGGCAGCTGATCAAACGGCAATTGGGGCCAGGGGACCAATCCGGCCAGATAAAGCGGTCCCGGTTCGGCGATCGACGACCACATCGCCCAACCGCTTAGCGGGAGACCGAAAAAGGCGATGTAGAAGACATAATGCATCATGTAGGCGATCTGCGTCTGAAGGCCCTGCCGGTCGGCATCGTTCACCGGACCTGGTATCATCAGGCGCCAGCCAAATCGGGCAAATGCGAGGAGCAAGATCGGCAAGCCGATCATACTGTGGACCTCATAGCTGCGCAGTTTGTCCCCACCTGCGGGCAGCCAGCTCGTGTAATAGCCCCAACCGATCTGGAACATTACCAAGATGGCCATGATCCAGTGAAAGGCGATGCCGACCGGCGAATAGCGGCTGCGCTCGGTATGCCCCCGCGCCCATTGGCGAAGCGCGTCGATCACCCCGCCAGTGCCGCCGCGCGCTCTTGAGCAAACCAGCGCGCCAAAAGCGTGAGCGCTGCAGCAAGGTAGATGCCGGCGCCCGGCGCCCACATGATGAGGCCCGCCAATTGCTGATCTTCCAACGGGGACAAGCCCCATGCGATCGGTCCGATCAGGTGGGGCGCATAAAGCGGCTCCGTCGCAAAGGTCAGTAGTGCCCCCAGCAGACCCATCTGAACCATCGTGCCCAGCAGAGCAGCGATGGCTGTTGTCACCGGTGCCTCGCGCACCGCGCTCCACAGACCAACAGCGCTCAGGAGCAGGGTGCCTTGCATCAGCCAGTAGGCAGGATCGTTGGAAAGCGCCCAGCTATAAAATTGCGGCACATGCCAGAACCAGAAAATGATGGCGTGGGCGGCCATCCACGGCAACGCTCCGCCTAGAATCGATCGCAGCCGAGGACAGGCCGCTACGATAAGGGGCGGCACCACCGCGGTCAGGAATAGATGATGCACAGCGCGGGCAGAAAATAGCGCAGACGTCAGCGCGCAGAAGGGTGAGACGAACAGCGCCAGCGCCAGCACCATGGCGGCGAGGGCAAGGTTACGCTCACGCGCGCCGACATCTCGCTGCCGGACCAGGAGGAACGCGACGCAGCCAAGCGCGAGCAGAAGACCAGGATCAAGGTTCCAGCGGCCAACCAACTCCCCTGGCGCAGGCGCCGAGCCGCAATAGGGAAGCCAGCCATTGATTTCAGACACGCTATGTTCCCCCTTGGTCTCGAGCCGACCTTTGCGGAACTGGTGAAACGACGCGTCGGTTCCTCATTTTATAGCGCGGGCGCTCTTGCTTGACGCGCACGCTGGTCGCTTTGTTCAGGAACGCCGCATCGCCCAGATGGGTTGAGGCAATCATGCAAAATGATATCAGTAGTGTCAGCGACATACTGGATACGCTCGATGACTTGGCCCGGCGGGACGGGCAGGTCCGCATTGGCGACGTGAGTGCGGCACTGGGGCAACGCAGCTATGGGCCCTTTCTGCTGGTTCCGGCCCTTCTCGAGATTCGCCAGTTGGCGGCATCCCGGGACTTCCGACCGCGCTCGCAGCGACCATCATCCTGTTCGCTGCGCAAATGTTGTTGGGGCAACGGCATCTGCGGCTGCCGCAATTTGGGACTTGCCGCTCGATCGACGCGGACCGCGTCGCCAAAGCGGCAGACAAGCTGCGCGGTCTCGCCCGATTTCTCGATAGATGGTTTCATGGACGGCTCACGCCATTGACAGAAGGCGTGTGGGTCCGCATCGCGGCTGGCTGCGCTATCGTGCTGGCATTGACCGGGCTGCCACTCGAACTCCTGCCGTTCGCGAGTACCGCGCCGATGGCGGCGATTGCGGCATTTGGCCTTGCGATGCTGGTGCGCGAAGGAGCGCTCATGGTCGCCGCCTTCTTCGCTGCCGGAATCGCGCTGGCGATCGGAATAGGTTTTGTCGGTAAAATCGGATCCAGCTCATTGCGCGAACCTGGCCATGACCAGCATGCCAGCGCCAAACAGCACAAGGGCGCCGACTGCATCATAGCCCATCCGCCAGACGGTGCGATCCTTGCGCTCCAGAACACCGACGGTAAAGCAGCCGGTCATCAGCACCGCCAGGAGCGCGCCCAAAGCCTCGAAGGTACCGGCGCTGCCAAGCACCGGCCCGCCTGATGCCACCGCATCGGCCACCAAAAGCAGGATGAGATTAAAGAGATTGGTTCCGAAGATGTCGCCCACCGCCAGTTCATATCGTTTTTCGCGAACGGCTGTGATGATTGAGCTGAGTTCAGGCAGCGAGGTCGCGAAGGAGACCAGAACGAAACCGACCATTCCTGACGAAATGCCCGTCTTGGTGGCGATCGCATCAGCCGATTGCGACAGTGCGATACCCGCAACAAGGATGAGAAGGCCCAGTCCGGAAGTGATAAGCACGAGACGACGTAAAGAGCGTGGATCCTTTCTTTCCTCGCCCTCGCCGTCACTCTGCCCTTCGGCATCCTCGGCGGGCTGCCAGACTTCACGCTGCTCAAAGCTGGCAGCGATGCGGATCGCCAGTAATGCGCCCACCGCAACGATGATGCTCCCCACGCCGACGCCGAAAAGCGGGTAATCGCCGCTTATGATGATCATTGACACCATGCCAAGCAGCATCATGCCCAGCACGCCCTGCATCAGCGTCGCAGGCTTGGCGACAACACTGGTCAGCGCACCCCGGCCAAAAACAATGTCTGCGGCCGCGAGCAACAGGACATTGACCGCCACGCTGCCAAGCAGATTGTTGATCGCGAGCGACGCATTGCCGGTGATCGATGATGTCGTGACGGTCGCCAGTTCAGGCAGGGAGGTGATGCCACCGAGCAGCAGCATCCCGGCAAAGGCCGGGCCGATTCGCAACTTTCGGGCGATCGCATCGACACTCATGGCCAAGCGGCTTCCGGCTGCCCAGACGGCAGCCGCGGCGCACATAAAAATCGCTCCGACAGTCCACAGCGGCATTTGGGACAGGTCAAAAGGCATGTTGGAAAATGCTCCAAAGCGCGCCGATGTTCCTTGCGCTCGCTGTTAGGCGGAACCGATAAGAGTTTCGGGCGCTAGCAAGGCAGGCATGCCCCACACCAGCGAAAATGGCGTTCGCCCGTTGACGGGCGCGCGACGCTTTACCGACCCAATTGAACCGGGCGCCCGAATCGCGCGGGCTATGCCGGTATTCGCTGCCCGACGGCGAAGCCAACGAGTCTGCAACGGTTCTATGCTTTAACGGTGTAGCCAAGTGCGAGAGAAGAGAGAGATGAACCACAAGAAGGCACTTGTCATAGTCGTCACGGGCGCCTCCGCCGGAGTCGGACGCGCCGTCGTGCGCCGCTTCGCTCGCGATGGCGCCCGCATCGCCCTTATCGCCCGTGGCATGGACGGGCTGGAAGCCGCCGCGCGCGAAGTGGAGCAAGCTGGCGGCGAGGCGCTGGTGCTCCCTCTCGACGTAGCGGACGCGGCCGCCGTCGAGGCCGCCGCCGAAGCGACGGAGGCGCATTTCGGCCCGATCGACATCTGGATCAACGTGGCCTTTGCCGGTGTGATGTCCCAATTTCTTGACATGAATCTGGACGACTATCGCCGTGTCACCGACGTGACCTATCATGGGCAGGTGCATGGCACGATGGCCGCGCTCAAGCGCATGGTGCCCCGCGACCGGGGCAGCATTGTGCTGGTCGGCTCGGCGCTGGCCTATCGCGGGATCCCGCTTCAATCAGCCTATTGCGGCGCCAAACATGCCGTTCAGGGATTTCAGGACTCCATCCGCGCCGAGTTGCTGCATGCCAAGAGCCATGTTCATGTCTCCATGGTGCAATTGCCGGGCGTCAACACGCCGCAGTTCGACTGGATGCGAACCACGCTGCCGAAAAAGGCCCGGCCCGCAAGCCCGCCTTACCAGCCGGAAGTGGCGGCCGATGCCATCCATTTCGCCGCGCATCACAGGCGCAAGCAGGTCATCGTCGGCTTTCCGGCGCTCGAAGCCATATGGGGTGACCGTTTCGCCTCGTCCGCGCTCGATCACTATCTCGGTGCGACAGGCGTCGACAGCCAGCAGGATAAGGAGTTGATCGAACCCGGCTATCGCGACAATCTCTACGAGCCCGTGCCCGGCGATCATGGCGCTCACGGACGTTTCGACGCGATCGCCCGCGCGCGCAGTCCGCAATGGTGGATGTCCAAGCATCGGATGGCGCTGGGAACTGCGGGCGCATTGCTTGCGGCTGTGGGAGGCGCGCTATTATTCGGAAGGAAATCGCGATGAGCAGCTGGTGGCGCGAGGCCGCTCTTTATCAAATCTATCCCCGATCCTTTCAGGACAGCGAGGGTGACGGCGTGGGAGATATCGAGGGCATAGGCAGTCGGCTCGATTATATCTCCGACCTGGGCGTCGGCGCGGTCTGGCTGTCGCCCATCTTCCGCTCACCGATGGCCGACTTCGGCTATGACGTATCGGACTATTGCGACATCGATCCGCTGTTCGGCGACATGGCGGCCTTTGACAGGCTGCTTGAGGAAACGCACAGCCGAGGGCTCAAGCTCCTGCTCGACTTCGTGCCCAATCACAGTTCCGATCAGCACCCCTGGTTCAAGGAGAGCCGGTCGAGCCGCGATAATCCACGGCGCGACTGGTATATCTGGCGCGATCCGGCACCGGATGGCGGCCCCCCCAACAACTGGATGAGCAATTTCGGCGGAAGTGCGTGGACGTGGGACGAGGCGACTGGACAATATTATTATCATGCCTTTCTCGCCGCGCAGCCCGACCTCAACTGGCGCAACTCCGCCGTGCGGGAGGCGATGCAGGACGTACTGCGTTTCTGGCTCGACAAAGGAGTGGACGGGTTTCGGGTCGATGTAATCTGGCACCTGATCAAGGACGACCGGTTCCGCGACAACCCGCCCAACCCCGGCTATGCGCCGGACCGACCCGAAATCGACCGATATCTCCAGGTCCATTCCGCCGACCAGCCGGAAGTGCATGATGTCATCACGGAACTGCGCGCGGTAATCGAAAGCTATCCCGACCGCCTGCTGATCGGAGAGATCTACCTGCCGATCGATCGGCTGATGACCTATTATGGCAAGGACAACCAAGGCGTCCATCTGCCCTTCAATTTCCAGCTTATCCATTGCCCTTGGCATGCAGAAGCGATCGGTGGGCTGATTGATGAGTATGAAGCCGCGCTGCCGCGAGGCGGCTGGCCCAATTGGGTGCTTAGCAACCACGATCAGCCGCGCATCGCGGCGCGGGTCGGCGATACGCAGGCGCGAATTGCCGCGATGCTGTTGCTGACATTGCGCGGCACCCCGACGCTCTATTATGGCGATGAGATCGGCATAGGCGATGTCGATATGACGGGTGTAACGGTGCTTGACCCCGCAGCGATCAACGAGCCGGGAATCAGCTTCAATCGCGATCGTTCACGGTCTCCCATGCAATGGTCGGACATTGATTTCGCGGGCTTTTCGGACGTCAAGCCCTGGCTGCCGCTGACGAACGACTGGCCGGAGCGCAATAGGGCGATGCAGAGCGCTCAGCCGACATCCATGCTCAACCTCTATCGCGCGCTCCTGCGTCTGCGGTCGATTGAAGCTGACTTGTTGAACGGCGCTTATCGGCGGGTGGCAACGGACGCCCCGATCCTCGCCTATCAACGTGGACAAGGCGTCGGCGTCGTCCTCAATCTGTCGGCGGACGATGTACCGCTCGCGCTTCCACCCGAATGGCGCGCGGCGCACGTCATGCTTTCCGCACGTGAAGCCCGGTCACTGCCCAACCTGCCCGGGACGCTCGCCGCCGGCGAAGGGCTGATCCTGCGCATCAGCGGAGGCCCGGCATGATACCCGACCTGTGGTACAAGAATGCAATCATCTATAGCCTGTCGCTCGATGCCTTCCTCGACACCGACGGCGACGGAATAGGCGACTTTCGGGGCGCCATGCGGCGGCTCGACTATCTCCAGGGCCTGGGCGTCACCGCAGTTTGGCTCGCGCCATTCCAGCCCTCGCCTCACCGCGATCACGGCTACGACATCGCCGATTATTATGGCGTCGATCCGCGCTACGGTTCTCCGGGCGATTTCGCGGAGTTCGTCAATGCCTGCCATCAGCGCGGCATGCGCGTCATCATGGATCTTGTGGTCAACCACTGTTCCGATCAGCATCCATGGTTCCAGTCAGCACTGTCAAATCCCAAATGCCGCTATCGTGACTATTTCATCTGGGCGGACAAGAAGCCCAATAATGCCGACAAGGGTGTCGTCTTCCCCGGCGTTCAGAAATCGACATGGACTTACAGCCGGACCGCGAAAGCCTGGTATTTCCACCGCTTCTTCAAGTTTCAGCCCGACCTCAACATCGCCAATCCCGATGTGCAGGCCGAAATCATGAAGATCGTCGGATTCTGGTTGCAACTGGGCGTCTCTGGCTTCCGCATGGATGCGGTGCCTTTCCTGATCGCGTCCGACGGCATCAATGTGGAAGACCCTGAACCCGCTTATGCCCTGCTGCGGGACATTCGCGCAATGGCGCAATGGCGCAAGGGCGACGCCGTGCTGCTGGCCGAAGCGAACATTCCCGCCGACGAGGCGATGGAGTATTTCGGAGAGGATGGCGACCGGATCCACATGATCTTCAACTTTCCCGTCAATCAGGCGCTATTTCACGCGCTCGCGACCGCGGATACCACTCTCCTCAAGCAGGCAATCGCACAATCTGGGGAACTGCCCGAGACGGCTCAATGGGCAAATTTTTTGCGCAATCACGACGAACTGGATCTGGGCCGCCTGACCGAGGAGCAGCGCTCGTCCGTCTTCGCGGCTTTCGGGCCGGAACCGGAGATGCAGCTTTATGACCGCGGCATCCGCCGTCGGCTTGCGCCGATGCTGGGCGGCGACCGCGCACGCCTCGAACTGGCGTATAGCCTTATGCTCACGCTGCCCGGCACGCCAGTACTGCGCTACGGCGACGAGATCGGGATGGGCGACGACCTGAACCTGCCCGAGCGCGACGCGGCCCGCACACCGATGCAATGGTCAGGCGCTACCAATGGCGGCTTCACCACGTCGGATTCATCGGTGCGACCACCCATCGATACCGGGCCCTATGGTTTTAGCGAGATCAATGTATCGAGCCAGCGCAGCGATCATGCTTCGCTCCTCAACTGGACCGAGCGATCCATTCGCCTGCGCAAGGAACTGCCTGAACTTGGCCGAGGCCTATGCATCGTCCTCGATAGCCCCACCAGCGTTCTTGCCCTTCGCTACGATTGGCAAGGCGAGGCGTCGATCTACGTCCACAATTTCGCTGGGCAGGCGACCGAACTCGAGCTTGATAGCCTTGAAGATGACACCGAACGCCGGGCCCTGATCTGCCTGCAGACTGCACATCGCAGCAAAGCCGACGAGAATGGGCGGCACCACATCATGATCGAGCCTCACGGTTATCGCTGGTTCCGTTTTGGTGGACTGGACGAGCTGACGCAGTCGCACGGCGCTCAGCACTGAGCCCGGCTTTAGCTGGAACGACCTTCAGATCCGTGAGTTAATAATGAGAAATCCAAATCAAAGGAGAACCTCATGAGCATCGAAGGTAAAGCCAAGGAAGCTGCTGGCTACGTGAAGGAAGAGATGAACGAGCACGGCAAGTCGCCCGAGAGCCAGAAGAAGGCGGAGGAAGGCCGCGATCTTCGCAATGAAGGTCGGGTCGAAGACGGTAAGGCACGCAAGACCACCGAACCGGGTGTCGGCGCCAAGTAACGACTCGGCCTTGGCAAAGGGCGTCGCTCTGCGAGCGGCGCCTTTTTGCTGTGCGCATCCTCTCGTCTGAAAAGTTCGCCCTTCATGAAGGGCATTCCAAAAACGCCGCCCACCTGCCGCTCGACGGTATCAGGCCAGCAAGGGATGAAAGGGAACCGGGCGGTGCGGCCCTTGTTCGAAAAAGATGCAGCCCGTCACGCCACCGCCGGTGAAAAACCCGCTCGATCTGATCCTCGCCAAGCTGCACACCGCCAGCAACGACTTTTTCCTGCAGCTTCCAAATATCGTCGGCGGGATCCTCTTCGTTCTCCTGATGTGGTTCGTAGGCAAGCTCGTCGCCCGCGGGATAAGAAAAGGCTTTCACCACAAAGGGCTGATCGATCTTGGCGGCGTAATCGCTTCGCTCGCCTTTGGGCTGATCATTGCGGCCGCGATCCTGATTGCCTCGGTCATTATCTTCCCGAGCGTCAAACCCGCTACGATCATCTCTTCCCTCGGCATCGGCTCGGTCGCGATCGGCTTTGCCTTCAAGGACATTCTGCAGAATTTGCTGGCGGGCATTCTCCTGCTCATCAATCGTCCATTCCGCCGTGGCGACCAGATCGTCGTAAAGGATTTCGAAGGGACGGTCGAACATATCCAGAGCCGCGCAACGCTGATCAAAACCTATGACGGGCGGCGGGTGATCATTCCCAATTCCGATATCTATACCTCTCCCGTAACCGTCAATACCGCCTTCCCTGTACGCCGCTCCCAGTTCGACGTTGGCATCGGCTATGGCGATGATCCCGCCAAGGCCTGCCGACTGTTTGCGGCGGCCTCCGCAGCCGTCGAAGGTGTCGAGCAGGAGCCGGCAGCAGAGGCGCTGCAATGGGGGCTCGACGACAGCTATGTGACCGTTCGCGTTCGCTGGTGGACCGACTCCAAGCGCACGAACGTCGTCCATGTTCAGGCCAGGGTGATCCAGGCCATCTACGAAGCGGCCAAGGCCAATGCGATCGATCTCCCCTTCCCTACCACGGTCATGCTGTTCCACGACCAGACCGAGGAGATCGACGGCGACCGTTCCAAACAGCGCGAAGGCTGGCCCTCTGGTGCCAATACGCCCGGCAAGCGCCGGATCGCGCGCCGCGACACCGGAACAGCGAGCCAGGAGGCGTGAAGGCGCGCTTCGTTCGCTTCGTCGACAACCTGCGCGAGAGCTACTGGTTCGTGCCGTCGCTGATGACCGGCGCTGCGCTGCTGCTCGCGCTCGCGATGGTGTTCATCGACAGTCATTTCGGCTCGACCTGGATGGATCGCTTGCCCTGGCTCTATGCCGCGCGCCCCGACGGGGCCCGAAGTCTGCTCTCCTCCGTCGGCGGGTCGATGATCGGTGTCGCCGGCACGACATTCTCCGTCACCATTGCCGCTGTCGTCTTTGCCTCGGGACAATATGGGCAGCGCCTGCTCAGCAACTTCATGGCCGATCGCGGCAATCAGGTGACGCTTGGCACCTTCATCGCCACCTTCCTCTATTCGATGGTGGTACTGCGCACGATCCGCTCGCCGGGCGAAAGCGGCGCAGGCGCGGCCGCATTCGTGCCGCAGCGGATCCATATCAACAGCGTGATCAAGGAAGTCGGCGAGCGGCTGTTGGCAGAGATCGACAATCGCTTTCCAACCTTCGTCGGGCAGCCGCTCGACACAGAAGCGGCTGACGAGGAGACCCAGGTGCCGGCTGCATTACGCGACAGCGATGAGATAGACCTCGCCCAGCAACGCGTAGCGATCCGCGCGAAGACCACCGGCTATATCCAAGTGGTCGATGATGGATATCGCCCGGCGCGACGATCTCGTCGTGCGACTGCGCTATCAGCCTGGAGACTTCGCGCATTGCGGCAGCGTGCTGGCCGAGGTCTGGCCAGCAGAGCGCTGCAGCGATGAGGCGACCAGGTGCCTGCGCGCCGCTTACGCGATGGGATCACGGCGCACGCCGCTGCAGGACCTGCGCTTCCTGATCGACGAACTTGTCGAGATCGCAGCGCGGGCGCTTTCCCCTGGCGTCAACGACCCCTTCACTGCCAATTCTTGCCTCGACTGGCTGGCCGCAGCCTTCTCCGATCTTGTCCAGCGCGAACTTCCCTCTCGCCTGCGCGCCGACGACAAGGACACTCTAAGTGTCACGGCGAGTCTGACGTCGCCCCCTGCCTTGCTGAGCCTTCTCGACAGCGCCATGGGTGGTCGCTCCGGCGTTGAACCGGCCGGCCGCGACAGATCGTGATCGCCGAACAGGAGACTGTCATTCCGATATTCATCGTAAACGATGAAGCTGAACTGCGGGTTCGATTACAGAACCGGTCGGGCCACTTCATGCCCGCGAGCATGCTGGACAGCCAGCTTGCAGCAATGGAACCGCCGACTGTCTCGGAGCACGCGATTGCCGTCGATGGAATGCTCGATGTAGGTGATCAGTTACGGATGGTGTTGGGGAAGCTAGGCTCCAGGCGGCTGTGAGCGCTTAGCTTTGTTGTCCGAGCGGCTGCGGCACCAGGATGAGTGTGCGCCCCTCGACGCGCCAGGATGCCAACTGCGACAGAAAATTCATGCCGAGCACGTCGATCCCCCGCAACGCTGGTGAGACCACCACCTTGAGATCGCGCGCCTCGATGTCGCCAACCGTCAGTCGCGCGATGGTCCCGGTTTGCGCCGGCACCGCCCCGTTCGCGGTTTGCATGACGACCGGCAGGAGGCTGCTTCCGCGCTCCACCGATGCTGCGGTCGCGGTTTGCTCGGACAACGCCGTGATGGTGGCACCGCTGTCGATCAACATCCGGCGTTCATAGCCATTGAGGCTGACCTGGGCCCAGAAGTGCCCGTCGCGCGCCATGCGGATCCGCACCTCTCCGCCAGAGACCGTCTGGCTATCGAGACCGATATGGGCGGCGATCCGCCCCAAGGTGGGATCGAACGGCGCCTGCTGAAGAAGCAGGAACAGGCATAGGCCGAGCAAGGCAAGCGAGAAGAGCGCGCGCAGTATCCGGCCAACAAAGGGAATGTTGAACAAGATCGCAAGTAGGATAGCCCCACCTGCTGCGTACATCGTCAATTGCTGCCACTGCGGATTCGCGCTGATTTCCATGTAACGCTCAATCGCGACGGCTCGAAATCGATCCCTCGCTGCCGACCTGACCGGGCCATCTTATTCGCCACCCTTCGATCCGGTGATCACAATGCGGATGTGAACGAAGATGATCGTTTAAGTACCTTCCCGCCAAACATGAGGGAGCAGAAACCGGATTCAAACATTTCCTGCAAGACCAGGAGACCTGTTTATGAAAATCGCACTGCTTTTGTTCGCCCTGTTGGTGACGGTGTCCCCCGCGTTTGGACAGAGCAGCCCGGAGGATAACGACAAGCGTCCGGCGAATGCGCATTTCTTCGAGTTGACGCCCCGCAAGCCGGGTCCCGATTTCGTAGGCCAGCTTAAACTGCCACGGGGCTATCGGGTGTCGGTCTGGGCCAGCGATCTGGGCAATACGCGCATGATCGCCGTCGCGGCCAACGGTGACGTCTTCGTCAGCCGGCGCTCGGAAGCCGACATCATCCGCCTGGTCGATCGCAATGGCGATGGGCGCGCCGATGGACCGCCACAGGTGGTCGTCAACCGGCCAGGCCTTCACGGTCTCACCATCCACGACAGCACGCTCTATTTCATGACCGCACGCGAGGTGTTCAGCGCCCCGATCCGGCCCGACGGCGGACTCGGCGAAATCAAGACGCTGATCGACGATCTTCCCGATGCCGGTCAGCATCTCAACCGGACCTTGTCGGTCGGACCCGACAACATGCTCTACATCAGTTCTGGCTCGACCTGTAATGCGTGCGATGAGTCCAGCCAGGAGAATGCAACGATCCAGCGCGCCAGCCTCGACGGCAAGAAGCGCGAAATCTGGGCTTCGGGCCTTCGGAACACGATCGGCTTTGGCTGGCACCCGCGCACGGGCGAACTGTGGGGTTGGGATCAGGGGATCGACTGGCTCGGCAACGATCTGCAGAAAGAAGAGCTAAACCGCATCGAGCGCGGCAAGCGCTACGGCTGGCCCTATGTCTTCGAGAACGGCCAGCGCAATCCCCAGGACGAGCCGCCCGGCGGACTGAGTGCGGCCCAATGGGCGGCCGCATCGACAAACCCGGCGCTGATGCATGTCGCACACAGCGCCGGCATGCAACTGGCCTTCCATCCGGGCGGTGGTTTTGGACGGGATGCGGCCGGAGATGCCTTCGTTGCGCTGCATGGAAGCTGGAATCGCAAGCCGGCCTCCGGATACGAGCTCGCCCGAATTCGCTTCGACGCGCGAGGACAACCCGTTCGCATCGAGACGTTCCTTTCGGGCTTCATGGCGAGCGACGGTGGCAGCCAGTTCGGCCGCCCGTGCGGCGTAGCGGTGATGCGCGACGGATCGCTGCTTTTATCGGACGATGCCAATGGGGTTCTCTACCGCATCACCTATGATGGCGCGCCAGCGGGCGTTGCACCCTATGCGCCGCCCGCCGAACCGATGATGGAGCAAGCGGGCCGCGGTTCGAATGTGCCGCTCGCGCTTCAGCGCCCAGAGACACGCACGTTCACGAACACGCGGCTACAGGTGAGCGCGACGGGATTTGGGCACAATGGCGCAATCCCGCGCGAACATAGCGAATATGGTCTTGGCATATCGCCCGCCCTGAGCTGGACCGCCGTGCCGCACGCGCAATCCTATGCGATCATCATGGAAGACCCTGACGCAGCAAGTCCCAACCCAGTCGTGCATTGGGTCGCCTGGAATATTCCACCGGCCACGATGCGCCTCCCCGCCGGGCTGCAGGAACGCGATCGGCTTACGGGACAGATGCTGGAAGGCCTCCTGCAAGGGTCGACGTCGCACGGATCGATTGGCTGGTATGGTCCCCGCCCACCGAAGGGCGACCGTTCACATCACTATCATTTCCAGATGCTAGCGCTCGATCGGATGCTCGATCTGCCGCTCGGCGCCACCCGCGACCAGTTGCTCAGCGCCGCACAAGGCCATGTTCTGGCCACCGGCGAACTCATCGGGACCTATGCCGAACCGGCAAGCGCGCCTGAAAAATGACAATTTGCCCGCGACCCCACCCGTTCGGGCTCAGGGCCGCTAATTCGATTTCCGCGAGCAGCGTAGCTTCGTCGCTGACATAGCGCGGCAAGTGGACGGGCTCGATACGGAGCGCGCCGACCTCCCGCGCGATCTCAGCTGTGGCGCGGAAGGGAATTCGTTCGCCTTCGACTATTGGCCCCCATCTTTGTTCAGAATGACCAACTGCAATGCTCGGGAGAGATCGGTGACTGAGTAGGGCTTATGCAGCAGACTGAACCCATGGGCACCTTCCTCCGCGAGGACGCTGCTATATCCGCTGGTCAGCAGGATTGGGATACCAGGATAAAGGCGCGCTACCTCTCGAGCGAAATCCACTCCATTCATGCCGGGCATGACAACGTCAGAAAATATCGCGTCGAACGACGATGCGCCAGCCGAGAGTTTCGCCAAAGCCTCCTCGGCGCCGCTTGCCAGCACGGTAAAATGACCCAGTTCCGCGAGGGCCGTCGTTGCAAATGTTCCAACATCGGCATTGTCTTCAACGACAAGAATGCAGGCACCGGTGGTGGCTACCGGGCCCGCGTCGCGCGTTGCTGACACATCATGTTTGCTGGCGTCGGCCCGCGGCAGATAGAGAGTGAATGTCGAGCCTTCGCCCAGCTTGCTTGCAACCAGGACCTCGCCGCCCGATTGCTTGGCAAAGCCGAACACCTGCGAAAGCCCAAGGCCCGTGCCTTCGCCAACCGCCTTTGACGTGAAGAAGGGCTCGAAGATCTGGTCAATCTTGTCGGGCGCGATGCCCGATCCCTCATCAGCGATAGACACGGCCACGAACTCGCCGATCAATTTCTCATGAACACGCGATGCGGGAATGGTGTCCACCACGCGCACCGCTATGTTGATCCGGCCCTGCCGGTCCATGGCGTCTCGCGCATTGACAGCCATGTTCACCATGGCTGTTTCGAACTGGCTCCGATCCGCCTTGATGAAGAGTGCTTCTTCCGGAAGATCAATCGCTACGTCGATCATCGAACCCGTCAGCGTTCCCATCATGTCGTGAAGCCCGCGAACCGCACTGCCGGCATCGAAAACCTCTGGCTTCAAGGACGACCGCCGGGCGAAGGCGAGGAGTTGGCTCGTGAGTTTGGTCGCGCGGTCGGCGGTGACCGCTATTGCCTCCACGTAGCGCTTGCGCTTCTCATCGGAGACATTGTCGCGCGCCAGCAGGTCCGCCGATCCTCTGATGACGGTCAGGAGATTGTTGAAGTCGTGCGCGACGCCGCCAGTCAATTGGCCAATCGCCTCCACCTTCTGCGCCTGCCGGAGCTGGTCTTCAGCTGCGCGCAGGGCGGCCTCAGCCTCCTTCTCAGCTGTGACGTGACGCCCAGTCGCGTAAATGGCATGCTCCGTTGGCGCAGCTACCCACGACATCCAGCGGATCGAGCCATCCTTGTGGAAATAGCGGTTCTCGACAGTTGGCAGCGGCCCCCCTGCAGCGTCAGCCAGTGCCTGCTCGGTGATGCTGACATCGTCTGGACAGACAAAGTCGTTGATATAGTGACCGAGCAACTCTTCCGGCGAATAACCCAGCACCGTCGACCAGGCAGGATTGACGCGCTGTACGGCCCCCTCGAAATCCAGCACGACGAGCAAATCCGGCGAGCTTTCCCACAGGCGGTTGAGTTCCTCGGTTCGTTCGTTGACGTCGATCTCGAGCGTGGCGTTGAGAGCCTGAAGGTTTCGCTCGATCGTCTTGCGGTCGGTCTGATCGAGCAGCGCGCCCAGCATGCGGATCGCATTGCCGTCGCTATCCCGGATGACATAACCACGATCGCGCACATCCGCGTAGCTGCCGTCCGCTCGTTGGAAGCGGTATTCGTCAGCCCAATCTGAATCCGCGCCATTGATGACGGCGTGAATGCTATTGCTCACGCGCTCCCGGTCATCGGCGTGAATGTGATCCAGCCACCAGGCGCCAACTGGCGCAACACTGCTAAGCCCATGCCCATAACTGCGCTCAAGCGCGTCGTTCCACTGGACATGATCGCGGCGTAGATCCCAATCCCAGATCGCATCATTGGTTGCCCGGATAGCCAGCCTGAACCGTTCCTCCGTCTCGGCCAGCAGGGCTCGCGACCGGTGGTCGGCGGTTACGTCCTGCACTGTCCCGAGCAGACGGATCGGCACACCTTCGGCGAACACGGCCAGGCCCTTGGCGAGGATGAAACGCTCCTTGCCGTCCTTTATCCCAATGGTTCGATAGTTGATGTCGAATCGGCCAGATCCGGCCGGATCCAACGCCTTGCGGACCGCTGCGTCCGCCCTGTCGCGATCCTCCGGGTGAAGACCGGCAAGATAGCTTCCCTCGTACGATATCGGCGCGCCGGGCGAGATCCCGAACAAAGCCCGACAGCGATTGTCCCAGTGCAGCAAGTCTTGCTGCGGCAGATAGTCAAAGCTGCCCAGTTCGGCCGCGCGTGTCGCGAGCTCCAATCTTTCCCGGCTGAGCTGCAGGTGCTCTTCCGCTTCGCGCTGCTCGGTGACATCGACGGATGTGCCCACATATCGGAGTGGACGACCATTTTCCTGTTCAACACACCGTCCCCGAACCAGCATCCAGCGGGTGCCACCGTCATCGCGAAGGACGCGGTAGCTGTGCGAATAATCCACGCAGGATGCAAAAATTTTCGGCAGTTCCGCTTCGAGCGCGGGCAGGTCCGCTGGAAAGATACGGCCGAATGCAGCTCGCATCGGCATGCCTTCCGCTAATCGATCCGCATCTAGACCATAAAACTCCGCGAAACGGGAATCGCCGCGCACGCGATCGTTTTGAATGTCCCAATTGAAAAAGCCGATGAGACCGGTTTCCAAAGCGGTGTCGAGCTGAAGACGGCTCGCGTCGAGTTCCGTCCGCGTTGCATGCTCCTCGGTGACGTCGCGCAAGCTTTTCACATAGCCTTTTCCCGAACCCAGCAGCGGGGTGACCGCGCCATGGGCATAGAAAAGGCTGCCATCCTTGCGGATATGCCAGCGCTCATCGGAAGCGCGCCCATCGCGCGCCGCGCGCTCCAACTCTCTTGTCGGACGGTTCGACGCAAGATCTTCGGGCGTGAAGATGACGCCGAGATGCTTGCCCAGCACCTCCTCCTCTGCCCACCCCATGATGGTTTCGGCGCCCTTGCTCCAGCTTGTGATCAGCCCGTCTTCGTCCGTGCTGATGATAGCGCTGTCGATCGCGGAATCGACGATGTGCCGATAGCTCTCCGACGCTTCGGTCACCGACCGCAGCGCGGCGATCTCGGCGCTTTCCGTGAAGCTGGTGGAAATGAGGCCTGCGAGCATCTGGCAGATGAGGATGTCCCGTGACCGAAAAGCGTCGCGTTGGGCCGAACGCAGCTTTAGAACGCCAAAAGGCTCGCCATGGCGGGTGAGCGGCACCACGACCATCGAACCAATGTTCAGGCGAGCCGCCATTTCCCTGTCCACCCGATCATCATCGGCGGCGTTGGCCGTGACGAGAGTCACCTCTTCGGTCAGGCAGCGGCCAGAAAAAGAGTCCGCGATCGACAAGGTTGTGCCGACCTCCTCCAACGAGCCGAAATTGGTCGCGCGATAGACCAGGCACTCGCCATCACGGACTGCGACCACGACGCCATCGGCGGGTTCTACGGCATTCAGGGCGGCGTCTACCAGTGCCTGAAGGCTCGCGTCGAAGTCGCCCCCAACGTTCAAAACCTCTTGCTGCGCACGAAGCATCGTCCGCAGGACGGCTGAATCCCGCGCCGCTTGCGCCTGCCGGCGCTCCTGCGTGACGATGGTTCGATCCCGCGTGCTGATCGCGCCGCGCATTTCGATTTGGGCTACAACCTGCCGCGCAAGGGCCTTGAGCGCCTGTTCCTGCTCGTCATTTAGCCCCTCAGGTCTCGGCTCGATGTCGATTGCGCAGAGACTGCCTAACGAAAATCCCTGAGATGTTGTCAAAGGCATGCCGGCGTAAAAACGAATTTCCGGGTCGCCAGTGACCAACGACATATGCGCGGTTCGAGGATCGCTCGAGAGATCCTCGATGACAAACAGCTCGTCCTGCCGGATCGCGAGCGCACAAACCGAGGTGTCGAGGTCGGTTTGCTCGGCATCGACACCAGCCTTGGCCTTAAACCATTGTCGGCAGTCATCGACGAGGCTGACTAGGGCGATAGGCGTTCCGCAAATTGTTCTGACCAACGCTACAGCGTCGTCGAACTCCGGCTCTGCCGGCGTATCCAAAATGTCATATTTGCGAAGCGCTGCGAGGCGCTCGTCTTCCGACCAGTGCGGCTCAGTCATCTATCGCATCGATCTTTGGAAAAGGGGCCACCGGTCGTTCGGTGGCGGCTTTCGCATGAAGCTCGATCGCCGCCCGCACGACCTGGCTGGCATTGGAGTATTGGCCGTCCAACACTTGGCTGCGAACATATTCGACAAGCGGACGTGTCAGGACAACGTGAAGCGTATGGTGAGCAGGCATTATAGCTATCTATGTTAGGATCGAACGGGTGTCACCCTCGATGCGTTCATCTTGCCGCGTTTGAACAACGGGCAACTCGGTCAAGCCCTTCTGTATTTCCGGGAGAACTGATTGCGCCATCGTGAGTTGTCTTGAGCGCAGGAGAGACACGATGACGAAGGCACTACGAAAGGGCGAAGAGGTTAGCTGGAAAGCCACGGCGGCGAAGCGCATGGAGAAGTGCTGAGGAAGCTCACCAGCTCGACCACCATCAAGGGCCACAAGGTTGCCGCCTCCAAGGACAATCCCGAATATCTGGTCGAAACCGAAGAAGGCAAACGCGCCGCGCACAAGCCCGGCGCGCTGTCGAAGGACTGACGCATAGATGTCGAAATTCAGCTGTGATGTCGCCATCATCGGCGCGGGCACCGCAGGCCTCGGAGCCGAGCGCGCTGCGCGCGCCAAGGGCGCAAAGACCCTTTTAATTGACGAGGCTTTCGCCGGCACGACCTGCACGACGGTCGGTTGCATGCCCTCCAAATTGCTGATCGCCGCCGGCAATGCCGCCCATGATGCGCGCGGTGCAGAGATATTCGGGGTCAAAGGCACGGCCGAGATCGATGGTGCCGCAGTGATGACAAGGCTGCGCGGCGTGCGCGACGGGTTTGTCTCAGGGGTCAAGGACCAGTTCGCCAAATTGCTCGATGGCTCGAAGCACAAGGCACGCGCGCGTTTCGATGGCCCGAACCGCCTAATCCTCGATGATGGCAACGCGGTGATGGCCAAGGCAATCGTCATCGCGACTGGTGCCCGGCCGTCGATCCCCGACTTTCTTGCCAACGTCAGCCATGCCGTGCTGACGAACGAAACGCTATTTGAACTTGATGATCTGCCCCAATCGGTGGGCGTGATCGGCGCGGGGCCCCTCGGGCTCGAGCTCGCGCAGGCGCTCGCCCGCCTTGGCGTCGATGTGGCGGTGTTTGACAAAGGCGGCGGCCTCGCCGGCCTCGAAGACGATGAGATTGCAGAGCCGCTGCGCCAATGCCTGGAAGCCGAGTTTCTCATCCATCTGGGCGTGAAGCTGACCGCAGCCACCGACGGCAAAGCCGTCGCCTTCGCATGGACCGGTAAGAGCAAGGGCAAAGCGACATTCAGTTATATTCTTGCTGCCGCCGGCCGGCCGGCCCAGCTCGACATCGGTCTTGAAACCACCGGTCTCAGGCTCGACAAGCATGGCGCGCCGGAAGTCGATCCGGCTACAATGCAATGCGAGGACGCGCCGATCTTCATGGCCGGCGACGCCGACCATAGTCGACCGGTACTGCACGAGGCGCAGGCTGAAGGCGCGATCGCCGGGCATAACGCTGCCTGTTATCCGAACGTGAAGCCAGGCGAACGGATGACGCCGATGGCGATCATGTTCACCTCGCCGGCGATGGCGCAGGTCGGCGAGGTCCCGAAAGGCGCGAAGACTGTGTCTGGCTCGGCCTCCTATTCCGATCAGGGCCGTGCGAAGGTATTTGCGACGAACGCGGGCTGTGTGAAGATCGTGGCCGATGCCGAAAAGGGCAAGCTGCTTGCGGCGCACATGGTCGGACCGGCGGTCGAGCACAGTGCGCATCTTCTGGCATGGGCGATCCAGCAGGGCCTGACCGCCGACGCGCTGCTCAAGATGCCCTTCTATCATCCAACTTATGAGGAAGGCCTTCAGCCGGCGCTCCGCGCGATCTGCGTTGCGGTTGGTACCGATTACGCCGACCGCGACGGATTTGTCCCAGGCAGCTGATCTCAGCCAATCTCCTCGTCCGCCAATGCCTTGCGTATACTGTCTCTGGCGTTCAGCCGCTCATAATAGGCCGTGAGACGCGGCGGCACGGGGACATCGGCCTTCGTCTTCGACCAGAAGAGCATGACAAAGAGGTAGCAGTCGGCGACGGTGAAGCTGTCGCCCAGAACAAATTGCTGGTCGGCGAGCTGTCCCTCGAACAGGGAGAAGCGCTTGCCGAGTGTCTCCTTCGCCTGTTCCTTCTCGGCATCGGACGACCCGGGCGAGAAAAATGGCTTGAAACCCTTGTGCAGCTCGGTCGAAATGTAGGCGAGAGCCTCCAGACCTCGGAAGCGGCCGAGATCACCGCCCGGCATCAGCTTGCCCGCCTTTGCGGCGATGTAGCTCAGGATTGCGATATTCTCGGTAAGCACGCCGCCTTCGTCGAGGCCTAGGGCCGGCACATAGGCCTTGGGATTGATCGCGGTATAGTCTTCGCCACTGACGGTGGCTTTGGCCTTCAGGTCGACCTTCACCGCCTCGAATGGCAAGTTGGCTTCGATGAGCGCTATATGGTCGGCGAGGCTGCACGCGCCCGGTGAATAATACAGCTTCAAGGGTTTTCTCCTTCAGTTATCGAGGCTCTTGGCCTTGCGGTCAGCCCAGACCTTGCCGGCGTCCCCGCCCCACAGCAGCCAGGCGATGAAACCGGCGGACGGGTCGCTGTCGGAGTTCCACTTGTGGGTCTTCGTATCCTTATCAACCGCGTGTCGCGCGAAGAAGCTGTGCATCGATTTCACATCGGCTTCCGAAAGGTCGCGGCCCTCCGTGAGCTGATGCGCCCGATCCATGCCGACCTGCGTCCCGCCGCGATCGAACTTTTCCCGCAAATGCAGACCGCGCCGCGCGGCCGACGCCATCTTTTGGGTGGGTTTGAAGCTCCGGGCAGCCATCATGTCGATCCTCTCGCGCAATTCCCAAGAAACCCGTCCCCGGACGCTGCGTTCCCATAGCGAGATGACCAGGCATGCCAGACAGGCGAAGCGCGCGGCGCTTACGACCGACGACGGACGTGTCATTGTGATGCGTGGCCAGCTGTGGCGCGTCGAATCCCGCGCTCCGCGAATAGGAGCGACAGCGTCTGGTTGACGTGCTGGTGAACCGACGGCGCGCCGGACCTCACCCGCCATATGGCCCCCACCACGCATTACACCGAATGGTTTGCCAGGCAGCACTGACGAGCGGGAACCGCTGACCTGCGCGCCGTTATGAAAGGAACATTGCAAGAACAAGGAGCGCGGCCATGGCCGACCAGATGCATAACCCCAAGCTTGATGAACATCCTGGCTCCAATACCGAGAAGGCGCCCGACAACTGGATCTCCGGCGACGATCCCATGACCGGCGCGCAGGCCTCTTATCTTGCGACGCTGTGCGAAGAGGCGGGCGAAGCGCTCCCGCCCGAGCACCTCAGCAAGGCCGATGCTTCCAAGCGGATCGATACGCTAAAGGCCAAGCTCAAGCTCGATTAGCCGGAGTGGACCATTTCATCGGCTTTCCCGTGACTGGATCATGGGGTGGCACCGCAAGGCTGGCCATTTGCTCGCGCATCGTGGCGGAAGGTCGTCTGTGCAGATGTCCCAGCGTTGACCATCGGGATAGGCGCCGACCACGAGGAAATCGCCGCTCGCCCTGACGCGCCGATGGCCGGCACCGACCGGAAGGATCAGCGCGTCTCCAGCTTCCACGAGGACCTCGCGGTTGGGCCCGCCAAGCATCATGAGCGGCAAAGCCTCGGACCTAACCGCAGCAAGCGACCAACTTCCGGCGTCCGACCTACAGCCTACGAGCGTCAGCTCCAGACAGAAGCAGTCGTCGGGACGGCAAAGTTCACTTATTGGCACTCGACCATAACTTGATGCAGATTGGACAACGTCAGCGCAAGAAGAGGATTTCCAATGATGCGCGCATGCTCGTCCGCGTGCGCCGCGTTGCATAATCTCCACCGAGCTATCGGGTCGGTCCCGGGACATCAGCCTGCTGCGGCTTTGATGTCGTCACCTGCTCCACAAGCGGCGGGCGAAAGCGTAGATCACGCTGAGGCACGGGCATGGTGACGCCATGTTCTTTGAACAGATCCCAGATGCGAAAGAACACGTCGCTTGTGACGTTACCCACCCCTGACTCGGGACTGTCGATCCAGATCCGCAGATCGAATTCGACCCCGTTGTCGCCGAACGCCTTTATCCAGCATACGGGTGCCGGCTCTTTAAGCACGCGTGGCGAAATGGACGCCGCGTCGACCGCGAGCCGCTGCGCGAGCCGTAGATCGCAGTCGAACGAGACATGAAAACCGACATGAACCCTGACGTCTCGGCTTGAGAACGACCAGTTCTCGACCTCCTCGGTCATCAGCAGTTCGTTCGGGATCAGGTGCTCCTTGCCGTCACGGGTCAGGACCGAGACGGCCCGGACCCCAATCTTGTTGACCCACCCGAAAGTGTCTCCAACTGCGATGACGTCACCTGGTTTAATCGATCGATCAAGCAGCAGGATGAGGCCAGCAATGAGATTACCCAGCGTCTTCTGCAGCCCGAAGCCGACAGCGAGACCGAACGCACCCGAGAACACCGCCAGCGCCGTCAGGTCGATGCCGAGAAGGTCAATGCCGAGGAAAATGGCGAGCGTGACAACCGCGATCTGAGCGACCTTCTGGAACAGCACGCGTTGCGCGGCATCTAGTAGACTGACCTGTCCGATCCAGCGCAGGACCCAGCGCAGGAGTGCGCGTGCTGCCACGAACAGCAAGAGAGACAACCCCACGGTATTGACGATGTCGAGCAGCGAGATACGCCGCGCGCCGATCCCGATGCTGGCTCCGTCCAATCCCTCAATGAGCGGAGCCAGACCACCCAGTCGGCTCGCCAGCACGATGAACAGCGCTGTAGTGGCAATCAGGATGCCAGGTCCGCTTCGCACTCCCAACAACCGGAAAATTCCGTACGCCAGCGCGGCAACTGCAATCCCAAGGCCAGCGGCAAGCAGAAGATCGGCACCCGGTCCCATCCCACCGATGCCGAGGAAAGCCGTCAGAACAAGCGCGGCGACCCCGGCTCGCGTCAGCGCTGCCAGCCGAGCTGAGATGCCTGACGCATGCTTGGGAGTAAGGGCTGGGAGGACATATTGGCAAGCAAGGCGGGCTGCGATTAATCCCAGCAACAGCGCGGTGCCAAGGATCGCTGCCGCAGCTATCAGATCATGGAACGGCATTGCCGACCATCGATCCATGTAGGTTTGCCACCACTCGCTATGATCCAACACAATCTCCAATGGATGTAATGCACCGCCGTTCGCCGGAACGCGAACACTGGGTACCTTGCCTTCGAGCGCCGGTCAGCCCTCAAATTTGAAGCGCCCGCAGGTTGGACAAGGAAATGATCTAACGCGGTTCGCGCTGAATATTGGAACGC
This sequence comes from Sphingobium sp., assembly GCF_033795625.1. Lineage (GTDB taxonomy): Bacteria > Pseudomonadota > Alphaproteobacteria > Sphingomonadales > Sphingomonadaceae > Sphingobium. The sequence goes on along the minus strand of NZ_JARYGI010000016.1, from coordinate 37,195 downwards.
ATAGGTGTGGACATGTGATCGGCCCAGACTTGCTCCTTCCCCGGCTACAACTCGTCGCCGCGCGAACGGTCACTTCATTGGACACCGGTCATTCGCTATCGTTCTCCTGAATGACGGGTTTATCCCAAGCGCCGCAAAGTCGGCCCCTCGCCTTCGGCGAGGAGCCAATTGGTAAAATTTCAGTGTTCTCGGCGAGGGCAAGCGCATCTAACTCGGCGGCGTGCTCGCAAACGGGCGCCGCCCTGACGGCGGTTCATGTTTCAAGGTGGCGTTTTAAACTCAACAAGAAGGTCTCGTTCGCCTTGATTATTGTACAGGCGAAGCTCCGATAGACTCGGACGGCGGTTGAGCATGACGGAGAGGGGCCAGCCTCAGCACGAGAAAACCAGCCACGGCAGAAACAACCGATCCGCCCAAGACGCCGATCTTGGCCTCCTCGACAAGCGCCGGATTGCCGGGAAATGCCAGCGCGCCGATGAAAAGGCTCATAGTGAAGCCGATCCCGCACAACAGCGCGACACCATAAATTTGCAGCCACGTCGAGCCACTTGGGCGGTTCGCCCAACCAATGCGCACGGCGAGCCAGACGCTGGCGAAGATGCCAAGTTGCTTGCCGATGAAAAGCCCCGCGGCGATGCCGAGCGGAAGCGGAGCGAAGATCTGTGCGGCACCCATTTCCGCAAACGATACGCCGGCATTAGCGAACCCGAACAGTGGCACGATCATATATGCCACCCAAGGATGCAGTCCATGCTCGAGCCGGTGCAGTGGCGACGTCGCTAGGTCGGGGGCGCCCGGCGAGCGCATGATCGGGATCAGCATCGCGGCGAGCACGCCAGCAACCGTCGCATGCACCCCAGACAGCAACACGGCGTACCAAAGCAGCACGAAAGCGAGCAGATAGGGCCACAGCGCCCGCACGCCTGCTCGGTTCATGACGAACATCGCGCCCATCACCGCGGTGGCGGCGAACAGCGCGGCACAATTGATGCTCGCTGTGTACGCGACCGCAATCACGGCGACCGCGCCCATATCGTCGACGATTGCGACGGTAGTCAGGAAGAGTTTGAGCGACGTCGGGGCACGGCTACCGAGCAGCGCTAAGACACCGATCGCGAATGCGATATCCGTGGCCGCAGGGATCGCCCATCCGGCGGAGAGCTCCGTACGGCCGCCGGTGACGACCAGATAAAGGATTGCCGGCACGACCATCCCCGCGCCCGCAGCGATGAAGGGAAGCCGCCGCTGCCTCCAGTTCGACAGCCGACCATCGACGAGTTCACGCTTTATCTCCAATCCAACGAGAAGAAAGAAGATCGCCATCAGGCCGTCGTTGATCCAGAGATGCGCATTCATTGGCCCAAGTTTCTGCGTCAAAACGGGGCCGGTCGTGGTGTGCAGCACGCCTTCATACATTGCGCGTAACGGGCAGTTGGCGACGATCATCGCCGCCGCCGCCGCCGCGATCAGGATGATCCCACCGGACGCTTCGCTTTGAAGGAAATCCCGTAATGCAGAATGATGTCCGCTCCGCTTTCGCATTCTGACTCCAAGGTTTGCAGGTCGGACGCGCTCGCGATGCCGCGACTGGCTGTGCGACGCGTGCCGTGTCTGAAGCGGGACTATAGTGTTCAGCGTTTCCCGGCTAGGGTAACGCCACTATGCAAAAACGAACAGCAATCAGGTGAACGAGGATAAGCTTCAAAGCGCGCGTCCGCATAGCAATCCGGGTTGGGACCATGTCCCGCTCTATCGCTGGTGGCGCACGTCGATCGTCGGCAGCGTCAGTCACGAACAAGTCGTCGCACGGATCGTGGAGGACAGCAGATGGTCGCCGCGCTACGCGTTCATGACCATGATGTCGGCGGGCATCGCCATACTCGGTTTGCTGCTGTCATCGCCGGCCGTGGTGATTGGCGCGATGCTAATCTCGCCGTTGATGAGTCCGATACTCGGCTTCGGTTTTTCGCTCGCGCTGTTCGACTTCGTCGAGATGCGGCGGTCGCTCACCGCGCTGGCGATCGGGACGCTAGCGGCGGTGGCGTTCACAGTGGTCATCGTCATGGCCTCGCCGCTGAAAGCGACGACCACAGAGATCCTGGCCCGCACCCGCCCCAGCCTGTTTGACCTACTGGTGGCCTTGTTCGCGGCCCTGGCGGGCACGTTCGCGGTCATTCGCGGCCGCGGCGAGACGATCGTCGGCGTCGCCATCGCGACCGCGCTGATGCCGCCGCTCGCGGTGGTCGGCTATGCGATCGCAACCTGGAACATGCCGGTTTTGGCCGGGTCGACCGCGCTATTCGTCACAAACTTCGTCACGATCGCGCTGACAGCCATGATCCTCGCGCGCTTTTATGGATTTGGCCATTCTCTTTCGCACCGCCAAAGCTGGGCGCAAACGGTCCTGCTGCTCGCCGTGTTCGTCGCAATGGCAGTGCCACTGGCGATCTCGCTCGAGCAGATCGCGCGCGAATCGCTCGTTACCAATCAAGTCCGCAATACGCTCTCGCAGAGGTTCGGGACGAATGCCCGCGTTACCCAGCTCGAAATCGACTTTGACGCCAATCCGCTGCTGGTTCGATCCGTCATCATCGCCCCGCGTGCGGCACCGAAGAGCCGTGACGATCTTCGCGCGCAGCTGCAAAAGACGCTGGGTCGGCCCGTCCAGCTTCAGCTCGACCAGGTGCTATTGACCCCAGGAGCTGGAGCAATCGACGCGCAGCGCGCCGAACTCCGCCAGTCGAGCGAAGCCAGCGCCGCCGCGCGGGCGGCTGATCGCGCGGTTGCGCGGATCGTGTCGATGGCCGCGGGCGTCGATACGGAGCGGATCACGCTCGATCACGACCAGCGGCGAGTCATGGCGACAGCGGCCGTGCTTCCGGGCGCTAGCCTTGAGACATATCAAGTTCTCGAGCGCCGCGCCTCCGCTGCTGCGGAAGGCTGGAACGTAGCTTTGGTGCCGCCTCTGGGGCCGATGCCATTGGTGCGTTTCGGCAATGGCTCCGACTCACTTGACGAAGCGGCACGCCGCACCGTTCTCCTGTCGGCCTGGGCGGCCGGGCGGTGGAACATCCCGGCTCTGGCCGTGCCGGGGCTGCCACCATCGGTTGACAACACCCCCTCCCTGGCCGGGCGGCGCGGACTGGCCATCGCCGCCCTGTTGCGCGAGCGGGGCGTAAGGTCCGTACCTGCGCCCTCTGCTGGCCCCGCTTTTCGCCTCGTCGCCGCCGTCCCGGAACAGAAATGAACCACGGCATCGCCATCACTCCGCTCGACGCGGCCGCCATCCTGATCGTGCTGGCCGCCGCGCTCGGCTACTTCAACCATCGTTTCCTTGGCCTGCCGCAGTCGGTCGGGCTAACCTTGATGGGAGCGGTCGCGTCGCTGATCGTTGTCGGCATCGATCGGTTGCTCCCCGGCAGCACCGTCGGCGAGGACGTTCTGGCGTTCATTACGGGGATCGACTTCCAGGCCACGCTGATGGACGGAATGCTGTCGTTTCTGCTGTTCGCGGGCGCGCTGCACGTCGACTGGAACGAGATGCGGCGCGGGCGCTGGCCGATCCTCGTGCTGAGCACGATCGGCGTTCTGATCTCGACGATGATCGTCGGCGGCGGCTTCTTCGTGTTGTCGCAAGCGCTCAGCCTGGAAGTGCCGTTGGTCTGGTGCCTGGTGTTCGGCGCGCTTATCAGCCCGACGGATCCGGTCGCGGTAATGAGCGTACTCAAGCGCGCCAACGTCGGGCCGACCCTGGAGGCGACGGTCGCGGGCGAGAGCCTGTTCAACGACGGCGTCGGCGTGGTCGTCTTCTCGATCATCCTCGCCACCGCGATCAGCGGCGACGCCTTCTCGGTGACGCAGGGGCTCGAATTATTCTTCATCGAGGCAGGCGGCGGGGTGGCGCTCGGCCTGGTCACCGGATGGGTCGCGTTTCGCGCAATGCGCTCGATCGACGAATACAATGTCGAGGTCCTGATCAGCCTCGCGATCGTCATGGGCGGCTACGCGCTCGCTCGCCAACTCCACATCAGCGGGCCGGTGGCGATGGCGGTGGCGGGATTGCTGATCGGCAATCACGGCGTCGCTCACGCGATGAGCGATACGACGCGCGACTATCTGATCAAATTCTGGTCGCTGATCGACGAAATCCTCAACGCGGTTCTGTTCCTGCTGATCGGCCTCGTGGTCGTCACTATCCCTTTCGACGTCCGCCTGATCGTCGTCGGGCTGTCGGCGATCCCGCTTGTGCTCGCCGCGCGCGCGGTCGCGGTCATGCTGCCGCTCGCCGCGATGCGGCCATTCCTCAACCTGGGCCCGCTGGCGCCGCCGATCCTGATCTGGGGCGGGCTTCGCGGCGGCATTTCGGTGGCGCTAGCGCTCAGCCTGCCCGACGGCCTCTCGCGCTCGGTCGAGCTGACCGCGACCTACATCGTTGTGCTGTTCGCGGTGATCGCTCAGGGCGGGACGATCGCGCGGCTGATCGACCGGTGGCGGGCGCGATACGAGGGCATCACTGAGGGCCCAGATGCGTAACGATATCGCTAGCCTGCGACACCTAACAGATGCGCTGTTTAGCAGCAGGCGGATAATCGAATAATGCTTACGGTTCTCCGCATTGTGGTGAGGAGGGCCGGGTGGTTGCTGACTTCGTTTATCGTCATCGTTGCGGTACTGGCATCGGCGCATGACCTGCCGGTCAAGCTGCGCGAGTGGCGGGCTGAGGCCGAACGGGCGGAGCAGGTCGCGGCTAGCTTGAATGCGAACGCCCCGGCGTTTCAGCGCGCCGCGCAAGCTAACGTCGGTCGAGCCGACAGCGAGATCGTCGCCTTACTGCGCGCCGGCGATGCAGAACTCACGGCTGCGGAACGCGACGTAGCGGAACGGCATGCGCACGCGCGGGAGATTGCACGTCCCGGCATTACCATGGACCCTGGAAAGGTAGTCGCCAGCTATCAGGCGCGCTTTGTCGAGATTCCGTTGCTGGAGCGAACCGCAGCACTCATTGCACTGCGCCGCGCGAACTTTCGCGTGATCGCGACCCGCCAGTTGCAGGTCCGATCAATTGAAGCGGATCGTGCACGACACCGCGGGAAGGTGGCCGCGTTCAACGATCAGGTACGGCAAAGGAACGTCTGGCAAGATCGGGCGGGAAATCAACGGCGGAATCCGCTTTGCCAACGTGCACCGCAGTTGCCGGGGTGCGGCCTCGTTCGGGACATTCGTAGGCGCGATGCACAACTTCAGCAGGATCGGCGGACCTTGCAGGTCGAAGCGGCAGCCCTGAAAGCCCGCAGTTCCGCAGTCACAGAACTGGCGCTTCGCCGGGAGCAGGTGGAAGACGGTGCGGAAATCTTCGAGCGTGCCTCCAAAGCTTACCAAGCTGAATTGAATCAGCAATCCGAGCGAGCTAGCGGCTATGTGTGGAATCAGGCCACGGCCGCGCTGCGGCGCCACGGTCGCACAGCTTTTCTGATCCTGCTCGGCGTGGTGCTGTTACCGGTTTTGCATAAGCTGCTCGCCTTCTTCGTTATCGCCCCGCTCGCCGCGCGGACACGACCGGTGCGGCTGCTCGATGATGGTCCACCGATGGCGGCAGGTTCGTCGGGCATCAGCATTGAAGTGCAGATTGACCGCGATAGCGAACTGCTGCTGCGATCAGGGCTACAGAGCAGCGCCACAGACATCAGAGGTAGCGACGCTTATGTGCTCGATTGGCGCATGCCATTTAGCTGCCTCGCCGCTGGTTTGATAAATTTACAGCGTCTCCGCAGCGACCAGCGCGAACACCTCGTTGTAACGGGGATCGACGCTAATCATCGTGTTGCAGCCATCACCGTTCCGACCGGTGGAGCCGTCGTGGTTCAACCTCGTGCGCTCCTGGGTGTGGTAAAGCAGCGAAGCCAGAGGCTCGTCATCACCCGACCGTGGCGCATCTTCTGGCTAATCTCATGGATCACCGCGCAATTTCGCTATATTATCTTTCACGGCCCCTGCACACTGATCGTTCAGGGCTGCAACGGCGTCATAATCGAGGAGGCGACGCGCAATCGCAAGATCGACAGGCGGCTGACACTTGGCTTCGATGCGGGCGTCTCGTACGGCGCGGCGCGTTCGACCTCGTTTCAACCGTATCTGCGAGGGCAAGCGAGCCTGTTCAACGACCGCTTCGACGGTACTGGTCGCTACTTCTATGAGCAACGCGCGGCGGGGGCAGGAAAGAGCGGCCTGTGGGGACGTGGCCTCAAAGGGCTCGGAGATGCTTTGCTCGGCGCTTTGGGGATCTAATTCAGAAAGCCGATGCGGCTTACGAAATTCGCAAATTGGAACCCACAGCTTAGCTGTGAGGAGCACTTTGCGCGGTCTCGAAGCGCTTATTCGCGACGAGCGGCATTCAGTATAAACCGTAACGAAAGACCAACAGTCCCGATAGCGTGACGATCATCAGTGCCACCAACGGAAGCCCGGTTTTCGTATAGTCGCCGAACTTGTAGTCGCCGGCCGACATGATCAGCATATTTGTCTGGTAAGCGACCGGCGTTGCGTAGCACAAATTGCACCCGAACAGGACCGCGAGCACCAGCGGCTCGACGGGAATTCCGAGTTTTTGGGCGAGGCTGAAGGCAATCGGCGTGCCGACCGCAGCGGCTGTAGTGTTCGACGCGAAGTTGGTGAGCACAGTCACGAACAGCATCACCGCCGCGAGAACGCCGGCGGCGGGAAGAAATTGCAGCCCGATGGCGATGAGCCCGCTTAGCCATTCGGCTGCCCCGCTATCGAGAATGATGCGTCCGATCGCGATACTTGCCGCCACCAGCACGATCACCTTGGCCGACAAGGCGCGCCCGATCCGGTCGAAGCGGACGCAACCGGTGACGAACATCGCGATCGCGCCAGCCAGCGCGGAAATGGCGATCGGCACGATTCCGATGCTCGCCGGCACAACTGCGCCAGCCATGATCGCGAGTGCGAGCGGCGCCTTGGCGGTGCGCGGCAGTTCTTTGGCGCCTTCGAGGACGAGCAGATTCTCCGAGCGGGCCAGCTTCTGCAGGTCGGACATCGCGCCGGTGGCGAGGATGATGTCGCCCTCGCCGAACATGGGTTCGGCCTGCGGTTCGGCGTTGACGGGCCGGTCGCCGTGCCACATGCGCCGCGCGTCATGAACGCCGAGGATCGCAACATTGTAGAGTTCAGCAAGGTTGGCGTTGGTGACGCCCTTGCCGATCAGGCCAGAATCTCTCGGGATCGACAGCTCGACCACGGTCAAATCCTCGCCGGTCTTGCCATAGCCACTCTTAAGCCGCTCCATCAGCCAAGCGGGCGCGGCGGTCGCGCCCAGCACACGTATCGCTTCCTCCAGCGCCGCATGTGTTGCGCTGACCGCCAGTCGTCCGCCCGCAACCGGACCGCGAACCTCGACTAGTTCCGGCAGGCGGCTCTTGAGCTGGTCTATGTCCATGTCGCGCGCGGGCGAGGTGCCGCTGAGCCGCAGCGTCGCGGCGAAGCGGCGCGGCTCATGCCCGGCGGCGAGCGAATTGTCGGGCAGCAGGCGCGGCATCACCAGCCATATGAACGGCAGCGCGACCACCGCCGCCATCAGCACGATCGGCGTGAAGTGGAACACGCCGATCGGCGGCAGCCCCATGTCGCCCGCGATCGACACAACCAGCAGATTGGTTGACGTGCCGATTGTCGTCGCCATGCCGCCAATCAGCACAGCGCTGTTGACTGGAATTAATGTCTTGGACGCGGCCATTCCGCCATTGGCGGCGATCGCGGCCATGACGGGCAGCAGCAACACGAGCACCGGCGTGTCGTTGACCATCATGCTCATGCCCATCGCCAGCAATAGGGTGATGAGCAGGCCGAGCTGGTGGTTGACCCGCCACACCCGTGTCAGCAGCCGCGACGCCGGTTCGAGCGCGCCCGTGGTCACGAGCCCGCGGCCTAGCACCATCAGCGCGCAGATCGTGATCAGCGCGTAATGGCCGAAGCCTTCGAACGCGAGTTTGAGCCCGTCGGTCGGCGCCTGCCCCGGGAGCGGAAAGGAGTAGAGTCCGAGCGCAATGGCGCTGATGGTCAGCAGCGAGATGATCTCGACCCGCGCCCGGCCCGACACGAAGCCGTAGAACATGGCGACGGTGAGCAGAATCGCGCCAATCGCATGGGGGGATGGGACCGTCACAATGCCATCACGATGCCGAGGCTGAAGGCGCGGCTTCTGTCAGCGCGACGATTTCGATGATAGCGTCGCCCGCTTCGATGGTTTCGGCCGCTTCTTCCCAAAAGCCGATCGCCCGCCCAGCCCGTAGGAGGCGGACGGCAAGGCCTGGACCGATTGAGCGCAGCGACCTGCCAACCTCCGAGGCAGTGGCCAAACGCTCGTGCAGTGCGACCCGACCGTCGGCCGCGGCCAGATCGCGGATGTAATCGACAGCACCGCGATGGGTGGACGATCGCGCCAAAAGATGTCCGCCAAGGCTCACCGGATTGATGATGGAGGCCGCACCAGCCTGGCTCAACAGGTCTTCGTTCTCAACCGCGCGGACGCTCGCGCTGATTGGGATTGTCGGATTGAGCTGGCGCGCGCTCAGCACGATGAGGGCCGCGGTATCGTCCCGGCCTGGCGCGACAAGCAAGGCCTTGGCGCAATCCACGCAGGCGGCGTCGAGCGTCGCGTTATGCGTGGCGTCGCCAGTCAGCGCTGTAACGCCGAGTTCGACCGCAATAGCCACCCGTTCCGGATCGCAATCAATGACGACGATCGCCTTGGGATCGATGCCTTGGCGGATCAGCTCGGTCACCGCCGCTTCGCCCCCGGCGCCAAAGCCACAGACGATGTGATGGTCGTATAGCGTCTTCTCGATCATTCGCGTGCGTATCCGATCCCATGTCCGCTGGAACACGAACGTATAGGCGGTGCCAAGAAAGATTAGCCACACGAAAAGCCGGATCGGCGTCACCACGAACGTGTCGAACAGGCGCGCCTGGGGTGTTACCGGCACGATGTCGCCATAACCGACGGTCGTTATCGTCACCGCTGTAAAATAGAGGATATCGACGAACGACACCGCGCCATCGACGTTGTCGCGCAAGCCGTCGCGATCGAACCAATGGCCCGCTAGCGCGACGGCCATCAGCGACAAGGCCAGCCCGGCTCGGAGCAGGAGAGACTGACCGACCGTCAGCGAGCCCCGACGCATGAGCGAGAGTGTAACATCGGGCGAGCTTATGGCCCGTGCCCGTTTATTGGCCATGTTCCGGCGTCGGTTTCGAGCCGGAGCAGCGTATGAGCTGGCTCTAGGTATCTGCCTTGTCCTCATCTTCGCCGGCGAGGCTGGCAGTGTAAGGGTCGGTCTCGACGAAGCGACGGCTGACTAAGAACAGGACCACAATGCCAAGCGCGATCAATCCAGCCAGCCAGAGAAAGCCCATGCCGCAGATCAAGCCAATCGCGCCCGCCGACCAGATCGACGCCGCCGAGCCCGCTCCCTTGACGATGTCGCCCTCGCGAAACAATGCGCCCGCGCCAAGAAAGCCGATGCCGCTCATCACACCGCTGATGACCTTGGCCGGATCGATCGACAGATTGGCGTCGGCGGAGGTGAACGGCAGCTCGACGACAAGCAGCCCCAGTCCGCACGAACTGAGCGAGATAATCACGAAGGGCCGAAAATCGACAGGCTTCTTGTGGACGAAACGCTCGACGCCGATCGAAAGCGCGAACAAGATCGCAAGGCCGATACGGGCGAGTGCATCGATCCAGCCGATGTGAACAGGGAGAAAGGTGCCGGGCTCCATCTGCTCTTGATTGGACGCCCGACGCGCGCGATGCAATGCAAGTTGGACCAGACCCGCTTGAGCCGCTGGCAGGGGTCATGGATTCTCGATGCTCTGATCGGCCCGGTCAACGAGATGTAGCCGGCTTCGTCAGGGTGCTGCCACAGCTTGGCTTTGCGCTGTTCGTCGTTGTTCTCATTTGGTTCGGATCCGGAAGCTATCGATGAAAGCGCTGTGCAGGGTCAGCTATGCCTGTATCGAGGCTGCGATGGATGGTGAAACGTGGGGCGAATACGTTTGGCGCAAGGCCCCTATGATATGGCCGTGCTTGACAATGATCTTCCGAATTGGACCAGCCAACTATTCTGGAGCGACGACTGCATCAGGATTGTCGCAAAACCATTTTCAGCAGCGACGCTGCTCGAAGCTATCTTTACGCTTCGCGGCAAATCCATAGCCGTGCATCAGTCTCGGTAATTAATTGCTGGCGCCGCAATATCGCTCAAGGCATGCTGCTGTCTCCGCTCGCCCCACTCAGATAAGGAGGACAGATAATCAAGGAGCCTGCCTCCCTTATAATGGCCAAGCTGCAAAGCTTCGCCAACGGCTTCTTTTTGCAGCTGCCCAACCTACTCGTGGCCGCCGTGTTCCTTGCCATCGCCTGGCTAGTGGCCGGTCTGGTTGCCACCGCCATCGCGCGGCTTGCCGCACATCGCGCGCGGCCCGATTTGGGATCTCTGCTGGGCTCATTGGCGCGCGGAGCGGTGCTGGTCGCGGCATTTCTGTTCGCGGCGGCGATCGTCTTTGCTAGCGTGCATCCGGGCGACATCCTCGCGACGCTGGGAATAGGATCGGTGGCGATTGGCTTCGCTTTCAAGGATATCCTGCAAAACCTGCTCGCCGGTATATTGCTGCTGATCAACCGGCCCTATCGGCGTGGCGACCAGATCGTCGTCAAAGATTTCGAGGGCACGGTCGAACACATCGAAAGCCGCGCGACGCTGATCAAGACCTATGACGGGCGCCGGGTGATCATACCCAACAGCGACATTTACACCTCGCCGGTGGTGGTCAACACGGCCTATGCGCAGCGCCGCGACGACTTCATCGTCGGAATCGGCTATGGCGACGATCCAGTCGCAGCGATCGATGCGTTCATCGCCGCAATTGCGGCGGTCGAGGGCGTGCTCGCCGATCCGGCGCCCGAGGTACTCCCTTGGGCGCTCAACGATTCGACGGTCGATCTCAAGGCCCGCTGGTGGGCGGATTCGGCGCGAGCCGAGCAGGTCCACGTCCGTGCCCGGGTTGTGCTCGCCATTTTCAGAGCCGCCAGAGAGCACGGCATTGATCTGCCGTTCCCAACGCAGGTCCTGCTATTCCACGACCAGTCCGAAGCTACCGATGGCGACCGACGCCATCAGCGCGAGGGCTGGCCGGCGGGCAGTAATCCTCCGGCGCCAAGGGCCGTAGCAAAGACCGAGGCGGACCATGGGCAAGGATAAGGGTGCGTCCCTGCTCGGTCAAACGGCATGGCTGCTCCGCCAGTTCAGGAAGAAAATCTGGGTACGTGCCTCGCTGTTCAGCGGTGCGGCCGTCATTGTCGCGTTGCTCGCAGCGTTTGTCGGCCCCTACCTCCCTTATGATCCCAGCCTCACGCTCGCAGCCGGGTCGGTCGACCATATCCTCAACATTCTCGCCACGAGCATGCTCGCGGTGACGACCTTCTCGCTTTCGATCATGGTTGCGGCCTATTCCGCCGCCACCTCGAACGTCACACCACGCTCGACCAAGCTGCTGCTGACCGATTCGGTTGCCCAAAATACGCTCGCGACCTTCGTCGGCTCCTTCCTGTTCAGCATTGTAGGTGTGATCGGTCTCGCAGCAGGTATCTATGGCGGCAAGGGCCGCATCATCCTGTTCTTCGCGACGCTCGTCGTCCTGTTCGTGATCGTTGCGACCTTGCTGCGCTGGATCGAGCAACTGGGGAAGTTCGGTCGTGTTGGTGATACGATCCGCCGTGTGGAGGAGGCGACCTTGCCGGCCTTCCGTCAGGCAGGAAGGCTGCCTCGGCTCGGTGCCCAGCCTCAGGTGCCAATATCCAATCAGGCACAAGCGATCAACGCCGCGCGCTGCGGCATTGTTGTTCATATCGATGTGGCTAGGCTGGACGAGATCGCCAAGGAAAACGATCTCACTGTCCATCTTGGTGCCATGCCGGGATCCCTGGTGCATCCGAGCCGACCCGTCATACATGTACAACCGTCGGCCGCCGACGGCGTGGTCGAAGATCTGCGCGCCTGCGTGACCGTCGAGGACGATCGCGAATTCGAGCAAGATCCGCGCTTCGGCGTCATCGTGCTCTCCGAGATTGCCTCTCGTGCGTTGTCGCCTGCCGTCAATGACCCCGGGACTGCAATTGAGGTTCTTGGCGCTGGGCTGCGTGTGTTTCTCGCTTTTGCTGCCGCTGCCGACGAGCGAGAGGATGGTCCGTTCAACCATGTGCATGCCCCTGACCTGAACATTGACGACCTGTTCCTAAGCTTTTTCAATCCGATCACACGTGACGGCGCTGCCTTGGCGGAGGTGCAATTGCGGGTGCTCGTCGTTCTCCAAGCGCTAGGAGGACGAAGTCCAGCGATGTTCGGCGCGGCTGTAGCACGGCATGCAGCGTTCGTCGCAGAGCAGGCCAAACGATCGCTCGTTATGGATCATGACCGGTGCCTGATTGTTGCGACATCGAAAGAGTTGATGGCTCGCTAGTAGTTGAAATGTTTGGTGGCAATCTGCGGAGCGATCGGGCGGCGACCGCCATGCACCCGGCGCCAGTCCAAGCCTTCCAAAAGTCCGCCGAGCTGGGCTACGGTCACACGTCTCACATCGTCGTGGATTCGCGGCCACTTGAAGCTGCCGGACTCGAGGTTCTTGGCCATCCCGCACAGGTCGATGCCGTCCTAACAGACCAGCTTGATCCGGTCCGCACCATTGGCCATGACATGTAGATCACGCCTGATTCGGTATCGCCACCAACTCGCCCCGACCAGTGCGGCCAAAGCGTCCGGTCCTTTACGAAAGTCCGCCCGGCGCGTTCTAATCATCACGTGCGCGCCTGCAGTGGTTCCGATTGTCGTTCGGCCTTTGGAATGGTAATCGCTGGCACAACCATCTCGACAGCGGTGCCGTGCGCGATCTTCACCGAGACCGGGACGATATCCAATTCGACGGCGCTAGCGAGTCAACGCCGGCGCTGGCGCCACGCAGTTGTGGCGCATAAAGGTCCGCTTCTGCCGCAAGCCGACGACGTAGGGTTCTGGCCGGAACGACCGGTTTGTCCCACACCCAGTCAAAGGCAGAGATTGAGAGAATGCGGGCTAACGTCAGCTTCCAAGAGCATGCAAATGCTTTCGAACGACGAAAGGGCGCAAATCCGCACCGATGTAGGCTACATTGGAGTATCTCTGGCACTCAAAGGGTATCGCTAATCAACATCGATTTGTGCCTGTAATTGGATCTTCGCCTGCCGACATTCTGCTCCGCAGGCGGGAGCCAGGACATGACCACGCCAGAGAATTTCCAGGTCTTCAATGAAAAGTCCAGTGAGACCCTAGATAGCGCTTCCGAGCGTACACCCCTATCGGAAGCCGGCAACACCGTCGGAATTGCAGACGATGCTGCCATGGACGGTGCCGTTCAGGACAACGCTGAGACCATCGTCACCGAGGTCGATGACGCCGGGCGCTATGCAGGCGATTTCGACATCGGCTCCGTCACCAGCACCTCCCGGCAACTTGAAATAGAACTTGTAGGCAACGCAAAGAATGCGCCACCGGCAGCCGCAGTAGGCACGTTCCCCGCTGCCCCAAAGCTGGATAATGAGTTCATGCTTCGACTGGATCAACTCCAGATCGGCACCTACACGTTGCAGAACGACTACGACTTCTCCAGCGGACGGGGGAAGGCCATCCTTCACGCTGTTCTTGAGCCTGAAAAGCTTGCCCCGATCCAGGTCAAGAAGATCGGTAGCAACTGGGTCGTCGTCGACGGCTGGGCCCGCGTCATGGCGATGCGATTTCATTTCGGTAACACCGCAAACATGATGGTGCGCGTCGTGGTGTGGGACGGGTCGGAGAAGGACGCGATCTACCAGCGCTTTGCCTCAGAATTCCTGACGCTGGTCACCAGGAAGATCGACAAGGCACGCCTTCTCCTCAAATTCCACAACCTCTGGAACGTCCCTCAAATCGTCCTGGCGGCACGGATCGGCCTACAGGCCACCAGGGTCACCAAGGACCTTAAGGCCGCCGTCGCCTATGAAGAAGCGCCCCGCTTCATCCAACTCCTCGATCGGTCTAGCGATCCGGCAATAGATTATCTTTATCAGGTCCAGTGTGCACGCGAAGCGGCAATGAAGGAAGACGCCAACAACAAGCATCGTGCCACCGCGCAGGGCGCTGTTGCAGCGCTCGGCAAACGCCTTGAAGATCTTCTCTCCAAGCCTGAGCGGTTTAACACGGCAGGAGCGCTAATTGCTCTCGGCATCAAGGAATCGAAGGGTTTGGACAAACCGTCACAGGATATCGATCCTGGGATGGAAGACCTGTGGAGCCTCCTCGATTTCATCCCCGGGCCTGAGGACGACGAGCCGGCGATCAAAATCTACGCATCTCCCGACAAGCGCCTGCGCTTCGATTTCCTCATCGATCCATCGTCTTTGGATGCGACGGACAAGGCCGAGCTGAAGGCCCGGTTGCTGAAAGTCATAGAGGAAACCATAGGCTAAAACCCAGCATTGACGCCCCGGCAGACCGGCAATGGCCGCCTCCCTCCTCCCATGCCCCCACTGCGGCAGCAAGCACACAGACGAGTGTGCGGGCGATGATCATGCTTGCCGTAGGCCGAATGGTTCGTCGGCGGAAAAACTAAACGGTTCATCCCCGTCGGCCAGATCGAGCGTCGTCAACGCAAAGGTTCCCGCTAATCGAAAACCCAGGAAAACCAATCGCGGCGGCATGCGTCCGATACCGATATATAGCCAGCTGCCTTTGAACTTGCCTATTTCCTGCGAAGAGATTCAAATCGTGCTGGCGGTGCTCGGCCCTGACCTCGCCGCCCTATTTTCGGAGGATGGATGATGAAGCGCAGCCGCAAGCCCAAGTTAAGCTCCAACATGCGTGCCTATGTCTATTTGCGGCTGAGCGTCGACAAGGAAGATGGGAAACCGCAGAGCATCGACGCCCAGCGCCATGCCGTCGAAGCGTATGCGCGCAAGAATGGCATCGAGATCATAGAGGAGTTTGTCGACAGCGGCATGAGCGGCCAGTCCGACAAGCGACCCGCCTTCAACCGGATGATCGCGCAGGCGACGGACGGCACCTACCCTGTCGGCATTGTGCTGCTATATCGCCTATCGCGCATGGCACGCAACATGCGCATTTTCTTCAACGCGCTGGATGGACTAGCCGACGAGGGCGTTGAAGTCGTCTCCATTACCGAGAACTTCGGCCAGGGACGCGCCAAGCGCTTAGGCCAGACCTTCACGGCTTTCGCCGCCGAACAGGGTGCAATCGATGCTTCGGTCTTCACATGCAAGAGCCGCCGGGAGAATGCGTCGAAGGGTTTCTACAATGGCGGTCCGGTGGCTTTCGGTTACGAATCCTACGTCGCACGAAAGGACGGTGACAAGGAGCGGATGAAACTGCGCACCGTGCCCGCCGAAGCAGCGGTGGTCGACCAGATTTTCGACTGGGCCGACGCGGGGCGCGGCGGGCGCTGGATTGTTGCAGAGCTAAATACGCGTGGCACGACACTGCGCGGGGCCAAGTTCTCAAACGGCAATATAGCCGACATCCTTGGCCGCATCGCCTATACCGGAGTTTATTATGACAAAACCGCCGACGATGACGGCAATATGCCCGAACCGGAGGACTGGATCGCCGTTCCATGCCCAGCCATCGTCGACCAGGCCAGATACGACAGGGTCAACGCGCTGCGCGCATCGCGCAATCCACGTCGTACCCCTCCTCATATTGCTGCCGGCACCACAATGCTCACCGGGATTGCGACATGCGGCGCGGCGGGATGCGCTTGCGCTATGACGATCCGCACCGGCAAGGGCGGGCGATACAGCTATTATGTTTGTGCCAATCGTGTGAACAAGGGCGGAGCTTGCGCCACGCCAAGCATGCGGCGGGAAGTGCTGGACAATCTCGTATTGGAAACGGTGGAGGAGCAGTTGCTGGCACCTGAGCGGCTGCAAATCCTCCTTGCTGACGTGCTGAACCTTTCCGACAAGAAGCGCGTCCAGCGCGAACAGGAATTGTCTCACGCGCGGGCCGAGCAAACCCGCCTGAGGACCAGTGTCGAACGCCTGCTCATTCTGGTGGAAACCGGGCAGATGGGACCCCGCGATCCCATCTTTGCGAAACGCATGGGTGAAAATCGGTCCGCACTGGCTGCTACATCGTCGCGCATTGATACACTCGAGACACAGCTTGCGAGGGGATCACGCAGGATCACGCCTTCCACGATCAGCCGATTTGGCGAGCTGCTGTCCGCCAGACTGCGGGACGATGACTCGACGCTGCGTAAGGCCTATCTGCGGATGCTGGTGTCAAAGGTCACCGTTTCCAAAGATGAAATCCTCATCTCCGGCCCGAGGTCAGTGCTGGAAAATGGCGTCTGCAACGGCGCCCCGCGCCTACAAGGAACGGTGCCCATCTTTGACCGGGAATGGTGCCCAGAAGAGGACTCGAACCTCCACGACCTTGCGATCGCCAGCACCTGAAGCTGGTGCGTCTACCAATTCCGCCATCTGGGCACGGGGTAGGCAGCGGCGGATAGTCGTCGCGTTAATTTCTGTCAATCGCCGGCCCCTATATTTTTCCTGAACAGCGCGCCGCTGGTTGTCTCGCGTGGTCTGCTGGGGCAAGGGACGCAGGAGATACTTTTTAGCTTTGGGTCACGAGGTCTGTGATGAAAAACGAGCTGGTTACGGTTTTCGGTGGCGGAGGGTTCCTGGGCCGCTACGTGGCGCAGGAGCTTCTGTCGCGTGGCGCGCGGGTGCGTATCGCGGAGCGCAATCCTGCCAATGCGGTGCGCATAAAGCCCCTGGGAGGCCTGGGTCAGACGCAACTCCTCTCCGCGGATCTCACGAAACCCAGGAGCGTAGCGCAGGCTGTGGAAGGCGCGGCGGCCGTGGTGAACCTCGTCGGCGTCCTCAAAGGCGCCTTCGATGCCGTGCACCGCGCTGGAGCCGAAATGGTCGCCAAGGCAGCAGCGGCGGCCGGCGCAAAGGCATTGGTGCAGGTGTCCGCCATAGGCGCCGATCCGGAGAGCGCCTCGGCCTATGCACGGAGCAAGGGCCAAGGCGAAGCGGCCGTCAGGGCGGCTTTTCCCCAGGCCACCATCGTGCGGCCGTCGATCATTTTCGGGCGTGAAGATCAGTTCACCAACCGCTTTGCGCAGATGATCCGCACCGCGCCCATCGTGCCCCTGATCAGCGGCAACACGAAATTTCAGCCGGTGCATGTGGTCGATGTCGCGCGGGCGATCGCCATTGCAGCTCTCGATTCCGCTAACCATGGGGGCAAGACCTATGAGCTGGGCGGGCCGGAAGTTCTCTCGATGGAGGCGATCAACCGCTGGCTGGCGGCAGCGATCTGCCGGGACCGGTTGTTCGTCCATGTGCCTAAGCCCGCAGCCTCGCTGCTGTCGCGCCTGCCGGGCGGACCGATCACCTCGGACCAGCTTCTCATGCTGGCGCGCGACAATGTCGTGGCACCGGACGCGGCAGGGTTCGCGGCCTTCGGCATCGTGCCCACGCCCATGGCGGCAGTCGCGGATGCGTGGTTGGTAAAATATCGAAAGCACGGACGCTTTTCCGGTCGCGCCGAGGCATGACATTTGAAAAAGGGGCGGCGCGCCTGTGACTACTGACATCCTGACGGCCATCCTCCTCGGCATCGTGGAGGGGCTGACCGAGTTCCTGCCGGTGTCCTCCACCGGCCATCTGATTCTCGCCAGCGAATTGCTCGGCTACGATGCGCAGCAATGGGCCATGTTCAACGTGGTCATACAGCTTGGCGCGATCCTGGCGGTGGTCGTCCTGTACTGGCGCACTTTCTGGGCCGTAGCGATGGGATTGCTGCAGCGTAATCCAACCTCTTGGCGCTTTCTGCGCAATCTGGTGCTGGCCTTCATTCCGGCGGCAGTGATCGGACTGCTGCTCCACGATCAGATCGAGATCATGCTGGGATCGCCGATGATCGTCGCCATTGCCCTAGTCCTTGGCGGCGTCGTGATATTGATTCTAGAGCGGGCGATCAAAAGCGCGAACATCGTCGGGATAGCCGATATTCCTGTTGCTCGGGTCATAGGGATCGGCTTCATCCAGTGCATCTCGATGATTCCGGGTGTCAGCCGGTCAGGTGCGACGATCCTGGGCGCTCTGGCGCTGGGCGTGGAGCGCCGCACGGCGGCGGAGTTCAGCTTCTTTCTGGCGATACCCACGATGTTGGGTGCGACCCTGCTGGAACTCGTCGACAAGCGAGAATTGCTGTTCAACGGCGGCATCAACTGGACCAACATCGCTGTCGGCTTTGCAGTGGCCTTCCTGGTTGCCGTGGTCGTGATCCGGTGGTTTGTCGGCATCGTATCGAAGCATGGGTTCGCGCCGTTTGCCTGGTATCGCATCTTGGCTGGGACGGGGGCCATGGCGTGGCTTCTACTCAGATAGATCCAGATCGGCCCTAAATCGCCTTTATTTCATGACTTCCATTCCATCCCACCAGCTAAATACCCTAATTAGGACAGTATGACTGCCCCACCCAGTGAAAAGCACGTGACTCCCGCGTCATCTTGAGCTATGTCGCCTCCGCCCCCTTATTTTGGCAGCGGAGTAAACAGGATGGCGGACACGCCGATGCTCAAGTTCGTGACCATGGGTCAGGCGTATCCCGCCAAACGCCCGGCCGACGCGCGTGCTGCGGATTTCGCGGAAATCAGCCAGAGCTTTCCCATTCCCGATGCAGAAGAACAGGCCTCGCGCTGCTCGCAATGCGGCGTGCCCTATTGTTCCACGCACTGCCCGCTGCATAACCACATTCCTGACTGGTTGCGCCTGACTGCCGAGGGGCGGCTGCGCGAAGCATATGAATTGTCGAACGCGACATCGACGATGCCGGAGATTTGCGGACGCATCTGTCCGCAGGATCGGCTTTGCGAAGGCAATTGCGTGATCGAGTTTTCCGGTCACGGCGCCGTCACGATCGGCAGCGTGGAAAAGTTCATCACCGATACTGCATGGAAGGAAGGCTGGGTGGAGCCGCTCGTTCCCGGCAATCCTCGCGGTCAGTCGGTGGGCGTCATCGGCGCGGGGCCCGCGGGACTGACGACGGCGGAATATCTGCGTGCTGCGGGATATGACGTGCATGTCTATGACCGGCATGATCGCGCTGGCGGCCTGCTGACCTACGGCATCCCCGGATTCAAGCTGGAGAAAGACGTGGTGATGCGCCGCGTCGATCGGCTGAAGGACGGCGGCATCGTTTTTCACGAGGGCTTTGAAGTCGGGCGCGACGCGACGATGGAGGAGTTGCGTCAGCGTCACGATGCGGTCCTGATCGCGACCGGCGTGTACAAGGCGCGGGACATCCGCGCTCCCGGCATAGGCGCAAAGGGCGTTATCAAGGCGCTCGACTTCCTCACCGCTTCCAACCGCGCCAGCTTCGGCGACAAGGTGCCGGAGCATGAGGACGGCACATTGCATGCTGCGGGCAAGCATGTTGTCGTCATCGGCGGCGGCGACACGGCGATGGACTGCGTGCGCACTGCCATTCGCCAGGGCGCCAAGTCAGTGAAGTGCCTGTATCGCCGCGACCGCGAGAACATGCCGGGATCGCAGCGCGAAGTCGCCAACGCCGAAGAGGAAGGCGTCGAGTTCGTCTGGCTCTCCGCACCGATCGCGTTTGAGGGCACCGAGCATGTGACCGGCGTGAAGGTGACGGGCATGCGTCTCGGCCAACCCGACGCATCGGGCCGCCGCGCGCCGGAACCCGATCCGGGCAGCGAATATACGATCGAGGCCGATCTGGTGATCAAGGCGCTGGGTTTCGATCCGGAGGACCTGCCCAAGATGTTCGGAGCCGATGACCTGTCCGTCACGCGCTGGGGCACGTTGCGCGTCGATCATAAGACCATGATGACGTCGATGGACGGCGTGTTCGCGGCCGGAGACATCGTACGCGGCGCATCGCTGGTCGTGTGGGCGATCCGCGATGGGCGTGACGTGACGGATCACATGCATAAATATCTGAAAGCCAAGGCGCGCGCAAAAGCGAGCGAGCGAGTGGCGGCGTGATGCGGCGCCTGGCTCTCGCGCTCCCGCTATTGATGCTGTCGGTGCCGGTCGGTGCGCAGGTTGCGCCTGTCAGTTCCGCGCTTACGACCGTCAATCCCGCGCTGCTGGCGAAGGCACGCCCGGTCGCCACCATCATCCTGCCCGATGGAACGATGGCGAAGATGATGGGACCGATGATGCAGAAGATCATGGGCCCGATGATGGACAGCTTCACCAAAATACCTGTCCATGAACTGCTCAAGGCCGGAGGAATGGATTCGGTGGAAGCCGACAAGCTCAACCCGGCCACGATCGATGAGATCATGGCGATCATGGACCCTAATTTTCGCAAGCGTATGGATATCATGATGAACAGCATGATGCCTGCCATCGGACAGTTAATGGGTCGTTTCGAGCCTGACATGCGCGAAGGCATGGCCGAGGCTTTCGCGAGCCGCTATGACGCGGCCGAACTGGACCAGATCAATGCCTTCATGAAAACGCCAGCCGGCGCCAAGTTCGGCAGCGGCTTCATGGAGCTGGCCACCGACCCGCATTATATAGGGAAGGTCCAGGCGATGATGCCCGCCATGATGCAGGCCATGCCGGAGATCATCAAGAAATCGACGGCTCAGATGGAAGCGCTGCCCAAGCCGCGCACCTACAACGATCTAACCCCAGCCGAACGCAAGCGCCTTGAGGCGCTCATCGGCGCAGACGCAAAGAAGGTCGCACAATGATGGACCACATGGAATCCGAACGCCTCCGCCTTGCCGAAGAAGGCATGTATCGTCCTGAGTTCGAGGGCGATGCCTGTGGCGTGGGCCTTGTCGCGGCGACCGACGGGAAGCCTTCGCGGCGCGTGGTGGCTTCGGCGATCGATGCGCTGAAGGCCGTCTGGCATCGTGGGGCCGTGGACGCCGACGGGAAGACCGGCGATGGCGCGGGCATCCATGTCGACTTGCCGGTGCGCTTCTTCGACGATGCGATAGCCGACAGCGGGCATAAGCCCCTGCCCAACCGGCTGGCGGTCGGCATGGTGTTCCTGCCGCGCACAGACCTGTCGGCGCAGGAGACATGCCGCACGATCGTCGAGAGCGAGATCATCGACGCCGGTTACAAGATCTATGGCTGGCGTCAGGTGCCGGTCGACGTGTCGGTGATCGGCGAGAAGGCGCAGCGCACGCGTCCCGAGATCGAGCAGATCATGATCGCCGGACCAATGCCCGAAGAACGCGACGTCGTGGAGTTCGAGAAGGACCTGTACCTGATCCGCCGCCGGATCGAGAAGAAAGTCGTCGCGGCGCAGATCAACGACTTTTACGTGTGCTCACTGTCGTGCCGATCGATCATCTACAAGGGGCTGTTCCTCGCGGAATCGCTGTCGGTTTTCTATCCCGACTTGCAGGACGAGCGGTTCGAGAGCCGCGTCGCGATCTTCCATCAGCGCTATTCGACCAACACTTTCCCGCAGTGGTGGCTGGCGCAGCCCTTCCGGACCTTGGCGCATAATGGCGAGATCAACACGATCCGCGGCAACAAGAACTGGATGAAGAGCCACGAGATCAAGATGGCCAGCCTCGCGTTCGGCGAGCAGTCCGAGGATATCAAGCCAGTGATCCCGGCGGGCGCTTCCGACACGGCGGCGCTGGACGCAGTGTTCGAGGCGATCTGCCGCGCGGGCCGCGATGCGCCGACCGCGAAGATCATGCTGGTGCCCGAGGCATGGCAGGCAGCCGACACGCCCGAATCGCACCTGA
Organism: Sphingobium sp.; assembly: GCF_033795625.1. Classification (GTDB taxonomy): domain Bacteria; phylum Pseudomonadota; class Alphaproteobacteria; order Sphingomonadales; family Sphingomonadaceae; genus Sphingobium. The sequence goes on along the minus strand of NZ_JARYGI010000016.1, from coordinate 15,325 downwards.
ACATGTATAAGTATCTGGCGTCGGTCATGGAGCCGTGGGACGGTCCCGCCGCTCTGGCGATGACCGATGGCCGCTGGGTGGTCGCAGGTGTGGACCGCAATGCGCTGCGGCCGCTGCGCTATACGCTGACGTCGGACAATCTGCTGATCGTCGGCTCCGAAACCGGCATGGTCGTGGTTCCGGAGACCACGGTGCTGCGCAAGGGCCGCATGGGTCCGGGCGAGATGCTGGCCGTCGATCTGGCGGAGGGCGAACTCTATTTCGACCAGCAGATCAAGGACCGGATCGCGTCCGAGCGGCCTTATGCCGACTACGTGAAGGACTTCCTGTTCCCGAAGGATTTGCCCGCCCCTGCCCCCGATGCCTTGCCGGCGTGGGACAAGGCCGAGCTGACCCGGCGGCAGGTCGCGGCGAACATCACACTGGAGGATCTGGAGCTGATCCTTGCGCCGATGGTCGAGGATGCGAAGGAAGCTATCGGTTCCATGGGCGACGATACGCCGCTGGCCGTCATCTCCGACAAGCCGCGCACCGTAAGCCATTTCTTCCGGCAGAACTTCAGCCAGGTTACGAACCCGCCGATCGATCCGCTGCGCGAGCGGCATGTGATGAGCCTGAAGACGCGCTTCTCCAACCTAGCCAACATTCTGGAGGACGATGCCCAGCAGGGGCATGTGCTGGTGCTCGATTCGCCGGTGCTGACCTGTGCGTCGTGGACGCAGTTGAAGGCGCATTTCGGGGCGGCAGTGGCTGAGATCGATTGCACTTTCCCTGCCGAAGGAGGGCAGGAACAGCTGCGCGCCGCGATCACGCGCATCCGCGAGGAAGCCGAGCAGGCCGTGCGCGAAGGCCGCACCGAACTGTTCCTGACGGACGAGAATATCGATGGCACGCGCGTTGGCATCGCCATGGTGCTGGCGGCGGCGGCGGTGCATACGCATCTGGTGCGCCGGGGGCTGCGGTCCTATGCGTCGATCAACGTGCGCTCGGCCGAATGCCTCGACACGCATTATTTCGCGGTGCTGATCGGCGTCGGTGCGACGACCGTGAACGCCTATCTGGCCGAAGCCTGCATCGCGGATCGCCATGCGCGCGGGCTCTTTGGCGAGATCGCGCTGGACGACGCCATCGAGCGCTATCGCGTGGCGATCTGCGAGGGGCTGCTGAAGATCATGTCCAAGATGGGCATTGCGGTCATCAGTTCCTATCGCGGCGGCTATAACTTCGAAGCCGTTGGCCTGTCGCGGGCACTCGTGAACGATCTGTTCCCCGGCATGCCGTCGAAGATTTCCGGCGAAGGCTATGCGTCGCTGCATTACTCCGCAGTCCTGCGGCATGAGGCGGCGTATGACAGCTCGGTCGTGAAGCTACCGATCGGCGGCTTCTATCGTCAGCGCAACGGCGGCGAGAGCCATGCCTATTCCGCGCAGCTGATGCATCTGTTGCAAACGGCAGTCGCGACGGACAGCTATTCGAGCTACCTGCAATTCTCGCGCGGCGTAAAGGACCTGCCGCCCGTTTATCTACGCGACTTGCTGGAGTTCAACTTCGCGCGGGAAGCAGTGCCGATCGACGAGGTCGAGGCGACCACCGAGATCCGCAAGCGCTTCGTGACGCCGGGCATGTCGCTGGGCGCGCTCTCTCCCGAGGCGCATGAGACGCTGGCCATCGCGATGAACCGGATCGGCGCGAAAGCAGTCAGCGGCGAAGGCGGGGAGGACGCGAACCGCTTCAAGCCTTACGCGAACGGCGACAATGCGAACTCGGTGATCAAGCAGATCGCGTCTGGGCGCTTTGGCGTGCATGCCGAATATCTGGGCGCGGCCGAGGAACTGGAGATCAAGGTCGCGCAGGGTGCCAAGCCCGGCGAAGGCGGCCAGCTCCCCGGCTTCAAGGTCACGGAATTCATCGCGAAGCTGCGGCATTCGACGCCCGGCGTGACGCTGATCTCGCCACCGCCGCATCACGACATCTATTCGATCGAGGATCTGGCGCAGCTCATCTACGACCTGAAGCAGATCAATCCGCGCGCGCGGGTGTGCGTCAAGCTGGTGAGCCAGGCCGGGATCGGCACGGTCGCGGCGGGCGTGGCCAAGGCGCATGCCGACGTCATCCTGATCGCGGGGCATGTCGGCGGTACGGGCGCCTCTCCGCAGACCAGCATCAAATATGCTGGGACTCCCTGGGAAATGGGCCTGTCGGAAGCCAATCAGGTGCTGACGCTGAATGGCCTGCGTCATAAGGTGCGGCTGCGTACCGATGGCGGCCTCAAGACCGGGCGCGACATCGTGATCGCGGCGATACTGGGTGCCGAGGAGTTCGGCATCGGCACGCTCAGCCTCGTCGCGATGGGCTGCATCATGGTCCGCCAGTGCCACAGCAACACCTGCCCCGTCGGCGTGTGCGTGCAGGACCAGCGGCTGCGCGACAAATTCACCGGCACGCCGGAGAAGGTCATCAACCTGATGACCTTCATCGCCGAGGAAGTGCGCGAGATATTGGCGCGGCTTGGCTTCCGTAGTCTGGATGAAGTCGTCGGACGGACCGAGCTGCTGAAGCAGGTCAGCCGCGGCGCCGAGCATCTCGACGATCTGGACTTGAACCCGATCCTTGCCAAAGTCGACGCGACCGACGCCGAACGGCGGTTCAGCCTCGCGACGTTCCGCAACGATGTGCCCGACAGCCTCGACGCGCAGATGCTCAAGGACGCCAAGGCCGTGTTCGAGCGGGGCGAGAAGATGCAGCTTACCTACACGGTGCGAAACACGCATCGCGCAGTGGGCACGCGGTTGTCGTCCGAGATCACCCGGAAATACGGGATGACGGCGCTAAACGATGGGCATCTGACGGTGCGTTTGCGCGGGTCGGCGGGGCAATCGCTCGGCGCGTTCCTGTGCAAGGGCATCACGCTTGAGGTCTTCGGCGACGCCAATGACTATGTCGGCAAGGGCCTGTCCGGCGGCATCATCGCGGTGCGGCCGATGGTGAGTTCGCCGCTGGTGACGAAGGACAACACCATCATCGGCAACACGGTGCTGTACGGTGCGACGGCAGGCAAGCTGTTCGCGGCGGGTCAGGCTGGCGAGCGGTTCGCGGTGCGAAACTCCGGCGCGCAGGTCGTGGTCGAAGGCTGCGGCGCGAATGGCTGCGAGTATATGACTGGCGGCACGGCCGTCATTCTGGGCCACACCGGCGCGAACTTCGGCGCGGGCATGACGGGCGGCATGGCCTTCATCCTGGACGAGGACGCCAGCTTTGCGGCCCGCGCCAATCCCGAGAGCATCGTGTGGCAGCGGCTGGACAGCGCGCATTGGGAAGCGGTGCTGAAGGCGCTGATCGCCGAACATGCGATTCGCACCGACAGCCGCTGGGCGCATACGATCCTCGACGACTGGCATCGCTGGCGCGCGCATTTCTGGCAGGTGTGCCCGAAGGAAATGCTGAAGCGCCTGGAGCATCCGCTGAGCGACACCGAAACGGCCGTGGCGGCGGAGTAGCTCCATCCCTTCGCCCTGAGCGAAGTCGAAGGGTGGGACCAAGCATAAGCGAGGCTCCTTCGCTGCTCTCAGGTGAAGGGTTCGACTTCGCTCAGCCCGAACGGTCGAGAGGTCGGAGTCTTCCGCGCCTAGTCGGCGTTGGGATTGCGGAAGTTCAGGCGGCGCGTCACCGTGTAGTCGATCACGCCGACCAGCAGATAGCTGATCCAGCCTTTGAGCAGAGTCAGCGGGCCGCGCCGCGCTGCATAGATTTCAGGCGTGATCTGCTGGCTCTCCTGCTGGCGCCGGTCGATCATGCTGCGGACTTGCGCCGCAAAGGCCGCGTCCTCGATCCGCAACATGAGTTCGAGGTTCAGGAAAAGGCTCCGCATGTCGAAATTGGCCGAGCCGATATAGACTGCGTCGTCGATCACGATCAGCTTCGTATGCAGCTTGCATGGCTGATATTCGTAGATGGTGACGCCACGCTTCAGAAGCGGCCCGTACAGCAGCCGGGCGGCCGCAATCGTGGCGCCATTGTCGGACTTGGCGGGGAGGATGAGGCGCGCGCCTTTCCGCCGGGCGAGCCGCCCGAGGCGCTGCAACATGCCCCGGCCGGGCGAGAAATAGGCTTCGATCATGTCGAGCCGCTGGCCATTGTCTAGATCGTGCTTCACCACCTGCGCCCAGGGAGACAGCCGCCGCGTGGGACCGCCGATCAGCCAGTGAAACGGTCTGGTAGAGGCAGGCTTGCGAGGCGCCCGCCAGCGGCGAACGATGCCGCGCAACATGCGGAAACTCTGCTTGCGGCTGGCCGTCCAGCGCCAAAGCTGGCTGTACCAGCGGACCATCGCCGCGACCTCCGGCCCTTCGAGCAACAGCCCCAGGTCGCGCCAGCAGTTGTCGGCAGGCACGCCGAAATAAGCATCGCCCACATTGAAGCCGCCCATCAGCAGCCGCGCTTCGTCGGCAATGGCGATCTTCTGGTGATTGCGGATCAGGTAGCGCGTCGAGCGCCGCGCACCGAACCAGGCGAAGCGGCCGCCTGCCTGCACGAGTCCGTCGAAAAAGCCCGACTCCGCCGTAGCGCCTCCAAAAGCATCGACCATCAGCGTGACCTGCACGCCGCGGCGCGCCGCCTGGATCAGGTGCGCCAGCACGATCCGCCCGCTCCGGTCGCTCTCGAATATATAGTAGCACAGCTTCAGGCTTGCCTCCGCCCCGTCGATCAGGGCGATCAGCGCCGCGAGCAGGTCCGGCCCATCCTCGATCACCGTAAGTCGATTGCCCGCAAAGCTTCCCGATATCGATGCTGGAACGGACGACGGTGCCATGGGCGTGTCTTGCGCTGTTTTCAGCACGCTGGCCATAGCACGCTCATCGATCCCCCTACCGTTTCGTTGACTCATAGGTCCGTCGCTGCTAGCGGTTCCGCTTTCCATCATACTCAACACATCCAGGAGGCCCTATGGCCCGCGTTACCGTCGAAGATTGCGTCGACAAGGTTACTAACCGTTTCGACCTCGTCCTGCTCGCCGCCCAGCGCGCCCGCGAGATTTCGGGCGGCGCGGAGCTTACCGTGGATCGTGACCGGGACAAGAACCCCGTCGTTGCCCTGCGCGAAATTGCGGAGGAAACCGTCCTCCCGCATGAACTTCATGATTCGGTGATCGGCAGCCTGCAGAAGGTGCAGATCGACGATGACGACACGCCCGATGAAATCGGCTCGCTGGCGCAGTCGGCCGAGGCGCTGCGCCTCACCGCAGCCGCTCCGCCGCGCAACCAGAATATCGGTGGCGATTACGACGGCTGAACCAGTCGCGTAGGCGACAGCATCGGATAGCTTGCGAAAGAGCCCGCCTGCGAGAGATCGCAAGGCGGGCTTTTCATTTTCTGCGGACAGCCTGGCGGGACAGGACGTCCCGCCGCTTCCATCAATCTTCAGCAGCGATCGTGACGCGCAGGCCGTCCAGCGCCTCGGTCATGACCAGCTGGCACGAAAGACGGCTGGTCTCATTGCGGTGATCCGAACTGTCGAGCAGGTCGTTCTCGTCTTCGGTCATCGCGGGCAGCGCGTCGGCGAAAGCCGGGTCGGCGTAGACGTGGCACGTCGCGCAGGAACAGCAGCCGCCACACAGGGCCAGCAACTCGTCAAATCCATTGTCCCGGATGATTTCCATCACGGAAAGCCCGGCATCTCCTTCTACGGTCGACTCTTCGCCCGAACGGTTGACCACAATCAGCTTCGGCATATAGCACTCCCTAAACTCTTGATGCGCCTATCGCGGCTGACGGCCCGGAAATCAAGCGCCGTGCGCAATGTTGTGTCGAGCAAAGTACGGCGGGATCAATCATGGTGACCACTTCCGAAACGCTGCGCAGCAGCCTGGATGCACTGGCGGCCATCGAGCCGGGCTTTGCCGCGGCGTTGGGCCGCGTGGGCTATCCCCCTACCCGGATGCGTTCGCCCGGCTATGAGACCCTGTTGCGGACTATCGTAGGACAGCAAGTCAGCGTGGCAGCGGCGGCGGCGGTATGGGCGAAGCTGGAGGCGGAACTGGGCACGGGCTGCGGCGCGGATGTGCTGCTCAGCCGCGATCATGATGCGCTGCGGGCGTGCGGCCTGTCGCGGCAGAAGCAGGGCTATGCGCGCAGCCTTGCCGAACTTGTCCTGTCGGGCGAGCTGGACCTCCATGCCCTGCCGGACGATGACGAGGAAGCCATCGCCCAGCTGGTGCGCGTGAAAGGCATCGGCCGCTGGTCGGCGGAGATCTATCTCCTGTTTGCCGAGGGCCGCCCGGATATCTGGCCGGCGGGCGACCTGGCCGTGCAGATCGAGATCGGACGGATACTGGGCTGGCCCGAACGGCCGAGCGAAAAGGCGGTGCGCGACATCGCCGAGCGGTGGCGGCCGCACAGGGGCGCTGCCGCGATCATGGCGTGGCACCACTACAACACGAAGATGGACGTGCTGGGCTGATCGGCGAGCCCTTGCCCCGCCGGGGAAAGGCACCATCTTTAATCTATATTATCAACAGGTGCCACAATGTCCGAACAGTCATCCCTGCCCGCCGCCCGCTACATCGTCATCAACCATGATGGCGAGTGGAAGATCAATCTCGACAACCGCTATTATGGCCCGTTCAAGACCAAGGAGATCGCGGTCGACATGGCGATCGATACCGCCAAGAAGGCGGGCGCGGCGGGTTATCCCGCGTCCGCCCTGTTGATGACGGGCACGCGCTTCGAGTCGCTGTGGAAGAGCGATGACAAGGCCGAGAGCTAAGCCAGCAGCGCGTTGATCTGTGCTGCCAGGTCGACGTCGCGCTGCGAGAGGCCGCCCGCATCGTGCGTGGTGAGCATGATATGGACGCGGTTGTAGACGTTGGACCATTCGGGATGATGGTCGGCCTTTTCGGCGAGCAACGCCACGCGCGTCATGAAGCCGAACGCTTCCACGAAGCTGGCGAAGGAAAAGGTCCGGGAGATGCCGTCAGGATCATTGACGGGCGTCCAGTCGGGCAGGTCATTGAGGGCGACGGCGCGCAGGGCATCGTCCAGTTTCTCGATCATATGTGGTCGTCCTGATGGTGAAAGCGCGTCGCTGGCGCTGAAGGAGAGTCTCATCTATGGCGCAGCGATGAGCGATCAAGGTCAACCATTGTGCTTTGCGCCGGATGCGGCACGTATCGAGACGCTTGCCCTTGCCACCTTGTCCCGCCTGCCCGAGCCCTTTGCCGCGCATCTGGCGAATGTCGTGCTGTTCGTGGAGGATTTTGCGGACGAGGAAACGTTGCGGGCGATGGGGATCGACGATCCGTTTGAATTGACCGGGCTGTATTCGGGACGGCCGGTCGGCGACAGCGCGCAGACCGGCGACCTGCCGCCCAGCATCCATCTGTACAGGCGGCCGCTGCTGGACGAGTGGGTGGATACCGGTGTGTCGCTGGAGGCGCTGATCGCGCATGTCGTGATCCATGAGGTCGGACATCATTTCGGCTTTTCCGATGAGGACATGCACGCTCTGGAGGACATGGTCGCACCATGAGCGCTGCGTTCCTGCGGCTGGAGGACGTGGCCTGCATGCGCGGCGGGCGGATGCTGGTGACGGGCGTGACCCTGTCGCTGGCGGCGGGCGAAAGCGCGGTGCTGCGCGGGCCGAACGGGGTCGGCAAATCCAGCCTGATCCGGGCCGTCGCGGGGCTGCTGCCGGTCTTTGCGGGGCGCGTGTCGCATCAGGGCGCAATGGCGCTGTGCGACGAGGCGCTGGCGCTGGAGATGCGGGCGCCGCTGGGCCGGGCTTTGGGCTTCTGGGCGCGAGTCGATGGAGCGAAGGCGGGTGCAGTGGATGCGGCGCTGGAGGCGCTGGACCTGACGAAGCTGGCCGATGTGCCGGTGCGGATGCTCTCGACCGGGCAGCGCAAGCGGGCCGTGCTGGCGCGGGTGGTGGCGAGCGGCGCGCCGATCTGGCTGCTGGACGAGCCGGGCAACGGCCTGGACAGCGCGTCGGTGGCGTTGCTGGGCACAGTGATGAAGCGGCATCTCGCGGACGGCGGCCTTATCCTGGCGGCGTCGCATCAGGCGCTGCCAGCGGCGGAGGCAATGGATTTCGATGTCATGGCCTGGCGTCCGCTGGAGATGGAAGCGTGAGCGCGCTGCCTGCGCTGATCCTGCGCGATGCGGCGCTGGCCTGGCGGTCGGGGGGATTGTGGTTGCCGCTGGCGTTTCTGCTGCTGGTGGCGGCGCTGTTTCCCTTCGCGGTCGGTCCGGATGCGGCAGTGCTGTCGCGGACCGGCGGGGGCATGCTGTGGATCGCGGCGCTGCTGGCGAGCCTGCTGCCGGTAGACCGCCTCGTCGCGCCGGATCAGGACAGTGGCGTGCTCGATCAGCTGGTGCTGCGGGGGATAGGCGATGAGGTGATCGCGGTCGCCAAGCTGATTGCGCACTGGCTGAGCTTCGGCCCGCCGCTGATGGTGGCGGTGCTGCCTGCCGCCGCGCTGCTGAAGTTGAGTGCGAACATGATGATCCGGCTGGAGATCGGGCTGCTGCTGGGCACGCCTGCCTTGGCTGCGCTGGGGCTGATGGTGAGCGCGCTGACGGCGGGGTTGCGGTCGAGCGGGGCGCTGGCGGGGTTGCTGGCCTTGCCGCTGGCGGTGCCGCTGCTGATCTTTGGAGCCGGGTCGCTGGCCGATCAGAGCGGGAGTGCGTTGAAGCTGCTGGCCGCCTGTTCGCTGCTGCTGGTGGGGATCACGCCGTTTGCGGCCGGTGCGGCGATGCGCGCGGGGCGGGAGTAGCGGGCGGAGATTACAGTTGCCTTCGAAGGGGGAGAGGTAGCCTGGCTGCCCAGGCGTAGTGGTGGTGCCGATGAAGTATCATAGCGGCCCTCCCACTCCGTTCGCCCTGAGTTTGTCGAAGGGGCTCTGCTGAGCTTGTCGAAGCACCTTCACTTCGTTCAAGGGAAGGCTTCGACAGGCTCAGCCCGAACGGTTGGGAGAGTTGTGCGCGCGGTGAAGTGTAGCTTCATCCAACTTATCATCCTGGAGAAAGTTGGGCGTGTTGGATCGCGGCGCTTGGGCGCGCGTGTCCGGAAACTCATGAAGAAGGATGACGGTCGGCGCGTCCTTGCCTCGGTCACCCAGGCTCGACGACTTGGTAGTGGTAGTCATGATAAAGCGTCGAGGCTTTATGGTTTGGCATCCCGGCGGGTCTGCTGCTCCCTTTCGGGCATTTGGAGGCAATTACTGGTTAGCCGCTGACGCGACGCCCCTACAGTCCTCGGTACCAGGTATGCCGGCAGTGTTGCGGATATCCGTCTTCATGCTGGATGGTTCCGCGCCGACCGCTCCTGCACGACACCGCCGCGCAGGAACCTTCACTTGCCTTCGCCGTGATCAGGAGCGTTGGAAGTGAGGAAGCATATAACCTATATGGTTCATTGTGTCAAGGCCTGACTATGTCACGCCGCCGTCGCGAACATATCCGGGTCCAATGCCATCAGCGCCTCCGCGCCGCCTTCGATCTTGCGGCGAAGCGCGCCTGCGTCCGGCATGATCCGCTCGGCGAAATAGCGTGCGGTGACGAGCTTGGCTTCTAGGAACCTGGCGTCGCCCTCCCCTGCATCGAGCAGGCGCACTGCCGCGCTCGCCATCCGGAGCCACATCAGACCGACGGACACGATGCCCATGATGTGCATGTAATGATAGGCGCCGGCTCCCGCATTGTTGGGGTTCTGCATCGCATTCTGCATCAGCCACATCGTTGCGGCCTGTAGCTGGCCGTTCGCCTTCTCCAGCGCCTCGGCATAGGATGCAAGGCGCGGCTCGGCCTTGGCAGAGGCGACTTCCTCGGCGACGATCTTGAAGAACGCCTGCAGAGCGCGGCCGCCATTCTGCGCCAGCTTGCGGCCGACGAGATCCATCGCCTGAACCCCGTTGGTTCCCTCATAGATCTGGGCAATGCGGGCATCGCGGACATATTGCTCCATGCCCCATTCCTGGATGTAGCCATGGCCGCCATAGATCTGCTGGCAGGTCACGGCGATGTCGAAGCCCTTGTCGGTGCCATAGCCCTTGATGACCGGGGTCAGCAGCGAGATCAGGTCCTCCGCCGTCTGACGTTCTTCCTCGGTCTGCGCCAGTTTCGCGAGATCGACTTGCAAGGCGCCCCAGAGGCACAGTGCCCGCAGCCCCTCGGTCAGCGCCTTTGCGTCCATCAGCATCCGGCGCACATCCGGGTGGACGAACAGCGTGTCGGCCTTTTCGCCGGGTTCGGCAGGGCCGGTCAGTGCCCGGCCCTGCCGGCGGTCCTTCGCATATTGCACGGCGTTCTGGTAGGCGACTTCACCCTGCGCCAGCCCCTGAAGGCCAACGCCGAGACGCGCGGCATTCATCATGATGAACATCGCCGCGAGCCCCTTGTTCTCCTCGCCGACCAGCCAGCCCGTCGCGCCGTCGTAGTTCATGACGCATGTGGAATTGCCGTGGATGCCCATCTTATGTTCGATCGACCCGCAGGAAACTGCATTGCGATCGCCAGGCGTGCCGTCTTCGTTGACGATGAACTTCGGGACCACGAACAGCGAAATGCCCTTGCTGCTCTCCGGCGCGCCGGGTGTCTTGGCCAGCACCAGATGGATGATGTTCTCCGCCAGATCATGCTCGCCCGAGGAGATGAAGATCTTCGTGCCGGTGATCGCGTAGCTGCCGTCCGGATTGGGCACGGCGCGCGTGCGGATCATGCCGAGGTCCGTCCCCGCATGAGGCTCGGTGAGGTTCATGGTGCCCGTCCACTTTCCGCTCACCATATTGGGGACGTACTTCGCCTTCTGTTCGTCGGAACCCTTGGCGAGCAACGCGGCGGTCGCGCCTGCCGTCAGGCCATGATACATCTCGAACGCCTGGTTGGCGGAGAGCACATATTCGTCGAAGGCTGTAGCCAAGGCCGATGGAAGCCCCTGCCCGCCAAATTCCTCCGGAGCGTGGAGCGTCGTCCAGCCGCCCGCGACATATTGGTCATAGGCGTCCCTGAAACCCGTCGGGGTGGTCACGCTGCCGTCCGGGTGGCGGGTGCAGCCCTCCCGGTCGCCCACCTGATTGAGCGGGAAGAGCACCTCAGCCGCGAACTTCCCGCCTTCCCCCAGCACGGCCTCGACGATGTCCGGGGAGGCATTCTGAAAGCCCGGCAAGTTGGTGTAGCGGTCGATGTTCACGACATGGTCGAGCACGAACTTGGTGTCGCGGACGGGAGCGGTGTACGTGGGCATATGTCTCTCCAGAGAACTCTCTTATCGTTCCGGCCCACCTGAGGCCGGGTAGAACGCGTGTGCCAATCTCAACTGCGACTTCCGGCCCCCGCTTCCATGATCGATACGAACGCGGTCAGTTCCTCGACTGCGGATTCGATATCGGCCTTCTGCCGTTCAAGCAGGGCAATGCGCCCGCGGCATTTCTCCATGGCCACCCGGCGCTGGACTTCGCGGCCGTCATTGAGGTCATAGAGGTCGATCATCTCGCGGATATCGGCGAGGCTGAAGCCTACGCGTTTGCCCCGTAGTATCCAGGCGAGCCGGGCACGATCGCGGCGCGAGTAAATACGGGAGAGGCCCTGCCGCTCGGGCGCGATCAACCCCTCATCCTCGTAAAAGCGCAGGGCCCGCGCCGTCACGCCGAATTCCGTCGACAGATCGGAAATGCTGTACTGATCCCGCTCATCGAGATCAGGCATTTCGATGCCGGCTATCTGAATCATGTGCGTCATACCGGCAGCATAGTTGACGTTTACGTTCACGTCAACTCTGGGCAGCTAGTGGTTGCTCTGATAGACGCCTATTTCATGACCGGCAGGATCGACGATGTGGAAGCGCCTGCCGCCCGGATAGTCGAAGATCGGAATGCGGACCTTGCCGCCTGCAGCAGTAGCAGCTTCGAGGGCGGCCTCCAGGTCCTCCACTTCGATCAGCGGTAGGATGGCCGGTGCGGCGCCGGTTTCGTGCGCGTTGAAAGCGGCAGTCGTGGGGCCACCTTCGACCGCGGCATAGTCGCTGCCATAGTCTGTGAAGGCCCAGCCGAATGCCGCTTCATAGAAGCTGCGGACCGCGGGGAGGTTCGCTACGGAGAATTCGACATAGTTCAGCTTCGGCATGAGTGGGCTCCTCTGTTCCTGATATGTTCATAGAACCGTGGCCGCCGCGATGCAATCAGGACGCGCTAAAGACAATAATATTCCGCCACGCGGTCGAGGGCCAGCGTCAGCACCAGCTTTCCTGCGCGGCTGGGCCATGCAAGCGCTTTCTCTGCCGCGGCGATGCCTTCGCCCGCGCAGGCGACCCGCCACAATATGTCGGAGAGCCCCGGCCCTGCGGCGCGCATCGCAGCGGACACCCGGTCGCGCGCGGCCAGTTGCGACAGGCTGGCGTCCAGCGCGCGGGGAGCCGCTCGCCGCCCCTTGGCGATCGGCGCGGGGTCCCAGCGCATCGTGACCTGAGGGCTGAGCCCGGCGCGCTCCCAGTCCTGCCGCAGCAACTCCGCGGCTGCGAACTGGCGGTCGGTCAGCCTGCCCCGCGCGTGGAGCCAGGAGACGGGCGATTCGCCCAGGTTCACCATGACGATCCGCGGCTCGCCATCGGGGTCTTCTATGGTCCGGACAATGTGCGTCGGCGGCGGAAGGTGGTGGGACAATGGCGGCTCCGATAAAATGCGTTGGCTATTTTCCTTGCCAGAGGCGTCATTCTGTAGGACAGAGGAAAACCAGATGGGTTAAGCAGGTGACAGGATGATCACGCGGATACGCGATGTGCGCAAGGCAAAGGGACTGACGCTGGAGGATGTCGCGATGCGCTGCGATCCCCCGACGACCGCGCAGACCATCGGCAGGCTGGAAACGGGCATGCGGACCGTCTCGGTAGGATGGCTGAACCGGATCGCGAACGCGCTTGGCGTATCCTCCGCCGACCTGGTGGACATGCCGGGACAGGAAAGCGTCGCAATTGCCGCACTGGTCGGCCCGGAAGGCGCACGCGCGCCGACGCATCCGCAGGCGATCGTCGCGCCGGTCGCCAGCGCCGCAATGGTGGGCGTGCGGGTGCTCGCCAGCATCGGCGACTATCGCGGCGGCGACGAAATCTGGTGCGAGAAGATCGAGGCGGAGGATTACGGCAGAGCGCTCAACCGCGATGTGCTGGCCCCTCGGCCCGGCGGGCGGTTCCTGTTCGGGCGCCTGCTCGGGCGCGAAGCCGGGATGCTCCACATTCTGCCGCTGGGCGCGGGATCGCGGCAGCAGGTGCTGGCCGACCCTCCGTGGATCGCGGCCGCGACGCGCCTGATCCGGACGCTGTAAAACGCGACTAACGACCTGTTAAGCAAGCTGCTATAGTCAGGCCGAATGACCATTCGCGTCCTCATGCTGTCCACGCTCTTTCCCGACATCAGCCGCCCGAATTTCGGCGTCTTTGTCGAGCGACAGGCGCGTGAACTGGCAAGCCGCCCCGAAGCCTATGTAACGGTGATTGCACCAGTCGGCATTCCGCCCTGGCCCCTGTCGAATGCGGATCATTATCTGCCGCTCACGCGATTGCCGCAGAAGGAGCGCTGGCGCGATCTCACCGTCTATCGCCCGCGTTTCCCGATTTTGCCGAAGATCGGCGGTCGGTTCAACGTCGCGACGATGACGCGCGCGATCCTGCCGCTGGTACGCCGCCTGCATGGCGAGCGGCCGTTCGACGTGATCGATGCGAGCTTCTTCTATCCGGACGGGCCAGTGGCGGCGCGGCTGGCAAAGGCTCTCGGCATTCCGTTTTCCGTCAAGGCGCGGGGCGCGGACATCCATTATTGGGGGCATCAGCCTGCCACGCGAAAGGCCGTGCTGCGCGCGGGGCAGGAGGCTGCCGGGCTTTTGGCCGTGTCAGGCGCAATGCGCCGGTCGATGATCGCCTTGGGCATGGATGGCGAGAAGATCGGCGTACATTATACCGGCGTCGATCTGGAGCGGTTCGCGCCGCAGGATCGCGCCGCAGCCAAGGCGGAACTGGATCTCTCCGGCCCCGTCGTGCTGAGCGTCGGCGCGCTGATCCCGCGCAAGGGGCAATCGCTGCTGATCTGCGCCCTGCCCGCCTTGCCGGACGCGACGCTGATCCTGATCGGCGAAGGTCCGGAGCGGGCTTCCCTGCAAGCGCTCGCCGAACGGCTGGGCGTAGCGGATCGCGTGGGGATATTGGGCGCGGTGCCGCATGATCGGCTTCCGCAGTTTCTGGCGGCGGCGGACGTAATGGCGCTGCCCTCCGCGTCGGAAGGCCTGGCCAATGCCTGGGTGGAGGCCCTGGCATGCGGAACGCCGATCGTCATCAGCGACGTGGGCGGAGCGCGGGAATTGCTCGATCGCCCGGAAGCAGGGCGTATCGTGGGACGGGAACCGGCGGAACTGACCGCGGCTATGCGGGACCTGATCGACAATCCTCCCGAAAGGGACGCGGTGCGGGAGGCGGCGCTGCGGTTCACCTGGTCCGCGAACGGCGACGCGCTACTGGCGCATCTGCAAGGGGTTGCGGGCAAGGTTTAGGGGAGGATTGTGGGTTGGGGCCCCCGTCTGCCAAGGCAGGAATGGCGGGAAGCGACCATTTTCTGGCCCTCACAGCAGAGATACGGTCACTATGAACCGGACACTCGAACGGGCTGAAAATGCACTTTTCGCCTCATGAAGCAGTCTCGCTTCGCGTCGCAATCGAGGCCTGTCACGCCATCAGGACCAACTGAGGCGCACTTAACCGCTAGCAAATGCCCCTCAAGCCTAAATTCTATCTCTTTGCATTGCTTCGCGGGAACATATTTCCCGAAGTTCCATGTCCCGGTATGTCCGGCGTAACCATCGGGTATGGGGATATCTCCATTGAACCTCCCATCCACAAAAATGCTCATTTCGACTGCGTCAGGAATAGGGGCTATACCTGCGTATCCCCTCCCTCGATATTCACCGACGACATCGCGGGTCGTTATTGTCCGACCGTCACCAGCGGAGCAAGCGGTAGATATGAAGCTGGCGGCGAAGAGTGAAGCAAGCAATCGGCTGCTCAGCATAGAACATACTTCTTGTTCATTGTTTTTTGATTGCTTGCCACAAACGCGGCAATAGTCCTGACAATTCACAAGAAGGCTCAGAGCGCTCTATCCGGTCATCGCCATATTTCCCATTAAACCGGCAGATAACTGCTCTGCAAGGATAGCCCCCAAGTTCGTCGTATCCGTGCAGCGAACCGTAGGATTGCATGGCTTCCCTAATTAGCTGGGCACCTCTATCAACCTCGCGTTCTGACGCCTGTTTGGCAGCGGAGGGCTGATGAAGCGCTGCCTTTGCCAGTT